>VEQH01000001.1 GCA_018883325.1 Flavobacteriales bacterium | reverse complement strand
TTCTTGATCTAGTTGAGCAAATTTTTTCTGAGCACAAATGCTTAGAGAAATAAATTGAAGAAATGTAATTAAAAGTATTTTTTTCATTGTTCTAGTTTAATAGAATGGGAGAATTGATTGGCTATGAAATTTAAAGTAGTTTTCTCACCTCTAAAAATAAAAGTGAGTTTATTTTGTTCTTCAGGGAATTCATTCATTAGTAATGAATAGGAGAAATGAAGCTCATTTGAAAGTTGAATTGGTTTTGAACTAAAATAAAAGGTCGTTAAACCATTTAGTCCAATTTCGTTTCCTTCCAAATGAAATTCAACATTTTTGTTGTCTAATTTTATTTGAAATCCTTCGTTTATCAAAGATTCAATTTTTTGCTTCAACTGATAATCGTTTAAAGAGGATTCTAGGTTTTTGTTGAGCAGATTTTTCTTTCTTAATACTTGTTCAAAATCATGTGTAGTAACTGTAATAGATGATTCAAAGCAACCACAAAAATCGTTGTATTCTACTTCTGCAAAGGAAAAATAGTAATTGTGAGCAAATGAAAAATTGCTTGCAAAAAAGAGAAATAAAATGATTGTCAATTTTTTCAACATGTGTGTAGCGAATATAAGCATTTTATTTTTTAACATTAGCATGTTACTAATAGATTAATTAACTTCGTGACATGCGGTCAAATAGTAGGATAAACACAAGTTGTTTTATTTTTTTGTCTTTTTTCTTTTTCGCTTGTGAAAGCAAGTTAACTCCTTGTGAGTGTGGTCGTAATTTGTCAAAATCGTATAGTGAAGTAAATCAAGATTTAGAGCTTCGATGCAGGGAACACGTATTAAACTTAAGCGAAAAAAAGCGTGAGATTTGGAATAAACAAGTGCTCGATTGTACGGAAGAGGAATAAAAAAAGTCCTGACGAATCAGGACTTTCATAAACAAACAACAACAAACAAATCCCTTCTTTAATTACATTAACGAAGGAATATCTTTTCTCCTTTTGGAAGTTGTTCGTCAGGAGAAGAAACTTGATTCTTTCTCATCAGTTTTTTAAGCTTAACAGCTTCTTTCTGCGATATTTCTCGCAAGCTCATTGAACGTTCAAGAACAATTGTGTTTTTTGCTCTTGAATAAAATCTTTTTGGTTCCAAGTAAACAATATCATCTTCTTCCAAAATGTCTTTTTCTGGATTAAAATCGTTGTATGCATGTAGTTGACTTAGTGTCAAACCGTATCTTTTAGCAATTTGATAAAAAGAGTCACCTTTTTTAACTACGATATAATCTACATTATTCTCGTGTTTTTTCTTCGTTAGAATAAGTTCTGAATTGCTTGAACTTATTGGAGTTGTAGCAGTGCCGTCTAGCTTATAAAGTTCTAATTCTTCAATTAATTTAATCAATTCTTCTGCATATTTTGGATTTGTTGCATATCCAGCTGACTTTAATCCATACGCCCAACCTTTGTAATCAGTAATGGTTAAGGTAAAAAGAGATTCATAACGTTTGCGAGTACTAAGAAACATGCTATGGTCAATATATGAATCTTCAACTTTAGGATAAGAACGAAAACATTCATTTTTCGCGTCATCATCAAGATATACTTTTTCGCCTTTCCAATCAGTATGGCATTTTATTCCAAAATGGTTATTTGCAGTTTTAGCAAGTGTTGAATTTCCGCTACCTGATTCTAAAATTCCTTGAGCAATTGTTATGCTTGCGGGAATTTTATATTGCGTCATTTGTTGAATGGCGATTTTCTCATAAACAGAAACATATTCTTTTTTAGAAAGATTGCTTGTCGCATTAAGACTTAAAGAAAATGTTAAACCAAAAACAAATAAACCAACTGCTTTCATAACTTGTTGTTATGAGCTTTAGAACGGTATTTATTTTATAAGGTTTCGATTTTCAAATTAAATTTCGATTTTATCTAAAAAACATTCCGTTTGGAATTACAGGAATTCAATGATTTTCTCCAATGCAATTCCTCTTGAACCTTTAAGTAGAATCAAATTATTCGTCAATTCTTTTGATTTTAAATATTCAATTATTGCGCCTGTGTCTATAAATCCTGAAGAGTTGTGTTTTTTAAAGTAAGTACCAACTGTTAGGAAATTGATCTTTTTATCAATGCAATAATCGATGATTTTTTTATGTTCGAGGTCGCTTTCTTCTCCTAATTCAAACATATCACCAAGAATCGCAAGCTTTTTTGGATTTTCTATTTCATAAAAGCTTTCTAATGCAACGTGCATACTCGAAGGATTTGCATTGTAGCAATCTATGATTAAGGTATTTTGCTCCGTTTTTTGAATCTGTGAGCGATTATTGGTTGGAATATAATCGGCAATAGCTTTGTTTATTTTTTCATTTTCAACCTTAAAAATTGTTCCAAATGTTATAGCGGCCAAAAAATTAAAGAAATTGTATTTCCCAACTAGATTAGTTTGAATAGGAGGGGAGCAATATTCATCTTTTTTCCAGATTAATTCAACAAAAGGATTTAGTCTTATAAGTTCTCCTTTGATTTGATTTAGTTCTGAAATTCCATAAAATATTTTTTCTAGGTTAAATGAATTTACTTTGTTTTTAAGAATTTCATCGTCTCCGTTTATAACAATTTTACCTTCATTTTTAAGCAGTGACGAATAAAGTTCACTCTTTGTTTCTAGAACTCCCTCAAAGCTTAAGAATCCTTGTAAATGAGCTTTACCAACATTTGTAATAATTCCAATGGTTGGTTCCGCAATAAGGCATAATTCTTCTATGTCTTTGGGCTTATTTGCCCCCATTTCAATTATCGCAATCTGATGTTCCTCGTTTAGACGAAGTAAAGTCAAAGGAACTCCAATGTGGTTATTTAGATTTCCAACTGTACACAATGTATTGTATTTTGTTGAAAGTACAGCATTGATTAATTCTTTAGTGGTTGTTTTTCCATTACTTCCTGTTATTCCAATCAATGGAATATTGAATTTTCTTCTGTGATAATTGGCTAATTTTTGAAGAAAGATTAAAGCATTTTCAACGTAGAAAATAGTGGATTGATTTTCAACGTTTTTATCATCAACAATTGCAAATTTTGCACCTAATTCAATTGCTTGCGTTGCAAACTTATTCCCATCAAAATTTTCTCCTTTCAGAGCTACGTAAAGTGAATCTTTGGTTATTTTTCGAGTATCTGTTGAAACTCCAGTAGTTTGATAAAAAAGTTGAAATAAATTTTCCATGAACAAATTTCAAAAAAAAAGCCCGATTAAATCGAGCTTATTAGTTTATTTATTTTTTTCCTTTCTTGGAGTTTGGTCTTGAACTTCCAACTCTATCCATTGCACATCTGAAACCAATCATTGCAGAACCTTTGTCCTCATCTAGGAATCTTCTGTTTCCAGGAGATAACCAGTAAGCTCTGTCTGCCCAAGAACCTCCTTTGTAAACTCTTGATTTATCAGAGATTAATGTTGTTGGCCATCCACTTGAAGAATTATTAATTGCATTACCTTCAAGGTCTTCATTTTCGTGTTCACTTTGATACATTACTTGTTTGGTATTTCTTCTACCTTGGTTAATGTCATTTTTGCGAGTAGGGTTGTTGTAGAAAATAGAAGATTCCAAATCACCATCTAAAGCATCTCGGTAATCATCTTGACGATAATTTAAACGTCCAGCATTTTCTTCAACTGTTACATTTCTCCATCGTTGTTTTCCTTTAGTTTCAGTCACAAATTCAGTTAAACCATTTCTTAGAGTTATAATCCAAGTTGTAATTGTTGGATCTAAGTAATAAGATTGGAATTTATACTCAAGGTATTCTTTACTGAATATATGATTTGGATCACCTGCAACCGCAATACCCATGTAAGCTGGAGGCGCTGCCATATTAAATGCTGGCATCATAATGTTTTCAAGTAAGTTTACAGTTGTAGCTCCATCTTTAATATCAACAGGTAATAATTTATTAAATAGAACTCTTTCAATGTATGCAGATGCAGCAACTGTTCTTCCTTGATTATAAAGAGCGATTGACGTATCTAATAACATATTCAAAGTATCAAGGAATTCAAATTGTAGTCTCTCTTGATCTGTAAATTTGTTTTTATTAGAAACATAACTTGCGCTAGGTGAATTGAATTGATATTTTCTAGGATCTTGTCTTGAATAGATTCTAGAGTTCATTGGATTATTATTGATAATAGAATCATTTTTAGTTGCAGTAGCTCCAGAAGGAACGTTAGTTTGGTATGCTGAACCTTTACCTTGTTGGTAAGCAGAATTTGCATAAGCCAAGTATTTAACGCGAGCAAATTCATTTACGAATTCTTTCATTCCATGAACGTCATAAACGTTTTCTGTTGCTTTTACAGGTTTATCATAAAGACCGTCTGGAACTAATAATTGCGTTTTGTAAACATTTCCTCGGAATGGCATAAATTCTTCAAAAACTTCACTTGACATTGGACGGTAAACATCCATTACCCATTCTGAAACGTTACCGGCCATGTGATATAAACCATAGTCGTTAGGCCAAAAATCATCAACTCTAACAGTAATGTCGCCACCGTCATTTAAGTTTCCAGCAACACCCATCATGTCACCTTTTCCTCTTACAAAGTTAGCTTGAATTGCTCCTGCAAATTGTTGCTCAGCTTGACGTACATAATGTCCATCCCAAGGATAAATTCTTCTGTCGTTAATGTTTTCTGAATTTGGGTCAAGGTTTCCAATTAATCCAAGCGCAGCAAATTCCCATTCAGCTTCAGTTGGTAGGCGGTAGTTTGGTAAAAGAATACCATCTTCCAATTTAACAGGTCTTGAACCTAAACGTCCTGTTTCAACATCTGCCATAACTGGGTCAAAGTTTTCCAATTGATATGGATCTCTTGGAATTCCACGTCCTGTTTTCTTATCTAAAGGAATTTTTTTAGTTCCATTATCTAAAGTATATCCTCCTTTTGCAACACCGTTTTCATCAACTGTACCTGTTTCAATGTTATAAGCACCATTCAAATAATTTTCAGTAGTGAACATATTTTGAGGTGTAGATACCATTTTTTGGAAATCTTTTTGAGGTGCATTTGCTGCTCCAACATCTCCCATGTCACTACCACCTTTAAACGTGTTCAAGTGGTTTGAATTATCAGAAAAATGCCATTTGATAACACCTTCACGAACTAAAATTGCTTCATTAACACGGTCAGTTCTCCATTTACAAAAGTCATTTGCTTGCAACCAAGACACTCCAACAACTGGATAATCACGGTAAGATGGGTGACGTAAGTAATAAGTTACATATTTTTCTCTATACCCTAAAGCAGTTCTCCACGCTAAAGTATCTGGTAAGCTTTTTTTGTAAACATGAGGGTATGTTTTGTAGTAAACACGTTTCATCCAATACATGTATTCTAACCAGTGTAGGTTCGTAACCTCTGTTCTATCAAGGTAGAAAGAAGAAACAGTAACTCTAGCTGCTCTTGCATTCCAATCATGCATCACATCTTGTTCTGTACGACCCATTGTGAATGTTCCCCCTTCGATCATAACTAATCCAGGACCAGTTTCTTGTTCCCTAGCATCGAATTTTTCAAAACCACCATTTTCGTAGTTGTTATATTCCCAGCCTGTAGAAGAAGATGTTTCTTTAGCACAAGATGAAATAAGCACTAATCCAATTAGTGTTAATCCAAATAAATTTAACTTAGTTATTTTCATAATATGATGTCTAGATGTAGAAAATAAATTCAAAAACATTAAAAAGTTACAAACTATTATTAAAATTAAAATGAAGGACAAGAAATTTTTCTAAAATTCTTAGCTTTCTTTTTACATTTTAGGTTAAGTCCCATTGATACTTCGTGTGAACCACCGGAGATACCGTTTCCTAATTTTGATACTGTTAAATCGTAGCTGTAACCAATTTTAAATTTCTCAGTTGTAATTCCAAAGCACAAAATAAATGCATCTCTATTTCTGTACCAAGCTCCAACAGTAAAGTTTCCATATTTAATGTAAGTACCAATACTTAATTCCTGAAAACCATTTTGGTATTGGTAAATAATGTTAGGCATGATACTCGTTGTACTTGCATATCGTCCTTTAGATCCAATTGCGATGTCAGCACCTGCGTGACCAGTGAAACGCATTGGAAGTCTTGATTGACCAAGAATCATTGATTCATCAGGACGATTTAAATGGTGAACAGCGCCACCAAAATAAAACCCTTTACCAAAACCTACAAATCCTGCAGAAGCATCAAAGAAACCTCTTCTTCCATTTCCTCTTGGTACGTCGCCAGTCTGATAAATAAAACCTCTTCTAGCATCAATCATATCACCAAAAGTCAATTTGTCCCAATCTAAAAACTTTTGAAAATAAGCTGCTCTTGCACCAAACATCAAGGAAAATTTACGATTTACTTTTAAGTTATAGGAATAAACACCACCAATCATTGTAGTTTGAATTGTACCTTGTCCTTGTTGGTCATGCAAAGCAATTATACCAATTCCGCCAGAAATACTTTTAGCATAGGTGTCAAATGCAGCACTGTAAGTTACATAATTACCCGTCAATTGAGGCCATTCATTTCTGTAGTTCAATGCTATCCTCGGACAGCCTGTTGAACCAGCAAGTGCAGGGTTTAAGTACACTGGATTAGAATAGAACTGAGTAAAAGTGGGGTCTTGGGACCAACTTGCATTACTGAGAGATGCAATGAATATCATTGCGAGTATAAATAATTTAGAGCCGTATGTCTTCACAAACTTAGGTTTAAGCACGAACAATCTTAACGAGGTTTTGGTTTTAAGGTTACAAATATCGAATATTTATTGAAATAAAAAAGATGTTTATTCGTTTTTTCTTAGTTCATCCTCGAAAACAAACAATGTATGAAGTATAAAAAAATCTTAATTATTTTTCTCTTCCTCATAAATCTAAAAGGTTTTGCTCAGGAGATTAAGTATAATTTGGAGTGGCAACAACAGTCTTTGCAAAAAGAAACAGGTGAAAAATTAATTTATTCTGAGCTTAAAGACTGCGGTCTTGATAACGGAGTTCCTTTTTTTTATGCTAAAGAAGAAGTGAAATTTAAAAATGCTACCGTTAAAATTAAAAGTATTGATTTTGAACTAGCTCCAGAAATAGATAAAAATCACTTGAATTCGGTTAATTTTAATGTTCCTGAGGATTTAAAAATAACTTACAAAGTTACAGCAGCTGGAAATCAAAATTATTTTGTTGTTCATGCAATTCCTTATAAAAAAGTTAATAATCAGCTATTTAGATTAAAAAATATTTCGTTTGAAATCACAAAAACTGAAGCGATTTCAAGTCAAAAAGATTTTGTTGAAAATTCTGTTCTACGTGAAGGATCTGGTACGTGGTTTAAAATTTCTGTTCAAAGAGATGGTATTTATAAAATTGACAAGTCTTTTCTAGAATCATGTGGAATTAATACCTCAAATTTGAATCCCAACCATATTCATATTTATGGGAATGGCGATGGTGTGATTCCTGAATTAAACTCAGTTTATAGACCAGATGATTTAGTCAATAATTCTATTTTTATTGCTGGAGATCAAGATGGTAGTTTTGATGCCAATGATTATATTTTATTCAATGCTTGGGGACCGCATAAATGGAATCCAAATGGAACGGCAGAATTTGAGCAACTTAGAAATCCTTATTCCGACTTTTCTTATTATTTCATAAATATAAATTCATCTATTTCACCGAATAGAATCGCTACTTTGCCATTAAATGACAACAATGCAGATACAACTTTTACAAATTATGATTTTCGTGATGTTTATGAAAATGATTTGTTGAATTTAGTAAGTGGAGGTCAACGTTGGTATGGTGAATTATTTGATATAGAGCTTGAAAGAACGATAAATTTTTCAATTCCAAATATTGATACAGCACCGATACGTTTTAAATCTGCAATGGCGTCAAATGCTGTTTCTTCAAGTGGAACAAGTCAACGTTTTTCTGTAAATAATCAAATCTTACTCGATGAATTATTACCAGGAACAGGTGGAACTGACTTTTCGAGATCAACAAAATCTTTCACTTTGGCAAATCCACCATCAACAATTCCATTGAAAATAACAGTAACAAGAAACAATCCGAATATGCTTACCTATTTGGATAGAATTCTGTTAAACACGAAAAGAAAATTAGTTTTTTATGGAACTCAATTTGGGTTTAGGTCTTTGATTATCAATCAACCTACGAAAGTTGCAGCGTACACAATTTCTAATTTCCCAAGTAATGGATTTGTTTGGGATGTATCTGACAGACAACAGCCAAAAAGAGTTACAGGTGTTGTTGCTGGCTCAAATTTTACGTTTAAAACTAGTTTAGAATATAAAGAATATGTAGCGTCAAATGGTTCTTCTTTTTTTACTCCCGAACTTGTAGGTCCGGTTGCCTATCAAAACTTACACGGTTTACCACAAGCTGATTATCTCATTGTTACACATTCAGATTTTATTTCGCAGGCGAATCGATTGGCTGATTTACACCGTGAAGAAGGTTTGACTGTTCATGTGGCAACGACGGATGCAATCTTTAATGAATTTAGTTCAGGAGCAAAAGACGCTGGTGCAATACGAATGTTTGCTAAAATGTTTTACGACAGAGGAGCTACGAATCCGTCAACAAGACCGAAATATTTATTGCTTTTTGGCGATGGAACATTCGACCCAAAAGACAGAGTTTCTAACAATAATAATTATGTGCTAACTTATCAAGTTGAAAATAGTGAAAACCATATTGCAGCTTTAGTTACAGATGATTTCTTTGGAATGCTAGACGATAATGAATCTATTGAATCTACGGATATGTTAGACATTGGAATTGGTAGAATTCTAGCAAGTAATGTGACGCAAGCAAAGCAACAAGTTGACAAAATTGAACACTATATGAAAAATGGTTCGAGTTTGTTTGCAAATCAAGGTGCATCATGTTGTTTGGGCGATAATAGTGCAAATACTTATGGTGATTGGCGACTAAAATATGTTCAAGTTGCAGACGATGAAGAAGGAGCTTATTTCTTAAAATATGATACAGAGCCTCAATACAATTGGGTGAAGAAAAATCACAGAGAAATGAATTGTGATAAACTTTACATGGATGCTTTTCCTCAACAAACTTCTGCTGGTGGTCAACGCTATCCAGATGTTTTCAATGCGATTACTGATCGAGTGCAAAGAGGAGCTTTAATAGTAAATTATGTTGGTCATGGTGGCGAAGTTGGATTAGCAGAAGAAAGAGTTGTTACGATTCCACAAATCCAATCTTGGAATAACATAAACGCAATGAATTTATTTGTTTCTGCAACTTGTGAATTCACAAAATACGATGATCCTTCAAGGGTTTCAGCAGGAGAATGGGCTTCATTGAATCCAAATGGTGCTGCAATTGCATTGATGACAACTACACGCTCTGTTTATTTTGGTGTCAATTCCAATACAGGCTTAGCTTTTTACAGAAATGTTTTTCAACGCGATGCACAAGGAAATCCGAGAACTTTTGGCGAAATTGTTAGAAGAACAAAAAATGAAGCTGGTAATAGCGATAATAAAAGAAGTTTTACTTTGATTGGTGATCCTGCACTAAAAATTGCATTACCAAAATTTAAAATTGTTACTGATAGCATTAATGGAAAAAATCCTCTTGTTCAAGTTGATACGCTGAAAGCGCTTAGTAAAGTAACAATTAAAGGTCATTTAGAAAATTTCAATGGTGATGTTTTGAATGATTTTTCAGGTGTTGTTGTACCTTCCATTTTCGATAAAATTAAAACACAAAAAACGCTAGGGCAAGACCCATCGTCGCCTGTGATGAGTTATGAACTTCAAAGAAACATTGTTTACAAAGGAAAAGATTCAATAAAGAATGGTTATTTTGAGTTTTCATTTGTTGTACCTAAGGATATTGCCTTAAATTATGGCGACGGAAAAATTAGTTATTACGCCTTTAATGACAACGATGATGCTTTTGGTTATGATACAACTTTTGTAATCGGAGGAATCGACCCAAGTGGAATTGAAGATAATCAAGGACCAACCTTAGAAGCATTTATGAATGATGAAAAATTCATCAATGGAAGCGTGACTGATACTGAACCTGTATTGTTATTAAAAGCTTTTGATGAAAATGGAATAAACACGGTTGGAAATGGAATTGGTCACGATATTCTTGCAATTTTAGATGGCGACATTGCAAATCCAATTAATCTGAATGATTTTTATGTTTCTGAATTAGATAATTTTCAAAGAGGAGAAATTCGATACCAATTGAAAGGTTTGGAAAAAGGAAAACACACCTTAGAAATTAAAGTTTGGGATGTAAATAATAATTCCTCAACGGTAATTGTTGACTTTGTTGTGCAAGAAAAGGAAGAACCTAAATTAGATCACGTTTACAATTATCCAAATCCTTTTACAACAAAAACATCCTTTATGTTTGAACATAATCAAGCTTGCAACAGTTTAGAAACACAAATTCAAATCTTCACAGTTTCTGGTCGATTAGTGAAAACAATCAATACAATTGTACCAACAACTGGTTTCCGTTCAGAGGGAATAGAGTGGGATGGAAAAGATGAATACGAAGATCAATTGGCAAAAGGAGTTTATGTTTATCGATTAAAAATTAAAAATTCTGATGGATTAACGACAGAGAAAACAGAAAAATTGGTTATTTTGCGCTGATTAAACAATAAACCTTACACATTAACGTATATTATAAATCTATATTTGAACAATTCTTAATGAAAAATACTGGTCTAATACTCTTCTTTTCAATCATTTCGTTTATAACATTCGCTCAACCAACAGGTTCTGGGGTTACAGATAATGATTTACAATTAAATACAATAACTACGGCTTTACCTTTTATGTCAATTACGCCTGATTCAAGAGCAGGTGGAATGGGGGATGCAGGAACAGCTTTAAGTCCTAGTTCTTCATCTGTTTATTGGAATACTTCTGCATTGAGCTTTTCCAAAACTAAGTCTGAAGTCAGCTTATCTTATGTTCCTTGGTTAAGACAACTTACTAATGATATTCATTTATCTTATCTTTCAGGATATGTTCAATTGAATAAAATACATACAATTGGTGGAGCTTTAAGATTTTTTAGTTTGGGTGAAATTACTTTTACTGACGCTTCAGGAAATGTAATTCGCGACGATAAACCAAGTGAATTTGAGTTGACAGGTGCTTATGCTTTTAAATTAGCAGATAAATTAAGTATTGGTTTGAATGGAAAATTCGCTTATTCTAATTTAACAGGTGGATTGACAGTTGGAGGTGTAAATACAAAACCTGGAGTTGTTGGTGCAGCAGATTTATCGTTTACTTATTTCAATGACGATGCGAAAATCGGAAAATTAGATGGAGTTTACACATTTGCAGCGACTTTCAATAACATTGGAAACAAAGTTGCTTATTCTGAATTGTCACAAAGAGATTTTATTCCAATGAATATGAAAATTGGTAACTCTTTCAAAGCTGAATTTGATAGATACAATCACGTAACATTTGCATTGGATTTACAAAAATTATTAGTTCCAACTCCTGGAATTACAAAATCTACAGTTGGATATGGCAGTTTACCTAGCGACGCTTTCATTGGTAGACCTAGCGATGTTGGTGTTATCAGTGGAATGATTCAATCATTTTATGATGCACCGGGCGCTTTGGCAAAAGATGAAGATGGAAACTTTATTCAAAATACTGATGGTTCTTTCGAAATTGTAAAAGGTTCAAGATTCAAAGAAGAATTAACTGAAATCAATATCGCAGCTGGAGTTGAATGGTGGTACAATGATGTTTTCGCTGTACGTTCAGGTGTATTTATTGAAAGTAAAAACAAAGGAAATCGTCAATTTTTAAATTTTGGAGCAAGCTTAAAATACAATATGTTTGCCTTTGATTTCTCTTATTTAGCTTCAATTAGTGGTCGTCAAAGTCCATTGGCAAATACCTTGAGATTTACAATTCGTTTGTATCTTGGTCAAGGCGGAGGTTCAACATCAGCAGGAGAATAAATGATTATCCGAATAGGTTACGGAGTTGATGTTCACCAATTAGCAGTAAATTACCCTTTGTGGATTGGTGGTTTAAAAATCGAATCAGATTTAGGTGCAGTTGGTCATTCTGATGCAGATGTTCTTTTACACGCTATCTGTGATGCTTTACTAGGAGCTGCAAACCTTCGTGATATTGGTTTCCATTTTTCAGACACAGATCCTCAATTTAAAGGAATTGATTCCAAAATATTATTAAAAGAGGTTTATAAAAAAGTGAGCGAAAAAGGATATTCAGTAATTAATATCGACTCCACTGTTATTTTAGAAAAGCCTAAATTAAATCCACATATTCCAGCAATGCAAAAGGTTATTGCTGAAATTTTAATGATAGAGGAAGATGCGGTTTCAATTAAAGCAACCACTCACGAAAAAGTAGATTCATTTGGTGAAAGACGTGCTGTGAAAGCTTACGCGGCTTGTTTATTAGAGAAAAAGTAAATTAGAATCATTTTTCTTTAAACTCTTCGTTCTCAACTTTTCACTCTAATTTGTCAGTCTACATTTTTTACACTGAGCTTTTACATTGAGCAGGTCGAAGTGTTAATTCTACATTTTCAATTTTACATTTTCAATTAATTATTCTGTTCAGTTCTTATATTTGCACTATGAAAGTAAATCCAAACTATCAAACGAAAGAACAACTTGTTGAATTATACAATAAGCCATTGTTAGAACTTGTTTTTGAGGCAGCTACAATTCACCGTCAATATCATAATCCTCGTGAAGTACAAATGTCTTCTTTGTTAAGCATTAAAACTGGTGGTTGTGCTGAAGATTGTGGGTATTGCCCTCAAGCGGCTCGTTATCATACAGATGTCGAGGCGCATAAATTGATGACGGTAGAATCTGTTATTGAACAAGCAAAAAATGCCAAAGCAAACGGTTCTTCTAGATTATGTATGGGTGCTGCTTGGCGTGAGGTTCGCGACAACAAAGATTTTGATAATGTGATTGAAATGGTTCAGTCTGTAAATGACTTGGGAATGGAAGTTTGTTGTACGCTTGGTATGATGAACGAAGAACAAGCTAAAAGATTGAAAAACGCAGGTTTATTTGCTTACAATCACAACTTGGATACTTCTCCAGAGTTTTATGGTGATGTTATTTCTACAAGAGAATATGAAGATCGTTTGAATACGATTGAAAATGCGCGTAAAGCTGGAATTACTGTTTGTTCAGGAGGTATTATCGGAATGGGTGAGGCTGTTGAAGATAGAATGGGATTATTATTGAGCTATATGCAAATGGAAACTCCTCCAGAATCAATTCCAATTAACGCATTGGTTGCTGTTGAAGGTACGCCTTTAGAGGATCAAAAACCAATTGAACAATGGGAAATGATAAGAATGGTTGCTACCACTCGAATTGTATTCCCTGAGGCTGTCGTTCGATTATCGGCAGGAAGAACAAAAATGAATATGGAGGCACAAGCTTTATGTTTTATGGCAGGAGCAGGTTCTATTTTTGCTGGTGATAAATTATTAACGACGCCAAATCCAGATTTCAACGAGGATAAAGAAATGTTTGATATTTTAGGTTTGATCCCAAAAGAACCATTTAAAGATGCTGAACAACCAATTTCAATTCCTGACGAAAAAATCGAAGCTAGAAAAGCAAATGAACTTCAAAGAGAGAAGGAATTAGAAGCAGCGCGATTAGAAGCTATTGAAAAAGGATTTTCGCCAAGAAAAGTAAGTTCTGTTGATTCATTGTAAATGGATTATAAACTTCTTGAAAAACTAAATAAGAGAAGAGAAGAAGGTACTTTTCGTTATTTGTCGCTTTCGAACTCAGCAATCGATTTTTTTTCAAATGATTATTTGGGTTTTGCAAGAGATAGTATTTCAATAAAAAGCACAAATCTTTCCATTGGTGCAACTGGTTCGCGTTTACTTTCTGGAAATTCTAAAGAAGCCTTAAGTTGTGAAACATTTTTATCGAAGCATTTTAATGTTGAATCTTCTTTGGTTTTTAATTCAGGTTACACCGCTAATTTATCTTTATTAAGTACAATTCCTCAACGGGGTGATACTATTTTATATGATGATTTGGTTCACGCTAGTATTCGCGATGGAATTCGATTGTCATTTGCTAAAGCGATTAGCTTTAATCACAATGATTTAAACGATTTAGAGTCGAAAATAAAAACAATATCGGGTTCGGTTTATGTGGTCGTTGAATCATTATATTCGATGAACGGCGACATAAGTCCGCTTAAAGAAATAGCAAGTATTTGTGCAAAAAATAATTCCTTTTTAATCGTCGATGAAGCTCATTCGGTTGGGGTTTTTGGAAGTGAAGGTAGAGGCTTAGTTCACGAATTAAACCTTGACACTGAAGTTTTTGCACGTGTAATTACTTTTGGTAAGGCTTACGGGTTTCACGGTGCTGCAATTCTCGGTTCAAAAAGCTTAATTGACTTTCTTGTAAATTTTGCACGACCATTTATTTACACAACAGGTTTACCTCCAAGTGATTATTCAATCATTGAAAGTTTAGTTAATAATCATTCGATTCAAATAAGACAATCAGCTTTACAAACGAACATTGAATATTTCAGAAAGGATTTAATTGATAGCAGCTGTTTTCCATCGGACTTAAATTCTCCAATACAAATTATTCAAACTGCTGATTTAGAACAAACAATTGCTTTAGCCGAAAGACTTAAAAATAAGGGGATTTATACGAAACCAATATTTTCTCCAACCGTTCCAAAAGGTAAAGAATGTGTTCGTATTTGTTTACATTCCTTTAATTCTCAAGAAGAAATTTCCCTTTTAAAATCTTTATTGTAAAAAAAAATCCTACCGAAGTAGGATTTTAAACTTTCTAATTTGGATTATCCTCCAAAGTCGTCGAAGCGAACATTTTCTTTTGGAACTCCCCATTCATCACACATATTTACAACTGCGTTATTCATCATTGGAGGACCACAGAAGTAGAATTCAATGTCTTCTGGAGAATCGTGTTTTGATAAATATTGATCGATTACCGCTTGGTGTACAAATCCTACGAATCCATCACCATTCGTATCGTTAATATCTTTTTTCGCTACCCAATTATCTTCAGGTAATGGTTCAGATAAAACTAAGAAAAACTTGAAGTTTGGAAAATCTCTTTCTAAGTCTCTAAAGTAGTGAATGTAAAACAATTCTTCTTTCGAACGACCACCATACCAATAAGTAACTTTTCTACCCGTTTTAATCGTTTTAAATAATTCATACAAGTGAGAACGCATTGGAGCCATACCAGCACCACCACCAATGTAAAGCATTTCAGCATTAGAATCGTTAATAAAAAACTCTCCATAAGGTCCTGAAATAATAGCTTTGTCGCCAACTTTTAAGTTAAAAATAAACGAAGACGCAACTCCAGGGTTTACATTCATCCAACCATTTCTAGCTCTATCCCAAGGTGGAGTAGCAACACGAACGTTTAACATAATTCTGCGACCTTCAGCTGGGTATGAAGCCATTGAATAAGCTCTTACAACTTCTTCTTCGTTTTTCATTACTAAATCCCACATTCCGAATTTATCCCAATGTTTTCTGAATTTATCAGGTTCTCCTGGGTGATCTTGCGGATGAGCTGCTATATCCATTTCTGAATATTTTACCGTACAAGCAGGAATTTTAATTTGAATATAACCACCTGCTTTGTAGTCCATATCCTCAGGGATTTCTACAATAAACTCCTTGATGAAAGTTGCAACATTGTAATTAGAAACCACAGTCGCTTCCCATTCTTTAATACCAAGTACTTCTTCTTCCACATGAATTTTCATGTTTTCTTTTACTTTTACTTGGCATCCTAAACGCCATTTATCAGCAATTTCTTTACGAGAAAAGTTCGGAATTTCAGTTGGTAAAATCTCACCACCACCTTCTAAAACTTGGCATTTACACTGAATACATGTACCACCACCACCGCAAGCGGAAGGAAGAAATACACCTGCATTACCTAAAGTTCCAAGTAATGTACCTCCACCGTCAACTTCAAGAATTCGCTCACCATGATTAATATCAATAGTAATTTTTCCTTTAGGAGATAACTTTGCTTTTGCAAATAATAACATTGCAGTTAGCAAAAGGGTAACAAAAAGGAAAATGATAACCGTTACGGTCATTAAAACACCTAAACTCATTTTGCGATTTTATTTGAAGTGGATAATTCAGCTACTTTATTAGAAGCTGTTTCTGTTGTAGCTTCTTTTTTATCTTTCTTAGGTTCATCAACATATTTGATTCCTGAAAAACTCATGAATGCAATCCCCATTAAACCTGTAAGAATAAAAGTGATACCTAAACCTTTCAATGGAGCTGGAATATGTGAATATCTAATTTTTTCACGGATACCTGCAATAAGAACGATTGCGATTGCCCAACCAATTCCAGAACCCATAGAAAACGCAGTAACATCCATAAATGTTGAATATTGTCTTTCTTGCATAAATAGCGCACCTCCTAAAATAGAACAGTTAACAGCAATCAATGGTAAAAATATCCCAAGTGCACCGTAAAGAGCTGGGGAGAATTTTTCTACTATCATTTCAACCAATTGTACGATAGATGCAACAACAGCAATGAACATAATGAAAGAAATAAAACTTAAATCAATTTCTTTCCAAGCAGGATTTAACCATTCTAAAGCACCAGCTTTTAATAAATAATTTTCCAATAACCAATTTATAGGAACAGTAACAACTAAAACGAATATTACCGCAGCACCAAGACCAACAGCAGTTTTTACTGTTTTAGAAACTGCTAAATAAGAGCACATTCCTAAAAAGTAGGTAAAAATCATATTCTCTGAGAATATGGCTTTTACAAATATATCTAATGTAGTTTCCATTTTTTTTAAATTTCTTCTTGAAGATTTTTGTTTCTTGAACGTTGAATCCAAATAATAATTCCAACAATAATTAAAGCCATTGGTGGAAGAATTACTAAGTTATTATTTGCATATCCCATTGTGTAAAGCCCCCATTCTTCTCCTGGGATAGCAGAACCAAAGATTTTAAAACCTAATAAACTTCCAGATCCAAAAAGTTCTCTGAAAAAGCCAACAATTAGTAATAAACCTGCATAACCTAAACCATTACCGATACCGTCTAAAAATGAAGGCCAAGGCTTATTTGCCATAGCAAATGCTTCAAATCGACCCATGATAATACAGTTAGTGATAATTAATCCTACGAAAACGGATAATTGTTCAGAAATATCAGGAAGAAATGCTTTTAAGATTTCATTTACAATAATAACAAGTGCAGCTGCAACTACTAATTGTACAATAATTCTAATTCGTGGAGGCATAATATTTCTTAAAGCAGAAATAACAAAATTACCTATAGCTGTAACAAATATTACCGACAATCCCATAACCAAAGAAGTGTCGATTTTTACAGTAATTGCCAATGCAGAACAAATACCAAGAACCTGAACAGTAACAGGATTATTGTCAGTAAGAGGATCTGTTATTAATTTTCTATTCTTTTTTGAGAATAGTGGCTCACTTGGAGCTTTTACTTTTGCAATTGATTCGCTCATTTTTTTTATTTTAATGATTTAAAGTAAATAGTGTAAGGAACTAAACATCTGTTAACCATTTCTTCAACTCCTTTTGAAGTGATTGTTCCACCTGAAATTCCATCAATTTTTGTAGGGTTCGGACCAGTTCCATCTTTTACAACCTCAAAAGGTGTAAAGTCCCCATTGTCATCAGAAATTTTTTCATCTCCTTTAGTCCAACGATCAATGAAGAAACCTTGTGAGATTTCAGCACCTAAACCTGGAGTTTCTCCTTGGTGTCCAAAAGATGCACCAGAAATTGAGCGTTTGTCTTCAGCAATACAAACATTACCCCAAATTGGCCCCCAAAGTCCTTTACCGATAATAGGAATTACATACAGTTTCTTGCCGTTTTTCTCAGCAATAAACATTGGAAAACTTCTTTTAACTGCAGGAAGATTTTTGTCTTTGTATTCAGATTTAATATCTACATTGAATGCAGCGTCTTTTCCTTCTTGAATAACTTTTCCACTTTGATCTAAAACGATTTCAGCTTTTATGTAATCTGCATATTTAGCATCAGCATTTGATCTTGAAATAGTTTGGAATTCTTCAGTTGTCAAAAGCGCTTTAAGAATTTCCATTTTCTTTTTAATCTTTCCATTCGCTTCCTGCATAGGTTTTAAACTCAGCGACAGAAAAGCTAAAATTCCACCAACTACCACAACCATAATCGTGGCAAAGAGAATTGTATAAGTGTTACTTTCTTTATTGATAGCCATTATTAAGCAGTTTTAGTTCTTTTTAATCTTCTATTAATATTTCCTTGAATTACATAGTAATCAATCAAAGGTGCTGAGATATTCATGAATAGAATAGCTAGCATAACTCCTTCTGGATAGGCAGGATTCAATACTCGGATAAGAATTGCAAGGAAACCTCCTAAGAAACCGTAAATTATTTTACCCGTTGCCGTTTGAGCTGCTGTTACAGGATCTGTAGCCATAAACACAGCACCAAATGCAAATCCTCCTAAGATTAAATGGAAGTAGGCTGGTAAGTCAAAATATGCGTTTCCGCCAGCTGCATTTAATATCAATCCCATTGCTAATCCTCCTGCAAAGAACGAAGCCATGATTCTCAAAGATCCAACTCCTGTAATTAACAAAATTCCAGCTCCAATTAAACAAGCTAAAGTTGAAGTTTCACCAACTGAACCAGGAATCATTCCTGTAAATGCTTCCCAAGCGGAATATTCATTTGTGAATCCATTTAAGTTTTCAAAAACGGGCTTGTCAGACATAAATGTTGCTAAATCTCCCAAAGCTGTTGCTCCAGAAACACCGTCAGTTTCAGTTCCTGCTAACCAAACTTTGTCACCAGACATCGATGTTGGATAAGCAAAGAATAAAAACGCTCTTGCAGTAAGTGCGATATTCACAACGTTCATTCCTGTTCCACCGAAAATTTCTTTACCAATAACTACCGCAAAAGCAGTTGCTACACCAACCATCCATAATGGAACATCAGCAGGCATTGTTAACGGAATCAACATCCCTGAAACCAAGAAACCTTCGTGCAACGAGTGACCTCTTAACATACCAAATAAAAATTCAACTCCTAAACCAACACCGTAAGAAACGACGATTAAAGGAAGAACGATAATTAATCCGTTCATGAATTTATCTGCAAAATCAGCGAAATACGCCAAATTTCTATCTCCTGTTGAAGCCACCATTTCCCAATGGCCTGTGTTGTAAATACCAAAAAGTAAACAAGGAATCATTGCGATGATAACTGTCATCATTGTTCTTTTCAAATCCACACCGTCGCGGATATGTGCACCTTTGGTTGTAACTAATTTCGGCGTAAAAGCGAAAGTAGCTATAGTTTCAAATAATGGATTCCATTTTTCATATTTCCCTCCTTTTACGAAGTTGGGTTCCATTTTGTGTAATATGTTTTCTAAGAATTTCACTGTTTTCTATTTATTTAATTACATACATTCTTTAGCAATAACATCTAATCCTTGACGAATTTTGTCTTGAATATCAATCTTCGTAGTACAAACGTATTCACACAGCGCAAAATCTTCCGGTGCTACTTCGTAAATACCAAGATTTTCCATTCCATCAATATCGTTTGTAATCGCAGCTTTTACAAGTTGCATTGGCAAAATATCGAAAGGGAAAACACGGTCTAACTCTCCAGTAACAACAAATGCTCTTTCTTCACCATTTGTATTTGTATCTAAAACAAACTTTTTAGATTTCGGCATTAAGAAAGTTGGGAACAATCTGGAATTTGAGAATTTATCAAAACCTAAACCTAACCATCCTGTTGTTAAGAAAAATTTGTATTGATCTCCTTCAGGAATAACAGTCACTTGATTGTGATAGTATCCTAAATATTCGTTCAACGCTTTTTTATCACCAGTTAAAACATTTCCAGAGATATATCTAACGTGATTGCCTTTTACTTTTCCATTAACAATCGTTTCCATTGATGTTCCCGGAAGCACTTTGTAGTATTGCGGATTGGAAACTTCTGAACCTGTCAATGCGATTGTTCTAGTTAAATCGAATTTTCCAGTATTGAAAAAGTGTCCAATAATCGCAACGTCAATAGCATTTAAAGTCCAAACGAATTCTCCTTTGTTTACAGGGTCTATGTGGTGAATTTGCGTCCCAACATTTCCTGCAGGATGTTTTCCTGAAAATTTATTGATTTCAACTCCTGAAACTCCTGATAGAGCACTGCTTTGATTTGGATTGATGTTGAAATGAACTTTGCCAGAAGTTAATTTCGTTAAAGCAAGTAAACCAGCCTGTAAATCTTTCTCTCTTCCTTCAAGCACAAAATTGAAATCTGGTGCAAGAGGAGAAGAATCAAATGCAGTAACAAAAATTGCTTTTGGATTTTGATTTGGGTCAGCGACTACATCCAACGGACGTTGCTTAACAAGAGACCATAATCCATTTGCTAACATTTTAGCTTTCACTTCATCTGCTGAAGCGCTTGCAACGTTAATCGGATCTGATTGACGATAAACTTGTTCAGCTCCCGTTTCGATTAGCACTTGAAGAATTCTTCTTTTCTCACCTCGAACAATTGCTTTCACAATTCCACTTGCAGTGGTACAATACATTACGGATTCATTCGCTTTATCAAAGAAGATAGCGTCACCAGCTTTTACTGCGTCACCTTCTTTCACAACCAATTTTGGGTTTAAGCCATGAAAATCCAACGGAGATATACAAATAGTCGGAGAGAGAGGTAAAGAAGAAATATTCTTCGCTGCCTCTCCTTCTAATCTGATATCCAAACCTTTACGGATACTTACTGTTTTGGACATGCATTAATTGTTTAAATTGACCAACAAAAATATAAAAATGATTCGCCATTGTTAATTCTTGTGAATTTAAATTAGCTTATTACGCTAATTTAGAATGATTCTAAACTATATTTAAAACCATTTGTTTTCTTTGTATTCGTAAACTTTTTAGAATGTCAAAAAAGACAATTAATTCTGTTAAAATTCAAGTTAAAACAACATTCAGAGCTGATGTTTCGAATATTGACAGTAACTCTTTTTTGTATAATTATCAGATTAGAATTCAAAATTTAGGTTCAAATCCTGTACAGTTGTTAAGACGTTATTGGAAAATAGAACATTTAAACCACGGATCTTCAATTGTTAGTGGAGACGGCGTTGTTGGCGAGCAACCGATTTTAAAACAATTTGAATACCACGAATACATTTCAGGTTGTCAGATTATCGTCCCAATCGGAAGAATGAGTGGTTTTTATACTTTTCAAGACTTAGTAACAGGAGAACAATTTCCAGTTGAAATTCCTAGCTTTCAATTGATTTATCCAGGATTGTTGAATTAAATCACCACATGAATCACTTTCTTCGTTTCAAAGAATTCTTCTGTGTAAATTTCTGAGAGAAGAAATTCTTTGTATTTCTGCTTAACAGTGCTCATTTCCTCAGTCAAATCTCCACCTTTCAAATACAGAATTCCATTTTTACGCTCGTGATTTGATTTGCTTTTAATTTTTCCTTTCACCCAAACTAAAAAATCAGGCATTCGAGTAACTGCACGACTCACCACAAAATCAAATTTCCCTTCAACCTGCTCAGCTCTGCAATGAATCCCTTTCACATTGCTTAGTCCAATTGCTTTAGAGACTTCATTTACAACTTTTATTTTCTTACCGATGGAATCTACCAAGGTGAAATTACTTTCAGGAAATAAAATAGCCAAAGGAATTCCAGGAAATCCGCCACCTGTGCCAACATCAAGAATTTCACTTCCCGGTTCAAAACTTTGAATTTTTGCAATACCTAAAGAATGCAAAACGTGACGTTCGTAGAAGTTCTCGGTGTCTTTTCTTGAAATTACATTGATTTGCTCATTCCAAAACTTATAGAGTTCTTCCAAGGCTTCAAATTGTTTAATTTGAGTTGGACTTAATGCTGGAAAATAATGTAATATCTGTTTCACTTAAATAGAATCTTTTGTTTTTTCAATCATTGCCGCCAAGAAATCTCTTGCTCTAAAAAGTTGTGCTTTAACAGTTCCTAAAGGAAGGTTTAATTCTTCTGCGATTTCCTCATAACTCATTTCTTCAAAGTAACGTTTTTCAACAAGCTCGCGGTATTTCGGTTTGAGTTTACTCACCAAGAGACGCATGTGTGTAACACGTTGACCTTGCATGATTGTTTCTTCAGGATTTAAAGTCATTGCTTTAGCATCCACGTGCATTCGTTCACCGTCATCCGTAACATAACCTGCGTCGATTGAAGTTACTTGGATTCGTTTTTTTCGGATGAAATCAATTGAATTATTTGAAGCAATTTTGAATAACCAGGTACTGAATGCAAAACTGGGAGAATATTGTTCCAATCGGCTAAACGCTTTACCAAACGCTTCAATTGTTAAATCGTCGGCATCGTCTGGATTTTTAACCATTTTCAACATCATAAAATAAATAGAATCACGATAGCGATCCATTAGCTCAGCATAAGCGCTTTGTTTACCTTGCTTAGCCAATTCGACAAGTACTAAATCTGCTTTGGCTTTGTCTGATAAATGCTCGTTTTCTACCATTTATAATATTTTTTGCGTTCTGAAATGTAATATAAAACGGGAATTAAAAGTGCATAGAATAAATCCCAAAAGATAAAAAACCGTGCAAATTTATGTTCCTTAAGTTGATTCAAACAACGACCTTGAATCCACCATTTGAATAAAAGTATAATAAAGAAAATACAGCTACTCAAAAATATGAAATCCTTAAAAAGCATCAAGGGAATGAATGAAATCCACATGAAAACTAAAGTCAAAGGATAAATGCCCAGTAGAAATTTTTTAAATTTTTTGTAACGACTCGAAGTGGAATAATGCCTTGATTTTTGATAAACCCAACGCGACCAACTCGGTGCTGCAGGCGAATAGCAATGCGAATCAGGATCAATTTGAATGGTGTAATTATTTTTTTTTGCCGCTTCTTGAATAAATAAGTCATCGTCGCCGGATGGAATAGAGTAGTGGGATTTAAAACCGTTTACAGAATTAAAAACACTTTTTGTATACGCAATATTTCTCCCAACTCCCATATATGGCAATTTTGCTAAAGCCATTGACAAATAACTGACACCAATCCAAGCGGTATCAAAACGTATGATTTTGTTGATGATTCCTTTGCTTTTAATGAAAGGACCATAACCAATAACGATTTGTTTTTGGTCATTAAATTTGGAGGCCATCAAACGCAACCAATTTGTGCTTGTTGGTTTACAATCCGCATCGGTCAATACAAAATGTTCGTATTTGGCCGCTTTAATCGCTAAGGTTATTGGTAATTTTTTACCAGGACGCAAATGTCTGTTTCTTCCCAATTCAACCACGCGAAGGTTCGGAAATTGCTGGCAAAAAGCAGTTAGTAACCATCCACTATCATCGATGGATTGATTATTCACAACAATCACTTCAAACTCAGGATAATTCTGACTTAAAATCGAAGGTAGGTTTTCGTATAAATTATCCGATTCGTTTCTCGCTGCAATGATGATACTTACTGGAGGGAGCTTTGTTTCTGTAGAAATAGGTTGCTCCTTATAAAAAGCGAGTTTGCGGTGAATGAAGAAAACGTAAAGAAATTGTATCAGAACGAAGCTACAAAAAACGATAAAAATCGTGTTTGGGAGGAGTTGCTTAAATTCTGGAATCCAAATCATATTTGCTTCTTCAGTTCAAAGTTGATTTGCGAAGTTAAATAGATGTATCTTTGTCGCATCTAATTTTTGACATATTTATGCACTTTGAGTTGTTGAGTAACGACAAGGATACAAATGCAAGAGCAGGTATTCTTCACACAGAACATGGAAGTATTGAAACTCCAATCTTTATGCCTGTTGGAACTGGTGGTACCGTAAAAGGTGTCCACCAACAAGAATTGCGCGACGATGTTCAGGCGCAAATCATTCTAGGAAATACCTATCATTTGTTTTTACGTCCGGGCACAGAAGTGCTTGAAGCGGCTGGTGGCTTGCATCAATTTATTGGTTGGGAGCGACCAATTTTGACCGATAGTGGTGGTTATCAGGTTTATTCGATGTCTGGCTCACGAAAAATTAACGAAGAAGGAGTGAAATTTCAATCTCATTTAGATGGAAGTTATCATTTTTTTACGCCAGAACGTGCGATTGAAATTCAACGTTCAATTGGTGGAGATATCATAATGGCTTTTGATGAATGCACGCCTTATCCTTGCGAGTACGGTTACGCAAAACGCTCTATGCAAATGACACATCGTTGGTTAAAACGTTGTTTTGAAGCAATGAATGCAAGCGAACCAAAGTATGGATACGAGCAATCTTTATTTCCAATTGTTCAAGGTAGTACTTACAAAGATTTGCGAACTGAATCTGCAGAAACAATTGCCTCGTATGAAGCAAATGGTTACGCAATTGGTGGTTTGTCTGTTGGTGAGCCGGAGCTTGAAATGTATGAAATGACAGAGCATGTTTGTCAGTATTTACCAAAAGATAAACCGCGTTATTTAATGGGAGTTGGAACACCTTGGAATATTTTAGAAAGTATTGGACTTGGAATTGACATGATGGATTGTGTAATGCCAAGCAGAAATGCACGCCATGGTTTACTTTTCACATGGAATGGTACAATTAACATCAAGAATGAAAAATGGGCTAAAGATTTCTCTGCAATTGATGCTGGAAGTGAAGCTTATGTTGATCAAGTTTATACGAAAGCCTATTTGCGCCATTTGATAAAATCTGGTGAGTATTTAGGAATTCAAATTGCTACGATCCACAATTTAGCGTTCTATTTGCAATTGGTAAAAGAAGCCAGAAAACAAATTCAAGCAGGAACTTTCAAAGCATGGAAAGATCAATTGATTCCAATTTTGAAACAGCGTTTGTAAACCATGCTTTCGATCCTCGATAAATACATTATAAAGAAGTTTTTATCTACTTTTTTCTTCATGTTGGGGATTATAATGTTGTTTGCGATGGTTTTTGATGTTTCCGAAAAACTGAGTGAATTTATTTCGAATCAAGCACCAATTTCAGCGATACTTTTTGAATACTATTTGACCTTTTTGCTTTTCTATGGCAATATGTTCTCGTCGATGATTATTTTCATTTCGGTTATTTGGTTCACGGCGAAATTGGCGCAAGACACAGAGATTATTCCGATGTGGTTCAGCGGAAAGCCAATCACTCGTTTTATTCGGCCTTATATGATTGGCGCTACGATTTTGACAGCAATGGCTTTAGTTTTAAATCATTTTGTGATTCCTCGTGCTAATAAAGTACGTTTGGATTTTGAAGAAAAATACTACCGAGATGCCATTCAAGTGGAAGATTATCACGCGGATTACCCAGGAAATCAAACCGTTTTTTTTTCAAATTATTCAAATTCACAAGTTGGAATCAATGATTTAACCGTTCAAAGATGGAACGACTCCAATCAGCCGGTTTATTTTTTAAAGGCAAAAACAGCTATCAACAAACCAGGGACTTTTGAATGGAAATTGATTGATTATTACGAAAAAAGTATTGCTTTTCCGAAGGGAAAAATTATACATGGACAGAAAAAAGATACGATTTTTTACTTCAAAATGAACGAGATGGCACAGCGTGAAAATCTCGCTGAATCAATGACTTACTCAGAATTAAAAGAATTAATTGAGCGTGAAAAAATCAAAGGTTCGTCGCTTGTTCCGTTTTATGAAATTGAATTACATCAGCGGACTTCTTATCCATTTGCGACGTATATTTTAACAATCATCGGCGTTTCAGTTTCTTCACAAAAAAAACGAGGAGGAATTGGAATGAATATCGCAATTGGACTTGGATTCGTTTTTGTCTATATTTTCGCAATGAAAATGATGACAGTAGCTTCCTTGAATGTTGGTTTTCCAGTTTTAATTGCCGTTTGGATTCCGAATTTACTTTTTAGTTTAGTCGCTTTCTTTTTATATCGATTTGCTCAAAAATGAAAATAGTCAGTCTGATTTTACTTTTATTTATCGGTTCTTCAATTTCTGCACAAGTTGTAAATATTGAAAACAAACGAATTTACGATGACACTTCGGGATTTAGTGGTTCAATTGGTGCATCGTTCAGTGCCGTTAAAAATCAAGTTTTGTTAATCAATACAAGTTTGCGCCCATTGATTCAGTATAAAACGAAAATGCATTATTTTTTGCTTTTGGGAGATTTGGGTTATTCAAGAGGTGATAATCAGACTTTTGCTAATTGGGGAATGATTCATTTTAGATATACATACCGATTGAATTTCTTACCTCACCATTCATATAAAAGTCCTTGGAAGTGGGAAATTTATTCTCAAATTCAATACAATCAATTGTTGCGTCAGCGAATGCGCTATATTTTTGGAATGGGTCCACGCTTGAAAATATTGGAAACCAAGAAAGTACGTTTATTCGTTGGTACATCTGTTTATTATGAACACGAAGATTTGTTGGATGGTATTCTCAATCAAGATTTTAGGTCAAGTTCTTATTTATCTTGGTTCATGAATTTTGATGGAAAATGGAGTTTTTCAGGTGTGAGTTACTACCAACCCCGCGTAGATTTATTGTCTGATTCGCGTTTTTTAGGTCAATATTCTTTGAATTATAAGTTGCGAAAAAATCTAAGTTTACGTTGGGACGCTTCAATTTATTGGGATTCCGATCCTGCACTAACGGTAAATAAATCGGCTTACAATACTACTTTAGGTTTTCAGTTGGGCTTGAATTAAAGTTTCTCCAAATTCACAATCAATCCATCTTCGGCACAAATCGTGTTTTCAAAAATAGTTTTAGCTTCAGACAAATGAACTTCAGTATTCTCGTAGCGCGTTGAAAAATGTCCAAGAATCAATTTTTTCACTTTTGCTGTTTTCGCTATACTTGCTGCTTGTTTTGCAGTGGAGTGAAATGTAGTTTTTGCCCGTTCTACGTCAGCTTCAGTAAACGTCGCTTCGTGGTACAACACATCTACATTTGTGATGCTTGGAATCAGCGGTTGGTAAGGTTTTGTGTCTGAACAAAAAGCATATGAATGGGAAGCTTTGGGAGGAAAAGTATAATCCTCAAAATTGCGTATTTCGCCATTTTCAAGCTGAATATTTTCCCCTTTTTTAAGCAAAGGATAGTGCTGAATCAATAAGCCTGAATTTTTTATTGCTTCGCTATCTAGTTGAAATTCCTTCGGTTTTTCTTGAATTTTAAATCCACAGGTTTCAATTCTATGTTTAAGTGGAAAGCTACTAATTGTGATGATTTTATCTTCAAAAATAACTTGTTCATCCTTATATTGAAGTGGAACAAAATCAACATTGAAAGTCATTTTGTTTTTCCCTACTTCTAACATCCCGCGAATTAAAGTTTCCAATTCAGGATGTCCGTAAACGGTAATTCCTTGATTTCTTCCCAATAAATTCATGGTACTCAGCAATCCGGGTAAGCCAAAAAAATGATCGCCGTGTAAATGCGAAATAAGGATGTGGGAAATTTTTTGGAGTTTAAGCCCGAATTTGCGTATTTGGTTTTGTGTGCCCTCGCCACAATCAATTAAAATATAGCGATTATTACATTCGATGTATTGCGCTGTGGTGGCTCTTTTTGCGGTTGGTAAAGCTGCGCCACTTCCTAAAATGGTCACATTAAAACTCACAATGTCAAGGCAGAAACAGCTTCTTCTTTTTCGTTACAGATAGTGAAAACTTTGTCTAATTGTGCAATTTCAATCATTTTTTTGACACTCGATTGCAAACCACAAATCGCGAATGATCCGTTTGTGTCTTTGCACAATCTGTTTGCCACTAAAATAGCACTCAAGCCTGTGGAATCGCAATATTTTGTTTTTGACAAATCCAAAACGATTTGATTTTGACCGTTTTTATTGATGTGCAAAAAATGAGCTTTCAATTCAGGAGCATTGCCCGCATCCAATTTTTCAACGTGAGATTGAACAATGATGATGTTTCCGTTTTGTTCATTTGAAAAGTTCATAGCGAATCTGTTTTGTCAAATATAAATATATTTTAGCAACACTTTTTATTCGAGTTGAAAATTGACCAATTTTCTATTGTGAACAGTTCGATTTTTTTGAAGTTAAGAAGACGTTGCTTCTCTTATTTCAACTGAGATAGCAAATCTGCAAAAATTACCAAAACTTGTAATTTTTGCAAGTTTTGGTAATTTACAGAATTTTTGAAAAGAATTTTAACGTTCAATCTTTGCGGCAAGTAAATAAATCACAGCCATTCTCACGGCAACGCCATTTTCAACTTGCTGTAAAATAATACTTTGCTTAGAATCTGCAACGTCGCTTGTGATTTCTACACCTCTGTTAATTGGTCCAGGATGCATGACCACAATTTCTTTAGAAAGCGAATCCAAGATTTCTTTGTTCAAACCAAAAAGCATAGAATACTCACGTAATGATGGGAAATATTTGATGTCTTGACGTTCTAATTGAATACGCAACATATTGGCTACATCACACCATTCTAAAGCTTCGATGAGGTTGTGCGAAACTTTCACTCCTAATTCGCTTATGTATTTTGGAATCAAAGTAGTTGGACCACAAACCATCACTTCTGCGCCTAATTTTTGAAGGCAATAAATGTTTGAAAGTGCCACACGTGAATGTAAAATATCACCTACAATCACTACTTTTTTTCCTTCAACGCTTCCAAGTTTTTCTCGAATAGAATAAGCATCTAACAATGCTTGAGTCGGATGTTCGTGGGTTCCGTCACCAGCATTTACCACTTTAGCTTTAATTTTCTTAGATAAAAACAAAGCTGCTCCTGGGTTGGGATGGCGCATTACGACCATGTCCACTTTCATTGCCAAGATATTGTTTACGGTATCAATCAGCGTTTCGCCTTTTTTGACAGAACTGCCAGAAGCACTGAAATTAACAACATCAGCTGAAAGTCTTTTTTCTGCTAACTCAAAAGAAAGACGTGTACGTGTTGAATTTTCAAAGAAAACATTAGCAATTGTAATGTCGCGAAGAGAAGGAACTTTTTTAATCGGGCGATTGATTACTTCTTTAAAGCTATCCGCAGTTTTGAAAATCAATTCAATATCTTCACGCGTCAAATCTTTGATTCCGGTAAGATGATCTACACTTAAATTATTCATTACTTTCTTTTGTAAACAAAACTACTTTATCTGCTCCTTCGGTTTCTTTCCATTCGACTGAAACGCGTTCTGAAATCAAGGTGTCGATGGCTTTTCCTGTATAATCTGCTTGGATGGGTAAGTCTCTAGAGAATCTTCTGTCGATAACAACTAACAATTCAACTTTTGATGGGCGACCAAATGTCAACAAGGCATCTAGTCCTGAACGAATGGTTCTTCCTGTATAAAGAACGTCATCGATAAGTACGACTTTTTTGTTTTCAATACTGAAATCAATGTTGGTAATACTTGGAATAATTGGTCGTTCACGTCGTCTGAAATCGTCGCGATAAAAGGTAATGTCGAGATTTCCACAAGTGATTTTTTTCCCTAAGATTTCTTCTAGAATTTCTTTCAAACGAGCGACAACATGTATTCCTCGAGGCTGTAAACCAACAAGAACGGTGTCCGAAAAATCATTGTGGGATTCAATCAATTCATGGGAAAGTCGCTTCAATGTAAGTTCCAAATGTTTGGCATTGAGAATAACTTGTTTTTCCATCACAGCAAAGATAATTGTTTTTGGAAAATAGGGGAAGCAAAAGAATTAAAATGGGTTAATTTCATTCTAAATCCAAAATCACTCCAATATTCTCTTTTACTTTTTGAATCAAATTTTCTGGAAGAGTCCCAATTTTTCTAATTAAACGTTTGTTGTCAATTGCCCTAAGTTGGTCAATCATTACATCGCAATTTTCATTCAGATTTGCAGTTCCTTTTGTAAGGTGAACTCTTAAAATTTCTGCTTCCAGTTTTACATTCGTAGTAATCGGACAAATGATAGAAGAAGGATGTGGAATTTGATTCAATAAATTTGTTTGCACAATAAGTACAGGTCGTGTTTTTCCTGTTTCGGTTCCTAATTGTGGATTTAAGTCAGCTATCCAAACTTCAAATTGCTTAATCTGCATAATCTAAATCTTCAAAATCCTTTAAAATATCCATTGAATCTTTTTTTACTAACTCCGATTCCTTCTTTAGTTTTTGTTGTAAAAGTTGTCTTTTTTGAATTTTATTGTAGTAATCTAAAGCCTCATTGATGTAACGATTTCGTGGAATACTAATGTTTGAAAGAATTTTTTCTGTTTCAACAAAAATGGATTCATCAATTTTTAAAGATACTGTTTTCATGTCTTGATAGTATATATCAAAAGTATATCTTTTCATTAAGTTTACAAAATAATTTTGAATGTCTTTTTCTTCTAGATTTTCTTTTAATCAAGCAACAATTTGAATTCCATATGGTTGTAAACCAACAAAAACTGTATCTAAAAAATCATTATGGGATTCAATCAATTCATGGGAAAGTCGCTTCAATGTAAGTTCCAAATGTTTGGCATCAAGAATAAATTGTTTTTCCATCAAAACAGAGATAATCGTTTATAGAAAATAGGGGAAGTGTTGCAAAAGTTATTTATCAAAATAATGTCCCATTGCTGAAACAACTTCAACGGTTACAATTTCTTTGTCAACTGAATAAATCATTCTATCTTTTTGGTTCAATCTTCGTGACCAAAAACCTTGAAGTTCATGCTTGAGCGATTCAGGCTGACCCGTTCCTGTAAATGGATGTACTTTTAATTCTTCAAGAAAAGTTTTTATTTTTCTTTCAATTGCTTTATTTCCAGAGCGTTTGTGGAGTGAAATGTCATTTTTCGCCTTTTCTGTTAAAACTACTACAAACTTTCCCATAGGTCATCAACATTATCAACGCTGTATCTTTTTTTACTCGCTGCTGATTTTTTAACCATTTTTACAAATTCTGGATTATAAGGAGATTTTTCTTCAAGAATTTCAATAGACTTATCATCTTTTAAGAATTCTTTTAAAAACTGCATGAATTCTTTTCCTTTGCCAGTTCGTTCATTGATTTTTAATTTAATGGTAGCCATAGAATAAATATTACTTATACAAAGCTAAGTTTTTAAGTTGAAATTAAGAAATTGATTTGATTTTTTGTAAATACTAAATAATCTAAATAGCTAAAATTTTAACCATCATTAATACCTTAACACCTTCGATAAAATATATTACCCAAATTTAAAAATATTTTGTTCAACAGCTTAGCTTTATATATCAAGTTAATATTTTTTAATTCTAAGACCACTAATTTATAATCGTTGATTTTATTTTTTGAAGATTTTGAATTTAATAATTCTTTGTTTGGATTTAGTTATTATGTGCTTAATCAATTAGAGTTTTCTTCTTTCTTCAAAGTAGTCTTTTAAAGATTTGTTATACAGCCATATAGCAACAATTATAAATACAACAACACTAACTAAAACAGAAGGTCCAAGAATAGAAACAGCCGAAAGATTAATAATAATTCCAAATATTAGAAAAATAAAACACCCAAATGAAGCACTATAACTACCAACAAGTTTAATTTCCATGATAATTTTATTTTTAAAATCTTCAATTGTCATTGTAGCGTAAGAGTTTGCTTTTTTTTGAGCTTCTTCCTGCCAAGATTTAAATTCATTTGAAGTGTTTGTATGTTGTTTTTCAGAAAATATCAAGTCATATTCAGCTCTTTTTTTTGGATTAATAAGAATTTCATATGCTTCGTTAATTTCAATAAAAATTGAATGAGCAGAAGGATTTTTATTAATGTCTGGATGCCATTTCATAGCTAAATTCCTATAAGCTTTTTTAATATCTCTTTCAGTGGCTTTGCAATCAATTTTCAATATTTTGTAATAATCTTTCATTTTTTTTTAATTTATTTAAGACCTTTAAATATTCAATATTTCTAAGTCTTTTATCCTATCAAATTTAAAGGTACGTAGTTCCTGTTTAGAATTACAAAATCCCGAAATGTAATCCTCATCATTTAATTTATATTGTTTAATCTTATCAAATGAGTAAACTCGAGAAACAAAATCAAAATTTGTAATTGTTCTCAAACTATCTCTTTCATCTTCTGATAATATAATTTCACCTGTTTCTCCATAACTAATGTTTAACCTATATGTACTTTTTGCATATTTTATTCTAATTGGATTTTTACTTCCTATATATTTGATTATAAATGATTTAATGTCTTTTCTTTCTGTTACTCCATTAATTTTAATTAAAAATGGTTTTTCTCTGAATACGATATCATTTAATTTGTTAATATCGTATTTTACTTCCAAATTTTTTAGATAACAAAAACCAAATAAAATTGAGTTTTCGATTTTATTTGGTTTAATAATAGAGTATTTGCCTGAAGTTTTTAAAGAAATAAAACCATTATGATTTATTGCAAAATCAATCAATGTTTTTTTATTTTTAATACTATTTGTTTGATCTTCTATTACATAATTTTCAATTTCACTACCGATTTCAGTTTCGTTTAGCTTTAGTAAAATAACATTGTTGAAATGTTTTTCAAATTCATTTATTCCTAAGTATTTTTCACGATATTTTTCTATTGCCCATTTAATTGATTGTCCTTTTGTCCATTGTTTTATTGTTCCAATATCTTTTATTTTAGAAAGTTTTTCAGAAATAGTAAAATTTGGATTAACAGAATTTATAACTTCTGCTATAAATTTACAACAACTCATTGTTTCTTTAAATACCTGATATTCAGCGAACCTTATAACAATCCATCCCCGATTTTTGAAAAAAGAATTTCTTTGTTTATCAAAACCCATAAAGTGAATTGGTTGTCGTGATATACCATCATAAGGTTCATCTATTTCAATGTCAATAAATAGGTTAATGTCATTAGTTTCGTCAATTAATGTAAAATCTGGTTCAAATGGATTTTGATTTGATTTATACAAGACAAATCTATCATCATAAATTTGAAATAAGTTATTAAAATTTTCAAGAATACTTTTTTTAAATAAATTCTCAGTAAAACCCTTTAAACCTTGTTTCCCTTTTCTAGGGTATTTAATAACGCTACCACTTTTTGGCATAAATACCATTGGATAATTTAATGGTACTTTTTGTTCAAATTTTGTAGAAGGTTCATAACCAATAAATTTTAATTTGTTTTGATTTTCTTCCTCTGCATCCTGAAATGTTATTTTTGGATTAAGCATTAAAATATCATCTACTTTAATTGCTTTCATAGATATTATTTCACTACCCTTGATTTCATCTGAAATTAATGATTCTGTTGTATATACTTTAGTAACATCTATGATTTTTTTTGTTTTTTTGTCTTTATCAACTTCTTCTTCTTCTTCTTCTATTTTATTTAAATCATATTTTTCGTCAACATTTAATTGATAATTTTCTTCTTTTCTTCTTAAATTATAATTATCGGATTTTATTTTAGTTTTATCTTCATTTTTATTTTTACCAAAACTCATTATTATTTGTGCAACAATAAAAGCAAAACCACTCACAATAATTGCTGTTAACATATTATTTTTTTTTACACATCATTGTTTTCATCATTGTTTTCATCATTGTTTTTCTCTTTTTTTTTACTCCAATAAATAAAGAGAATAATCATAGCAATGAAAAAACCTAAGAGTCTAACTTCTGGATTTGTTTGAGTATTTAATATTATTAAATTTAGTACTTGCATATTTTAGTTTTATATTTTTAGTTAAATAAGTCACATAATTTTAAATTTGATATTAGTTTTGATTTAATTGTTTCTGGTTTAGAACTATTTTCAACATTCCAAGAAATGGTTATGAAGTAACCTGTTTGACCAACAATTACGTAATATATTTCAGAAGTTCTTGTTTGTTCATTGGAATTTGTATAGGTATATGAATAGTAGCAACCATAAGCTTTGTCAATAGAAACAAATTCTGATTTTTTATTCGATATTATTGTATTTCCAGAACTTTTTAATTGTTTAATCACATCTAATAATGAAGCATTATAATTATTTAGTAGATCAAAATTATCTGAGGATATTTCTTCTTTTTTGTATTTTTTGCCCATATTTATGTATGAAATTTTAAAATAAAATGTTGAAATATCATAATCAGATGCTCTTATTATTGTTACTCTTTGACTTTCTGGACTAAATGTTTTCTTCATATAGTTATTCCAGTCGTCATCATAAATTGTCCAAGTAGTTGGAATTTTTATTGTCAAACAATTATTTGAGCCAGAATTGTATGTTTCATAATCTTGTGAAAATGAAGTTGACGATATCCCAAAAGAGATTAAAATAAAAAGAATTAGTTTGAAATTCATTCTGTTAATTTTAAATGCCAGACTCTAAAACCTAAGTTTAATATCAATTTAATTGATAAAGAAATTTCTTTTTATTCACTTAAAATTTGTAGACAAGGATTTTTTCAAAGATAATCTTTCATTTTAGATATCTAGTCAAATGATGAAATTTTATTAAATATGAAAAAAAGTAAGTAATGCAATTTAAAAATTTTTATCACTAACCTAATGTTAGAATTTTGATTTTACAACCTTCTACCCAACAATCTTCTCAAAAAACTGCCAAATAGCATCTGACGGACAAGGCGCAACGAACTGCAAAAGTTCTTTTGTTGTAGGGTGGTTAAATGATAATTTTCGAGCGTGTAAACAGATAGAACCATCTTCATTTGGTCGTTTTGCTCCGTATTTTACGTCGCCTTTAATGTAACAGCCAATGCGTGCCAATTGCGCACGAATTTGATGGTGACGACCTGTTTCTAATTCAATTTCCAATAAATGATAGCGGTCGGAGGAGGCAATCAATTTGTATTTCAGTTTTGCTTCTTTTGCACCAACAACTGCTGCTTTTGAAACATAACTTTTATTTTGATTTTCATTCTTTTTCAAGTAATGAACAAGCTTGCCTTCTGTATTTTCTGGTAAATTTTCTACAATCGCCCAATACACTTTATTCGTTTCCTTGTCGCGAAATTGTGCATTTAATCGTTCTAAACCTTTGCTTGTTCGAGCGAAAACAACTGCACCGCTTGTAGGTCTGTCCAAACGGTGAACCACTCCACAAAAAACATTTCCAGGTTTGTCGTACTTTTCTTTTAAATAATCTTTAATTTCATCAGGAAGTGTTCTGTCTCCAGTTTTGTCTCCTTGAACAATATCAGATGCACGTTTATTTACTACAATAACATGATTGTCTTCATAAATCACTTGATCAGCAAACATCCTTATTGATTTATTTTCAGCTTACTAGCTTTGTTGTATTGATTACTTCTAAATGCTGCAACTAGAGTGAAGATCAAAAATCCAATAATTGTCCAGATTAACCAAGTTGGGAATTTTCCAAGTCCATCTCCTTGCGCATAAGAATGTAAACCAACTAGCATAAAGTTTACACCAAAAAAGGTAAATAAAATGGCAGAATAACCCCAAAAAGAAACAACATTGAAAAAGAATTTTCCTTTCAGTCCAGGAATGAATCGCAAGTGAAGAATTACTGCATAAACTAAAACAGAAACCAAAGCCCATGTTTCTTTTGGATCCCAACCCCAATAACGTCCCCACGATTCATTCGCCCAAATTCCACCGAGGAAAGTACCAATTGTGAGCATAAACAAACCAATTGTCATTGTCATTTCAGAGACATAAGTTAATTCGTTGATGTTAATGGTAATAATTTCACTTTTTTTACTTGTTCTAAAGGTGTAAAGTATAAGGTTGAAAAGCCCCAAAATACAAGCCAAGCCAAGAAAACCGTAACTTCCAGTGATGATAGCAACGTGAATCATTAACCAATAAGATTTAAGTACAGGAACCAAAGGTGTGATTTCTGGATCCAATAAATTCATTTCAGAAACAAAAATCATCAAAGAAGCTAAAATTGCTGTTCCTGCAATAACGACTGCATTTTTTCGAGAGAAAGCAAAACCTGCAATCATCGTTACCCAAGAAATAAAAATAATTGCTTCGTAACCATTACTCCATGGTGCGTGACCAGAAATTGCCCATCTAAAACTAAGACCAACGCCATGATAAATAAATGCAACGATTAATGTAAAAACAAAGAATTTTCGGATTTTATCGATAATTGAATTCGATTTAGAATTTGGATTCGTGAACACGCGGATGAAGAATAAAACCAACATCAACAATCCCACCAAACCATACATTCTATATGAATTTTTGAAAATCTGCATTTTATTGTAGCTGATTTCAATTTTTACTAATCTTTCTGAAGGAACAACTTTTTCGCCAACAGTTCTTTGCATTTCTTTAATCGAGGATAAAAGAGTACTTGCCTCTTTATAATTTTTGTTTTTCGCTGCTTGGTCAATAGCGTTTAGATATTTAAAAACTTGAAGCGATGCACTTGTATCTTTTTCAAGTAATTCTGAACTCATTGGAACGTACCATTGATTATTTGGGTCTTGTTTTTTAGGAATCAATCGCATGTATTGCCACATAAATACACCTTGAACGACCTCAAATTTCTCATTCAATTTAATTAGCTTTTTATCAAATTCAGAGCGTTTTGATTCTAGTTTTTGGTGTGATTTTTCATATTCAGCCAACCATTTAAAATTTCCATCTTTACTTAACAATTCTAAACTTGAAGCGTATTCTCCCAATTTAAGCGGCTCTCTCAAAACACTTGGTACTTGAATCATTTTTTGCTCCATCCAATATTGAGGATACATGTGCATACTCAAAATCGTTTGAACAGCGTTGAAGTTTTTGTATTTGTTGTCGCGGTAAATCTTGCGTAATAATTGGTCGCACAAAGTATGAAAAGGCACAACTCGTCCGTCGTAATCCAAAACCAATAAGGATGCTAATTCATCTGAATGTTCAGCAGAAACAACACGATAAATTCCTTTTGACGGGTGATTTTTATGTGTGTTATCAGTTGGAACTTCAACTTCTTCATGTGTTGCGTGATCGTGTCCACTGTGGTCGTGTCCGTCGTGCTCATTGTGTTGAGCATTAGCAGTGAAATTTGTTGCTAGTAGAACTAAAATGAGCATCAATTCTTTTCTTTTCTCCTTTAGAATTGCTAATCTTTCGTTCAAATATTGGAAGCGTCCAACAGGTGCGAAAAGCGATAAAATCATTGCGATTGCCATTAATAAATAACCTACATAAGTAATGTTCGTTCCCCACCAATCATGGTTTACACTTAACTTAGTTCCTTCTTCATTTTCAGGTGTTGAAGGATCGTCTAAGTTGTAACTCGATTGAAAAAAGCGATAACCACGATAGTCCATCACATTATTCATAAATACAGTTTGATTGCGTTTGTATTTCATTTCCTCGTCGAGAATTGTTAAATCACTTTCAAAAGAAGATGGAGACTCAGAACCTGGGTATTTATCTAATCTGAAATCACGACAAGCAACTTTAAAAGGCATTGGTTTTCTAATTGAACCATATTCAAGTTGGCAAATAATACCATTCATGTCAAAGCGAACGGGAGTTGGGATTGCACTCATTCCACCTTCTAAACGAACGATTTTGGAGCTTTTTCCATCACTCACTTTTACTGTTAGGTAATCTGATCCTTCATTTTTCTTTCCTGTGGAAACTAACATCTTCTTAGCATTTTTAATTTTTTGCTTGAAAACAAATTGTTGATTTCCAACTTGATACAATGTCTTAGTTTTAAATGTTTCCCACGTATTTATTTTCACTTCCTTATACAATGAATCAGCAACTTCCAATCCAGATTGACGTGCTTTTTGCATTTCAGTCATCGGTAAATAGCGAACGGGTAACATTGTTTTAATTTGAACTGAATCACCAACTAATCTTGTTTCAATTCCTGGTGTTGCTAGTGTTTTATTGTACGATAAAGGAACGTTTCCAACCATAAACACTTCATTTTCGCACAGGTAATTTGATTGCATACCATCCGTAACTAATTCCAAAGCACTTGTTTTAAAGCGTTTGTTAATCACAAAAGTGTCTTTCATTCTTGTTTGAAAATCAACATATTCAAAGGAGAAATTTTTGTTGTCGATTGCTACTTCGTTTTTAAAATAATTATCAGTAATCACTGAAAAATACTTTTTCGAAGCGTCGATTTTGGTAGATTTTGTTTCAGGATTTTCCAAGTAAACCAACAAGTAAGGGTCGGAAGTGAAAATAAAATCAGAACTTGTTCCCTCGTTAATAATCATCAATCCTTCAAAGCTAATGTAGCGCGTCACGCCAGCACCAATAAGAATAATAATGAAGGATAAATGGAAGGTCAACATGGCGATTTTCTCACGTACAAACATTTTGTACTTGAAGATATTTGCGATTAAGTTCAATGTCAAATACAGCAACAATAACTCAAACCAAGTTGCATTGTAAATAATGATTTTAGCACTTTGAATGCCATAAATTGATTCTATAAATGTTGCAACGCCAATCCCAACAAGGAATAAAATTAGGGCTAAAGACATACTTTTCATTGAGAAAAAAATGTCAACTATCTTTTGTAATAATGTTTGTTTCATGCGGATGCAAAATTAATCAATACCTAATCTAAATGACATTTTTAACAGCATTTTGTTTTTGTACATTAAAGATTCTCCAATAATTGAATTTAAAGTAATTTAAATAATCCATTTTGGGTATTCGCTTTCATACCTGTAGATTTTCCTCTGGAGCTGCTATGCGGTCTCCTTTCAGTCGAAAAGACTATTTGTGTAAATGTTTCAGCGAAAATGCAAAGCATTTTCGCATTATTATCCCTTGGAAAGTCCTTCCGACCAATCGGGAGGAATCTATTGGTACAATTGTGTACATTCACTAATCCATTAATCAAAATTATTATTTTATCAAAAGACAAATTATTATTTTTGTTTCACTTTAGGGAAACATTTTTAAATTATAATACTGACGAATTGAATACAGATAAAAAATCATGAATAAATCAAAAAACATCAATTTAGTGACACTAGATGAATTCAAAGAAAAGAATTATGGAAAACGTGGAACAAAGGAAAGAGAAGAACTAGAGGATGGTTATGAAACTTTCAAAATTGGAGCATTGATTCACGACACTCGTTTAGAATTGGGAATGACTCAAGAGCAACTTGCAGAAAAAGTTGGTACAACAAAATCATACATTTCTAAGATTGAGAACAATTTAAAAGAAGCACGTATTTCTACCTTGCAAAAAATTATTGAATTAGGATTTGGCGGAAGACTTGAATTAAATATAAAATTCTAATTTTCAATGTAATACTTTTTGTGTAGAACTTCTTTTTTGTTGACTCTTATTTATCTCACAATCATTCTCAAGTCACTGCAATAATATGTTTACATTTGGCGCGGAAAAATGAGCATAAAATCGCTTGTTTTAACACAATAAAAAATTTAAAAAAATGAAAAACATTTTAATTCTTGGTGCAGGATTGTCTGCTTCGTCAATGATTAGATACCTTTTGTCAATTGCAGAGGAAAATAATTGGCACATAAAAATCGTAGATCAAGATATTGAGTTAGTTAAACGAAAAATCAACAATCATCCCAATGCGGAAGCATTATCTTTTAACGCTTTGAATCCACATGAAAGAAGACCTGCAATTGGTCATTCTGATTTAGTGATTTCTATGTTGCCTGCTCGTTTTCATGTTGAAGTTGCGAAAGATTGTATTGATTTACGAGTGGATTTAATCACACCATCTTATATTTCTCCAGAAATGCGAGCATTAGATTCTGAAGCTAAAGAAGCTGGAATTGTGATAATGAACGAAATTGGTGTTGACCCTGGAATTGATCACATGAGTGCAATGAAAATAATTCATTCAATTCAAGATAAGGGAGGGAAGGTAACGAGTTTTAAATCTTTCTGTGGTGGACTAATTGCACCGGAAAGTGACAATAATCCTTGGCATTATAAATTCACTTGGAATCCAAGAAATGTAATCCTCGCCGGACAAGGGGGCGCAGCATGCTTCAAGCAAAATGACGAGTATAAATACATTCCTTATAACCGTTTATTCAGTAGAACAGAGCGTTTTTCGATCGGATCTTATGGCGAATTTGATGGTTACGCCAATCGCGATTCATTATCTTATAGAAAAACGTATGGTCTGGAAGATATTCCCACGATATACAGAGGAACATTACGCAGACCAAATTACTGTCAAGGTTGGGACGTTTTTATTGAATTAGGAATGACAGATGATTCCTACAAAATGGCAAACTCGGAGGAACTATCGCCTCGTTCATTTTTAAATGCATTTTTACCTTATAATCGTGATTTATCTGTTGAAGACAAATTGAAATTGTTTTTACGCGAAGACCGAATGTATTTATATCCTTTATTTGATTCAATTGGGATTTTTGAAAAGGATTCAAATTTTGGATTTGAAAATGCAAGTCCGGCGCAATTATTAGAAAAATTGTTAGCTGAAAAATGGAAACTAGAAGAAGGCGACAAAGATATGTTGGTGATGTATCACGAATTTGAATATGAACTTAACAACAAACACCACAAAGTTATTTCTTCGATGATAAATATTGGAGAAGACCAAACTTATACGTCGATGTCGAATACGGTTGGATTGCCTGTTGCGATTGCAGCAAAAATGATTTTGAAAGGTCAATTACTCGAAAAAGGCGTAACTTTACCTATTCACGCAGCGATTTATGAACCAATATTAGAAGAGTTGGAACAGTTTAATATTCGCTTCGAAGAACACGAAATAGCATTGTAATTACACATTTTTAAAACTAGAAATAATGGAAAACGACGAAAACCAAATGAACATTGAACTTTCTGAAGAAATTGCTTTAGGAGTTTATTCAAATCTTGCAATTATCACACATTCTCCTGCTGAGGTTGTTTGTGATTTTATTCAAGTTATGCCAGGAATGCCTAAAGGAAAAGTAAGATCTCGCGTGTTGATGACACCTCAAAATGCAAAACGTTTTTTACAAGCTTTAGCCGATAATGTTAATAAATATGAGCAAACCTTTGGGATGATTGACGATCCTCAAGCTGGAATTCCACCAATGAATTTCGGTACTCCAAGCACAATGGCTTAAATTTCCTTTTGCTGAAAATGATAAGCGTTTGTATCCCTGTTTACAATTCGGATGTAAGAAGTTTGGTAACAGCTCTCTTAGAACAAGGAAAACATTTATCAACTGCAATCGAAATTATTGTAATCGACGATTGTTCAACGAATGAAACCAAACAACTCAATGCGGTTTTAGCGTCGAAAATAAATTACTTAGAAAATAAAAAAAATCAAGGCAGAGCGCGGATTCGAAATCAATTTTTTGAACTAGCGACTTTGCCTTTTTTATTGTTTATCGATGGAGATTCACAAATTATTTCGGACAATTTTTTAAAAAACTATCTTGATTTTATCGAAAACAACGAGATTGAAGTTCTTTGTGGAGCGAGTATTTATCAAAAAAACAAACCCGACAGAAATCACTTATTGCGTTGGAAATACAGTGTCGTTCGAGAAAGTAAATCCCTTCAAGAACGCTTGAAAAACCCAAGTTTAGGATTTAAAACCAATAATTTCCTCATCCGAAAAACGGTATTTGAAAAAGTGAAATTCAACGAATCTCTCAAAGGTTACGGCCATGAAGATACTTTGTTTGGCTTTGAATTAGCTCAAAATAAGGTGACTGTTCATCACATTGACAACCCCGTTTTGAATAAAAATTTGGACGACAATAGTACATTTTTAGCTAAAACCAACGAAGGCTTAAAAAGTCTGTTGCAAGTTTTAGAAATCGTTCAACACAACGAAGAATTTACCAAAAACATCCAACTCATCCGCATTCACGCACAAATCAAAAAAAATCTACTTTTGAATTTCTTACTTTCAATTTCAATGTTCACTTTGCCCTTGCTCACTCTTTGCTTGAAAAAAGGATTTTTCACCCTTCGCATGTTTGATTTGTATAAGTTGATTCAGTTTGAAAAGATGGAAAAGTAGGGTGGAGGTTTTATAAGTCATCCTTATTTATCTCACTTCGATATAGAATCTTGTAAAAAGGTTTAATTATTTGTTTTCCAATAAATTATTCGTTTCACAAGAGCTTTTTCCTTCCGTCAGTTGACGGAGAGATTAAGGAGGGTGACAATTAGATACCGTAACCAAAAAATAGAACTACCAAAAATTTTCATTCAAAGAAATAACTCCCAATTCTACATTCTACATTTTAAATTAGAATTTCGTAACCTTCCTCCGTTCCTTCAAACTCCCATTCTCCAACTGCAAAAAATACTCGCCACTTGCCAAAGCAGAAACATCTAAAGGCAGGCTTTGTGTGTTTTTGGGAATGGAAATTTTGCGTACCAACCTGCCACGAGCATCAATGATAAGCAGTTGACTATCCAACTCTAAAGCGGAAAATTGTATTGTTACAGAACTGTTTGTAGGTGAAGGATACACCAACCATGAAAAACTCGTTGGCGGTGGCGTGACTGTATCTTGCGGAATGGTAACAAAAACCGTAACACTATCCATTAAATCGACAATGCAAGGAACCGTTTCTGAAGTATCGATTAAACCAAAATAATAGGTGGTAGTTACCTCAGGTGTGGCGATTGGATTGAGCACTGTTGTATCACTCAAACCCTCACTGGGCCACCAACGATAGACCAAATCGTTCCAACAACCCTCACAATTGGCTTGCAGTGAAACACTTTCTCCCAAAGAATCAATTTCTCCTCCCATACCTGCGGAAATTTCTGGAAGTTCGTACACACCGAAATCGTCGAAATAGTAGTAGGCATAACCACAACCAATTGTTTCAGAACAAATAAAATCGTTTTCACTTATAATATCAAAACAGCCGACTGTCATAAATTTTTCATTCCCTTTCGCTTCATAAATCCCCTTAACAACTACCCAATTTACAGTATCTCTAACAATATAATTACAATTAATACCATCATTTAATATCAGCCTATCAAAATCATTTTGAATCACTGAATCAGCAGTAAATCTCGCTTGTAAACAATTAGAAGAAGAAGCATCTGAACTTGGATTCACAACATAAAAAGAAACACAGTATTTTTTTTGTTTTAATTTTGAAATTAATGGTACCTCTAGGTATTCTCTTCCAAAATTGGATTCGGAAGCATAAACGACCCCTGCTCCGGCATATCCATTTCCAGTTTTAGGATAATTAAATCCAAGAAAATTTGAAGGAACTGTACCATTACAAGAATGCCAAAAGTCAGTGCTACTCCCCCCACAATTTATTGGTTCAGGTTGTGCTGGAGAAAACCATGGAACTGCCCTACAAATCTTATTCGCTCCGCTTAGAGAAGGATTTCCTGATATATAGGGGCAAGTATCATAAATTTCAAATCCAGGATTTGGAACCAAATTTAATTGAGCAAATGAGCTTGAAATAGAAAATGAAAAAATAAAAATTGCAAATAGGATTTTCTTCACAAAAAAATTATTACAGTAAGATTTCATTAATTAACGATAAACTGTTTTGTTATCTTTTGATTGCCTTCAATGTTTAATTCAAAAAGATAAACTCCTTTTGAAAATGAACTAATATCAACAGTTCCCGCAGAAAGTTTGTGATTAACCTTGAATTCTTTTAACGTTTGCCCCAAAATTGAATAAATTTTAACATTACCTTTTTCAGGATACTCTATTTCAAATTCATAGTTTAATACATCACTTACTGGATTTGGGTATAGTTTTATGTTATCTATTGTTTCAATACTAATACTTGATGATTTTGCTGAGTATGTCTCTGTATCAAGGATAATCAAACCTAGCATTGCTCTTGCTTGATACACAGCATTTCCACTTACTCGTGGACTTTGATAAGCAATTGAAAACAAAGCTAAACTATCATCAATACTTAAACTGGATTTATTAATCAACCAAGAGTGAGAATAAATTTCTTTAGTCGTTTTATGGAAAGATTCCATTTCAGAAGTGGGTTGAAATTCAGTTATTTTATCAATTGCACCTATGGTATCTTTTTGAATTAATTTTTCTTCAAATTCGTACGCTTTTGAAGAACGAATAGCATTTAATGATAAAGATGTAAACCTCATTCTAATTTGATTTTCAAGTAAATGTAATTGATTTTTGCCTTACAATCCATCAATCAGTGCTTTCATTTTGATTTTTTCGTTTTCCCAGTTTTCAATTTTTCCTGCTGCTTTACAATTATTTTGATAGTTAGCTAACAATTCTGGGTTCTCAATCAAGCTATTAATCGCTGATGCTATTAATTTAGGTTCCGTTTGTTCGATCACACATCCAATCTCGTAGCGTTTTACTATTTTCTCAATTTCAATCAAATTAGACGAAATAACTGCTGTTTGTGTATTGATGTAATCAAAAAGCTTATTCGGTAAAGCGAATTTATAATTCAAAGATTTTGGCTTGTCCAAGGCTAAACCTATATCTGCGTAATGAGTAAATTGCATTAAATCAGTATAAGGTCTTTTCCCAAAAAACAAGACTCTACTCGAAAGTTTCAGTTTTTCAACCAGGATTTTAGCGTTTGGAATTACATCTCCGTCACCTACAATTACAAGAACAGCGCCATGAACGTATAACATAGCTTCAATCGCTTCCTCAATTCCACGTTCCACATTCAATCCCGAACCTTGGATAATAATAATTTTTTTATCAGTAGGCAGTCCCAACTCTTCCTTCGATTTGATATTCGTTAGATTTATTTGTTCACCAATATTTCGAACGACCACCAATTCTTTATTGTACTTTGACTTAAAAATTGCTGCAATCGAATCATTCACTGTAATTATATAATTCAACTTTGGAAATATTATTTTTTCAATTCGTTCCCATATTTTTTTTACAAAACGTCCTTCTAGTTCGGGGGCTTCGGTGAACAATTCATGCGAATCATAGACAAGTTTTGACTTAAATTTTAGTTTGTGAGCCAAAAAAGCTGCAGGTAAAGTGTCTAAATCATTCGAAAAAATGAGGTCAACGGAAGAAAAAAGTAAAAAAAAGAAAAATCTAATATTTAATTCAGCATAAAAGAAAGGACCTTTATCAAACAATAAATTTAGGCGAATACATTGGTGATTTTGCAACTTTAGAGGAATGCTATTTTTACGTTTTCTACCAATGAGAATAACTTTATATCCACTTTCTTTCAGTACGTTACATGTCTTATTAACACGATTGTCTGTTGCTAAATCGTTTGAAACTGTTACTATTGCTGTTTTTATTTTCAAGGTTTCCAAAATTAAATATATTAACGAGTGATTAACTTGAAAAATGAGCAGAAGAAAAAAAAAATTAAAATATTTTTAAAAAAGTTCTTTGAGATAAAAAAAAGATTCATACATTTGCATTCCCAAAAACAACAGTTGAGGGTTAAACAAGTTCTTTTATTTGATGTATCAACATTAATTTGCCGATGTAGCTCAGTTGGCCAGAGCAGCTGATTTGTAATCAGCTGGTCGGGGGTTCGAATCCCTCCATCGGCTCGGAAATTGTTGGGGGTGTCGCATAGTGGCTATTGCAGCAGACTGTAAATCTGTCACCGTAAGGTATCGTTGGTTCGAGTCCATCCACCCCCACAGGAAAGTTTAAAAAAGCGGGAGTAGCTCAGTTGGTAGAGCGTCAGCCTTCCAAGCTGAACGTCGCGAGTTCGAATCTCGTCTCCCGCTCACTTTCAAAGAAAAAAAATAAAATTGAGCGCCGGTGTAGCTCAGGGGTAGAGCGCTTCCTTGGTAAGGAAGAGGCCACGAGTTCAAATCTCGTCATTGGCTCAAGATAAAAAGGATTAAATCCGAACATCGGATCTATTATAAAATAAGTATATTATTAACTAAGTAACAAATAACAAAAATGGCTAAGGAAAATTTTGACCGTTCCAAACCGCACGTTAACATTGGTACTATCGGGCACGTTGACCACGGTAAAACTACGTTAACAGCAGCTATCTCAAGCGTATTAGCTTCTAAAGGATTAGCAAAAGTTCGTGATTTCTCTTCAATTGACAATGCACCTGAAGAAAAAGAACGTGGTATCACTATTAACACATCTCACATCGAGTATGAAACGGCAAACCGTCATTACGCACACGTTGACTGTCCAGGTCACGCGGATTACGTAAAGAACATGGTTACTGGTGCTGCTCAAATGGACGGTGCTATTTTGGTTGTTGCTGCAACTGATGGACCAATGCCTCAAACACGTGAGCACATCCTTTTAGGAAAACAAGTTGGTGTTCCTAGATTGGTTGTATTCATGAATAAAGTGGATATGGTTGATGACGCTGAGTTATTAGAGTTAGTTGAAATGGAAGTACGTGAGTTACTTTCTTTCTACAGCTACGATGGTGACAACGCTCCAGTTATTCAAGGTTCTGCTTTAGGAGCATTGAATGGTGAAGAAAAATGGGTTAAAACTGTTGAAGATTTAATGGATGCAGTTGATACATATATCGAACTTCCTCCACGTGATGTTGATAAGCCTTTCTTAATGCCAGTTGAAGACGTATTTACGATTACAGGTCGTGGTACAGTAGCAACAGGACGTATCGAAACAGGTGTTATCAATTCAGGTGAGCCAGTTGAAATCTTAGGAATGGGTGAATTGAAATTAACTTCTACTGTAACAGGTGTTGAGATGTTCCGTAAAATCCTTGACCGTGGTGAAGCAGGTGATAACGTTGGTTTATTATTAAGAGGTATTGAGAAATCTCAAATCAAACGTGGAATGGTTATTTGTAAACCAGGATCTGTTAAACCTCACCAAGAGTTTAAAGCTGAGATCTACGTATTGAAAAAAGAAGAAGGTGGTCGTCACACACCATTCCATAACAAATATCGTCCTCAATTCTATTTCCGTACAACTGACGTTACAGGTGAAATCCTTTTAACTGATGGTCGTGAAATGGTTATGCCAGGTGATAACGTTACAATCAATGTTAAATTGATCGTTCCAGTAGCAATGGACAAAGGTTTACGTTTCGCTATCCGTGAAGGTGGTAGAACTGTAGGTGCTGGTCAGGTTACTGAAATCGTAGCATAATAAGTAAAAAACATAAATTAATACTAGGGGAGTTTTTAATCAAACTCCCCTTTTTAAACGGGTGTAGCTCAGTTGGTAGAGTGGTGGTTTCCAAAACCATTGGTCGTGGGTTCGAGCCCTACCGCCCGTGCACAACATAATACAAAGTACGTGTCAAAAATTAGAACATATTTCCAAGATACATACCATGAAATGGTTCACAATGTTACTTGGCCTACATGGAAAGAATTACAGAATAATACAATTCTTGTAGTTGTATCCTCTGTATTGATTTCCCTCGTTATATTCTTAATGGATTATATCTTCGGTATTACAGGTGAAGCTGATTCACTTTGGAAAGGACTAATTGGATTTATTTACGGAACTTTCTAAGAATAACAAATGGGAGAAATAGTTAAAAAATGGTATGTCGTTCGCGCTGTTAGTGGGAAAGAGAAGAAGGTGAAAGAATACCTAGAGTTGGAAATCACTAGAATGAAGTTGAACGATTACGTGAATCAAGTTCTAATCCCAACGGAGAAAGTTTTCAAAATTCAAAACGGAAAAAAAGTAAACAAGGAAAAAGCCTTTCTTCCAGGATATGTTTTAATCGAAGCTGCACTTGTAGGTGAGGTTTCGCACGTTATAAAAGGAATTCCAAATGTTATCGGATTTTTAGGAACCGTAAAAGGAGGAGAACCTGTTCCAATGCGTTTATCTGAAGTTAATCGAATACTTGGAAAAGTTGACGAATTAGCAGAAAACGAAGAAGAATTAAAAATACCTTTCGTTATTGGAGAATCTGTCAAAGTTATCGACGGTCCGTTCAATAATTTCTCTGGTGTAATTGACGAAATCAATGAAGATAAAAAGAAACTGAAAGTTATGGTTAAAATTTTCGGTAGAAAAAATCTTCTTGAGTTAAGTTACATGCAAGTAGAAAAAGAAGGATAAAATTGTATTAACCCGTAGGAGTGAGAACGATGATTAAAGCTTCCCATTAATTACTCACGTTTGACTACACAAATTTATATATATGGCTAAAGAAGTAGCAGCATTGATCAAATTACAGGTCAAAGGTGGTGCAGCTAACCCATCTCCGCCAATCGGTCCTGCATTAGGTGCGAAAGGTGTGAACATCATGGAGTTTTGTAAGCAGTTTAATGCTAGAACACAAGACAAAATGGGGAAAGTTGTTCCAGTTGTTATCACTGTTTACGGTGATAAATCTTTTGATTTTGTTTTAAAAACTCCCCCAGCAGCTGTTCAAATTATTGAACACACAAAAATCAAAAAAGGTTCATCTGAACCAAATAGAGTTAAAGTTGGTGCCATTTCTTGGGATCAAGTACGTCTAATTGCTGAAGATAAACTTCCTGATTTGAATTGTTTCACAGTTGACGCAGCGATGCGTATGGTTGCAGGTACTGCAAGAAGTATGGGAGTTACAGTTAAAGGTGGTGAAGCACCAAAATCCAAATAATTTAGTGGTATGAAAAGAGTTTCAAAGAAAAGAAAAGAGATTTTGGCAAAATTTGATTTGTCAAAAGCTTACACTCTAACAGAAGCATGTGATTTGGTAAAAGGTATTTCAACCACTAAATTTGATGCTTCCGTTGATATTTGTGTACGTTTAGGTGTAGATCCTAGAAAAGCAAATCAAATGGTAAGAGGTACAGTAGCCCTTCCACATGGTACAGGTAAAGATGTTAAGGTTCTTGTTTTGTGTACGCCAGACAAAGAAGCTGAAGCAGTTGAAGCAGGTGCTGATTTCGTTGGTTTAGATGACTATATTGCTAAAATTAAAGCAGGATGGACATCAGTTGACGTAATTATTACTATGCCTTCAGTAATGGGTAAAGTTGGTGCATTAGGTCGTATTTTAGGACCTCGTGGATTAATGCCGAATCCAAAAACTGGAACTGTAACAATGGAAGTAGGTAAAGCAGTGCAAGAAGTGAAAGCTGGTAAAATCGACTTTAAAGTTGATAAATACGGTATCATTCACTCTTCTATAGGTAAAACTAGTTTTGAAGGAGAAAAAATCCGTGAGAATGCTCATGAATTGATTCAAACTTTAATCAAGTTGAAACCATCAGCTGCAAAAGGTACTTACATCAAAAGTGTTTATCTAAGCGCAACAATGAGTCCTGGTATTCAAATTGACGCTAAGTCTGTTAATGCTTAATACTTAAGAAAATGACAAGAGAAGAAAAAGCAAAATACATAGACGATTTGGCAGCTGATTTAACAGCGAACAATGTTGTTTATTTAACAGATACTGCAGAATTAACAGTTGATACTATTAACACGCTTCGTAGAAGATGTTTTCAATCTAACATCCAAATGCGAGTGGTTAAAAATGCTTTGTTAGAAAAAGCAATGGATCGTGTTGAAGGAAAAGATTTCGGTGGATTGAGAGATACATTGAAAGGTTCTACTTCAGTAATGTTCAGTGAAGTTGCAAACGCTCCAGCAAAATTGATTGCAGATTTTCGTAAGAAAAACGCAAAACCAATCTTGAAAGGTGCATACATTGATGAAGCAGTGTTTATTGGTGACAATCAGTTATCAGTTCTTGAATCGTTGAAAAGCAAAGAAGAATTGGTTGGTGAAATCATCGGATTGTTACAAAGTCCTGCTAAGAATGTATTATCTGGTCTTACAGGTGCTGGAAGTAAAATTGCAGGTATCCTTAAAACGCTCGAAGAAAGAGCATAATTATTATTAAACCCTTTTTAAAATAAAATAAAATGGCTGATTTAAAGCAAATTGCAGAAACATTAGTAAACCTAACGGTTAAAGAAGTAAATGAGTTGGCAACAATTCTTAAAGATGAATACGGAATCGAACCAGCGGCTGCGGCACCGGTTATGATGGCAGGTGGAGCTGCTGCTGCTGAAGAAGTAGTAGAGCAAACAGAATTCAACGTAATTCTTAAAGCTGGTGGTCCTAACAAACTTGCAGTTGTCAAACTTGTAAAAGAATTAACAGGTAACGGTTTGAAAGAATCTAAAGACCTAGTTGATGCTGCACCTTCTGTTTTGAAAGAAGGAGTTTCTAAAGACGAAGCTGAAGGGCTTAAAAAGTCTCTAGAAGAAGCTGGAGCAGAAGTAGAAGTTAAGTAATTTACCTCTTCATACACAGAACAGGCATCGCAATTTTGCGGATGCCTTGTTCTGTTTTTAAGCATTTATCTTGTTACAAAGAATACAATAACCTAAAAAAATAAAGCCTTGGCAACATCAAATAATTCAACCCGAATTAATTTTGCTTCAAGCAAAAACCAATTTGAATACCCAGATTTTCTGGAGATTCAGTTAAAATCATTTAGAGAGTTTTTTCAACTTGAAACAACTCCTGAAAACAGAGATAGTGAAGGTCTATTCAAAGTTTTCGCTGAAAACTTTCCTATCACAGATACTCGAAATCAATTCGTATTAGAATTCTTGGATTATTTTATTGATCCACCAAGATATTCAATAGAGGAATGTATTGAAAGAGGTTTAACCTATAGCGTTCCGTTAAAAGCAAAATTGAAATTATATTGTACAGATCCTGAACATGAGGATTTTGAAACAATCGTTCAGGATGTTTACTTAGGTACAATTCCATATATGACGCCGAAAGGTTCATTTGTTGTAAATGGTGCAGAACGTGTTATCGTTTCTCAATTACACAGATCACCTGGTGTTTTCTTCGGTCAAAGCCGTCACGCTAATGGTACAAAGTTATATTCAGCAAGAATTATTCCTTTTAAAGGTTCTTGGATTGAATTTGCTACTGATATCAATAACATCATGTATGCATACATCGATAGAAAGAAAAAATTACCTGTAACTACATTGTTCCGTGCAATTGGTTATGAAACAGATAAAGATATCTTAGAGATTTTTGGTCTTGCTGATGAAGTTAAGGTTAGCAAAGCAAATCTTAAAAAATTAGTAGGACGTCGTCTAGCTGCAAGAGTTCTTAAAACATGGATTGAGGATTTCGTAGATGAAGATACTGGAGAGGTTGTATCTATTGAGCGTAATGAAGTAATCTTAGATAGAGAACTTGTGATTACAGACGATCACTTAGATGCAATTTTAGATTCTGGTGCAAAATCATTGATTTTACACAAAGAAGATGCAAATTCTACTGATTATACAATTATTTACAACACGCTTCAAAAAGATATTTCTAACTCTGAAAAAGAAGCGGTTGAACATATCTACCGTCAATTAAGAAACGCAGATCCACCCGACTATGAAACGGCGAAAAGTGTATTTGACAAATTATTCTTCTCAGATGCTCGTTACGATTTAGGTGAAGTTGGACGTTTCCGTTTAAATAAAAAATTAAACTTAGACAGTTCAGAAGATTCTCGAGTTTTAACGAAAAACGATATCCTTCAAATCATTAAATATTTAATTGAATTAATTAATTCAAAAGCAGATATTGATGATATTGACCACTTATCAAATCGTCGTGTAAGAACTGTTGGTGAGCAATTATATTCTCAATTTGGTGTTGGTTTAGCTCGTATGGCTAGAACAATTCGTGAGCGTATGAATGTTCGTGACAATGAAGTATTTACACCAATTGACTTGATCAATGCGAAAACATTATCTTCCGTAATTAATTCATTCTTCGGAACGAATCAGCTTTCTCAGTTTATGGATCAAACAAATCCACTTTCTGAGGTTACTCACAAAAGAAGATTGTCTGCTCTAGGGCCAGGCGGTTTATCTAGAGAAAGAGCAGGATTTGAGGTACGTGACGTTCACTACACGCATTACGGTCGTTTGTGTACGATTGAAACACCGGAAGGTCCAAACATTGGTTTGATTTCTTCTTTGTGTGTATTTGCGAAAGTGAATAAATTAGGTTTCATTGAAACTCCTTACCGTAAAGTTGAAAATGGTAAAGTTGCTTTACACGAAGAGCCAATTTATTTAGCAGCTGAAGAAGAAGATTCAAAAACAATTGCACAAGCAAATGCGATTATAGATGACAATGGTAATTTCTTATCTGATTTAGTGAAAGCTAGATTTGAAGGTGATTTCCCAGTTCTTCCTCCAAAAGATTTACATTTAATGGATGTTGGAGCAAATCAAATTGCATCGATTGCAGCATCTTCAATTCCATTCTTGGAGCATGATGATGCCAACCGTGCTTTGATGGGATCTAACATGCAACGTCAAGCAGTTCCATTATTGAGACCAAATTCTCCAATTGTAGGAACTGGAATCGAAAGATTAGTTGCAAGAGATTCTCGCGTATTAATCAATGCAGAAGGAAATGGAGTAGTTGAATACGTTGATGCAAACGAAATCATAATTCGTTATGATTGGACGGATGAAGATAAACTTGTAAGTTTTGACAGTGAGGTTAGTCGCTATCCATTAACGAAATTCCAAAAAACAAATCAAAGTACTTGTATCAACTTGAAACCGATTGTTAAAAAAGGTGATAGAGTGGAAGCAGGGCAAGTTTTATGTGAAGGTTATGCAACACAAGCAGGAGAATTAGCTCTTGGTCAAAACTTGAAAGTAGCATTCATGCCTTGGAAAGGATACAACTTTGAGGATGCGATTGTGATTTCAGAAAAAGTTGTTCGTAACGATATATTCACCTCTATTCACATTGATGAGTATTCTTTGGAAGTTCGTGACACTAAACGTGGAATGGAAGAATTAACTTCAGATATTCCAAACGTAAGTGAAGAAGCAACAAAAGATCTTGATGAAAACGGTTTAATCCGAATTGGAGCAGAAATCAAAGAAGGTGATATTTTAATTGGAAAAATTACTCCAAAAGGAGAAACTGATCCTTCACCAGAAGAAAAATTATTACGTGCTATCTTTGGTGATAAAGCTGGTGATGTAAAAGATGCTTCATTAAAAGCAGGACCGTCATTAAGAGGTGTAGTTATTCAGAAAAAATTGTTCTCAAGAGCAATTAAAGATAGAAAATCTAAAAATCAAGATAAACCAGTTCTTGAAACAATTGACGCAGAGTACCAAAAAGACTTCGCTGATTTGAAAGAAAAATTGGTAGAAAAATTATTGTTGATTTTAGGTGAAAATAAATCTTCTGGAGTTTTCAATAACTTTAAGGAAGAGTTGATTAAAAAAGGAACGAAATTTACTCACAAAGCATTATTCGCTTTAGATTATTCAATCGTAAATCCTTTGAATTGGACTGCTGATACAGCAATCAATCAATTAATCAGTCGTTTGATCCACAACTTTAACATCAAATCAAATGATATTTTAGGAAACTACAAACGTCGTAAATTCCACATTTCAGTTGGAGATGAACTTCCTGCAGGAATCGTGAAATTAGCGAAAGTTTATGTTGCTAAAAAACGTAAGTTAAAAGTGGGTGATAAAATGGCCGGACGTCACGGAAATAAAGGTATTGTTGCCAATATCGTTCGTGCGGAAGATATGCCATTCTTATCTGATGGAACTCCTGTTGATATCGTATTGAATCCACTTGGTGTACCATCTCGTATGAACTTAGGTCAGATTTATGAAACAGTTCTTGGATGGGCAGGTGAAAAATTAGGTGTTAAATTTGCAACCCCAATTTTTGATGGTGCTAAACCTCACGAAATTGATGAGTGGACTGCAAAAGCAGGTGTGCCAAAATCAGGTAAAACATATTTACATGATGGTGGAACAGGTGAACGTTTTGATCAACCTGCAACTGTTGGTGTAATTTACATGTTGAAATTATCACACATGGTTGATGATAAAATGCATGCACGTTCAATCGGACCATACTCTTTAATTACGCAACAGCCTTTGGGTGGTAAAGCGCAATTTGGAGGTCAAAGATTTGGTGAGATGGAGGTTTGGGCATTAGAAGCATTTGGTGCATCTAATATCCTACAAGAAATCTTAACTGTTAAATCGGATGATGTAACTGGTCGTGCAAAAGCTTACGAAGCAATCGTTAAAGGAGACAATATTCCTGAACCAGGAATTCCTGAATCTTTCAATGTATTGTTACATGAGTTGAGAGGACTTTGCTTGAATGTAAGCATGGATTAATTGAATTAGTAAACGAAATCGTTATAAAAAATGGCTTTCAAAAAAGAAACACCAAAAAAACAAAGTAGCTTCAATAAAATTACCATTTCATTGGCTTCTCCAGAAGTAATTCTGGAGAACTCAAGTGGTGAAGTTTTGAAACCGGAAACTATTAATTACAGAACTTATAAACCTGAACGTGACGGTTTATTTTGTGAAAGAATTTTTGGACCTGTTAAAGATTACGAATGTCACTGTGGAAAATACAAAAGAATTCGATACAAAGGAATCGTTTGTGACCGTTGTGGTGTAGAAGTTACTGAAAAGAAAGTTCGTAGAGAGCGCATGGGACACATTTCTCTTGTTGTTCCAGTTGCACATATCTGGTATTTCCGTTCATTACCAAACAAAATTGGTTATTTGTTAGGTTTACCAACTAAAAAATTAGATCAAATCATCTATTACGAGCGTTATGTTGTAATCCAAGTTGGAGCAACTGCTGAAGTAGAAGGTTTAGATTTGAAAAAAATGGACTTTTTATCTGAGGAAGAATATTTAGATATTATCGATAATCCTGCAATGAAGGATAATCAATATTTAGATGATTCTGACCCAAATAAGTTCATCGCTAAAATGGGTGCAGAAGCACTTTATGATTTGCTTAAAGGTTTGAACTTAGAAGATTTATCTTATGCATTGAGAGATCAAGCAGAACATGAAACATCGGTTCAAAGAAAACACGAAGCGTTAAAAAGATTACAAGTTGTGGAAGCAATGAAGGATTCTCAAACGCGTATTGACAACCGTCCAGAATGGATGATTGTTAAGGTTGTTCCTGTTATTCCACCTGAATTGCGTCCTTTAGTTCCTCTTGATGGTGGACGTTTCGCAACTTCAGATTTGAACGACTTGTACAGACGTGTAATTATTCGTAATAACCGTTTGAAAAGATTAATTGAAATCAAAGCACCGGAAGTTATCTTGCGTAATGAGAAACGTATGTTGCAAGAGTCAGTTGATTCATTGTTTGATAACTCAAGAAAATCAAGTGCTGTTAAAACTGAATCAAATAGAGCTTTAAAATCACTTTCAGATTCATTAAAAGGTAAACAAGGTCGTTTCCGTCAAAACTTATTAGGTAAACGTGTGGATTATTCAGCACGTTCGGTAATTGTTGTTGGACCAGATTTGAAATTACACGAATGTGGTTTACCAAAAGATATGGCTGCTGAGCTATACAAACCGTTTATCATTCGTAAAATGATTGAACGTGGTATCGTTAAAACGGTAAAATCTGCAAAGAAAATCGTTGATCGCAAAGAGCCTGTAGTTTGGGATATCTTAGAAAATGTATTAAAAGGACATCCAGTTTTACTTAACCGTGCTCCTACATTACACAGACTTGGTATTCAAGCATTCCAGCCTAAATTAATTGAAGGAAAAGCGATTCGTTTACATCCACTTGTAACGACGGCATTCAACGCCGATTTCGATGGTGACCAAATGGCGGTGCATTTACCTTTAGGTAACGCTGCAATTTTGGAAGCTCAAATGTTAATGTTAGCTTCTCATAATATCTTGAATCCTGCTAATGGTGCACCGATTGCTGTACCTTCTCAAGACATGGTATTAGGTTTATACTATATTACTAAAGGTAAGAAATCAACGGAAACAGAAATCGTTAAAGGTGAAGGAAGTATTTTTTATTCTCCAACTGAGGTAATTATTGCTTACAACGAAAAAAAATTAGACTTACACGCACACATCAAAGTTAAATCTTACGATCTAAACAAAGAAGGTATTCCTGAATTAATGATCATTGAAACAACTTGTGGACGTGTTTTATTCAACGAAAAAGTGCCAAGAGAAGTTGGTTACATCAATGATGTATTGACTAAAAAAGCACTTAGAGATATTATCGGTGAAGTATTGAAAGTGTGTGGAACTTCTCGCACAGCTCAATTCTTAGACGATATCAAAGGTTTAGGTTATGAAATGGCATTTAGAGGAGGTTTATCTTTCAATCTTGATGACATTATCATTCCGAAAGAAAAAGAACAATTAGTTCTTAAAGCTGATGGCGACGTTAAAGAAGTAATGATGAACTATAATATGGGTCTTATTACGAACAACGAGCGTTACAACCAAATCATTGATATTTGGACGCATACAAATTCAAGATTAACTGCAACATTGATGGATCAATTGAAATCTGACCGTCAAGGATTCAACTCAATTTATATGATGTTTGACTCTGGAGCTCGTGGATCTAAAGAACAAATTCGTCAGTTATCTGGTATGCGTGGATTGATGGCGAAACCACAAAAATCTGGTGCATCAGTTCAAGAAATTATTGAAAATCCGATTTTATCTAACTTTAAAGAGGGATTATCGATTTTAGAGTACTTTATTTCTACTCACGGTGCGCGTAAAGGTTTGGCGGATACAGCCTTAAAAACAGCTGATGCAGGTTACTTAACACGTCGTTTGGTTGACGTTGCTCAAGATGTTGTTATCAATTCTAACGATTGTGGAACATTAAGAGGAATTGTTGCTACAGCATTGAAGAAAAATGATGAGATTGTTGAACCTTTATACGATCGTATTTTAGGTAGAACGTCTGTACATGATGTTTATCTTCCAGATTCTGAAACACTTGTTGTTGCTGCTGGTGAATTAATTACTGAGGATGTTGCAAAAATTATCGAGAAATCAGGAATTGATGAAGTAGAAATTCGTTCAGTATTAACGTGTGAAATGAGAAGAGGAGTTTGTTCAAAATGTTATGGACGTAACCTTTCTAATCACAGATTAGCACAACGCGGTGATGCTGTTGGTGTAGTTGCAGCTCAATCAATTGGTGAGCCAGGAACACAGTTAACACTTCGTACATTCCACGTGGGTGGTACAGCTTCGAATATTGCTGATATCTCTGACTTGAAAGCGAAAGCAAATGGTAAAATCGAAATCGACGAATTAAGAACAATTGAGAAAACAAATTCAGATGGTACAACTAAAGTTATTGTTGTTGGACGTTCAGCTGAATTAAAAATCACTGATGAGAAAACAGGAATTACTGTGATGACAGCAAATGTACCTTACGGTTCTGAGTTAGTTGTTACTCCAAATTCTAAAGTCAAAAAAGGTGATGTTATTTGTAAGTGGGATCCATACAATGCGTTAATCGTTGCTGAAGTTTCAGGAAAAGTTGTTTTTGATAACATTATTGAAAATATTACTTTCCGTGAAGAAGTCGATGAGCAAACAGGATTTACTGAAAAAGTAATTATCGAAACGAGAGATAAAAAGAAAAGCCCTGCAATTCACATTATCGATCCTAAAACGAAAGAGAAATTACGTGAATATTCTATTCCAGTAAATGCACATATTTCTGTAAATGAAGGTGATTCTTTAGAAGCTGGTGAAATCTTGGTTAAAATTCCAAGACTAGCAGGTAAAACAGGGGATATCACTGGAGGTCTTCCACGTGTAACTGAATTATTCGAAGCACGTAACCCTTCAAATCCTGCTGTAGTTTCTGAAATTGACGGAACTGCTTCATTTGGAGCAATTAAACGTGGTAACAGAGAAATTATCATAACATCTAAGTTAGGTGAAGTGAGAAAATATTTGGTATCATTGTCAAAACACATCTTGGTACAGCAAAATGACTTTGTAAGAGCTGGTCAACCATTATCTGATGGTGCAATCACTCCAAACGACATTTTGAATATTGAAGGTCCAACTAAAGTTCAAGAATACATTGTAAATGAGATCCAAGAGGTTTACCGTTTACAAGGGGTAAAAATTAACGATAAACATTTTGAGGTAATTGTTCGTCAAATGATGTTGAAAGCTGAAATTATTGACTCTGGAGATACACGTTTCCTAGAAGGCCAATCAGTTCATAAAGCAGACATTATGGAAGAAAACGATGCACTTTATGGAATGATGTTCGTTAAAGATGCTGGTGATTCAACTGAATTGAAAAAAGGACAATTAGTATCAGTAAGACGTTTACGTGACGAAAATTCAAGATTGAAACGTGAGGACAAAAAATTAGTGGAAGCGAGAGAAGCAATTCCTGCAACTTCAACTCCATTATTACAAGGTATCACACGTGCTTCACTTCAAACTCAATCATTTATTTCAGCTGCTTCCTTCCAGGAGACAACTAAAGTATTGAATGAGGCTGCCATTTCAGGAAAAGAAGATCACTTACAAGGATTAAAAGAAAACGTTATCGTTGGACATTTAATTCCTGCTGGTACAGGTGTTCGTGAATTCCAAAAAATGATTGTAGGTTCACAAGAAGCTTATGATGAATTAGTGGAAGCATAACAAAACTATAATTTAAACATGAAAGCTCAATCGAAAGGTTGGGCTTTTTGTTTGAATGAAAATCTTTTCAATAGAATTTTTTATAATGCAATTTTTTATTGTTTCGTAATACTTTGAAAACTAATTGAGTAAGTTTTAATGAAGAATTAAGTGTTTTTTCAAAGACCATTTATGATTTTTTGTATTATCTTTAACTTAATTAAAATTCAAAAAAAATCAACAAACAGTGTTAGCATAGCTTTTTTCAACGTAATTAAAAAACCAAGAAAGTAGTTTAAATCCAGAGAAAATGGCAAATGTTATATCGTTTAGTGTGTTTGAATTGTTCACATTTTTATCTTTTTTCTTTTCAATTTCATCCTTAATTATTCTATCATATATTTTGATAAGAAGAAGGAATATAATAAATGCTGCAAAAAAACGCAGTATTAGAAAATCTCAAATTAAAAGTTCTCAAAATGAAGTGAAACTAAATGAATCTCTTCAAAACAAGGAAAAAGAAATTAAGGAATTGAAGCATTTACTACAAAAGTATATGGAGTTTGAAAATAGCTTTATTAAAGAAATCAAAGACTCAAAACTTACTTCAGAGAGTGATTATTCTGTTTTAATTGAGAAATTAAAGTCAAAAATTGAAGAAATTAATAGTAGCAAAAATTCAAAGTCAATTAAGGGTTCAAATGAAAATGTGGAGGTTGATAAATTAGCATTTGATAATATTTTGAGAAATAAACATCCTTTGCTAACGGAACAAGAAATTGGTTTATGTAATTATTTTAGACAAAATACACCATCTAAAGAGATTGCTATTCTAGAAGGTATTACCGACGGTACAGTTCGAGTTTACAAAAATAAAATCAAAAATAAGATTGGTCTTTCTCAATTGGATAGTTTGGATGAATACTTGGTAAACCTACAACTTTAAAGTTGTTTTTAATTTGTTAACTTTTCAATATCTCTGAAGAAATTAGGGTATGATTTTTCTACACAACTTGGTTCAGTTAATTCAATTGGATTTTTACTCAAGCAAGCAGCAATAGTAGCGGCCATTGCAATTCGATGGTCATTGTAAGTATTTATAGTTTGAGTTGGTTGTATGCTTCCAGATCCATTTATTGAAATTGAATTATCACCGATTTCATAATTAACAGAAAATGAATCCAACATTGAAGATATTGCTTGCAATCGATTAGACTCTTTGTTCAATAATCGATTCGTTCCAATTAAAGTTGATTTACCCATTGCTGCACAGGCCAAAATGGAAAGAATAGGAAATAAATCGGGTGCGTTTGTTAAATCAACTTCAAAGGATTTCTTGATTTGTTTTTCATTTACTTTAATAATTTCAGCTCCTTCAATTGTTTCATATATTTTTAGTTCAGCACCAAATTCTTGCAGAACAGAAAGCACCACTGCATCTGCCTGCTTTGATTTTGAATTAAGTCCAATTAACTTAATATTTCCTGAAATTGCCGCTCCAACCAAATGATTTGCAGCACCACTCCAGTCACCTTCAATTGTATAAAGACTTGGTTTATAAGCTTGATTGCCTTCAAATGAAAGCGTTTTGTTAAATTCTTGAGAGATAGAAACACCAAAATTTGCCATAATTGAACTCGTCATTTCCAAATAGGGTAGGCTAGTAATATTTTTTAGTTCAATTTTTGACGATTTATTGAGTAAGGGCAGAGTGATTAAAAGCCCACTAATAACTTGCGAACCTTCACTCGCATCTATAACTAAGTTTTGGTTCCTAATTTGTCCTTCAATTTTTATTGGTAGTTTATAGTTTTGATGTGTCACTAAAAAACCTAACTGTTCCAATATTTCAATTAGTTGTTTTTGAGAACGGTTTAAAATTGAACCTTCTCCTATAAGTTGAACTTTTGAGGAAAATAAAGTAGCAACAATCCCTAACATTCGTAAGGCTAATCCAGATTCTCCAACATTCAAAGTTACCGATTCTATTTTTTTTCTTGCGGGAGGAATTATTTTAAGTCCTTTTTCTAAAGGGATGATTTCTGAACCTAATTGCCGAATACAATTTTGGATAGCAAGTACATCTTTTGATTTATCTGAATTATATATAATTGATTCGTTTGTCGCCAAGAGACTTAAGATAAAAGCTCTTTGCGCATAGCTTTTGGAACTATTTACATTCAGTTGCCCTTGATAATTGAATGGAAAAATAGTTTTATTCATTTTTCTTTTCTGAAAGAATTTCTGCTTGAATGCGAATTGATTCTTGGTGTATTAAGCGAAACAAATCATTTGAAAATTGAGGTGAAAGGTCAGCATTTTTTGCTCTGTCAAGGTTCTTTCGCAAGGATTCTTCCCATTGATTGTTTTGAAGAATTGCAATGTTATGCTGTTTTTTATACGCTCCAATTAAGCCAGAAACCTCCATTCTTTCTCTTAGAAGTCGGATTATTTCTTCGTCTTTTGAAGTTAATTGAGATCTTAAGTTTAGGATTTCTTCCTCTTCAATTTCCTGTCTTCCACGAATTTTCAAAGCATTTAAAAGCTTGGAAAGTTCTACTGGAGTAATTTGTTGTTTAGCATCTGTCCAAGCATCTTTTGGCGAACAATGCGTTTCAATCATCAAACCATCGTACTTTAAATCGAATGCTCTTTGTGCGATTTCCAATAATAAATAATCTCTTCCTCCGATGTGTGAAGGGTCACAAATTAAAGGAATCGTTGGTAGTTCTTGTTTTAAATCAATTGGAATTTGCCAGTTTGGATTGTTTCTATAAAGTGTTTTTTCATAAACAGAAAAACCTCTGTGAATGGCAGTAATTTCCTTAATACCTGCTTTTTGAACCCTTTCAATTGCCCCAATCCACAATTTTAAGTCAGGATTAGTTGGGTTTTTCACCATCACAGGAATATCTACACCTTGCAATGCGTCTGCAATTTCTTGAACAGTAAATGGATTTGCAGTTGAACGAGCTCCAATCCAAATCATATCAAAACCAGCTCTTAAAACTGCCTCAACATGTTCCGCTTTTGCAACTTCTGTGGAAATTTTCAAACCGAATTTAGCCTTAACTTCCTGCATCCAAGGAATTGCAGCATCACCAATGCCTTCAAATTCTCCAGGACGAGTTCTTGGTTTCCAAATACCAGCACGAAAATAATCAAGCGGAATTTGGCTTAATCCTTCTGCCGTTTTTAAAACTTGTTCTCTTGTTTCAGCGCTACACGGACCAGCAATAAGTGTTGAAGGTTTCATTTTGTTTTTATGAAAAACAAGTATAAAAAGCTTATGTTCGTTTATTACTTCGCGTAATTTACAGAACGTTTTTCTCGGATAACAGTCACTTTAACTTGACCTGGATAAGTCATTTCAGTTTGAATGCGTTGAGAAATTGTAAATGACAATTCTTCAGAGCGTTGGTCACTCACTTTTTCAGCTTCTACTAAAACACGTAACTCTCTACCGGCTTGAATTGCATAAGCGCTTTGAACGCCGTCATAAGATAATGCAAGGTTTTCTAGTTCTTTTATACGTTTAATGTAAGCTTCAACAATTTCGCGTCGGGCACCAGGTCGAGCACCAGAAATAGCATCACAAACTTGAACGATTGGAGAAATTAATGTAGTCATTTCAATTTCGTCGTGGTGAGCTCCAATAGCATTTAATACATCGCCTTTTTCACCAAATTTCTCAGCAATTTTCATCCCTAAGATAGCATGAGGTAATTCTGGTTCTTCGTCAGGAACTTTACCAATATCGTGTAATAAACCAGCTCTTTTTGCCAATTTAACATTTAATCCAAGTTCAGCAGCCATTATAGCACAAAGATTGGCTACTTCGCGGCTGTGTTGTAATAAGTTTTGACCGTAAGAAGAACGGTATTTCATACGTCCAATCATACGCATTAACTCAGGATGCAAACCATGAATTCCTAAATCAATACAGGTTCTTTTACCTGTTTCAGCGATTTCTTCGTCTAATTGTCGTTTTGTTTTAGCAACAACTTCTTCAATACGAGCTGGGTGAATACGACCATCAGAAACTAGTTGATGCAAAGACAAACGAGCTATTTCTCTTCTAACAGGATCAAAACAAGAAAGGATAATTGCCTCTGGCGTATCGTCAACAATGATTTCAACACCTGTTGCAGCCTCTAATGCACGAATGTTTCTACCTTCGCGACCAATAATTCTACCTTTTACTTCATCGGATTCAATGTTAAACACCGATACTGCATTTTCGATTGCTTGTTCTGTTGCAACACGTTGAATAGACTGAATAACAATTTTTCGTGCCTCTTTATTTGCGTTTAATTTAGCTTCTTCAGTGATTTCTTTGATTGTTGCCATTGCACCAGTTCTTGCCTCATCTTTTAATGCTTCCATTAATTGATTTTTAGCATCTTCTGGTGATAAGCCACTAATTTTAGATAATTCAGCAACTTGTTTTTGTTGCATTTTATCTAATTCTTGTGTTCGAATGTCAAGCGCAGTATGTTTTGTTTCAAATTCAGATTGAATTTTCTCGATTTCTTTTTCCTTACGGTTTAATTCTTCTAATTTTTGAGTTAATGTTTTTTCTTTTGCTTTCAAACGATCTTCATTTGATTGCATTTTTCGCTCGCGCTCTTTTGAAGTAGCCTCGTGCTCTTCTTTTAATTTTAAGAATTTCTCTTTAGCCTGAAGGATGCGTTCTTTTTTGATGTTTTCAGCTTCTAACTCAGCATCTTTAACGATTTTCTGACTTTTGTTTTTTAGAGCCGTTTGTTGAAACAAGAAAGTGGCAATTCCTCCACCAACAAGTCCAACTAATAAACCAATAATAATTTCCATAATAAAACAACTAATAAATTAATAATTCAGTTGTTAAAGGATGAAAGTAAGACTAATTGAGCGAATCTATTTCCTTAGATAGCTCCTCTAATGAAGCCTCAATAGATGTATAATCTGCAGGAATCGTTACTATTTCTGGTTTACTTTGAGCGACATTTCGCGTAATTAATTGTAAAGCAGACATTGCAAGCAAGTCCTGAGTATCTTTAACTGCATAACTTTTACTCAACAATTCAATTGCCTTGTTGATATCATCTGCGGCTTTTAATACTTTTTCTTGTTCTGATTCCAAAACATTCAAAGGATATGTTCTTCCCGCGATGGTGATTTTCAATGAAACTTTACTCATTTCTATTGCTTAAGCTGTTCAATACAGTGTTCAATTTCTCTTACAAGTTCATCAATTTCCTCTTCTCGTTTTCCAATAATTGGTACCTGAACAGGAACTTCAACAACTTTGTTTTGAGCCAAATGCAATGCCGAACGTAATGTTTCAACTTCAGTTTCTAATGAAAAAACTTGATTAGTAATTTCAAGATTAGAAGCTCTAAGTTGTTGAATTTCGTTTTCCAAATCAGAATTATTTTTTCGCTCTTTCACGAGTTCTCCATGGATGGATTTAACTTTTTCGAGGATTTTATCAAGACTATTTTGAATGTTTTCGGTCATTTTTTTTGACTTTTCACAAAGTTAACATTGTTAAGTTTACAAGCAACAGTTTTTGGAAGGTATTTTGCAAGTTTTTGAAGATAAATAAACGAATACAACTTTCAGAGAATAGTTTAATTCTGAATATCAGCTTATATAGAAACAATTATTTCCGAAATGAATGTTTCGGAAATAAAATCCGAATTTAAAATCGACAAGATTGAATCCTCAATGATACCTAAAATAGGAATGAATATTGTTTAATCATTTTAGTCTGATTCAAAAACAATATTTGCTTGTGTTTTTCAGCAGACCCTATTTAAAACCTTACCTTTGCCTATGCGAAATTTCATTTCATTTTTCATCTCCATTTTTCTTTCTTTTAGCAGTTTTGGTCAATTTGTTTCTGTCGATAACGCATACCATTCGCCCCTTGGTATTCCATTAGAGTTAAGTGCTACTTTTGGAGACATTCGCCCGAATCATTTTCACATGGGACTCGATTTTCGTACTAATGGACGGGAGGGAATTTCGATGCATGCCATTGCTGATGGATATATTTCTCGTATTCGGATTTCACCAAGTGGTTACGGAAAGGTTTTGTATATCGACCATCTAAATGGAACGACTTCTGTTTATGCTCATTGTTCTGTGTTTTCTAAAAGAATTAACGACTTCATTCTTCCAATTCAGAAAAAAGAATTTTTAAATGAAATTGACTTGAGCTTAACTTCAAATAAATTGAAGGTAAAAAAGGGAGAGTTAATTGCATATTCTGGAAATAGTGGAAATTCAACAGGGCCACATTTGCATTTTGAAATTCGTGATACAAAAACCGAGATTGCTTTGAATCCTTTGAAAAATGGTTTTTCAGTTTTGGACACTTTGGCGCCAGTTTTAAATGCAGTGAAAATCTATGCAGTTGATGAAAATGGTTTCGTTATTCCTGGAAAATCAAAATTAATAAAGATTGAAAAGTCGAAAAAAGGCGTAATTAATCAAAATCAAATGATAGTATTGCCAAACGATTTTTTACCAAGCAAGGCAAGTTTAGCTATTGCTGTTAGCGGTTTTGATCCAATCGGCAAAACGGGAAGCTCATTTGGTTTGTATGAAAATAGTTTGGTAAGCAATGCAGACACCGTTTTTCAATCGAAAGTCAATCGTATTTCATTTGAGGATGCTCGCTATGTCAATAACCACATAGATTACAATGAATACAAAACGAATAACAAGAAGTTTTACAAGCTTTTCAAAAACAAGTACAATCCTTTGGAAATTTACCAAATGGAAGAAATTGGTTCAATTCAGCCTAAAATCAAGGATACGACTCAACTAAAGATTGTTTTGAAAGATATCAATCAAAATGCGTTTGAATATCAATTTAAAGTATTGATTAATGGAGAAAACCCAATTCAAATTCCATCGTTTTTTAATCGAACTGATTACTTTGTTCCAGATTCTAGCTATATTTTTTCAAGTTCAAAGGTGAAATTTGAAATCCCACTTTTTACTTTTTACGAACCAACTAAAAAGCTTGTTAATCTCGATAAAATGCTTCTAGGTGACGCTTCTGTTCCGATTCAAAAATCAATCAAAGTTAGCATTAAACCTTTGGCAAATTTCCCAATTGAAAAACAGTATATTAATGTAAATTCAAAAGGAAACCATGCTTTAACAACGGAATTCAAAGCAGATCAATTGCATACTGAGTCTAAATATTTGGGTAGTTTCTCTGTGAAAATTGACACAATTGCGCCGTCGGTTTCGGTTTCAAATTTTAAGGAAACGGATACTTTAATTGTTAAAGAAAAAGTAACGTGGAAAATTTCTGATTCTCAAGCTGGAATCAAGGAATACCATCTTTTTGTTGAAGGTGTTTGGTATCCAATAGAATTTGATTTGAAAAATAATTTATTGGTTTTCAGACGAAATCCTTTTATTCGTTCAGAGCAAAATTTAGAACTAATGGTTACAGATTTCTGTGGAAATACTACTTTTTGGTGCGCAAGTTTGTGTTTTAGTGAAATGTAAGTTTTTAGTTTCCTCCGCCAGTCACAAATTCTTTCAGATACAAAGGAGTGAAATAAGCAACATCTTCAAATTCGTTTTTAATGAATTTTTCATAAGCTTGAGCGACTTGACCTTTTGCAGATAGTTTTATCGATGTGTCAAACGTAATTTTTCTATGTTCCCATTGATTGCTCATTTTTTCAGCTCCATCACCAAAACAAACAAAAGGTTCAAAGTTTTGATAGCTTGTTTCGTCTAAAATGTCAGCAGAAAGAGGTTTTATACTTTTTAGTTCTGGGTTGAAAATTTCGCAATAAACTTCATTTCTTCTCGCATCTATCATTGGAACTAAAGTTGAACCTGGATATTTTTCTTTTCCTAAAGAAGCTAAGACTTTAAGTGTTGAAACCGAAATTAATGGAATCGAAAGAGCAAAACACAATCCTTTGGCTACTGATAATCCAATTCTCAAACCTGTGTAAGAACCTGGACCAGATGAAAAAGAAACAGCAGAAAGTAGAGACGGAGTCAACTTATTTTTTGCTAAAATCTCTTCAATGTAAACGGTTAAATATTCACCGTGAATATAATTATCGGCATCGTTTTCGATACAGTCAAGTAGCTTTCCATTTTCTGAAAGAGCAACCGAACACATCTTCGTGCAAGTTTCTATGTGCAATAAAAAATTACTCATTCTTTAATTTCAAATTTAAAACCAACACCGTGAATGTTAGAGATTTTTATATTAGGTTCCAAGCTTAAGTATTTTCTAAGTTTGGTAATAAAAACATCAAAACTTCTTCCCACGAAATAATCGTCTTGCCCCCAAACAGCATTGAGAATAACTTCTCTTGGAACTACTTGGTTTTTGAATTTGTATAAAACTTTTAAAATGTGGGCTTCTTTTTTTGTGAGTGTTTTGATTTCGTCTCCGTTTTTAAGTGTGTAGTTTTCAACATCGAAAAGATAAATCCCCATCTGAATTTGTTTTTCATCTTCACTTTCAACTTTTATATTCACTCTTTTTAATAAAGCTTTTATTCTTAGTTGAAGTTCTTCAACACTAAAAGGTTTTGTCAAATAATCATCGCCACCAGAATTGAATCCTTGAACCTTGTCTTCCGTCATTGATTTGGCTGTCAAAAATAAAATCGGAATTTCAGCATTCATTTTACGAATGTCTTTTGCAAGAGTGAAACCATCTTTTTTGGGCATCATCACGTCAAAAATACATAAGTGGTAATCTTCAGAATTAAATCTTTGTAAAGCTTCAACGCCATCGCAACAAAGACTAACTGCGTATCCATCTGATTTAAGTTGATCTGAAATAACAAGACCTAGATTGACATCGTCTTCAGCCAAAAGCACTTTTATTTTCATTGATTGAGCATTAGTTAAAAAGGTAATCTATTTTCAAAACTTTCCAAATATCTTTAATTATTTTGAATTGATTCACTTAAATTGTGTGTTATTAATTTCAAAAAGAGAAATGAATGAAATTATTTTTTTGTTGAATCAATAAAGGACATAAAAGGAATTGTGTCTTTTGTTAGTTAGAAAAAGAAACGAAACGTCCAAAAACACCGAGAGCCTTGAACATTGTCCAAAGCTCCCGGCAATCAACCTAACCTACTACTGAGACAAATGTATGTATAAATAAAATATCAAAATGTTATTTGTGATTTTTTTTGAATTTTTCAAGGGATATTCCTTTTTGAGGTTGAAATGAGATGAACTAGAATTTGAGATAAGTCTTGAATTCTAAATTGTTTTCAGTGTTTTGTTAATGGTCTTTTTCTATTTCATTTCGAGAACTCCTTAGCTTCATAGCTCACAGCAATTCGTGAATCTATTTTGTTGGTCTTTGTATAGATTCAATTATCTTTACAATACAAATTAAAAAGTAATGAAATGGCATCTATTTTAATCGTTGATGACGATGAAGACATTCGAGAAATTCTTAGGTATAATTTAGAAAAGGAAAATCATTCTATTCGAACGGTTGAGAATGGTATTAAATGTCTTGAAGAGGTTAGGAAAGAAAAACCAGATTTAATTCTGCTTGATGTAATGATGCCCGGAATGGATGGTATTGAAGTTTGTGAGCAATTGAAATCTTCAACTGAAAATAAAGATATTTTAATTTGTTTTCTTACAGCAAGAAGTGAGGATTACAGTCAGATTGCTGGATTAGAATCGGGTGGTGATGATTACGTTACTAAACCAATTAAGCCAAAAGTTTTAGTAAGTAGAATTAATGCTTTAATGCGTAGAAATGAAACACGTAAAACGGTTGAAGAGACACACAGCAACGAACTAAGGATTAATCGCGAAAAATATTTGGTAGAAAAAGAAGGTAAAGAAATTCAACTTCCCAAAAAAGAATTTGAATTATTGGCGCTGTTAGTTTCAAAACCCAATTTTGTGTTTAAAAGAGAGGTAATTCTTGAAAAAGTTTGGGGAACAGATATTATTGTTGGAGATCGCACAATTGACGTTCACATTAGAAAACTTCGAGAGAAAATCGGTGATCATTATATCACAACAGTAAAAGGAGTTGGTTACAAATTCAATGATTGATTTGGCTCGTTTTTTGTTTCAAAAAAATAAATTTTCTTATGAAATCACAATTCTATCTTGTAGCAGTATTTCTTGTTTATAGCCTTTCTTTTTGGTCTCAATCGGATGATTCTTTTGCGAGTATTAAATCTCAATTGCAAAGTTGGGATCCCGTAAGAGGGGAATGGTTAGCTAATTCTTTTCGTGCCATTTCAAAAGGTGAAGCGATTCCTGATAGAACTTTTCCAGAAGAGTTTACGCCTTATGAAATGTTGACAATGGTACCAATGGATAGAAGAAGAGATTTGTTAGCTTCCGTTCAAACAATTGGTCGCAATCCAAATGCTGCAAGTGGAACAAATTGGGCGCCAATTGAAATGATTTTAAATCATAGCTTTTGTGAGCTTTTGACAGGAAGAAGTTATGGTGATCCACATTTGAACTCTTTTGACAAAGCAACTTACTCTTTTCAAACTGTAGGTGAATTTGTTTTGTCAAAATCAAACAAAGGACATTTTGAAGTGCAAACGCGACAAAAACCACAAAGTGAAAGTTTTTCGCTGAATACCGCTGTCGCTATGAATGTTGGGGGAGACCGACTTTGTTTTTATGGCGAAGATAAACCAGATTTCAACAGCGCTCCATTTCGTTTAGAAGGTCAACCAATTCAGCTTCAAGGAAGAACGTATTTTTTACCTAGAGGAGGAACAGTTCGACTAGAAGGAAGAAATTATATTATTTCCTGGCCAACAGGTGAAACGGTTATCATTGATAGTCGAATGAGTGGAAGTATGCAATTAGCGAATGTAACGGTTCAAATTTTTGCTTGTGATAGAGGTGAATTTGAAGGTTTACTTGGGAATGCAAACGGCGATATGAATGACGATTTCAACACGAGAAGTACCAATAGTTTTCGTCCAGTCTATGCATCTTTCTCTACCTTCGGAAATCCTGCTTTGTCAAGAGGTTCAGATTTTGCTGAAAAAGAATATTTAGCTTTTCTTGCGAAAGATTTTGCTGAAGATTGGAGAGTTAACGATTTGACAACCTTGTTTGACTACGGAAATGGACGTTCAACACTTTCATTTACCGACCGTTCTTTTCCACGAGTGCATTACACCTTGAACGATTTGGATATGGGTCGTCAATCAAATGCTCGTCGTCGTTGCGAACAAATGGGAGTTACTGCCGATGAAATGCGCGGTTGTATTTTTGATAATGGATTTTTAGATATTACGCCGAATCCAATTCCAACTCCAACAAATCCAGTGCGCGGAAGATTGTTGCACGACATCAAAAAACCAGCTCTAAACACGAATGAAAGAACTTTTGGTGAAGGTGGTCTTTTAGGTTCAACACCAAGAGAAGCAAATCCTGACGGCACAATAAAAGATTTTAATCCACAAATAAGAGAGCCAGAAAAACCAACAAAAGGAAATGATTTTGAGCCAGTTAATAAAGGTGAAAATGGCAAAGAAGGTGTGCTCAATGAAAATAATTCTTCGCCAGAGAAAAAACCAGAAATAAATACTGATTTTCAGCGTGAAAAACCGAGTTCAACTTCACCTGTGCAAAACGAAAAACCTGTAATAAATTCAAGACCAGTATTCTCTTCACCAGTTAATAAACCATCCTCTTCGCCATCTAAACCTGCATCATCACCAGCAAGACCATCCGTTTCTCCTTCGAAACCTTCGATTGGTGGGATGAAGCCAGGAAAGGGTTAATGTTTGATTAGTTTTTTAATGATAAGTTGATTTTCTGAAGTTTTGACTTCCAGGAAATAAATACCTGAATTTAAAAAATCGGTTTCAATTTTCCCTAGTTTTTGGGTCGTAAAGAAGTGTGTTTTTCCATTCAAATCTTTTAATTCAATTGAAGCAATTTCTTTATTCATTTCGATTGTAATTTCGGAATTAAATGGATTTGGAAATACAGAAATTGAACCTAGATTAAAATCGTTTAAACCTGCATTTGGGCACGATTTTCCATTTAGAAAATCCCAAATTACTTGTGGTGAGTAAATATCCATATTAATATTTCCTACGCCACCAACGAAAGTTGAAATTCCAGGCCATTGATGTCCACCGTTTGCGATTTTTATTAATTCTAAGCTGCTGTTATTGCAGTTAGCGTATGTTTCTCTTGAAACCGTTGACAAGTCCAAAAGGTTAGGATTTGGTAAATCAATTGAGCTAGGATTCGGATCACAACCTAAAAATTGTTGCCATTTATCCATTGTTTGGGAAACAGAAACTCCAGTTGTGATGCTTCCTAAGTAGGGGACAACGGCATCTGTAGTTCCGTGCATGTGTAAAATAGAAGTTAAATATTTAGGATTACAATTTGCGTAAACCGTATCACTCATGTTACCAGAAACCGTTGCGATTGCAGCGAAACACTCCTCGGATTCACAAGCCATTTTATGACTCATAAATCCACCGTTTGAAAATCCACATAAATATTGCTTTTGTGAATCAGTGTTGAAATTCAATTGGAAATAAGCAACTATTTTTTCAATGAAGCCTTTATCGTCCGTGCTCGAAACAGAAACGTTCATGTTTGCGTTCCAAGCGTTATTAATTCCAGATGGATAGCAAACAATGAAATTATTCTCTTCTGCAATTGTATTAAAATCAGTAATTTCCATTATTCCAGTCGCTGTTTGAGTTAAACCGTGCAAAACGATAAGTAATGGTAAGGTTTGAGAAGATTCCCAAGTGCTTGGTTTGTAATAAATAAAGTTGCGTAACAATCCGTCGTGACTCATCGAGACAAGGGTTTGCGATTGGGCAACAGTTATGAAAAATAAAAAGAGCGCTGATAACATTGATTTCATAAACCAATATTACAAAAAAAATAGTGATTTCTATTGCTTAGCTAGGCAGTATAGAAAAGCTTGCTTGTTTTAATCAAATCGCTCGTAATACGAAGTTAATTTACGTGTTGAATTTTTACTTATTCATAAGCGAAAAAGAACATTTAAACTTAAAAATGAGTGACTCATAAAAATATTTTAAAAAATTGAAAATTGATGAGGTTTAATTGGATTTTAAATTGTAATTTCAAAGCAAAGAAAAAAGGTAGGTTTTTTGCATAAAAAAATAACTTTTTTGTCTGTATAACTCTATTAATCAATTATTTATTTTTTTAACGATGAAAAAATCTGTCTTCTTCAAGAGCTTGGTTCTTGTGGTATTATTATCTAGTTGTAGACCTATCATTTACAACGTTCCAAATGTGACAGATTATAAGATTTTTAGGACAGAAACAATAGAGAAATCAAGTACACCTTATCATATTCCAAGATCGGCATCGACTTCAACTTTGCCGGATGAATTTTTATGGGCGATTTCAAACGATAATAAGAAAGTTTACAATTATAAATCACCTGAAGAATTTTTGATTTCTCAAGGAACACTTTCGTTTATTGTTATCAAAAATGACACAATCGTTTATGAAAAGTATTTTAATGGTTTTGAACCAGATAGTTTGAGAACAGTATTTTCTGTTAGTAAGTCCTTCACTTCTGCATTGGTGGGAATTGCAATAAATGAAGGTTATATAAAAAGTGTAGATCAATTGGTGAGTGATTTTATCCCTTCTTTTAAATACAACGGGAAAGAGAAAATGACAATTAACAATTTGCTACAAATGACTTCAGGCTTGAATGAAAATGATTACGGCGATATTTTGAGATTGGGTTTGTTTTATTACGCTAAAGACCAAAATAAAAGAGCTTTGAAAACGAAATTAAGACATGCGCCAGGAACAAAGTTTCAATATTCATCAATTACAACTCAACTTCTAGGAATTTGTCTTGAAAAAGCAACAGGAAAGTCTTTTGAAACCTATTTCAAAGAAAAAATATGGGAACCAATGGGAATGGAATACAACGCGCTTTCTTCAAAAGATGATAAAGGATTTCATAAATATTTTGGTGGTATTTCAGCAAATCCAAAAGATTTAGCAAAGTTCGGTTTGCTTTATTTGAAAAATGGCAATTGGAATGGGAAACAAATTATTCCAGAAGATTGGGTGAAAGCAACTGCAAAAAGAGATACAATTCAAGGAAAATCAACGTCTTACACAAATTGTTTTTGGTTAGATACTTATCCGTTGGAAAATGTATTTAATAAATCAGATTTTTTCGCAGGTGGTTACGGTGGACAAATAGTGTATGTTAACCCAGAAAACAATACAATTATAATTCGAACAGGTACAACTGAAGTTGATGTGCATTGGGGAAGAAGTTTCTCAAAACTTTCACATTTTCCATTAAATAAAGTAGTTGATAGTCAAGAATTATACAATTCAAAATTGATTGGAACATATAAAAACAAGTTTGGAAAAGAGATTTATATTTACGACGAAGCAGGAAAAGTAATCATGAAATGCAATGGTGAAAATTTTGAATGTCATTTAGTTCCTTCTTCTGATGTTACATTTGAAGATAAAAAACACGGTAGAAAGGTATTAGTTGAATTTGATAAGGATAGAATAAAAGGCGTAATTCTTGAGGAAGGAAAGAACAGTTATTACTTTTCGAAGCGATAATTTGATTTATTGAATTCATTTATTAGATAATAAAAGGCTTTGAGGAAAAGTATTGTTTTATTCTGTTTTTTATTGAGTTTCGGATTTTTATTGAAGTCAAATAATAATTCGACAGATAATGGTATTGTAATTCCCATTGAGTGGTTCAATAATCTGCGAGGTGATTTTTCCTTTGCCTCAAAATGGTCGTTCGCAGAAAATATTGGATTAAACAATGCGCAGCAAATTGCTTGTTTAAAAAACTGTTCTGAGCGCGTTCAAAAAATGATGGATGAAGAAGGATTGATTTTAAGCGATTCGACCGATGTCTACTATCAAATTATCGACTCAACTAGGAAATATCATTCTTTGGAGTCTAGAAGCACACTTTATGATTGGAAGCCATCTAATTTCATAAAAGTAAGAAGATACGGAAATTTTGTTCTTGAAGGAAGTGTGATTCAAGATTCAACTTCAAACTGTAATTTGTTTTTTAGAATCAAGGACGATTATTTAACAGCTTGGGCTTATCATAAACCGAATAATGGGGCTACTAAAATTTTTCACTTGAATGGCGGTAAAATGTTCTTAGATAAAGAAGCTTTTGACAAAGGAATTTTTAAAGCAACCTTTAGTTTTACGTTTGAAAACGACATCAATAGCCTAAAAGCTCTCTATTGGAGTGGTAAAATATACACAAAAATTGAAGGTTTTTAACAAAACAGCCATTTTTTGCAATATTTTTAAGGATACTTAATTTTTCAACCTTCATTTTATTACATTTGTCAAAACTTTTTTTAAAATGAATATTCCAGCTGAATTAAAGTACACAAAAGACCACGAGTGGGTTAAAATTGATGGTGATATCGCAACTGTAGGAATTACAGAATTTGCACAAAGTGAATTAGGTGATATCGTTTATGTTGAAATTGAAACGGTTGGAGAAACAATTGCACAAGAAGAGGTTTTTGGTTCAATAGAAGCAGTTAAAACTGTTTCAGATTTATTTATGCCATTGAGTGGAGAGATTTTGGAGTTTAATGAAGAGTTAGACGGAAATCCAGAATTAGTAAATTCAGATCCTTACGGAGCAGGGTGGATGGTAAAAGTTAAAATTTCTAACCCTGCTGAAATTGATGCATTATTAGATAATGCTGCTTACCAAGCGCTTGTTCATTAATTTTGGTACGATAGTTGTTAAATTGTTGTTAAAATAAAAAACAATGGAAGTAAAAAAAAGTATAGAAGCTGACGCAGAGGGAATGCGCTCAAGTCTTTTCATGGTTGGTTTGAATTACATTGCAGGTTTAACATTAGCCGCATTTACTTTTCAAAGCATTAATACTGATGATGATTTATCTAAGTTAGATGATAAAGCAGCTAATAATGTGTTTCAACAAGAAGTTAAAAAAGAAGAAACTCCACCACCTCCAGCACAAACGCCTCAAGTTAACGTCCCGGCGCCTGTAACTGACCAGGAAATCATTGTGGAAGAAAATAAAGAGGAAGAGCCTGTAACAGTTGTTGAGGTTCCACCAGTTGTTGAAATTGCTGAAGAAGAAATTATCACTGTTGTAGAAGAGATTATTGAGTTCCCAGATGTTGAAGCTACTTTCCCAGGTGGACCTGCTGCAATGATGAAATGGATTAACTCAAATATTCAATATCCTCAAACTTCAATTGAAATGAATGAGCAAGGAAGAGTATTCTTATCTTTCGTTGTAGAAGCAGATGGTTCTGTATCAAACGTAGCAGTTGAGAAAGGTGTGAGTGAAGAATTAGATAGAGAAGCAAAACGTGTAGTTAGAAGTATGCCACCTTGGACTCCAGGTGAGGCAAAAGGTAAAAAAGCTCGTACACGTTGTCGTTTACCAATCAACTTCCAATTAAATTAAGAATTAACTTAGTTCAAAATATAAAACCGCTGTAAAGCGGTTTTTTTTTGCTGTAAGTTTAACTATATGCTAATTGAAAAGCGCTGCGTTCAATTGAAGTATTAAAAGAAAGTTGATTGAATCTGAAATCATTTTAGACCAATGCAAAATGTTAGGGATTTAGGCATACATCTGCTTCAATCAGTATAGGAAAAATGACATATTTCGACCCCCAAAACTCTTAATGCTTTGATTTTAGGACTTAAAGCGCACTTTTGAAAATTAAGTCAAATTAATCTTAATGAACCTTAATTTCTTAATGGTAAAACAAACCATTAAGGCATTAAGAAAATTAAGGGAGATTACTAGTGTATGTGCAAAATGTTGGGGATTTAAGCTTTAATTTGGGGTAATCTATAGAGGAATAACGACACATTTTTTAAGCCTCAAAAATCATCTATCATAAACGGTGACAAGATGAGCTTTAATAGTTCAATGTAATTATTCAAGTTCTCTTTTTTCAACAAAGAAAATTAATCCTGTAAAATTATTTCCCCCCACGTTTTTGTCTTGATCCATCATTTTTATACTTCATTTTAATAGAATATTAGTTTCGTTTAGTTCTTTTGGTAAGTTTTAATTAGAATTCTTTTTCTACACATAATCGTACTAGTTAAAAAATACTTTAATCTGAAAAATCAAGAATTTAACCGAAGTGAGAGTACTTTTATAAATATTAGCGAACAAGATTCGGTCTTGAATTTCATGGTTTTATCTACTAAAACAAAAAAAAATCCCACTTGAAAAATTCGAGTGGGATTCTATAATTTTTAGATTGAAAAATCAAACGTCAATCTTAGCGTATTTCGCATTTTTCTCAATAAATTCTCTTCTTGGTGGAACATCATCTCCCATCAACATTGAGAAAATTTGGTCACATTCAGCAGCGTTTTCAATCGTCACTTGACGTAAGGTTCTGCTTTCAGGATTCATAGTTGTTTCCCATAATTGCTCGGCGTTCATCTCACCCAGACCTTTGTATCGTTGAACGTTTACAGAGGTTTCACTTCCGCCACCTTTTAACTCTTGAATCAAACGATCGCGCATATCTTCATTCCAAGCATACTCAGATTTAGTTCCTTTTTTAACTTGGTATAATGGAGGAGTTGCGATATAAACGTATCCATTTTCAATTAACACTTTCATGTAACGGAAAAGGAACGTTAAAATTAAGGTTTCGATATGCGAACCATCCACATCGGCATCACACATAATGATGATTTTGTGGTATCTTAGTTTTTCAAGGTTCAATGCTTTAGAATCTTCTTCCGTTCCAATTCTTACACCTAAAGCAGTGTAGATATTTTTAATCTCTTCGTTTTCGAAGATTTTATGTTGCATTGCTTTTTCAACGTTCAAGATTTTACCCCTTAAAGGCATAATCGCTTGAAAATGGCGGTCGCGTCCTTGTTTCGCTGTTCCACCCGCAGAATCTCCCTCGACGAAGTATATTTCACAAGCAGCAGGGTCTTTTTCAGAGCAGTCAGCTAATTTCCCAGGTAAACCTGAACCAGTTAAAACGTTTTTACGTTGAACCATCTCACGTGCCTTTCTTGCTGCGTGACGTGCTCTTGCTGCCAAGATAACTTTTTCAACGATTAATTTTGCTTCAGCTGGGTGTTCCTCTAAGTAAGCTGAAAGCATTTCAGAAACAGCTTGACTTACAGGAGCTGTAACTTCTCTATTTCCTAATTTTGTTTTTGTTTGTCCTTCAAATTGCGGTTCTTGTACTTTTACAGAAACAACAGCTGTCAAACCTTCACGGAAATCGTCACCATCAATTTCAATTTTTTCTTTTGCAAGAATTCCAGAATCAGTAGCGTATTTTTTTAAGGTATTCGTTAAACCTCTTCTGAAACCTGAAAGATGCGTTCCACCTTCGTGTGTATTGATATTGTTTACGTAGGCTTGAATGTTTTCTGTGTAAGAAGTGTTGTAAGTTAAAGCAACTTCAACCGGAATATTTTCTCTTTCCCCTTCGAAGTAAATAACATCACTAATTAAAGCTTCACGGTTTCTATCCAAATATTGTGCAAATTCACGCAGACCACCTTCAGAATGATAAGTTGTCATTGGTGATTTTCCATTTTCATCTTCTGTTCTGCGATCTGTAAGTGTGATAGTAATTCCTTTGTTCAAGAAAGCTAATTCACGCATACGAGCAGCTAATGTGTCGAAGTTGTATTCAGTGTTGTCGAATATTGTACTGTCTGGTTTGAATGTAACCTCTGTACCGTTTTCAGTCGTTTCTCCTACAACTTTAACATCGTATAATGGTTTACCAATACTATATTCTTGTTGGAAAATTTTCCCTTCACGATAAACGGTTGCTTTTAATGCAATGGATAAGGCATTCACACAAGAAACACCAACACCGTGCAATCCACCAGAAACTTTATACGTGTCTTTATCGAATTTACCACCAGCATGTAGAACGGTCATTACTACTTCCAATGCCGACTTTTTCTCTTTGGTATGCATTGCCGTTGGAATACCACGACCATTATCGCGAACTGTTACCGAATTATCCTCGTTGATATAAACGTGGATTGTGTCACAATATCCTGCTAAGGCTTCGTCAATCGAATTGTCAACAACCTCATACACTAAGTGATGTAAACCTTTGACTCCGACGTCTCCGATATACATCGCTGGGCGTTTACGTACCGCCTCAAGACCTTCTAAAACCTGTATATTATCCGCAGAATAATTGTCTCTTTTTTCTTCTTCAGCCATATTATTTTTGTTACGATTCAATTCATTTTGAAGCGAACAAAAATACAAAACGAAAGCTGATTTATTAGACGTTTGAGAGCGTTGAAAAGCTTAACTTATCAACAATATTTCAACGGTTTGAAGTGTTTTGAATACAACTAATAATTACTTTTCAATCCATTCAATAATCGAAGCATCATCTGGTTGAACTCTAGGCGAAATAACTTTTACCAAATAACCATTTTCATCTAAAAGGTACTTTTGAAAATTCCATTCAACTTTATTGTCTTCCAGTCCATTTCTACTTTTTTCAGTTAAAAATTTATAAACTGGGTGCATATCGTTTCCTTTTACAGAAATCTTAGACATCATTGGGAAAGTAACACCGTAATTTTTTTGACAGAATGTAGCAATTTCTTGGTCAGAACCAGGTTCTTGCGACATGAAATCATTTGCTGGAAAACCGATAATCACAAAGTTTTTGCTTTTATACTTTTTATAAATTGCTTCCAATTTTTCGTATTGAGGCGTTAACCCACACTTAGAAGCAGTATTTACAACCATGATTTTTTTTCCTTTCAATGAACTAAAATCAAATGTTTTTCCTTCAATATCTTCTACTTTGAATTGATGAATCGACTCTTTACTTGCTGTTGAAGAGCTTAAAACCATTGCTAAACTTAAAATTCCGATGCTCATTGCTGCTATTAATTTCATTTGTGACTTTTTATTTTAAACAATAATCAACGAATATAGTTCATCTTTACTTTTTATTGGAACATTTTTTGAGAAAAATCGAATACGTCAATAATGAAAAACCTAGCGCTTTTATTTTTACTTATTAATTTCTATTCGTTTGCACAGCTTAAATTAAGTGGCGAATGGCAAGGGATAGTAGTTGAAAATGATAAAAATTGGAAAGAAGGAAAACCGATTTATTTGACAATTTCAGTTATCAACGGTTTAATTGATGGGAAAATTCGAGAGGAAATTTACAATTCAACTAATTTTTCGGTAATTAAGATTTCTGGAAAAACTCAAACAGCAAGTTCAATTGAATTGTCAGAAGATCGTGTTTTGAAACAAACCGAAAAAGTGACAGATCCCTGTTTGCGTCAACTAAAATTAAACTACAACGAAGAATCAGGTTATTTTGAAGGCATTTACACAAGTAAAAAATGTCCAAGTGCATCAGGTAAAATCATTCTCTATAAATCGAAATTTGAGTTTAATGACAAGAATGAAACCTTGATGAACCACTCTTGGTTTTTGCGTTTTAATGCCGATTTAGAAAATGGATTATCCTCACCGATAAAGCGTTTGGAAGAACTAAAAGCTTTCAAGTTTGAATCGGTTTATTTCGATTATGGAAAAGATGTTTTAAAGGAAGAGTATAAATCGTACCTCTTGAAAATGATTAAAATGGTCAAAAGTCATTCGGATTTAAGAATTAAAATCACAGGTCATACAGATGCTGATGGTTCGGATAGTTTTAACAATAAATTATCGAAAAGAAGAACTGAGTCAATTATTTTGTTTTTCGAAGCAAATGGTTTAAGACGCGATCGAATTGTTACAGATTATAAAGGAGAGAAAAAACCAGTTGACAGCAACAAAACGGAAGATGGAAAACGGAAAAATCGCAGGGTTGATTTTGAGTTTATTTAGACTTTAAGGTTTATAAAATCCAATAAACAATTTCATACTTGCTGCTCTTGTGGCTTTTTCATCGATGAGGTTTGCATTGAATTCTGAACAGGCTTCGTGGTCGATTTCAAGCGCTTTTAACAACGGATTTTCACCTGACTTTTCAATTACGCCGTTTTTTCCAGATGCAATCCATTCGTGCGAAACAGGTAAATCTGCCACAACAGGAATACAACCCGCTGACATCGCTTCTAAAACACTAACAGATGTTCCGTCACTGGATGGAATCGAAATGTAAATACTTGATTTGGCGTACCAAGCGCTGTTTTCAGGTTTCTTTTGCCAACCCACAAAGCTTGTTTTTTCTGCTATTTCACTCGAATTTACAAGCGACTTTAATTGTTCGGTTTGAGAACCAGTTCCTGCAATCACTAATTTCCAATCGGGATATTGCGCAGAAAATTCGTTGAAATATTCGATGACTTTTTCAATTCTGTAAAGCGGTTCGTGCAAGCGATTGGAATACACAATTTTTTCTTTCTCCGTAGCTTTAATTGGGTCGATTCCGTATTGTAAAAGTTTAAAATTTCCTTGTGGATGCAATGCTTTCATCGCTTGAACCATGTCTTCCGAATCCGCGGTGACTATTGCAGAATTCTTCAAAGTTTGAGTCACCAAAAACTTGAAAAAAACATTTTGTTTTGGTATCAAAAGCACATCGCTTCCCCAAGCTGTTGTTACTACCCGAATGTTCAATTTTTGCGCAATTCGACTCACAAAATAAGCCGAACGATTGACTTGGTGCATGTGAATGACATCAGGTTTTAATTGCTGCAATAGTTGTTTGAGTTTTCGATTGCTTTTTAAAACGCTCAAAGGATTTAAACTTCGAAAGGAAATCACAAAATTTTCCTTGACACCTTTAAAGTCACAAATTTCTTCTGAAAGTAGATAAATGTCTTTTTCAATCTCACTCAAAGCTGAAATATAAGAGGAAACATGAACAGAATTCGGACCGACTTGTAGGATTTTCATGCGATCAATTTTTCAATAAGTTTTGTGAGATTCTCCACCTGATTTCTTCGATGCAAGGATTGTACTTGTTCGTTAGTTGCAAATTTTATTTGGTTCATTTTCCAATCGTTAAAGGCTTCTAAAATTACTTTTTTATTGGCTTCTAAATCAGAAAAATCGGCAACATAACCGCAGTTAAAATCTTGAATGAGTTGAGCTGCAACATCTTCGGTGTCCACAAACGCTAAAACGGGTTTTTGAACTGAAATGTAATCAAATAATTTTCCAGTGAAAATTCCTTTTTGCTCGCTTTTCGGATGAATTTGAATGTTTGCATCCATTGTTGCCATTTTTGCGATTGCTTCTTTATATGCTAAAGGCGAATGCATTTTTATTTTGCTCGCAATTTCACTCGGAATCGTAAAGTTTTGATGCGCTCCAATAATTTCTAATTGAAAGTCAAACGCTGCATTTTCTGCTGTTAATTGTTTCAAAGCTTCTAGTAAAATCGTTGGTTTTCGTTTACCATAAAAAGTTCCAAAATAGCCAAGCGTGAACGTTTTATTTGTTGAATTTAAAGTTAAATCGCGCTTAAAATCATGGTTAAATCCGTTTCTAATTTCTTCGAAAAAACGAATGTTTGGCATCGACTTTTTGAAATCTAATAAAATAGGTTCGCTCACCGTCGTCAAGGCATCTGCATACAAATTGACTTCTTTTTCTATTGCCAATAATCGATTTTTTGTATTGGAATCTAAATAAGGATTCGCAGCCATTTCGTCGCGCATATCAGCAATCCAAGGAATTTTTGAGTACTCTTTTTTGAAATCAATTGCCACCAAATGTGCTTCTTGTGGACTGTAAGAACTGATGATGAAATCAAAATTATTTTTAGAATGAATTTGTTTTAGTTTTGAAAGCGTCGATTTTTGCCATTTCACCAAAGGATTTGGAATTACTCTCGATAAAATAATGCGCGTTCCAACTTTCATTTTGTGTAAAATAGCTCCGTCAGAGGTTTTGTCTTGCAAGCGTTCAAAAATTTCATTCGAAGCGCTGTAATGCACTTTAATATTCGGTTTCCAATCAATGGATTTTTCTTCTTTTGCCAAACAAAAAACTTCCACTTCAAACCTTTCGCTTAAAAATTCAGCAAAAGCCAACATGCGATTCGTCGCCACACTTTCTTGCGGAGGAAACCAAGTTGTAATTAAAGCTATACGTTTAGTTGTCTGCAATTTCTTTGAGTTTTTGGATGTAATTTAATATGATTTTATCTTTTTTAAATTCTTTATTGAGAATCTCAATTACCGATAAATTAGGTTCAAAATTTCTCTTTTCAATTGCATTAATTGCAGTGTTTATAGCATCTTTTATTTCATCAATTGTATTTGCATTATGAACAAAATCAGATTCAAAGCTTGTAATTGCTTCGGCTCCAAAACTTAAAGCTTCTAAAACTGCTAGAGAAAAGCCATCATGTTCGGTTAATCTCAAAAAAATCGGAGTTTTCCTTAAATATTCATTAAAAACGTTGGGATTTACCCACCCAAATAGTTTAATGTTTTCAGGGATTATTTTGTCTGTTTTATCTAATCCGAATAATAGAAATTCAATATTTGGAAAAATCAACGCTAATTCAATAATCTTATCCATACCATAAAAATCTTGTCGATTCTGAGGTACATAACTCATTATTGAAATTGAATTATATTTTTGAATTGGTGAATTGACCTCAACGTATTTAAAATGTAATTTTTCGCTTTTAATTTTAACACTTAATAACTCATCCCTTAGCCAGTCTGCATCAACAAAGTTTTTCGAATAATCAACATATTTTGTATTTATTGTCTTGTTTTTGAACCTATCTATTGCCAATAGAACATCTGTTCCCATCCATTGTAAGATTAGCTTTTTTCTAAATTTCATTACGAGATTTAAACTTCCACTTTCATCCGTAACTCCATTCATTGAAATGACTAAATCTGCAAAAGGTAAGTGAAAAAAGAATTTAATTTTTGCCCATTTAGAATAATAAGTATCAAAAAAGATATAGCTAGAATGCTTATCAAACTTTTGTAGATCTTTTGCCAAGCGTTCTCCAAAAAGTGGTAAACCGTTAATTAATACGCGCATTTTGTCTTTTAATTAGAGAATAATACCAAACTAGCAACATCAGGTAAAATAGCGAAAATGCAGCACCGTAAATGATTAAGGTTTTATTGAAATCAAGTTTTAGCCAAATACCTATGAATAAAGCAAGAATCGTGAACGAGTAACCCAAAACACTGAATGCAAATGCACCTTTTTGTTTGTTGAGCAAAATTGGCAAGCCAGAAATAGGGGAGAGGATGAAATACAAAAAAAGCATTGGAGCAATACTCTGCGCATTAACACCAGCAGATTCCCATTTTTCACCCAAGTAAATTTTGAAAATCCAAGGACCTAAAACGAGCAATACAATCGTAAAAGGAATCGCGAAAAGCACTGAAGTTCGAACCGTTTTTTTGACAATTGGGAACAACGAAATTCCTTGGTTGATTGCTTTTCCAGCTTCGACGTAAAAGAGTTGTGAAACAGATGTTGAAACGAGAATGATTGGTGCTTTCACATATTTATTCATCATTGCAAACAATCCCAATTCTAGAAATCCAAAGTAACTTGAAATGACCCAATAAAGTAAGAATTGTGTAATGAAAATATCAGTGAATGCGTGAAGGGAATTGATTAGCGGAAAATCTTTGTACTCCTTCAACGTTGTTTTTAAAGTGATGATGCTAAAATCTTTGTAACTCACTTTGCGATTCACTCCGATTAATAGAATAAAAATATTGACATATTGAGATAATAACCAGGCGATAATCAAACCGTTAATTCCCCAGCCAATGTAGCCTAGCAATGCTGCCAAACCATTGTTGACAATCGATTGCGCTATTTTTCCAATAGACAATAAGTGAAACTTTTCATGGCGCAAATTCCAATTGTTTGTCAAACCGAGTAAACCAAAACTTACAACCGAAAGTGGCGCCATCCACAAATAATTCGCCAATTGATCGTCTTTGTAAAGCGCACTGATTTGAAGAGCGAAAACTGGAATCAAAACACTAAGTAATCCAAGTAAAAGCGTGATGATTAGACCTGTAAAAACAATTTCTTGTGCGCGTTTATGATCTTGAGGAATCGGAACAGCAAGCTCTAATCGACCAGTTGAAATGATACCAATTACGCCAACAATTGCCATAAAATTTGCCAAAACAGCAAATTCTTCGGGTGAAAAAATGCGCGAAAGTACGGGAGCAATAATGAACGGAATCAATTGGCTCAAAGTGTTGCCCGATAGCATCGTCAAGAAATTACGGTAATACACTTTATTGTTCGTGCTCATTCAAAATTGATTTTTCCTGAATTAGTAGTAATTGAATCAGCAACAAAGGTAAAAATAGCCAATGAATCGAGAGGTATAAATATGCGGACGGCATCATCCAAAGAAACGGAAGTGAAACGAAAAGTGTAATCAATGCAATTTTGAATCTGTTAGAAATGATTTTTCTGAGTTTAAAGAATTGAATTGCAATAAAGCCAATGAGTCCAAAGTAAAACCAACCAAAAACACCAAATTGACTAATGATTTCAATCGGGAAATTGTGTGGAGAAGTATGCGTGTGAATGAAATGTTGGTGTTCGTTTCGTTTGATTTTTAAGGCAAAACCACCAGGTCCAAGTCCAAAAATGGGAGCAGATTTAATAAAATCAATTCCGTTTAAAATTAAATTTTTGCGCAAGTTTGGAGCATTTTCAGGACTTTTTGTATTCACTGAATCTAAGTATTGAATCACTTGATTTTGCTCCGATTTTGAAAGTTTTTCCTTTGCTGAAATCACCTCCAATTTACCGTTTTTTTGGTTTACAATTTGAACGCCATTTAATCGGTAATTGGCTGAGTTTTCATATTTCGGGCCAAAGAAAAGTGTGTTTGTGAAAATGGTAATTACCAGTAAAACAATTGCAACAACATAAGGTAAAAAGTCAAGAATTTTTCTCTTTTGAATTTGCTGATAAAAGAGTATTCCAAGTTGTAAAACAATCATTCCAGCGCTAAGAAGTTTAGCAAAATTGGAATCAGCAAAGACTGCAAAAACAAAGATTATCAATGAGAAAAGCAGTTGAAGGTAGCTGTTTTGTCTCAACTTTTCATCGAATAAATACAGCATCAAATAAGTAAAAAACAAGTACGCGATGTAATCATTTTGATTGTCGTAAATGAACATTGGCGCATAGAAATTATTGCCAACCGAAAGTTCTAAAAATTCGTGCGTTTTCGTTCCCGCAAAATGAATTCCAGTTAAAAATTCAACAATTCCAGCACTTAAAAGGATAAAAAGAAAACACCGAAGACCAGTAATTGTATGTTTTAAAAAATTGTTTTTCCCGAGTGAATGAAAGGAAGTAACTAAAACGAAAGCAATCAAGAATTGCATAATTAAGGAACGAATATCAAAAATTTCTTCTTTCAAAAAGCTACTCTTTTGTCCTTGAAAAATTGCAAAAAGCAACCAAAGAAATAGAAATCCCAGAATTGAAATTTCTAATTTGTTCCAATTTTTAAAACTGGAGAATCCCAGCGGTATCAAGGCTAAGGTCAAAATTAGATTCGGATAAATCGTAAAAGAACCTAGAGAAATACCCAATAAATTCGAGCCAAATGGCAAAGTGAGGAACCAAGCGAGAAATAAAATGGACTTCAACCGAAAAGATAGAGCATTGGTTTTCATTGTGTAAAATTACGATAATTGAGAAAATAGAATGTTGGACTAAAAAGCTAATCGCGAACTTAAAGCTAGAAACGAAAGTTGAATCTTTTGCTGAGTGACAACTATTTATTCGCAATTATTTATTCTCCTTATATTTGCTCAACAAAAAATCAAACTATGAAAAATGTTGCTGTAATTGGAGCTGGAACGATGGGGAATGGAATCGCTCACGTATTTGCTCAATTTGGATATAAAGTTAATTTAATTGATGTTTCGCAAGCTTCTCTGGATAAAGCGATTGCTACAATTGGTAAGAATTTGGATCGTCAAGTTGCCAAAGGCGCATTAACGGAGGCTGATAAAGATGCAACGCTTTCTAATATTACCACTTTCACAACTATTCCTGACGGAGTAAAAGGTATTGATTTAGTGGTTGAAGCGGCAACAGAAAACATCGATTTAAAATTGAAAATTTTCAAAGATTTAGATGCTGCGACAGAACCTCACGTAATTTTAGCAACAAATACTTCTTCGATTTCGATTACTAAAATTGCATCAGTTACAAATCGTCCGGACAAAGTAATTGGAATGCACTTTATGAATCCAGTTCCTGTGATGAAATTAGTTGAAATTATTCGTGGTTATTCAACATCAGATGAGGTGACGAATTTGATTATGGAAACTTCAAAAAAACTAAATAAAGTTCCAACTGAAGTGAATGATTACCCGGGATTTATCGCCAATCGAATTTTGATGCCGATGATCAACGAAGCGATTTATTCTTTGTACGAAGGTGTTGCAGGCGTTGAAGAAATTGATACGGTTATGAAATTGGGAATGGCACATCCAATGGGACCTTTGCAATTAGCTGATTTCATTGGTTTAGATGTGTGTTTGGCAATTTTACAAGTACTTCACGATGGCTTCGGAAATCCAAAATATGCACCATGTCCACTTTTAGTGAATATGGTTACTGCTGGAAAAAAAGGAGTGAAATCAGGCGAAGGTTTCTATTCTTGGACTCACGGTACAAAAGATTTAATCGTTGCTCCGAATTTTAAAAAATAGTTTTTTCTATATTTTCAAAGCGACTTCATCAGATAGGTGAAGTCGTTTTTTTTTGATGTAATTCTTGACTCGTTTATAAAAATCTTAGCTTTTTTAAATAGAAATTCTTGTTTGTTTTAATAAATTCATTGCTTACTTTTATCTTAAAAAATCAAGCGATGAAAAAACTAAAATATCTAAGTATTCTAGCCTTACCATTAACGGTTTTTATCAGTTTCAATAACTCAGGTGTGCTAACGTTTTTGCCTGTATTTGTTTTCTTTGGACTCGTTCCTCTTTTAGAAATGGCTTTTCAACCTGACGCTAAAAATTTGGACGAAAGAGAACGCGAATTGGCAGCAAATGACAACTATTATGATTTCCTTCTTTACTTGATGTTACCAATTCAGTGGGGATTTTTAATTTATTTTTTCTTCATTATTTCAGGAAGCACAACAACTTTGGATTTAGTTGGAAAAACAGTTTCAATGGGAATTATGTGTGGTGTAATTGGCATCAACCTCGGTCATGAGTTGGGGCATCGCTTAAACAAGGTTGAACAATTAATTGGTGAAATTCTACTCTTGAGTTCACTTGAAAATCATTTTTTGCCTTATCACAATCGTGGACATCATCACAACGTTGGAACACCAAATGATCCTGCAACAGCAAGAAAAAATGAATTATTGTTTGTTTTTTGGTTTCGTTCACAGATTGGAAGTTATTTACAAGCTTGGCAAATCGAAAAGGAAAGATTGTCTATTCAAAAATTAACTTTTTTCCACTACACAAATAGAATGATCATTTACACCTTTCTTCATATTACTTTACTGTCAAGTATTTATTTCATTTTTGGACTTAAGGTCTTGCTCGCTTTTCTGCTTGCTGCAATTATTGGTATTTTGTTGTTGGAAACGGTTAATTACATCGAACATTACGGTTTGGTGCGACAACAAAAAGAAAATGGAACTTATGAACGTGTTAGACGTTGGCATTCCTGGAATTCAAATCATGTTTTAGGTAGAATCGTACTCTTTGAATTGAGTCGTCATTCAGACCACCACTACAAAGCTGATAGACCTTACCAACTACTGGAATCTCACGAAGAATCTCCAACAATGCCAACAGGTTATCCTGGAATGATGCTTATGGCTTTGGTTCCGCCATTGTTTTTTAAAGTCATGAATAATAGGGTGGAAGCAGCGCGAAATACGATTTAATTTTTGAATTTTTAATGCTTAATGTTGAATTAGGATTTTAACTCGAAGAAAGGATTTTTGGTTTTTAAATTCTATCGTTAGCATATTTCTTCATTAGCAGATTATTAATTAGCACATTATTCATTAACACATTAGCACATTAGCACATTTTCAACTTTTCTCTTTTAACTTTTCACTCAAATTCAATTCTCGTCTTTTCTTTTTCCAGCTTTGATAGTTTACTTTTCAATCCATATTTTCAATTCTGAATCCTAGTCCTAAAGGCTTTTTTTCTTAATTTTAGCGCTCTTTAAAAAAAGACACAAATTATGGAACAAGTTGCGCCTTATAAACCAATCAATAAAATCAGAATTGTAACAGCTGCCTCGCTTTTTGACGGTCACGATGCTGCGATAAATATCATGCGTCGTATCATTCAAACGACTGGTTGCGAAGTGATTCATTTAGGTCATGACCGTTCGGTGGAAGAGGTGGTGAATTGCGCCATTCAAGAGGATGCACAAGCAATTGCAATGACTTCCTACCAAGGCGGTCACATCGAGTATTTCAAATACATGTATGATTTATTGAAAGAAAAAGGTGCGCCACATATCAAAATTTTTGGTGGAGGAGGAGGAACAATTCTTCCTTCTGAAATTGAAGAATTACATGGCTACGGAATCACACGCATTTATCACCCTGATGATGGTCGTTCGCTTGGTTTACAAGGAATGATAAACGATTTGGTGGAAAAATGTGATTTCCCAGTTGGAACAAATATCACCAACGAGCCAGAAAAATTAGCAGAGAAAAATGTTCCCGCGATTGCCAGAGTGATTTCTGCTGCTGAAAATTTCGCAGATGAAAATACGGAGGTTTTAAATAAAGTACGTGCAATTGCTGCAACGAAATCTGTACCTGTTCTAGGAATTACGGGAACAGGTGGAGCTGGAAAATCGTCTTTAGTAGATGAATTGGTACGTCGCTTTTTAATTGATTTTACAGACAAACAAATCGCAGTGGTTTCTGTCGATCCTTCCAAACGTAAAACGGGTGGAGCTTTGTTGGGAGACAGAATCCGAATGAATTCCATTAAAAGTGATCGCGTTTACATGCGTTCATTGGCAACGCGTCAATCAAATTTGGCTTTGTCAAAACACGTTGCGGAAGCGATTAGTATTTTGAAAGCAGCAAACTACGATTTAATCATTTTAGAAACTTCTGGAATTGGTCAATCGGATACAGAAATCTTAGACCACTCGGACGTTTCTTTGTACGTGATGACGCCGGAATACGGTGCTGCTACGCAATTAGAAAAAATTGATATGTTGGATTTTGCCGACGTTATCGCTTTAAATAAATTCGACAAACGTGGTGCTCTAGATGCCTTGCGCGACGTTAGAAAGCAATACCAACGCAACCATAATTTATGGGAAAGCAACGTGGACGATATGCCAGTTTATGGAACAATCGCTTCGCAGTTCAACGACCCAGGAATGAATTCGTTGTACAAAGTAATTATGGATAAAGTGGTAGAGAAAACAGGTGCGCCGTTAAATTCTACTTTCCAAATTACTCGTGAAATGTCAGAGAAAATTTTCGTAATTCCACCTGACAGAACACGTTATTTATCAGAGATTTCTGAGAACAACCGCGCTTACGACAAATGGGTAAATCAACAAGTTCAAGTTGCGGAAAAATTACACGGATTACACACTTCAATTCAAACAATAAGCAATTCTTCGATTGAAGACAAAGACCGATTGGTAAAAGGTTTGCAGGAAGCGTTTGAAAATGAAAAAATGAATTTCGACCCGAAAAACTGGGCGATTTTACAAAATTGGGACGAGAAAAAACAATCGTTCAAAAACCCTGAATATCAATTCAAAGTGCGTGATAAAGTGTTGAGTTTAAAAACACACACCGAATCACTTTCGCATTCACAAATACCAAAAGTGGCCTCACCGAAATACACGAGTTGGGGTGATATTTTACGTTGGGTGTTGCAAGAAAATTACCCAGGAGAATTTCCATATACGTCCGGTTTGTTCCCGTTCAAACGTGAAGGAGAAGATCCAACGCGTATGTTTGCGGGTGAAGGTGGTCCAGAAAGAACCAACAAGCGTTTCCATTACGTAAGTTTGGGAATGCCAGCAAAACGTCTTTCAACGGCTTTCGACTCGGTAACTTTATACGGTAATGACCCTGCGATTCGTCCAGATATTTATGGGAAAATTGGAAATTCAGGAGTGTCGATTTGCTGTTTAGACGATGCCAAAAAATTATATTCTGGTTTTGATTTGAGCCATCCTGCGACGTCTGTTTCAATGACAATCAATGGGCCAGCTCCGATGTTGTTGGGATTCTTTATGAATGCTGCCATCGATCAAAATTGTGAGAAATACATCAAAGCCAATGGTTTAGAAGCCGAAGTGGAAGCGAAAATCGCTGCGATTTATAAAGAAAAAGGAACGAAACGGCCAAGTTATCAAGGGGAATTGCCTGAAGGAAACGACGGCTTAGGTTTGATGTTGTTAGGTGTAACGGGTGACCAAGTTTTACCAGCAGACGTTTATGCACAAATCAAAGCGGATACCTTGAAACAAGTGCGTGGAACGGTACAAGCTGATATTTTAAAAGAAGACCAAGCTCAAAACACCTGTATTTTCTCGACGGAATTTGCATTGCGTTTGATGGGTGACGTGCAACAATACTTCATCAATAATGGCGTAAGAAATTTCTATTCCGTTTCTATTTCCGGTTACCACATCGCAGAAGCAGGAGCAAATCCGATTACGCAGTTGGCATTTACCTTGGCAAACGGTTTCACTTATGTGGAATATTACTTGAGCCGCGGAATGAGTATTGATGATTTTGGACCTAATTTATCGTTCTTTTTCTCCAACGGAATCGACCCTGAATATGCAGTAATTGGTCGTGTTGCAAGAAGAATTTGGGCGAAAGCTTTAGCTAAAAAATACGGTGCAAATCCACGTGCGCAAATGTTGAAATACCACATTCAAACTTCGGGACGTTCATTACACGCACAAGAAATCGATTTCAACGATATACGTACGACTTTACAAGCTTTGTATGCGATTTACGACAACTGTAACTCATTGCACACCAACGCTTACGACGAAGCAATTACAACGCCAACCGAAGAATCTGTGCGCAGAGCAATGGCGATTCAGTTGATTATTAATCGTGAATTAGGTTTAGCGAAAAACGAAAATCCATTGCAAGGTTCATTCATCATCGACGATTTAACGGATTTGGTGGAAGAAGCAGTTTTGTCTGAATTTGATAGAATCACGGAACGTGGTGGTGTTTTAGGTGCAATGGAAACAATGTATCAACGCTCTAAAATCCAAGAAGAATCGTTGTATTACGAGACTTTGAAACATACAGGTGAATTCCCAATAATTGGTGTAAACACTTTCTTGAGTTCAAAAGGTTCGCCGACCGTACTACCGAAAGAAGTCATTCGTGCAACGGAAGAAGAAAAGCAATATCAAATTGAAATGCTGGCTGAATTACAAAAAGGCAACGCTGAAAAAGCAATTTCTGGAATTGAAAAAGTACAAGATGCAGCTATCAACAATCGCAATATGTTTGAAGAATTGATGGAAACTTGTAAATATGCTTCTTTGGGTCAAATCACCAATGCGTTATTTGAAGTAGGTGGACAGTATCGTCGAAATATGTGATTCAATTGTAAAATTCTTAATTTATAGTATAAAAAAAGAGGTTCATTTCTGAACCTCTTTTTAGTTTAATGTTGATACTGACTAGGTTGCAGCAATTTTATCTGACATATATTCTCCTGCTTTCAATTTACCAACAATTTTAGAGAAGCAATCAATTGTATATTCAACATCCTCTAAAGTGTGAACAGCAGTTGGGATAATTCTCAAAATAATCATTCCTTTAGGAACAACTGGGTAAACAACCATCGAGCAGAATACATTGTAATTCTCTCTTAAATCGTAAATTAAATTAGTTGATTCTGGAATCGAACCGTTCAAATAAACAGGAGTTACGCATGAATCTGTAACACCAATTTCAAATCCTGCATTTTTCAATCCTGATTGAAGAGCATTGGTAATTTTCCAAAGATTTTCTTTTAATTCTGGGTGATTGCGCATCAATTCCAAACGTTTCAAAGCACCTTTCACCAATGGAAGAGGTAAAGCTTTAGCGAAAATTTGAGAACGCATGTTATAACGTAAATATTCCACCACTTGCTCGTCACTTGAAATAAATCCACCGATCAAAGCAAATGATTTTGCGAATGTTCCGAAATAAATATCAATTTGATCTTGAACGCCTTGCTCTTGACCTGTACCACCACCTTTAGCACCTAAAGTACCAATTCCGTGAGCGTCGTCAACGAATAAACGGAAATTGAATTTTTTCTTTAATTCAACTATTTCCTTAAGTTTTCCTTGGTCGCCACGCATACCGAAAACTCCTTCAGTAATCACTAAAATCGCACCACCAGTTTCTTCTGCTAATTTAGTTGCACGTTGCAATTGTTTCTCACAATCTTGAACGTCATTGTGTTTGAAAACGAATCTTTTACCCATGTGTAAGCGAACACCGTCCAAAATACAAGCATGTGATTCAGCATCGTAAACAATCACGTCGTGACGATCCACTAAACAATCGATTGCAGAAACCATAGCTTGGTAACCGAAATTACACAAAATAGTATCTTCTTTTTCAACAAAAGCGGATAACTCAGCTTCTAATTGTTCGTGGTAATTTGAGTTTCCACTCATCATTCGCGCACCCATTGGCGCAGCAAAACCAAATTCAGCAGCAGCATCTGCATCTGCTTTTCGAACTTCAGGGTGATTTGCCAACCCTAAATAGTTATTCAAAGACCAATTTAATTTCTTTTTACCTCTAAATAACATGTGAGGTCCAATATCACCTTCCAATTTTGGAAAGGTAAAATATCCATGTGATTCTTTCGCGTGTTGACCTATTGGTCCTCTGTTCGCTTTGATTTTTTCGAAAATATCTGCCATATTCTGTAAGTGAATTATACTGCAAAAGTAAAGTATATTCTAATTGTGAACTTTTCTTTATTATTTTTTTATTAACCAGAATATGAGCATTAAAATTGTATTTTTGCAAACAAATACGTTGAGTTTAATTCAACGAAAAAGGAATTGATGCTAACCCTATTTATAACAAGTTGTATTTCACTTTTCTCATTGATAAATCCATTGAGTGCAATTCCTGTTTTTATTTCATTAACATCAGGATATTCTCCAGGGCATTTGCGAGTAACCATCCGAAAAACAGCTGTTTATATTTTTATAATTTGCGTTGTTTCTTTCTTTATCGGAAATTTTATTCTTGAGTTTTTTGGTATTTCAATTCACGCCTTGAAATTAGCAGGTGGAATTATTATTTCGCGCTCAGGCTTTTTGTTATTGAATTCACAACACAAAAATGATATTCAAGGTGAAGTGAGAGAAGAATCTTTGGTGAAGGAAGATATTTCGTTTAGTCCTCTAGCAATGCCACTTTTAGCTGGTCCAGGTTCCATTTCTTTGTTAATCAATTTATCACTCACGACAGACACTTTTCTTGAAAAAACAATTTCCGTTCTTGCAATTTTGGTTGTGAGTTTAGTGATTTTCTTTATTTTCTATCTTGCTCCAAAAATCTTAAAATACCTTGGACAAGCTGGAATTCGTTCCATGTCAAAAATTATGGGTTTTATCGTGCTTTCATTGGGAATCCAAATGGTGGTTGACAGCTTGAATATTCTTTTAAAATTGTAAAAGTTTTTTAGAAAACAATCTAGTCATTAACTTATTGATTAATAGTTAATTGATTTTAATTTGAATTTTAAGGAATTTCCCTTTTTTTTCGTTCAGAATTAAAAAAAAATACAATCAAATACTATTTATGTATTAATCCTTTATGTACTTTTGTCGCCTATTAAAATAAATCACTACTACAAATAATTTAAACCATGAGCAGAGAACACAGTAAGAGAAGTACGATAGCGCTTACAGTTGCTATTATTTCTTTATTAATTTCTTTCGTTAATTTATTGTTGTTGACAGTTCCTTAGGTCAAAATCAAAGTTTTTCTCTTAAAAACCTTGCCGTAGCATTCTCTCCAAGTTTCACAAGCTCTTCAGGATTTCCTTCAAACTGGATATTTCCACCATTCTCTCCACCTACAGGACCTATATCAATAATATAATCGGCACACTTGATTACTTCGGTATTGTGCTCAATCACAACAACTGAATGACCTTGGTCGATCAACGCATTAAAGGCAATCAGTAATTTTTCAATGTCATAAAAATGCAAGCCCGTTGTTGGTTCGTCAAAGATGAAAAGCGTAGACGGAGCATTGGTTCCTTTAGATAAAAACGATGCTAACTTGATGCGTTGCGCTTCTCCACCTGACATTGTACTCGAAGATTGCCCCACTTTCAAATAACCTAAACCAACATCCACAAGTGGTTGGATTTTATCGACTATTTTTTGATCTAATTTGTCTTTTCCTTCTTTGAAAAATTGCAAAGCATCTTCCAAACTTGTTTCTAATAAATCGTAAATCGTTTTTCCTCGATATTCAACTTCTAAAGTTTCTGATTTATAACGTTTTCCTTTACAAGCATCACAATTCAAATGAACGTCTGCCATGAATTGCATTCCAACTGTTATCGTTCCTTCACCTTCACACATTTCACAACGTCCACCTTCGACATTGAAACTGAAAAATCCAGGTTTGTAGCCTCGAGCTTTTGCGATTGGTTGACGTGAATAGAGTTCTCGAACGTCATCAAAAGCTTTGACGTAGGTAATTGGATTACTTCGCGACGATTTTCCTATTGGATTTTGATCGATGAATTCAACGTTTTTGATTTGTTTTAAATCGCCACTAATTCCATCCATTTTCCCAACCAAATCACTACTCAATCCCAATTCTTTCCGAACTGCAGGATATAAAATAGAGCGGATTAAAGTTGATTTTCCAGAACCAGAAACACCAGTGATACAAACTAAACTATTCAGCGGAATCGAAACGTTTATGTTTTTCAAATTGTGTTGTCGAGCGCCTTCAATTGTGATTTTATTGTTTGATTTTCTACGTTTTGTAGGAACAGGAATCACTCTCTTTTCTGTCAAATATTCAGCTGTTAAACTGTTTTTTGCATCTTTCAATTGTGTGAAATCTCCTTGAAAAACGACTTCACCGCCAAAAACGCCAGCTTTTGGTCCGATGTCAATTATTTCATCAGCCGCTTTCATCACTTCTTCTTCGTGTTCGACGATAATCACTGTGTTTCCGAGTGCTTTTAAACGTTGCAAAACGGTAATCAATCGTTCTGTATCTTTCGGATGTAAACCAATCGAAGGTTCATCAAGTACATAAACCGAACCGACTAAACTACTTCCAAGCGAGGTTGCTAAATTTATTCGTTGAGATTCTCCTCCAGAAAGTGAATTTGCTGCTCGATTCAAGGTTAAATAACCCAAACCAACATCTTTCAAAAACCCAAGTCGCTGTTGAATTTCTGGTAAAATTCGTTTTGAAACTGTTCGGTCAAATTCATTCAATTCTAAATTTGAGAAAAACGAATGTGCGTCTTCAATCGAAAGTAAAACCACATCTTGAATCGATAATCCATTAATTTTCACATTGGCAGCGTCGCCTCTCAAACGTGTTCCATGACATTCAGGACAAAAAGTTTTGCCACGATAACGCGACAACATCACGCGGTATTGAATTTTATAAGTTTGAGTTTCTAGAAATTTAAAGAAACTTGTTAGTCCTTCAAAGTATTGATTACCAGTCCAAAGGAGTTGTAATTGTTCTTTCGTTAGTTCTTTTATTGGTCGATGAATTGGAAAGTCGAATTTCTTCGCGTTAAAAGTTAAAGCTTTCAAATATTCTCCCATTGAATCGCCCTTCCAAGGTGCAATTGCTCCTTCGTAAACACTCAAATTTCGATTTGGGAAAACAAGTTCTTCGTCAATTCCGAGCACCATTCCGTAGCCTTCACACGTTTTACACGCTCCAAAAGGATTGTTGAAAGCAAAGAAATGTACATTGGGTTCTTGAAATTCAATGTCATCTAATTCGAAGCGATTGTTGAACCATTCGATGTTGTTTTCGTTAAGAATCCCACAATTGCCTTTTCCTTCTGTGAAAGCGATAGAAACAGAATCCGTTGCACGTGAAAGATTGTCTTCGTCCGAAAAATTGGTGCTAATTCTATCTACGACTAAATACAATTCCTTTGAATTATTTAATTCTTTCAAATCTTCGATTAAATAGAATTGATTGTCGTAAAAAACACGTGTAAAACCTTGCTTGTAAATGATATCAAGTTTTTTTAAATCACAATCAATTGGGCATAGCACAGCGATTTTGCTGTTTTCAGGCAAAGATTTTAAATAATTAATTACGTCGGTGCTTGTATGTTTTTTGACTTCCTTTCCGCTTTTTGGTGAATAGGTTTTACCAATTCGAGCGAATAATAATTTTAAGTAATCGTAGATTTCGGTTGTCGTTCCAACCGTAGAACGTGGGTTATTTGTAATTACTTTTTGTTGAATTGCAATTGAAGGCGCGATTCCTTTGATGTAATCAGCTTCGGGTTTATTGAGTTTTCCTAAAAACTGACGCGCATAAGAAGACATACTTTCGATAAAGCGTCTTTGTCCTTCTGCATAAACGGTATCAAAAGCCAAACTCGATTTTCCAGAGCCCGAAACACCTGTGATTACCACCAATTTCCCGTGCGGAATGTTGACACTTAAATTCTTTAAATTATGGACACGTGCCCGCTTGATTTCTATAAAATTATTCATCGTAACAAAGTTAACAGATGAAGAGGAATGGAGTTCAAAAAATATAGTATCAATTCCAAAGTTCTTAAATAAAAAGTACTTATGTTTTGAAAATCATAACATTTGTTTTAATTTTAGTGATTCAGTTAAGTAATTACATAGATAAATTCTCGTAAACTGAAATCACCACGTTAAATCATCAAACTTTAATTATGAAATATTTTTTATTGTTAGTAACATTTATTCAATGTTCTTTTTTTAGTCTTACTCAATGGCATCGAATAAGGACAATGGATAGAACAGATTATTACAACTATAACTATCAAGATTTAATTTCACCTTCACCTCAAAAAGTATTTTATTCTGTTTATTCAAGATTAACATCAAATTCTGGGGAGAGCAATTTTGTCAAATATTCGTTAAACGGAGGAGTTGACTGGGATTCTTTAATTTTTAATGAAAGAGGAATAAGCACTTTAAAATACTTAAACGAGAATTTTATTTACATAGTTACTTATGATCTTGTGTATTTACCGAATCAAACTCCTTACACAAGAAAATATTTAAATTTAACTATTGATGGGGGTATTTCTTGGACGGAGCGACTAATTGATTCAACTTCCAATGGAATGGGAGCTAAAGCATTAACCTTCCTTAATGATAGCGTAGCAATAATTAGAGAAAAGATAGGATGTTGTATAACTCAAAATTACCAAACGAACGATAAAGGTTTAACATGGAATCCTGTTGATTATCCTGATTATGAGCAGACAACTCCATATAATGGATCAGGTATATATTTAGGGGGTCAATATATTGGAACCTATAATCTTGAACAACAAACATATATTCAAGAAGATTATACTTGTTTTGGTGAAGGAAGTATTTCGGGATTTGATGTAAATGGCACAAAACTTATTCGCACGATTTCTGGGCAAGACGGTCCTGAGCAAGGTTATCCATCAAATAATTACTTAATTCTTTCTATACATGACCAAGAATTAGCTAACCAAAAAGTGTTGCATTTTCCTTATGTAGGAACAACATCAGAAGTTTGCTACAATGGCTCTCAAATAATACTAATTGGAGGTGTTTCATTGTGTAGTAGAGACGATGGAGATAGTTTCTTTTATCAAGAAATAGATGACCCAGAGGATTTGTTTATTTCGTTTGCTGATTTTTCAAATGAAAATGTAGGTTATGCTTTGAGTAGAAATATTGAAACTGGTATTTATCAAATTTTAAAAACTACAAATGGCGGCGGTACAACAGATAATTATTTACCTGCCCCAATTTTAAAACTGGCTTCAATAGAACAGTTAGAAGAAGATGGTTTTTCTGTTTATCCCAACCCTACGAGTGATGAATTGACGATTTCTTCAATTGAAAATATTATTCAAATTTCATTATTTCAATTGGATGGTAAACTAGTCGAAAGTGAAATAGAAGTTGGTTTACATTTTAAAATGAACCTTTCCAACTTAAAAACTGGAACGTATATTATTGAATTAACAACTGATAAAGGTTCCATTAGAAAGAAAATTAACAAAATATAAAATCATAGTCTCAACAAAAAGTAGTTTAATATATAAAGAGCCTGTTTAAATTTTATAAAACGAATTTGTTATAGTTTATTTTTGAGTGAGAAAAGGCGGATTTTGCAGTCATAATGGAATAGTTCTGACGAAAAAATCCAACGAATTCGAAACCAAAAAGAAGCATAACAAAGAGATTAGATAAATTTTAAACAGGCTCAAAGTCATAGAGAATTGATTTTCTAAAGGTATATTACTTATTTTTGGTAAAATCTATTTATGCTAAAAGACACGCGCGCACCTCATTTTTTGGAAGCTATGTTTCCAATATTAATTTTGATTGCTTTACTAGCTTTGAATGTGGTTCTTTATAAAGACAACGCCACGTATGGCCCAAATCAAATTGCATTAATTGTTGCTGCTGTTTGTGCAGCTATTGTTGGTGTTCGCTTGGGTTACACATGGGAGCACATTCAAAAAGGTATGATAAAAAGTATCAATTCTGCGATGTCTGCGGTTTTGATTCTTCTGGTAATCGGTGCATTGAGTGGCACTTGGATGATTTCAGGGGTTGTTCCAACGATGATTTATTATGGGTTGAAAATCATGCATCCAAGTTATTTTTTGGTGGCCGCTGTGATTATTAGCGCAATTGTTTCGTTAGCTACAGGAAGTTCTTGGAGTACCGTTGCAACGGTTGGAGTAGCGCTTTTAGGTATTGGTTCTGTGATGGGAATCAATGAAGGAATGATTGCTGGAGCGATTATTTCGGGTGCGTATTTTGGCGATAAAATGTCACCACTTTCAGATACAACGAATCTTGCGCCCGCAATGGCAGGAACAGATTTATTTACACATATTCGGTACATGGCTTTCACAACTGCGCCAACATTATTGATTACTTTAATCATTTTTGCTGTGATTGGTTTAACGCTTACTACAGATAATAATTCAGTTGGTGTAAACGAATTACTGAAAGCGATGGAAAGTAAATTCAATATTTCTCCATTTTTGTTTCTTGTTCCTGTTTCCGTTTTTGTTTTAATTTATTTCAAAGTGGATGCTTTGCCTGCTTTATTTGTTGGGACGGTAGTTGGAGGAATTGCGGCCATTGTTGCTCAACCTCAAATCATAAAGGAACTTACAGGAATTTCAAACGATTATTTAAAAGCTTCTTATTCAGCAATTATTAATGCAATGTCAGGTGAGACGACAATTGTTACCAAAAATGAAGCAGTTGATAAATTACTAACAACCCGAGGAATGGCGGGTATGCTCAATACAATTTGGTTGATAGTTTGTGCAATGTGTTTTGGTGGAGCAATGGAAGTTTCTGGCTTATTGAAAAAAATCACGTCAACTGTAATACGCAAAGTGGAAACAACGGGAAGTTTAATTGCAACGACGGCAGCATCTTGTGTGTTTTTCAATGCAACTGCTTCCGATCAATATTTGGCAATCGTTGTTCCGGGTAGAATGTTTGCGAAAGAATTTAAAGACAGAGGGTTAAAACCAGAAAATTTAAGTAGAACCTTGGAGGATTCTGGAACCGTAACATCTGTTTTATTTCCGTGGAATACCTGTGGTGCCGCACAAGCAAGCGTACTTCATGTTGCCACAGGAACGTATTGGATGTATTGTTTTTTCAATATTTTAAGTCCAATTACAACTATCATTTACGGTTATTTCAACATCAAAATTCGAAAATACACCCCTGAAGAAGTTCTTGCATTGAAGGAAGCAGAAAAGGCGGAGTAAATTCTAATTTGTAATTCAAGGTTTTTAGGAAATAGAAAAAGCCGCTGAATTTCAACGGCTTCATTTGATTGAATTAAGGTCTAAAAGATTCCTCTCGTTAGGGATGACATTCAATTGAAAATTATTGTAACTCAAATCTAATCGGTAGTTGCACGCGAGTCCTAACTTTTTGCAAATTCACCTCTCCTGGAATCCAAGTTGGAAATGATCTAACAATTCTAATCGCTTCTTTTTCCAAACTCGGAGAAACTTTATTTAAAGCAGCAACATTGGTAATTGCACCGTTTTTTTCCACAACAAAAGAAACGAAAACAACTCCTTCTTCCTCCATTTCAATCGCCTCTTTTGGGTATTTTAGATTGTTAGCAATGAATTTTTTTAAAGCTGGGTAATCACCTTGAAATTTTGCCTCAACTGTAGGTGCTTCAACGATTTCAGGTTCAACATCTACAATCACTTCGTTTTTAATTTCAACATCAAATTTTTTATCGATTCCTCCAAGGGTCACTTCAGTTTTGATTTCAGTAGTTGTGTTTTTTGAACTAGAAATATTTTCATCCACTGTGTGCTGAATATTTATTGTTGCTTCTTGTTGTTTTTCAGGCTGTTTTTGTTCATTTGGCAATTTGATTTTTGGCATTTCAACTGGCTTTGGATCAGCAAGCATGTATTCAATTTCAATCGGTTTCACTTTCTTTTTCTCAGCAGCGATTTCACTTTCATTCGAATAAGTAAAGGCTGCTAAACTCAATCCTCCCATCGTTAAAAGTCCAACAAAGAAATGAGTTGAACGTGTAGCTTCAAAGTCGCTGATTTTTGTTTTTTTAGATTCCATGGCTTAACGTTTTATTGATTCATCTTTGCAAACCAAAAGCTATGCCAGTATTTGAATAGTTCTATAAGACCGTTGCAAAACTCGCTACTTGTCGTTACTCTAAAAATTTAAAATCCTCATTTACAAGGGTAAACTCCGGGTTTAAATTTTTAGAAAGCCTAAATTATCGACTTTTGAAACGGTCTTTCTATTCTAATTTCCTCAGATTGAATGTTAAAATTCAATTTTTCTACCTCAAATTTGGATTTTCTATTGTAGCTTTAAGAGTCCTAAAATCAATCTACTACATGAAACCAATCATCAGCTTTTTCTTCCTTTTATTGAGTTTTTTTGTTGAAAGCCAACACATTCAACCGGAAAATATTCAAATCGTTCGCGACACTTACGGTGTGCCTCATATTTTTGGTAAAACAGATGCTGAAGCTGCGTATGGTTTAGCTTGGGCACATTCGGAAGATGACTTTTTAAGTATTCAAGAAAATATCTTGCCTTCAAAAGGGTTGGCTGGTTCTGTGCTTGGAAAAGAAGGTCTGCTGTTTGATTTTGTCTTGAAATTCACAAGTTTGGATGTTACCGTTCCAAAACTTTACAAAGAAGGTGCTTTGTCGGATACATTTAAGCGCGTGCTCAATGGTTACGTGCAAGGATTAAATGCTTATGCCGAGAAACATCCTGAACAAGTAATTCACAAAGATTTATTTCCAATTTCCGAAATTGATGTTTTGAATGGCTATATGATGAAGTTGAGTTTAATGGCTGGAATGGGAATGGCTTTGAAGGCAACAAAAGAAAATCGCATTGAAATGTATAACGCGCCGAATGAAAGAGGATCGAATGGAATTGCTGTTGCAAAAGAATTAATGGAAGATGGTAAAACGCTTTTGGTTGGAAATTCCCATCAGCCAATTGAAGGAGGTTTTGCATGGTACGAAGCTCATATTCAAAGTGAAGAAGGTTGGAATATGACTGGCGGCTTGTTTCCTGGTGGAATGACGATTTTTGTTGGTAATAACGAACATCTAGGCTGGACGCACACAGTGAATTTTCACTCGTTTGGAGATATTTATAAATTGAAAACCAAAGGGAAATCGTATTTCATCGACGGAGCTTGGAAGAAGTTTAAAATCAGAAAAGAGAAATTCAAATTGAAAGTAGGTTTTTTAAAAATTGGGGTGACAAAGAAATTGTACGACACAGAATTTGGACCTGTTTTTTCAACCAAGTACGGAAAGTACGCTTTTCGTTTTCCAGCCTACATGGACATAAGAGCAGCTGAACAATGGTATAAAATGAATAAATCTACTAATTGGAATGAATTTGAAAGCGCGCTAAAAATGGAAGCTTTACCGCTTTTCAATGTTGTTTATGCTGACAAGGACAATAATATTATGTTGCAATCTGGGGGACAAATTCCAGATAGAGATCCAAAATTAAATTGGAAATTGCCAATTGATGGAACTTCTTCCAAAACAAAATGGGAAAAACTAATTGATTACAATCGCAAGCCAACGGTATTTAATCCTGAATGTGGTTATGTTTATAATGCAAATAATTCGCCACTTGAATGTACAGGGGAAACGTGTGAATGGAATGATTATTTTATTGGATTACAATTGTTTACAATGAATCGAGCGGAACTTTTTGACCGTTATTTTGAAAATCACAAAGGAAAATTTAGTGATAAAGACATTCACGAGGTAAAATACAGCAAAAGTTTTTTGAAAGACGCTTCCTATTTCAATCATTTTAAATCGCTTTTTACTTTAGATGAAAATAAATATCCGCGTTTGAAAGATGCAATTCAAGCTGTAAAACGATGGGATTTTGATGCAGATGTTGCAGATACAAACGCTTCAATTGTCTTGGTTGTGCATAAAATGTTATCCGAAAAACTTCAGGGTTCAATTGGTTTTCTAACGATGCGAAATGAATTGTTAAGTGAGGAAGATGCAGTTTGGGCATTGAAAAAAGCAAAGCAGTTTTTACTTAAAACACATCACACGATTTATCCTGCATTAGGAGCTGTTCAACGACACATTCGCGGTGATTTGAGTTTTCCAGCTGGAGGTATGAGTGAAGTTCCTAGAGCAACAGAATCGAGTCTTTACGACAAGAAAAAAGGAATTTACAGATTGAATGGTGGCGATGGATACATTCATTTTGCCAAATTCTCAGACAAAGGAGTTGAAATTAGAACAATCAATGCTTTTGGAGCTTCTTCGATGAAAAATAGTCCGCATTACACCGACCAAATGGAGTTGTTTATCAATGAAAAAACGAAGCCAATGACATTGAATAAAGCTGAAATTTTCAGAGACGCAGTTCGAATTTATAAACCGAAATAAGTTGAAGTGTTAAATGTTTTCAAAATTTATTAATTCAACATTCAACATTCAACATTCAACATTAAAATTTAATTACGCCCAAACTTTTGTTCCTTCCGAGCAATTGCTGCAAATATCAATCGCTTTTCGGTTTAGCAAAACTGCTTTTCTGAAATTACTGTAATGTTCAGATTTCCAAATTTCTTCAAAACTTTTTGATTCAATTGTGCCGAGTACATGTTGCGCGTCTTTATCAAAACAACAAGGAACCACTTTTCCATCCCACGTGATGACAGAGCCTGACCACATTCGCCAACAGTGATTTCCAGGGTCGCCTTTGATTTTGTAAGTTCCGTCTTTTTGCAAGCGATAACGCGAATAGTTTTCATTTTGAGGCATCAAATGATTGCCATTTTTGTAATCGTAAAGTTGAGCTGTTTTGATGCGAACCTCGTCAATATTCATTTCTTTAGCCAAGGTAAAGACAGCTGGAATTTCATGTTCGCTAGGTTTAACGGCAAGAAATTGAAATATCAAATGTGGTGTAGGGGAATTGAGTTCCTTTTTTGCTTCCACAAGGTGTTTCGACGCTTCGATTACCTTTTGTAGATTGCCATGAACTCGATATTGCTCGTAGGTTGCTTGCGTTAAACCATCGATTGAAATAATCAAACGATCCAAACCTGAAGCAACAATTTCTTTTGCTTTTTCTTTATTGATAAAGTGAGCATTTGTTGAGGTTGCTGTGTAGATTTTATGTTTTTTAGCTTGCTTAATCAATTCCAAAAACTGCGGATGCAAGAACGGTTCACCTTGAAAATAGTAATTGATATAGAAAACAGTTTTGCTGACTTGTTGCAATAATTTTTCGTGAAAATCTAAATCTAATTTCCCTGTCGGACGTGTGAATTGCTTCAAACCACTTGGACATTCGGGGCAACCCAAATTACAAGCCGTTGTTGGTTCAATGCTCAAACTAAATGGTAAACCCAGTTGTGACGGACGTTTTGTAGCTCTTGAAAACCAATAACTCCATTTCAAGCTTACTAAATTCAAAACGCGTTTGAAATTCAGGTGCTTTAAAATTCGAATGGAATCGCTCGTTTTAGACATAAAGCGAAATTAATCAGAATCGAAGGATTGGCAATTTTTTTGCGACTTAAGGAATAAAATGTGGGCGATTTTGTTTCAAAATAACTTTGAGGATTAATGCAATGTAAGGAAAATCAAATAAGAGTATAATTCTTAATTGTCCTAAAAAAACTTACAACTAAAAATCGCTGTATCGTCAACAAAGGTTAGGTTTCCTCGCCATTCATCGAGTTTGGAAAAAATGATATTGTTCATATCTTCCATTTTTAATGGCGAATATGCTTGTGCATTTTTAACTAATCGTTCAATGCCAAATTGCTCACCCTCCGCGTTTTCAAGTTCAACCACGCCATCGGTAAAAAGCACAAATGTCGTGTTTGGATTCAAGACCATTTTCCCAACGTTTACGTAAGGTAATTCATCCAACATTCCTAAACCAATGCAGCCGTCTTTTAGCATCGTCACTTTTCTCCCATTTAACAAAAACGGATGATTGTGACCTGCATTAACATAATTCATTTTGCGTGTATGAGCGTTGTAATGCGCGATAAAAAATGTAATAAACTTCTCTCCTTTTGCACTTCGCATCACGATTTTATTCAATTCTTCTAACAAGAAAGGCATTTCAAAACGTTGGTATTTGAAGAGTGTGCGAATTGTTGCTTGGAAATTGGCCATCAATAAAGCAGCACTAATGCCTTTTCCAGAAACATCTGCAATGCAAATAATGTATTCTTCGTCGCCCAAAGGAATGAAATCGTAGTAATCTCCACCAACAGCGTGACGAGGAATATATTTTGCAGACAAGTCCATCTTGCGATTCGAAGGTAAATCGGAAGGGAACAATAATTTTTGCATTTCTGAAGCAACTTCCAATTCCTTCGAGATGCGTTCTTTAATCATGCTTTGCTTGAACAAACGTCTGTTTTCAACCGCAACTGCAATTATATTACACAAAGTTTGCGCAAAATTGAAATGGCTCGCTTCCAAGTAATCCGTATTGCCAAGTGTTGAAATCAGCAAGTAAGCTAAAGGTTTTTCTTGGTGATAAACTGGAATTACCGCTTGAAATTCTTTCAAAACCATAGAATTTGAAGATTCTACCAAAGTGATTTCCTTGAAACGCACCAATTGCTGATTCACCAACTCTAAATCGATTTTCCCTTTGTAGCCCGATTTTGCTAGAACTTGCCATTCTTCTTGGTATAAAAAAAGAACAAACTTTGAAAAACCAAGCTGTTCTTTTAAAATGAAGGAGAAGATTTTAATGAGTTGCTCAATTGATAAATTAGAATTAATGGCATTCGTAATCTCCAACAAGGACTGCAATTTTGTGTCCTTGATGTCGGGATTTAATATGTTTCGATGTTGAATGATCACTTTTTTCCTTTTATAAAATCAGGCAACATTCTCAAAGCTGCCATTTCTTTAAATTTATCTCTAACTTCTCCACAAGGACTTCCAAAATACGTTTTACCTCCCTCTAAATCTTTTGAAATTCCAGATTGAGCTAAAACGATAGTGTCATCTCCAACAACTACATCACTTGCACATCCAACTTGTCCCCAAAGAATTACATTATTTCCTACACGAACACATCCAGCCAAACCAACGCCAGCCGCCATCAAGCAATTTTCACCAACCACAGTGTCGTGACCGATATGCACTTGATTATCTAATTTTGTACCTTTTCCAATTGAAGTAATTCCAGAAACACCTGCGTCAATAGAACAAAGCGCACCGATTTCAACATTGTCGCCAATTTTAACGCCTCCACACGTGTGCATACGCTCGTAACCTTCGGGTTTCTTTTTGTAATAAAACGCAAAGTGACCAATGACTGAGTTTGCACCAATAACAACATTATCCCCAATTTCGGTATTATCCATAATGGAAACACCTGCATAAATTCGTGCGTTTTTTCCAATTTTCACATTATTACCAATGAATACATTTGGGTAAATAATGGCGCTTTCATCAATAATTTGTTGATTTTGGCTAATTGGAGCACTCAAAGGAGAAAAATGTTGCGTCAACCAATTGTAACTATCGAACGGTTTTTCAGAAATAATTAAGCCTTTTCCAGGAGGACAATCCACAATTTTATCAATAATAATGGTTGTTGCTGCCGAATTTAAAGCTTTGTCATAATATTTTGGATGATCTACGAAAACAATATCACCTGCCTCAACCATGTGGATTTCGTTGATGCCAGTCACTGAATGCGATGGATTTCCAATAAAATCACAGGCTAACAAGGCACTTATTTCTTCTAGTGTATAAGCTTTTGGTAACTTCATAATAGTATTCGTAAAATCAAAAATAAGCATTGAAAATACATCAAATCGCCACTTTCGATGGAGTTATCATCTTAGAAATGTTCAAATTGTTCAAAAAATAGATTAGAAAAAATAAAAACACTTGTGATTTAAAAAGATTTGTCTAAATTTGCAATCCATTTTTAGCACATAAAATACATTTATAATGAAAAACGATATACACCCATCTGATTATAGACTAGTTGTTTTCAAAGACATGTCTAACGATTATGCATTTCTTTGCCCATCTTGTACAACAACAAAAGAAACAATCACTTGGGAAGACGGAAACGAATATCCATTAGTGAAATTGGATATCTCTCACAAATCTCACCCGTTCTTTACAGGTATTGCACAGTTCGTTGATACTGCAGGACGTATTGATAAATTCAAAAACCGTTATGGTCGTCACATGAAATAATTAATTTCATCAAAATATTAAAAGCCTTTTCGATTTCGAGAAGGCTTTTTTGTTGGGGATTTATTATTGAAAAAGGAAGTAAAGACTGCTTAGTAATTGCGAATAAACAATTTGAAAATTAGATGATTTGAAAATTTGAAAATGGAAGTACAGACTGCTTAGGAATTGCGAACGATAGAATTGCAAACGGAAGTACAGACTGCTTAGGAATTGCGAACCACAGAATTACGAATTGCAAACGGAAGTACAGAATGCTTAGGAAATGCGAACGCATTCCCATAGTGCTTAAAAATTTGCCAACGAATAGTTTGCGCAGAGCGCTTACGAAAAATTCGTTTGCAATTCGCAATTTTTAATTCGCAATTTTTTCAAAATTTCACAATCTTCCTCTTCTCCTTCAAACTTTCATTCTCCATCTGCAAAAAATACTCTCCAGCCGCAAGTGCGCTAATATCCAATGGCAAACTTTCGGTTTGTTTTGGGACAAATATTTTTCTGACCAAACGCCCACGTGCATCAATAATCAATAATTGACTATCATTGATAAGTGCGCTGAATTGAAGCGTTAAATTACCACTCGTTGGTGAAGGATAAACCAACCACGAAAAACTCGTTGGCGGTGGCGCGACTGTATCTTGCGGAATGGTAACAAAAACCGTAACACTATCCACTAAATCGACAATGCAAGGAACGGTTTCTGAAGTGTCGATTAAACCAAAATAATACGTGGTGGTAACTTCTGGCGTGGCAATGGGGTTGAGAATCGTGGTATCACTCAAACCTGCACTTGGCCACCAACGATACACCAAATCGTCCCAACAACCCTCACAATTGGCTTGTAAACTTACATTCTCTCCCAAAGTATCAATCTCTCCACCAAGCCCTGCCGAAATTTCGGGGAGTTCATAAACGCCGAAATCGTCGAAGTAGTAGTAGGGCCAAAGTAAAGTTGTATCAACAATAATCGATTCAATTAAATCTCCTTCCCTAAAATTACTAATTGTCATAAATCGCTCACCTCCTTGTGCATAAAAGCTTTGATGAAAAGGTACCCAATTTTGAGTATCTGTTACAATTGCTAAATTTTCTATTTGGGGGGTTACTGGAATTCTCTCCCAAAAACCTGATTGAAATACCGTGTCTTGCGAAAAATACGCCCCTACACCATTCGCACCTCTACCTGATATATCTGCCAAATTTGCTGACCATGAAACACAATATCTTTTTCTTTTTAAAGCTTCTTTTAACCGCACTTCTATAGTTTCCCTTGCCTCTATTGTATTCAAAGGATAAAATAATCCTATGCCACAAAAACCATCACCTGAGTTAGGATATTGAAAACCTATACCGTAGATTCCAAGAGGGAGTGTTCCAGCACACATGTGATAAAAATCACTTGAACTTTCTCCACAAGCTTCTTCAACAGATGCAGGATTAAGTGGTTGAAACCATGGTGTTGCCCAACAAATTTGACCTGCGCCTGAAAAAAGAGGATCAGTAGGGTAATATGGGCAACTTGAAAAGTCTTCAAAACCTGAGTTTGGAACCAAATTAATTGGCTGTGCAAAACACAGCCAATTAAAAATTATAAAAAAAAGAAAACAGATAATTTTCCTCATTTTTATTTAACTATTAATTTTTTGACCAATTTTTGATTGCCATTGATGGTTAATTCGAAGAAGTATACTCCCTTAGCATACCTTTGGATATCCAAAGTGCCTTCATCTGTTGAGTAATCAGCAGACCAAGTTTGAATTTCTTTTCCACTAATATCTATTATTGAAATAGTTCCTTTATCCTCTTCTTTCAAAGGTAAGAAGTAATTAAAAAAATCACTACTAGGATTTGGATAAATTCTCAAATCAGAGTTTTCATTTGATGTATTGATTTGAGAAGATTTTGCGGAATAAGTTTCTGTATCAATTATCATAAGACCAAGTAAAACACGAGCTGTATAAACTGCATTCCCTGCAACTCTTGGAGAAAGGTACGCTATTTCGCTCAAAACCAAACTATCCTCTGCGGTGAATTCAATTTCTTTTTCCAACCACGAGCGGTTATAAATTTCATAAACTCTTTTATAATTCAATTCGACATCGGAATACGCTTCAAATAATGCCATCAATTCTTTTGCGCCTAATGTATCTTTTTCGCTTAGTTTTTCTTCGTATTGGTAGATTTTTGCGGAATTACTTAGTTCTACACTGTCAATAAATTCTTGAATTTCTAGTCCTTCAAAGGTGCTTTGGTCGTAGAAATCAGGATTTATTTTTAAAGTTTTATACAAATCTACATCTAAGGTTTTTAATTCTTCCTCAGGTAAATAGCTATATTCACCTTCTTCATTTACTATTTGCACCAAACCTGCAGGAGGAGGAGCACTGATAAAACATAAGTTTGCAGCATTTATTGTAGAAAGTTGGGGAGCAGGAGGATTGGCTGCAAATGGAGGTATCATTTGAGTATTGGTATTTGGCATAAATTGAGACGTAACAGTTGGAGAAGAATTGAAAAGCGCCCTTGTGAAAAATACTGGTGAGGATGTAATGTTTGGATTTCCATTTCTTCTAACACCTATATATCCCGTTGGAATTGTCCATTTATTATCTTGAGGTGCACTAACTGTACCTTGCTGTCCAATTTGTCCGTTTAGCCATAAACCAGTTGAGTTGTTCACCATATTGTTACATTTAAGAGAAATAGGTGTATTTCCAAAGTAGTAAATACCAGAACCCATTAGTTTTATAACATTATTTGAAACTTGTGTTCCAGTACAAGAAGTACCAACCGAAATTCCAAACTGTAAATTGAATTGGTTTGCCGCTAATGGTGCTGGAGCGATTGCTGTATAATTAGTCCGTTCAATCGTATTATTGCTAATTGTTGCACTTGGACAGTTATTTATGTGTATTCCAGCGTTTGCATTAAGCACAGTAGCACCTGTTAAAGTAGCAGGGAAATAAATTCCAGCACGAGTACCTGTAGGTGCTGAACCAATACTATACAAATTTGAATTATGGTCAATAATTTGAGGACTGTTATAGTTTGTTATCCATATTCCTTTATTTACATTTCTGATGGTGTTTTGAGAAATCAAAAGCGATTGACCAATACCAATACCTACGCTTACATTTTCAACTTTAATTGCATTTTTACCAGTTTGTGTAGTTAAGTTATTAAATACATTTTTTAAAATAGAAATCGTTTGTATTGGATTATCTAATATGTTGATAGCTGTGGCATCAAGAGAATTAAAGGATGACCAAATATTATTATTGATATTTAAACTATTAGATAAATTGTTCTTGTATAACAAACCATTTTCAAAAGTTGTAAAAGTATTATTTTGAATCACGTTATTTGCTAAAGTACTTCCTGCATAATTTTTAACTGAAATACAGTAAGCAGTACTAAAATCTATTGGAATCATCCCACTTTGAACGGCAGGAGTGGTGATGTTACTAAATGTGTTTCGATGAATCGCGAATTTTGGACAACCCTCTATTCCAATCCCATTGTAAGAATTTGTAAAAGAATTTCCTAATACAGTGCTTGTAGGATTTCCAATTGTTATATTGTCAACATTATCAGCATAAATCCCCCACCCTTTTATTGTTGTAGATGTACAAGCGCCTGAAACTGGACAGACAGAATTAATGTTCATAAAGTTATTTTTGACAATGCTAATATTGTCTCCACTTTTAACATATATACCTACTTCTAGATTTTGAAATATATTTGGTAATGTTGCACCACCAACTGTTAGTCCATTAACTTTAAATAGATATATACCATAGTGTGATTTTTGACCTAAGTGAGGAGCTTTTAAGAAATTAGTATTTGAGGTTAGAGAACCTGCTGCAGTACAGTCAAATGTAGAGTTTGTTCCATTCAAAATGTTTGGCATGTTTGTAAAACCTTGGAGATAAATTCCTGTTTTATTTTTATTGAAAGTACAACTATTTATAATTATCGATGTTGTTAAACCACCAACATGAGAGGATGATACGGCTTCAAGTGCATCTTCAATTCGGGTTCCTGACATATTTAATATTCCACCAGGCAATACAATAATTCCTTGCCACATTTCAGTGCATGAATAAAGTTTACAAGAAGTTAAATTAAGTGTTTTACCTTGATTTACAATGATTCTAGCATTTGGTGCCATCCGAAGCATGCAATTAGATAATGATATATTTGAATTTATTGTAAAATCACCTTGTATTTTAATTGTTGAATTAGAAATATTTGACCCATAGGATATACTAAAAGAATTACTTGGTATAGTAATATCAGGAGTAGAACAGCATGCAGTATTTTGGTCGCAGTTTATTGTGATGCTACTTATAACTGTAGAACCGCAATTTGTAACTGTAACAATATAGTTTGTAGTAGTAGTTGGTGAAATAGTTATTACTGAAGAAGTTGCTCCGTTCGACCAAGAATAAGTTCCACCTCCTGAAGCAGTTAATGTTGAATTTGAACCGACACAAACTGTATTATTACCGGTGATACTAGCTATTGGTAAAATATTTACGGTTATAATAGCAGAAATATTTGTAACACAATTCATATTATCTGAATATGAATAAGTAATCTGATGTGTCCCTAGTCCTGCTATTCCTGGATTAAAAGTTGTTCCGCTTACTCCTGAACCACTGAATATTCCCCCTTGTATATTTGTATAGTCCTGTAAATTCAAATTTTGAGAAATACAGACAGTTGATGGAGGGGTAAATGTAATTTGATCATTTGCTTTAACAATTGATATATCATCTATATATACATAGGAATTTTCGTTTGTTAAAAAAGCTCCATTTAAAATGGTTAGATAATTAATAAAATTGGATGGGTTGTTATTATTATTTGAAGAAAAATTAAAAGGAATCTGAAAATAATTCCAATCGTTATTAAATGGGACCAATTGGGGGGGGGCTAATTGAACAAATGGTGGCGGTAATGCACTAATTACTGGAGAGGAACTTATCATCGAGTTGTTTGAGCCATAAAAGATAATCTTAGAGGCATAATTAAAAGATGCAAAATAATTATTTGCAACCTTTGCTCTGAAAGATAAAATGTAGTTTTCTCCAGGAATTAACGGCGTTTTTAAATTGTTCTGAATTCCTTCAACACCAAACTGTTGAATCGCTTCACCATACAATCCAACAAACTTATTGTTTCCATTTAAAGGATTCCATGTATACGACGAGGGAATAGAGTACGAAGTAGGCAAGATTTGTTCAGGAAATGGACAAGAATTAGCACCAAATAAATCTGGTGTTTGTGAATAACTACTCCAACAATTTACAGTCCACAAACATGAACTACCACTAGAATTTTCAAAACCACCATTGTTAACGTATTCATTACAAGCATCGAGAGGCGAACAGTTACCATTTTTAACATATATATAAATATAAGTGATGTTACCTTTTTGACCATTTACAATAGGGATATATCTTATTAAATCTACTCCACTTCCAGTATTATTTGGTAAGTATTCAATTGTTGTTGCATTAATACTTGTTACTGTCCCTAATCCATAAACACTTTGTGGACATTCGTAAGTTAATGATTGAGAATTTGGGTTATAGTCATTATCTAGAAATGTTGAAATACTTACTGGCACATTACTATTGGTATTTACAATATATGTGTAAGAATTTCCTGAAACATTAAGTGTAATGCCATCATTAACGCCTACTATCTGATTACCACCACAAATACTGGAGCCATAATCCTTATAAGTTGAGTTTGTAGTATTTCCGTAAACAAAATTCAACTTATATCCGAGATCACAAAGTAATTGCCTTTCCTCAGGTTTGAGAAATCGTTTAATAAACAAACCACTTGAATTAGACATAACATAATAAGAATCATCGGCCTGAGCGTTAGGTAAATGGCATTGATCTTCTAAATGACTTAAAGAAGTGCCATCCTGAAAACTTGAACTAGTATAAACATTTTGGTTTACATTACCTCCGAATTTAATTAAATTAGATGTTGAACAATTAACTCCATTACTTGTTAAAACCGACAAATTGAGGAATGGATTAAAACTAAAACCATACATGCTACCACATGCTCCTGAATTTGATATTACATTTGTTCCAGATGTAGTTTGTAAAAATTTGTCATAACGTGAATAATAAGAATAACCCCCCCCAAAATTTGATTGACCATTTTGATTGATTAAAGTTCCCAAACCTAAAGCATGAGTTACTTCATGTAAACCAACTGTATATAAATCATATAAGTTACCAGTATTTGATATTGTTAAATCTGTTAACCATGAATAATTAAAATTAAATGCGATAACACCATGGTAGAATGGAGCCGAACCTTGTGCAGAAATTGGATTCGTATAATCAAGAAAAGGATCTGTTCCTGAATTTATTGTTTGCCACATTGTATTATCTGTAATTCCGCCCCCTAATGATGTATTTGATATAGGAGCTATTAAATTTAAGGATGATGCATAAGCTAAAGCTACTGAAGGTGGAACATCGCTATTATCGAATTTTCTAATCCATATATTAACAGAAGTACTTGGATTTACAGGTACTACAAATTGAGACATATCATAAAATAACTGACATAAAACAGCTCTTCTTTGAATATGATCTGAATCAAATTCTAAATCGAAACCAGAATCTTCTTCGTAATACAATTTAAAATAACCACTATTACAATCATTAAAAGTTACTGTTTTTGTAGCAGATGATGGGTCTGTATTAATTTTAAGGTCTTTAAGAAGAAATTTATTCCCATAATTATCAAAAACCGTATCAAATATCCCACCAGGTGAATATTGAATTTCTTGTTGAGGAAAAGGAGTCTGAGAAAACCCTAAAAAGGAGGTAAGCAATGCGAAATAAACAAAAATAGTTCTCATGTTGTAGATAGATTAAGTAAGAAACTTCCTCCGTTGAGGTTTAAATAAAGTGCAATTTAAGGACTTTTAACATGCTGTGCAATAGGTAATATTACTTGATTTTGGAATTCAAAAATTGAATTAAGCTAAAAATCGCAATCAAAGCCAATTCTAATTTTCTAGAATACAAAAGAAAAGCTTGCAAACTATTTCACAATAACATTCTTAACCTTAACCGTATTGCTCCAACCAAACCTCAACTTTTAATAAATTATTCCCCACCAAAATCAAAGTATTTATTACTTTTAAACTATGAATTTACAACTTACAAAATCGCTGTGTGTATTTGATTTGGAAACCACAGGACTTCAAATAAATACCGACAGAATCGTTCAAATCGCGATAATTAAATTGAATCCTTCAGGTGAGCGAACGGAATTAAATCAACTGATAAATCCAGAAATGATTATTCCTCAAGAAGTGATTGATATTCATGGAGTTTCAAATGAATTAATCCAAGACAAACCTACTTTTAGTCAGTTTGCTCCTGAGTTGATTGAATTTATTGGCGATGCAGATTTGGCTGGTTATAATTCCAATAAGTTTGACATTCCTGTTTTAGCAGAAGAGTTTTTGAGAGTTGGAATCAACTTCGATTTTTCCTTTCGTAAATTCATAGATATTCAAAACATTTTTCACAAAATGGAGCAAAGAACACTTGCTGCGGCTTACAAATTTTATTGTGGAGAAGAAATGAAAAATGCACACGATGCTTTGTATGATACGCAAGCAACTTTGGATGTTTTTCTTGCGCAATTGGAACGTTACAAAGAAACACCTGAGTTAAAAAGTAAAACAGACGTAATGAGTTTAGCTGAGTTTTCGCGCGCTGGAACTTTTGAATTGATTGACTTAGCGGGTCGATTGGCGAAAAATGAAAAAGGAGAAGCTGTTTATAATTTCGGGAAACACAAGGGCAAAACCATCAAAGAAGTTAGTAAAATTGAACCTGGTTATTTTGGTTGGATGACTTCTGATCAAACAGATTTTCCACGATACACCAAAGAATGTTTGCGTCGAGAAATGGAAAAAATCAAAGAAGCCGAGAAAAAAGACACTCCTATCACAGAAAACAGTTTAGAAAGTTTAAAAAATAAATTCAATTCCAAATGAAGATAATTTGCATCGGAAGAAATTACGCTGAACACGCAAAAGAGATGAAAAGCGCTGTTCCAACTGAACCTATTTTTTTCATGAAGCCAGATGTTGCTTTATTAAAAGAAGGTGATTTTTACTATCCAAACTTCACTCAAGACCTTCATTTTGAATGTGAAATTGTAGTGAAAATTGATAAAGTTGGAAAAAATATTGAAGAGAAATTTGCTTCTAAATATTATTCTGAAATCACGTTAGGAATTGATTTCACAGCAAGGGATTTACAAAGTCAATGCAAAGAAAAGGGCTTACCTTGGGAAAAAGCAAAAGCATTCGACAACAGTGCGCCGATTTCGTCGAAGTGGGTTAAAATTTCAGATATAGATTTTGAAAATACGGAATTTATCTTCTCTCAAAATGGTAAAGTTCGCCAAGTTGGTAAAACTTCTGATATGATTTTTTCGATTGATCAATTGATTGCTTACGTTTCTAAATTCGTGACCTTAAAAACGGGCGATTTAATCTATACAGGAACTCCGTCAGGCGTTGGTGCTGTTGCAATTGGTGATGTTTTAACAGCAACCTTGAATGGAGAAAAAATGTTTGAATTTAAGGTGAAATAAATAAAAGTGATTTTTGATTTTGGATGCTTGATTTTTGGTTAGACTTTCGGGCCGAAGAAAATCAACAGTAAAATCAATTTTTCGAAGAAATCTTAAAGGATTTTGATGCTAAATTCTTAATTTTTGATTAGGATAATGGTTCGAAGACATGAATTATAAAATCTCTTTCGAAGAGAGATTAGGATCTGTTCATAGTGAAATCAACTTTTCACTCTCAATTCTTAACTTTTCACTTTTAATTTTACATTCTCAATTTTACATTTTTCACACTGAGCTCGTCGATGTTTCAGTATACTTTTATCTTTTAACTTTTACCTCTTAACTTCAACTAAACACTACCTTTGCAACATGAATAACAAAAGCGTTCAAATACGAAAAGGAAAAGAACAATCCATCTTGAGAAATCATCCGTGGGTTTTTTCAGGTGCCATTTTTACAGATGTAACTGCATTGCAAGATGGTGAAGTGGTAGAAGTACACGATTTTAAAGGTCGATTTTTAGCCATTGGACACTTTCAACATGCAACGATTTCGGTGCGTATTTTGAGTTTTAAAGAAACAAACATCGACGCAGATTTCTTCAATGAAAAAATTGGAAATGCCGTAAAACTGAGATTGAAGTTGGGTTTCTTGAACGAAAACAATAACATTTTTAGAATTTGTCACGGTGAAGGCGATAGTTTGCCAGGATTAATCATTGATTTTTACAATGGTGTCGCTGTGATTCAGTGCCATTCAATTGGAATGTACAACGCAATCGAATTCATTGCCCATGCGCTGAAAAAAGTTTTAGGTGAAAAATTAACTGCTGTTTATTCTAAATCTTCTGACACTTTGCCTGAACGCATTGCGCCAGAAGACAAATACATTTTAGGAACGTGCGAAATACCTCATCCTGCAATGGAAAATGGTGTGCATTACCAAATCGATTGGGTGAAAGGACAAAAAACAGGTTTCTTCATTGACCAACGCGAAAACAGAGCACTTTTAGGAAAATACGCTTTTGGTAAAAAAGTCTTGAATACCTTCTGTTATTCAGGTGGTTTCAGCTTGCAGGCATTGAACAAAGGTGCTGATTTGGTCCATTCATTAGACAGCTCGAAAAAAGCCATTGAATTGACCGAAGCGAACGTAGCCATCAATTCCTTCAAAGGGGCGCATGCTTCGATTGTTGCCGATGCGATGGACTACATGAAAGAATTGAAAGAAGATTACGATATCATCGTTTTGGATCCGCCTGCTTTTGCAAAACACCGCGAAAAACGCCACCAAGCGATTCAAGGATACAAACGTTTGAACGCACACGCGATTCGACAAATAAAACCAGGAGGATTGATTTTTACCTTCTCTTGCTCGCAAGTGGTTGATAAATATTTGTTTACGAATACCGTTATTGCCGCTGCGATTGAATCGGGAAGAAACGTTCGTATTTTGGAGCAATTGCACCAGCCAGCAGATCATCCCATCAATGCTTTTCACCCAGAAGGCGAATATTTGAAAGGTCTCGTTATACAAGTTGACTAATGCTTGATTTACGATACAAAACGATTCTTGGAGTAGCGCTTCCCATGATGGTTTCTGGATTCATTCAGTCCATTGTGTTGCTGACGGATGCTTCTTTTATCGCGCGTTATTCGACGGATGCTTTTGTTGCTGTTGGAAATGGTGGCTTGCTCTACGTAACGATGTACATGGCACTAATCGGAATGGGTGACGGCGCACAAATCATCATGGCTCGGCGCATTGGGGAAGAAAACACTAGCGCAATTGGTCGCGTATTTGGCACTTCACTAATCACTCATTTTTTACTGGCGATTTTGCTTTTTGCAGTGCTGTTTTGGATTATGCCCGGCGCTGTTTTGAGTTATTCCAAGGATGCTAAAATTGCAATGTTACAAGGACAATACGTGCAAATTAGAAGTTACGCGCTCTTTTTCGCAATGGTGACGATTTCCATTCAAGCTTTGTTTTTAGCCAAAGGAAAAACGTGGGTCGTGCTCGTAGCTTCCATCATTACCGCTTTGAGTAACGTTGTGCTTGATTACGGACTAATTTTCGGTGAACTTGGAATGCCAGAAATGGGATTGGAAGGCGCAGCTTTGGCTTCTACAATTGCTGATGGATTGGGAATGTTGTTTTTAGTTGTTTACCTTTTCTTTTCGGAAGAACGACGTGCTTACAAGCTTTTTCAGTACTTCAGTTTCAACATTGCTTCGATGATTGAGTTGCTGAAAGTTGGAAGTCCGCTGATGCTACAAGGTTTTTCTGCGCTAGCAACGTGGACACTTTTCTTCACTTGGCTCGAACAAAAAGGTCAATTCGACGTGGCGGTTTCTCAAAACATTCGCTCGATTTATTTCCTTGCTTTTGTGCCAATTTGGGGCTTTGCAGGAACGACAAAAACCTACATTTCGCAGTACATTGGTGCCAACGAAATAGATAAAATCCCCATCATTCAGCGCAAGATTCAAATCATGACGGTATTGTTTTTACTATTCACTTTTCACGGTGCGATTTTCTATCCAGAAGCCATGGTTCGTATGATCAATCCAGAAGAAATATACGTTCAAAAAAGTGCCGAAATTCTGCGTTTGATTACCGTTTCTGTGTTCGTTTTTGGATTCAGTTCGGTGTATTTTCAAACCATTCATGGTAGCGGAAACACCTTGCATTCGATGCTGATTGAATTTACCTGCGTTTTCATTTATTCCATTTGCTGTTATTTATTCATCAAAGTTTGGAATTTCGATGTGTTCTGGATTTGGACAGTGGAATACATTTACTTCATTTTACTGGGAATTTTCTCCCTGCTTTATTTACGTTTTTACGATTGGAAAAAGAAAATTGTATGAGTCAAAATTCGAAATTACGAGTGGTTTTTATGGGTACGCCCGAGTTTGCAGTTACTATTTTAGATGCGATTGTGCAAAGTCAGCACGAAGTAGTTGGAGTGGTAACCGTTGCCGATAAACCCGCAGGTCGTGGACAACAATTGCGCGAAAGTGCCGTGAAAATCTATGCGAAAGACAAAGGATTTCCAATTTTACAACCCGAAAAACTGAAAGACGAAGCATTTCACGCCGACTTAAAAGCCTTGAATGCCGACTTATTTGTGGTGGTTGCTTTTCGTATGTTGCCTGAAATCGTTTGGGCGATGCCTCCAAAAGGAACGATTAACCTTCACGCTTCGTTGTTGCCAAAATACCGAGGTGCTGCTCCCATCAATTGGGCAATCATCAATGGCGAAAAAACAACAGGTGTCACCACGTTTTTCATCAATCAAGTCATTGACACAGGCGCGGTGATTGCTCAAGAAACGGTTGAAATTTCCGAAAGCACGAATGCTGAAGAATTGCACGACACCTTGATGCATTTGGGCGCACAATTGACCGTTAAAACCTTAAACGACATAGCCAATAACTGCGTTCAATCTTTGCCACAAGACGAAAATTTAGCCAAAGAATTACCCCACGCTCCCAAGATTTTCAAGCAAGATTGCAAAATAGATTGGTCGCAAACCGCACAGGAAATTCACAACAAAATCCGTGGACTCTCGCCCTACCCAGCAGCGTGGTGCACCCTTCACAATGAAAAGAAAAACGAAACCCTTTCTTTCAAGCTTTACCGTTCCCACATCGTTGAAGAAAAACCAAATTCTCCTGCTTTACTCAAACACGCCGAAGGCATTCTCTTCCCGTGCCAAGACGCATTCATTTGTATCTCCGAATTACAACCCGAAGGCAAGCGCAGAATGAACTTCAAAGAATTTTTAGCTGGAAATAAATTGGAAGACTTTAAGTTGGAGGTTTGATTTGTCACTCTTAACTCTTAACTTTTCTCTTACAGTTCTCAACTTTCAGTTAAAATTGGGGTTTTCCCCTAACGCTCATCTAAAAATTTATTCCGTACTTGGCGCTTTCAAATTTGGATTGAAAAAAACACCCAACAATTCAGCTTGGAGAATAATTTTTTAAACAATGCTTCAAATGTGGATAAAAAGAAAGGGATTTCCCTTGAGGATTGGGTATATTTGGGGGGTAGAAACGCGAGATGAGGTTTTGCTGAGTGCGTATAAAGGTGAATGCTTAGTGGAGGTTTATTTCTATGATGTATAAGTTGGTGGCAAGAATGAGAAACCTGATATGAAAGAAGTAATTGACTTGATAAATGAATTACAATCACTCAAACAAAAATTTGATGAAAATGAATTATTAGATTTGGATGAATTAGACAAATTGTTTCTTTTTTTTCAAGTTGATAATTACGAATCGTTGTTATCAGACCCAAGATTCGAATACCAGTATTTTCGTCAACTTTACATTATTTATGGGCATGATTTAGAGTTTAAATCAACATTCTACAAAAGAAATGTAAATAAAAAAATAAGTGAATTCGAAGATTACAAGAAACTACAAGAATTAAATCGCAAAGAATACAATCACGATGAAGCTATCCGAATAAAGGAGTATTTAATTAAATATCAATATTATATTCCTATAGATTTACAAGAAGTTGAAAAAAACAAGCAATACTTCAAAGAAATCACCAAAAAATGGGCTTTAATATGTTTAAATGAAAAACATTCAGATGAAGAATTAAAGGTTATTTCCAAAGAAACAAGATTTACCTTAAAGAAGAAAAATATTGAAAGTTATTTGGAAGATAAATTAAACTATATAGAAATAACAAATGTCTTTAAAGGATTATTAAAAACATATTTTATATTTCACGAGGTAAAAAAGATACTTAGAAAAATTAAAAAAAATAACGAGCCTATTTCCTTTATAGTAAATAGTAAAAAAATAGAAATTACTTTTTACTCTTTAGTTCACATATTTAATCGTCATTACGCAGAAATTTTATCATCTGATGATTTGATTAGCACTAAAAGCTTTCATGATTCAAAAATTGATCCAAGTAGAATAAATTTGTTTATTGAAAAATTGTTCAGTTTACTTAATCAAAATTATTGCGTAAAAAGAATTGAAATCAAAAAGGGTGAGTCTCTAATAATTAATTATAAAGAAACAAAATATGTGCTATTTTTCGATGTGGACAAATACGACAAAACCAAGATAATATTAAAAACATTTTTTACTATTGAATCTGAAAACCCAAATGCACATCGCTTTATAAATAAAATTGAATTATCAGAAAAAATAAAATTGGACAATGAATTGTCAATTTATTTGGAATAACTAGAATGCAACTAACATTATGCAAGTACCAGTCAAGGTAATAATACTAGCAATGACTTTTTATAACAAACAAAGTTGTAACTTTGATAAGAAGGTTTTTACTAAAAACTGGCTATTTATCTGCTAGTAATCCACTTTAGCCATTTTAAAAACCGACACATCACAGAAAAATATGACAGACTGGACAGCAGCATACAGAAGACTTTATAAATTCCTTGATGGTTATAAAGGTTCACAATTTATTAAGACAGTTCAGCAAGTTGACCCTGACTTACTTGACTATAATGACTATATTGAAAAAAGGCGAAACGAAGAAAAAAGCACAACAAAAAAAGATTACTTCAAAGACATTCTTCTTTCATACCCCGATGATATAAAACACCATTTATTTGAAATTTTTCTAAAGTCGGCAGAAGAAACATTTCCTAACGAAGTAAAAGATATTAGAACAATAATCGGTGGGGGAAAAGTTGATATTATGAATCCCAATTATGCAAAAGCAATTGCATCTAAAGAAATAGATGAAAGCCTAATTGCAGACACTTTAAAAGGGCTAGAAGTATTTCCCGAAGCTTATAAACTTTACAATAGGGCGTTAAAAGATTTTAATAGCGGAAACAATGAACGACATATTTTAGATGACCTTAGGTTATCAGTTGAGTATTTTCTTCGTTCATTACTAGGAAATGAAAAAACATTAGAAAATCAAATTCCATTATTAGGGAAATTTCAAAAAGATAAAGGTATTTCTTCAGAAATAAGCAACATCTTTCTACGTCTAATCGAAATATTTGGGAAATATCAGAATAACTATGTCAAACATCACGACAAAGTAAAGCACTCTGAAATCGAATTTATTTTCAATTTTACAAATACTTTTTACCGCTTTTTACTTTCACATTGAATATGGAAAATAAGAATGAAAATAATTGTTCAATAATAACAATTGACTCAACAAGCCTAACGCTCGTAAAAAAATCATTTTCAACAACTAATAAAATTTTATTTGGTAGAATAAGCGATATTTTTAATAATGCTTTTAATTTAATAAATAGTAAGCAAATAACAAATTCAAATAAAAATCATTTATACTTACTTGAGAGTGTATCTTGTTATCGAAAAAAATCGAAATTTTCTTTTAAAGTTAAAAAGCAAAGTGATTATTTAGAGGCAATAGACTTGTTTTTTGAAGTTTTAAAAATAAATCCAAACCATATTATAACAATTGAAATGCTCGGTATTTGTAAAAATAAACTCAAAGATTATAATGGGGCTATTGAATATTATAGCAAAGCAATAGATATTGACCCTAGATACAAATTTGCATATAACGGTAGAGGAAATGTTAAAACAAGATTGAAAGATTACTTTGGTGCTATAAATGATTTTTCAAAAGCAATCGAACTTGATTCAGAATATTCACATGCATTTAAAGGACGGGGTAAAGTGAAATATTACCTAAAAGATTACTTCGGAGCAATTGAAGATTTTTCAAAAGCAATTGAACTTGATCCCTTTTATATAGATGCTTACTCAGCACGAGGAAAAGTTAAATCTATCTTGAAAGATTATCAAGGTGCAATTGAAGATTATTCCAAAGCAATTGAACTTAATCCCCAATTAGCTGAAAGTTATAATAGAAGAGGTTATGCTAAATTTTTTATGAATGATTTTACAGGTGCAATTGAAGATTATTCCAAAGCAATTGAACTTAATCCCCAATTAGCTGAAAGTTATAATGGAAGAGGTAATGTTAAATTGTTTATGAATGATTTTATAGGTGCAATTGAAGATCATTCTAAAGCAATTGAACTTAATCCCCAATTAGCTGAAAGTTATAATGGAAGAGGTTGTGCTAAATTTTACTTAAGTGACTTTTTAGGCGCAAAAAATGATTATTCTATTGCCATAATTATTGATCCTGAAAATACTTCTTTTAATGATAATTTAGAAAATACAAATTCTAAATTAAAGAATTTTACTACAAACACAAGTTCAAAACTTAATTTGAAGTTACTTATAAATTTTTTAAATAAAAAATAATGCAAACAGATGCAGTATTTGAAAATATAGCGGAAAGAATTCAGCAAGAAATAAGTAAAGCAGAGAAATCTATTTTTATTGCCGTGGCTTGGTTTACTAACAAAAATCTTTTTAATGAATTAGTAAATAAAGCAAGAAATGGCTGCACTGTTTCTCTCATTATTTCAAATGACAACATTAACCTTAACTCATCAATTGATTTTGAGCAGTTGCTTACGGACAAATCAAAAATTTATAAAATTGGCAACGGTGATACAGAATTAATGCATAACAAATTTTGCGTCATTGATTACAGCACAGTTATTACTGGCTCATACAATTGGAGCTATAAAGCTGAAAGCAATTTTGAAAATGTAATTATTACAACTAATGACACGACATTAGCAGAACAATTCATTTTTGAATTCAATAATATTCGAAGACAATACTATCCAGATACAGTAAATGAAGAAATTGTATTTCCATTAAACAAAATAATTAAACGTCTTGAAATTCTCAAAAACTACATACTACTTGAAGATATTGAAGAATTAAACAAAGAAAGCTCGAAACTAAAGGAGTATGATTTCAATTCTGATTTACAAGATATTATTGAAGATATTATAAAAGAAGAATTTAGTTCAGCAATCAATAAAATTCAAATTTTTATTTCCAAAAATCAACAGCTATCAATTTGGATTGACCCCGAAATCGCAGCCCTTAAATTAGAAATTAAGAATTTAGAAAACCAACTTAACGGCTTTGACAATGAAAAGATAGAACTTGAAAAATTGCTTTCGGAATTTCATCATCGACATTCGATCGAATTAGGGGAGATTATTCTTGACATCTTGAAGTTACGAAAACTAAAATTCAAATCAGACAAATCAAAGTTTGAAGAAGCTGAAAATGATGAAAAGCAGTATCGTGAACAGATTGACATCGAAATGGAAAAAGAAATCTATGAATTAACGGAAGAGCAAAAATTAGAATTGAAAAAGAAATTTAGGAAGGCAACTGTTTTATGCCATCCTGACAAAGTAGATGATGAATTTAAAGAAGCAGCCCAAAGAATTTTTATTGAGTTAAAACAAGCTTATGATGCAAATAACTTAAAAAAGGTATCAGATATACTAGATGAACTTGGAATTGGAAATTACTTCAAAACTAAATCTGAAACTGTTCAAGAGAAAGACTTATTGAAAGCTGCAATTGCTAAATTAAAAAAACAAATTAAAATTCTTGAAGCAGAAATTATTGCCATTAAGGAAAGTGAGACGTTCAACACAATAATTGAAATAACCGATTGGGGAGACTACTTTATGAATATAAAAGAAAAATTAAAACAAGAACTTCAAGAATTGCAACTTGAAATGTGAGATTAATGAAAAAAAATAAAAGGTAATGAATAAATAACTTCATTTTTGAGAACTTTAAAAGAATTACCATGAACAATGAAAATAACGAATATCAATCAATTCCTTTTATTGAGTTTTATGAAAAAACCAAAGGATCAAGAATAAATTTGGACTTTGAAAAAAGAATTGTTGAAATATATGATAACAATGATAATTTGTTGAAAATAATACATTTTTCAGTTCAGATTGATGCAGTTTTTGATGTTAATGAATTACTTCTAACATATGAACAAGGAAGAAAAAAAGTATTTTTTGTTTATGAAAATGGAAACAAAGGATTGGATTGGTTATGGTATTACGGAGACTTATTTGATCTTTCTACAATGTTCTAAAATTGATTAATAACTGTATGTTTCATGTCTTCCAAACAATGAAGTTGCTTTCACCAATAATTGAGTATCCTCAATCGTTCCTGTAAAAAAACCTTTATTCTGAAAATCAAGAATTTCAACGAAGTGAGAACTATTTTGTAAATATCAGCGAAGCATTTCGGTCTTGAATTTTAGGATTTTAGTTTATTTCCCCCCTCACCAAATGCGCTCCTTACAAAGGAACAATGGCAATTTGGGAATTCATTCAATCACCACTTTTTTAAAATTCAAGTAAATAAATTACCTTTGAGTATGAATATTGAGGAATCTAAACTAAAGCAAATTCAAGAACTTTGTAAAACCAACAATGTCAAATCACTTTTTGCATTTGGTTCAGTTACAAGAGACGATTTTAATGAAAATTCTGACATTGACTTAATCGTTGACTTTGACGAAAAAGATCCTTTCAAATACACAGACCTTTATTTCGGATTGAAGTCTAAACTCGAAGAAATTTTGAAACGTCACGTTGACCTTTTGGAAGAGAGAGCAATTAGAAATAATTTATTTCGACAACAACTCGAAAACACCAAGATTAAGATTTATGGATATTAAAATCAAAACTTGGTTGCTAGACATCAAGCAATGCATCGATGAAATATTTTTTTTTCTCGGAGAGCAAAGAGACTTTGCAGCCTATCAAACCGACATAAAAACTAAAAAAGCAGTTGAAAGAAATCTTGAAATAATAGGAGAAGCTGTCAATCGAATTCTAAAAACTGATGAAACTTTTCAGTTAAAGAACGCAAAAAACATTATTGGAACAAGAAATAGAATTATTCATAGCTATGACAATATTTCTGACGAAGTAATCTGGACAATAATCTGTAGGGAACTACCAGATCTTAAAATCCAAGTCGAAGAATTATTGAATACTGATTTTATGTCAAACTGATAGCGAGGAGTAGCATAGTAAGTCATTTCAATTTATAGTCGAATCTGATTTTAGTATATTCCCCCCCTCACCAAATGCGCTCCATACAAAGGAAAAATGGCGATTTTCTCCAAGTTTGAAAAATTTTCCATTGAAATGCGAATGCCTTTTTGAATGTTATTTTCTTGCATAAAAAGATACAGACTTTGCATACTTCCTTTTGTGCCTGCTTTCACCTCAATCGGTACAATGATTTCTTGAATTTGAATCACATAATCCAGTTCCGCTTGGCTGTTTTTTGCCTTACGTTGCAAATCCGTAGATTCTATTGGTATTGAGACGATAATTTCCAAAAATACAAATCAATAATGCGGTCTAATTTCCAAAAATCCAAACCAATATTGAAGTAAAAAAGACAAAAATCCAAACCAATAATGCTGTTTTATTAATCAAATAAGTGATTATAATTTTGTCAAATAGAAGTTTATTTTTTAACTTAGGGTAAAAGAACAGCAACGATTTAACATAAAACGCTGACGAACTTATGAAACTGAGTTCGATTTATTATCGAAAAAATATAACGCTATGGCAAAATTTAAAGTTTAAAATTCAGAAATAACGATAATCTCTGAAAACAACCAAGATTACATTTCACTGACAGATATGGCAAACGCAAAAGAGGGCGAAAGTAGAGCTGCTGATATTATAAAAAACTGGTTACGAACACGATATACATTAGAATTTTTAGGAACTTGGGAGCAAATACATAACCAAAGTTTTAAAGTGGTGGAATTTGACCACTTTAAAACGCAAGCTGGGTTGTCAAGTGTTGTTTTAAGCATTTCAGAATGGGTCGAAAAAACGAATGCAATTGGAATTTTTGTGAGAAAAGGGAAATATGGCGGTACTTATGCTCATAAAGACATCGCTTTTGAATTTGGTTCCAAAAGAACTAAAAAAAAAATAACATAATGCTTGTCCGCCTCTGGAGGAAAAAATGAAATTATAATTTACCAATCAAGCGAATTGGCAGAACATATTGAGGTTAGGTTAGATGGAGATACGGTTTGGTTGAATAGAATGTAATTGATTTTCTGAAAGGAGTTCGCAGTAACATTTTTGTAGATAAAAAACATAAATAATATGAGTCAATTAATCCGTGATGAACAGTATATCAAATGGCTTTCTCAACTAAAAGAAAATTTTAGAAGCACGCAAATTAAAGCAGCCTTACATGTCAATAAGGAATTGATAACATTTTACTTTGGGCTGGGCGTTCAAATAATAAACAAACAACAAAACACCACGTGGGGAAGTAATTTCATAGGGCAATTAAGTAAGGATTTAATGGTCGATTTTCCAACAATTTCAGGATTTTCTAAGCGCAATTTGGAATTGATTAGACAATGGAGTTTATTTTATTCCACAACTTTTGATTCAATTGCGAAACAAGTTGTTTCGCAAAATAAAGAACAGCCATTTGTAATTACGAAACAAGTTGCTTCGCAAATGTGGCAAGTTGATTTTGAATTATTTACCAGTATTCCATGGGGACATCACATTTTGATCGTTCAAAAAATAAAAAACACCGAAGAAGCACTTTTTTATGTCTTAAAAACGGTAGAAAACAATTGGAGTAGAGCCGTTCTAGAATACCAAATCGAAACAAAACTCTACAATAGACAAGGAAGAGCAATCACTAATTTTAAACAGGCACTTCCTGAAACACAAAGTGATTTAGCAAAGGCACTGCTAAAAGACCCATACAATTTTGAATTTATTGCGCTCTCGGAAAAAGCACATGAAAAGGATTTAGAGAAAAAGTTAGTGCAACATATTTCTGAATTTTTATTAGAATTAGGAAAAGGTTTTGCTTATATGGGAAGACAATTCTTGTTGAAAGTTGGTAACAAAGAATACAGAACAGATTTGCTGTTTTACCACACGAAGCTAAAATGCTACATCGTTATTGAATTGAAGCTCACGGATTTTCAACCCGAATTTATTGGAAAGCTCAACTTTTATGTTTCCGCGATTAACGAATTAGAAAAAGACGAGAGCGATCAAGCAACGATAGGCATATTACTTTGCAAAAATAAAGACAATTTTGAAGTAGAATTTGCTCTGAAAGACTTAAACAAGCCTATTGGCGTGAGCGAATACAGATATAAAGAGTTACCTGAAAAAATTAAAGCAGAGTTGCCTGCACTCGAGGAACTAACAGAAGCATTAAAAACCATTGAAAAGGAACAAAAACTTGAAAAATAAACCCATTTTTATTTTAACCTACATTCAAAACGAAAGGACAAAGTTTCGGTTTTTTAATCATCGATGGAGAAATGGTGTATCACATCGGTGCTTCCTTGAAGGATTTAGGGAAGAAACCTGTGGTGAGCTTGTCGAACCATGGTTTGCATTTACCAAAATGGAAAAAGAGTCGGTGGAGTATATTCTTAAGGCAATTGGAAGATGAACAGGAATTTGAAAAATAAGATAAATTGATAAAAAATGGAGTTGAGTAAAATTGAAATCGAAAATAGAATTTTTACCATAAGGGGTATTCAGGTTATGATTGACCGTGATTTAGCAGACCTTTATCTAGTTGAAACAAAAGTGTTGAATCAGTCTGTGAAAAGAAATGTAAATCGCTTTCCTGAAGCATTTCGTTTCCAATTAACTGAAGAAGAGAAAATTAAACTGGTCACAAATTGTGACCGGTTCGAAATACTTAAACATAGCTCATCAAATCCGTATGTATTTACTGAACAAGGTGTTGCAATGCTCTCTGCTATATTAAAAAGTGATTTAGCCATTCAAATTAGTATTCAAATAATGCATGCTTTCGTCGCAATGAGGCATTTTCTAACCAAAAATGCGAGTGTTTTTCAACGCCTAGATCAAGTTGAATTAAAACAATTGAAAACAGATGAGAAATTAGAGCAAATTTTTAAGGCACTTGAGGCAGGCATACCTGAATCAACTCAAGGTATTTTCTTCGATGGGCAAGTCTTTGATGCGTATGCGTTTTTCTCAAGTATCATCAAAAAGGCTAAAAAAGAATTAATTCTGATTGACAATTATATTGATGAAAGTACACTCACGCATTTGTCCAAAAAAGAAAATAAAGTGAAGGTCTTTTTATACACCAAAACTACTAGTCAACAATTAACACTCGACATCAACAAAGCAAATGAACAATACGGCGGCTTTGAAGTTCACACCTTCGCAAAAAGTCACGATCGTTTTTTAATTGTTGACGGAGAAACGGTATATCACATTGGCGCTTCCTTGAAAGATTTAGGGAAGAAATGGTTTGCATTTACCAAAATGGAAAAAGAGTCGGTGGAGTATATTCTTAAGGCAATTGGAAGATGAACAAGAATTTGAAAAAAACAAGAACATAATGAAAAATGAAATTATAATTTACCAATCAGGGGAATTGGCTGAACATATTGAGGTTAGGTTAGATGGAGATACGGTTTGGTTGAATAGACAACAATTGTCCTTATTATTTGAAAGAGATGTAAAAACAATTGGGAAGCATATTAACAACGTTTTGAATGAAGAGTTAGCTGGACTTTCAGTTGTCGCAAATTTTGCGACAACTGCTTCTGACGGCAAAGTTTATCAAACAGAACACTATAATTTAGATATGATTATTTCTATTGGATACCGAGTAAAATCTCAAAAAGGTATTCAGTTTAGAATATGGGCGAATAATGTCCTAAAAGATTATTTACTAAAAGGTTATTCCATCAACAACCGAATGAACCGAATAGAAGACAATATAGAAAGTATTAATAGAAAATTAGGCCAATTGGATCTCCAAATCAACACACAACTTGTTCCCAATCAAGGTATTTTCTTCGATGGTCAAGTCTTTGATGCGTATGCGTTTTTCTCAAGTATCATCAAAAGAGCAAAAAAAGAAATCATTCTGATTGATAACTACATAGATGAAAATACCCTCACGCATTTGTCCAAAAAAGAAAATCAAGTGAAGGTCATTTTATACACCAAATCTACTAGTCAACAATTAACACTCGACATCAACAAAGCAAACGAACAATACGGTGGCTTCGAAGCGCACGCTTTCGCAAAAAGTCACGATCGTTTTTTAATCATCGATGGAGAAACGGTATATCACATCGGCGCTTCCTTGAAGGATTTAGGGAAGAAACCTGTGGTGAGCTTGTCGAACCATGGTTTGCTTTCACGAAAATGGAAAAAGAGTCGGTGGAGTATATTCTTAAGGCAATTGGAAGATGAATAGGATTTCTTTTTTTCTCAACGAAACTCATAATCGACTCCTGTTACTTGTGATAGCAAGGTTTCAGGTCCATCTAAAATAATTGCATTTTTCTGTGGAATAGGATTTACAGGCGAGTTTTTTGCCAAATATTCAATCATAACTTTGTGTAAAGTTGAATCTGTGTTTTGCGCATCCGACACACCTTTCATTCTGCACAGCATATCACTTGGGTCGCCATCGCGTTCGCAAGCTAGAATAGAATAGTACACATCCATTTTAAGATTTTCGCCTTTCACAGTCACAGATTGAACTCTTTTTCCTGCTTCCCCAAAAGCGTTGAAGCTAACTTTCATTCCTTGAAATTTGATTACCCAACCACCAAATCGTTTGGAAGCATCTTTCGCAAAAACGTTATTCAATTCTTTTTCCAGCCATTCAGAAATTTGTTTTCCTGTAACTTTTGCCGTTCGAACCGTACTGTCAACGGGTAACATATCGTAAATAAAACCATTCGTGATTGGAATATTTCCAGTGGAATCGGGTGTAGTTCTCGGTGGACAAAAACGGAATCCATTGGAAAGCACAATGTCAATACTTGGGAATTTCCAATGTAAAGCATCCAAAATCATAGTGTCGATTGGGTTTTCTACTACAAAATAGCGATAAAGCGGAATTTTGCTGTAGCCAATTACTTTTTCAATATCTGCTTTGAAAGTAGCCTCATTTGCTTGTAACAAATCAGTCATTTCTTTGTCGGCTTTAAACTTAGCGCTTGAAACCTCTAATAATTCATAGGAATCTGCAACAACTTTTCCATTTTCAATCGTTAAATCTAGTTTTCCAATAAAAGAACCAAAAGCGCCAGGTTCGACCACTTTCGCATATTTTGCAACAATTGGTTTTCTAACTCGCTCGTGTGTATCTCCACCAAAAATATAGTTTACTCCCTCACATTCAGGCATATTTGCCAATGCAATTTGTTGCGATAAACCTAAATGAGCTATCATTATTACGTAAGCACATTGTTCTTGATTGCGGAGAACATCCACATAATGCGCTAAGTTTTCTTCTGGTTTAGTGTAAATAATTCCCTTGCTGTAATTCGGACTTTGGCGAATAGGAACCAAAGGATCTGTATAGCCTAAAATTCCAATTTTCGCTCCCTCAACGTGCCAAATTGTGTAGGGTTGAAAAATCAATTCTCCTTTTTTTCCTTCTCCTAAATCGTGGTACATATTTGTGCAAATCTTTGGTGCATTCAAAGCTCCCATCAATTGTTGCATCGACTTTTTACCATAAATTACCTCCCAATTTCCAGGCAAATACAAATCATAATTGAGTGCATTTAAAATGGGAACAAATGCTTTTCCGTTGGTTTTGACACTCAATTCACTTCCTTGAAACATATCTCCTGTGTCAATTAAATAGGAATTTGGATTTTGTTTCCTCAACTGTTTCAAATAAGTCGCAATGTGGGCGTAACCTCCTGTTTTTCTGAAAACGGTTTGATTATTTTCCCAAAACAGTTCATCGTGCGGATGAATTTGACAGTGAACATCTGTCGTTTGCAAAAGTGTGATGACTTTCTTTTCAGTTTTATTTTTTTCTTGGGAAAGCGTTTGTTCTTCAACAGATTTGTTTTGTTTTCCGAGTGCGAGTAATGGTCCTGAAAACGCAGCGCCAATTCCTGCTAGTCCTAGTGATTTTATGAAATTTCTTCTTTTTGAATCGTTTTCTGACATACTGTTTTAAGGTTTTGAACTGTGAAGGAAAACCTAAGTTAAGTAAATTTCTGAATTTTCAAGATTACCATTCTTTCATCCATTTCAATTTTGAATAATTTATTTTTGAATCTCTTACGCGAACTTTTCTAAGTTTGATTAAATAAAAGAATGTATTCAATCTTCCTCCAATTCTACTGACTTTGCCTAATTGCCAAGTGAGGTAAAAATAGTGTATTCCATTTTTGTTTTGAAAAATAATTTCTCTCGATAAAAAACTCGGTAAAGAAGCCAAAATAGCATCTGGATTATCACCTAGAAAAGCAATATTTCGATGTGCTTTTTGCCAATCTCCATCTGTGTTTTTACCCAAATTGTATTCGTTGTATTGCTTCGAATCACGTCGGATGATACGTTTTGTTGTGGACCAATTTTCATGTTTTATTGACTTGCATAATCGACAATTTTTAGAACAACTATTTGCTAAGGTTTTCTCATTTTCCACTTTTTGCGCTACAATTTCCACATCAAAATACGTGCTTTGTATTCCAGCATCTGGCAAGTCAAGAAATTCTGGATTATTAATCGAGTCGATGTCTTTTCCTTTCCAATCGAATTTATTGAAAGCGTATTTGGAAAGTTCTTCATCCCAAGGGTAATACCAAGCAATGATTTTGTACTTCCCTGGCGCTAATTTCGGAATTTCATAACTGGAGTTAATATGTCTTCTTGCGTTTTGTAGGTCATTAAAGAAAAACGGAATTGTTGTAGATTCATTGGTTTCCAAACGGTTGAAACTAACATATCCTTTTATACTTGTGTCCATAGAAATAACTCTTGAATCGCGGTGGACTTCCGTGTAAAAATTCTTTTCATCGACTTTGTACCATGTAAAATAAATTAATTTCAGTCCTTTTGATTGATTCCCCGGAGTCAAAATCGAATGCGAATTGAAATCGATATTGGTCAGCGTAACATTTATTTGAACAATTTCTGAAGTTGTAAATTGCGTTTTTGAAGCGCTTAAATTCATGGTCAAATAACAAGGTCTAAGATCAGCTTTTGCTAGAAAACTAACCAAAGAAATCAACATAAGAAATAGGTGTTTTAAGGTCATTTTTTTTAATCGTGAAATTTATCTTCTTTCCAATTTTTGGAATTGTTTCGAATATAATCAGAAATTCGCCCCAACTATCGCCCAAACTACAACCTTAATCATACGGCAATTCCCTTGAAAAATCGTTTACTTCATTCAAATCTTCCAAAGTTGCGCCATTCAATAAATCTACTTCGCCGTCAGGATAAATCAGAAAATGAAACGTATTGTCGTAACTACTAATCGAAGCTTGATAAACGCAGTCCGAAAAACGATAAATGGTTAATGGTCGATCTCGATTTCTTTTTCTGAAGGTGGTTTCTAAAGGTTGTACGTTTTTAGAGTTAGGTAAAATATAAATAAAGGTTTTTAACAGTGGAAAATGAGTCTGAATAAATTTTTGAGTATAAAAACCATTGACTTCTAAATCCCAATTGAAATAACCATTTTCAAGTTTTAAATTGGTTACATTCCATCCGTTTTTTTCAAATGCTTTCAGAATTTCTTTCACGTATTTGTTGCTCGTATCTTTTTGGTTGAGCTCAGTCAAATACACTGCTGGCAAACGAAAACTGATTATTTGTCCTGTAATTACATCGGGACTTGATGGTAAAAAAGCCGCATTTTTTGACCAAAAATCGTAAACATACATATAGTTTGTAGCAAGCGAATCTATTTGTTGTTTTGTGTAAATTAATTGCAGTGAATCTGGATGAAAGTGACGCATTAAATTATTGTAAACCAAACTTCTAAATTGGTCTTGTTCTGCTTTTGACAGTTCTGAAAACGTACGTTTTTTAGCAGGGATTTCTTCGGGCATTTTTTTCAGACAGCCCATTTCGTAGTACTGCGCAAAAATCAATTTCCCAGTTTTATCATAGCGTTTGCACCAACCATTTCTAAGATTTTCCTTGAAATTATACGCTTGAATTAAAGTTCCTAAGCTGTCAAACTGTTCTGATTTTCCGTCATATTTTCCGTTTATGGTTCGGAAGGTGTTTTTTAAAGTTCCATTTTGAAAATAGTTTTCCTCTAAGCGCGTTTCTTTCAACTGATGAATGTGTTTTTTCTTTTTTCCATTCGTCCAATAATCAAAGCTCTCAAAAATCCAACATTCAGAATTTGTTTTTTTGCTAACCGATGAAATGAGTACACCAGCCTCGTTCCATTTCATATTGGAAATCAATTCTTCTTCATTATTTTTTGATTTCAAATGTATTTCTTCCATCTTTCCGTTAGGAAAATAACTCACGTATGTCGTATCTGAATTTCGTTGATTATTTAAAAAAGATTTCAATTGTCCTGAAGGATACCAGTTTTTTTCTAGTCCTAATTCTTTTGAATTATTGGTCAACTCAATGTACTGAATTAAGACACCTTTATCGTTCCATTTTTTCTCAAAACCAGTACCTTTTCGGTCAATTTCACGTTGGAAAGTCAAAATTCCTGCTTCGTTCCATTCTTTTTTATTGGGGTTGAAAATAAAATTTGAAAGGGTATCATAAACATATTCGAAACGCGGTTTTCCATTGTCATACCAACCTTTCCAAGTACCTATTTTCATATTTCGTTGGTAAAATTGTTCCTCGATTTTCGTTCCTAAGAAGTTGTAAATTACCCAATTTCCGTCAGGATTTCCTTCTTTATAAAACCCTATTGTTTTCAATTTTCCATTGTGATGATATTCTTCATAAACCCCATCTTTCGAGGAATGTTGGTGACCACCATTTAAGATCATTTTATGGTTGGTTTTTGATTTTAAAACGCCAGCATCATCGTACTCGAGCGCAGTGCCAAATGGAACACGTAAAGTAGTGTAGCCGTCGTAATCAATCGTATGTGGTGGATAATCTTTCAGTTGATATTCATCGATTTCAGAAATGCGTGCAAAAGCAATAAAATTCTCGAAGCGCACTTTTCCATTTATATGATAATCAGTGTATTTTTCACAACGTCTGTGGTTTTTGTCCCAATAATAAATATTTGTTTGTTTGCGATTTCCATTTGGCCAGAACATTTCTAAAGTGCCGATGATCGAATCTTTTTTATTCAATGAATTATTGAGTTTAAAAATCGTTTTGCCGCTCTCATAGTTCAATTCCTCCAACTGAAGTTTTCCATCGATAAAGGTGCGTTTTTCATAAATTCGATTGTCGCGGTATCTGGATTCACATGTTCCATTCAGCGGTGTTTGCAAATCCGATTCATAGTAAATTGAAAAAAGATAACTGCCTCCTTTTCTATTGTGGTGTTTGAATTCGCAGTTTTCTTGAGCAAAAGCGAATAGTGGGAAGAATAAAATCAGTAATCTAAAAAAATACATAAACCAAGTAGTTTAGGAACAATACTTATTCAAAATTACACCTACTTTTGAATAAGGTTCATTTTTTATCCTTTGAAGTTTTCTTGAACTTTAATGAAATCATCTTGTACTTTACTGTTAAAAAATAATTTATGAAAAAATTATTCTTTCTAATTGTATTGGTTGCCAGTTTCAAAAGTAAAGCGCAGCAAGCTTTAGATACTGTTTTTTATCCTATTTATGGAAAAACTCAATTACTAGTTGTGAAGCCGAAACAGTTGTATCCAGAAACAAAAGCGTTTATCCAAAGTGTAACATCAATGGAAGAACTAAAAAGCATCCCCATTTACATTTTTCGAAATGATTTAGGCGAAGTAACAAAGACTTACAACGATAATAATAAGACAGATAAACGCCTTTTTAACAGGGATGAATTACACGTTGAAGCCCCAATTTCTCATAGAATTAAAACGAAAAACACGTCGGGTAATATTGGAAATGACGACTCAGGTTACAATCAATTATACCCGATTTATAATTGTCAATTTAACGATAATAACGTTTGTACTTCTTATAAAGTTGGACTGATGGACACCTTGGGGCAAGTCATTTTTCCAATAGAATTTGATCACATTCAATACATTGATTCTACATTTATTTTAAAAAAGAACAAATCCTATTTTTTGTATGATGTTACTTTTAAACCCATAAATAACATTGCTTATGATTCTGTTTTATATTCGGATTTTGTAAATAATCAATTGATTGTCAAGAAAAATGGTCAATTTGGAATGATAAATCGTTTTGGGAAAGTACTGCTTCCTTTAAAATATAAAGTCATACGTAAATCGCGTTATATGACAGGATATTATGAGTTTTTAGAAGGTAATTTTTATGGATTCATTTCTTGGGATACAAAGCGTTTTTTAGCTCCATTTTCACCTGCTGCTGAAATCGTTGCGCGAGATGGTTATTTTATTTATAAAAGTGCTTCAGATTGGAATGTTATTGATTCAACTGGCAAAAATCTATTAAAAAGCAATTTTCAAGTTTTTAATATCCTTAATAAAAATCGCTTTGTAGTAGGACCAAATTATTTAGAACGCACACTTGTAGATGCAAAAAACGTGATGATTGCGGATAAATACTACCACGATATTTGGAAAATCAATGAAAACACCTTAATGGTTGGCTCAGAACCAGGAAAAATAGATGCTTCTGAATTGGTAAAAAGTTCAAAATGGCAACTGTATGATATGGATTTTAAGCTAAAAAATAATGATACCTATAAATCCATTCAAATACTAGACGATCGTTTTTTAAAAGTTTGGGATAACAAAAATAATTTTCATTTAGTCGATGATTTTGGAAATGAGGTTGTTAATTTAAAAGTTACAGATGCTTATAAATATGCCGATGGTGTTTACAAATTAGTTGTTGACGGCAAACATTTATTTATAGATTTGAAACATCCAGAAAGGCGTTCGAATTATTATGACAATCTAATGTGCGCCAGAGAAAATAGAATCTCAGTTCAAAAAGAAGGTTTGTGGGGATTTATCGACTATAATTTTAAAGAGATTTGCCCCATAAAAGCGAACAAAGTAACCTGTTTTGAAGATGGAATTGCTACAATAGAAATCAACAAACAATATTATATAATGGACTCAACAGGGAGTCTTTTAGCACCTGAATATTTTGACTATGCTGAAAATGTTAAAAACGGATATTGCCGTGTTGGACGAGATGGTAAATATGGATTATTGAACAAAAAGGGAGTTTTCACAATCCCATTGGTTTATGAGGAGAATAATTTTTTAGTGAATCACAAAGGAAATTATTACTTAAGTGTTCGTAAAACCAAAGGCTCAGGAAAATATGGGATTGTGAATCAATTTAATGAAATTGTGCATCCATTTATTTATGATAATTGTGTTGAACTAAGCGTCCATGCGAGCATTGAGCAAAAACGTTCGGATGGTTTTTATGCCTTTGCTCAAATTGAAAAAAGGAACGAAATTGATTACTATTATTTGAATTTTGATATTTCTAAAAATCAATTTAAAAGTCAAGAAAATCAATCGAAAGGATTTAAAATCGTGCAAGGAATGTGTGGCTTTAACCCGCAACCTGGAACAAAATTTTGTTATGGCATAAACGATTGGTCAGGTAAACAAGTTGTTCCTTTCATTTATGGACAAATTAAACCATTGAAAAACAATACTTTTACTGTTTATACAATTAAAGGAGGCGGTTTAATTGATACCACAGGAAAAGAACTTATTCCACCTGTTTACAAGTATGTTTATGAGTTGGGTAGCGACATTGATTTGATTCAAGTTGGAAGGCATTATGGCGGTTGGGGCTTATATGATTGCTCAGGAAATAGATTAGCAGATACACTTTATGGCGGTTTTGAAAAACCTGTTTTTGGACTTATTCCATTTAGGAATCATCCGAATTATCATTTTTCAGAAAGCAAGGAATATGTTCACGACGAAATGAAATATGGTTTCATGGATTTAACAGGTAAAATTATTATTGAACCGAGTTACGAACGCTATCAAATTCCAAATCAAAAGAAAGAAGAAATCTTATTGATAGATGGAAGTACTGTTACCAAAATCAATGGCAAAGGCGAAGTTTTAGAAGGTGCATTACTTCCTCCTCAGAAACCTACTATTGTTCCCAGTACTCCAACTAAAAGAAAATGGTGGAAATTTTGGGGTAAGAAAAAGGCGAGTTGGTTGTAAATGAATTTAAAATTCAAGAACATGTAATCACAATTTTCAACCTCTTTTTGATTAAAAATTAAACGAGAACACTCTAAAATCCTCATCATTTTTCTTGTGCTAAATCAACTATTTCATAAACTTAATATAAATAACACATTATGGAATTGGAATTAATTAATCAAAAGATTTATACTTTAAGAGGGGTTAAGGTAATGATGGATAGAGATTTAGCAGCCTTGTATGAAGTGGAAACAAGAGTTTTAAAACAAGCGGTTAAAAGAAATATAGAGCGATTTCCAAAAGATTTTCTTTTTGTTTTAAATGAAGCTGAAATTGAATTATTGGTATCACATTTTGTGATACCATCAAAAAGCTATTTTGGAGGAGCTAAACTTTTTGCATTTACAGAACAAGGAGTAGCTATGTTATCATCAATATTAAATAGGGTCTGCTGAAAAAGTCAGAAATGAGCCAGATTCTAGACGCAGTCAATAAAGATGTATATTAATACTTCGATTTACCTTCGGTGCTACTCCGTGGTGACTGCAACGAAGAAGATGGTTTATTTCTGTCTAACAAAATAAAATCATCTTTGATGCAAGGAAATTTATAAAAACAACTCAAAAACCTTGCATATTAAAGAATATTTATCACCTAAACACAAGATATAATAAAGGTTTTGTGTTTTTCAGCAGGCCCTAAATAGTAAACAAGCCATTCAAGTCAATATTTCCATCATGCGCGCATTTGTTGAAATCCTTCAATTTGCATTAACAAACAATGAATTGACAGAAAAACTTAATGAATTAGAACTTAAATACAACCAAAAGTTTAGTGACATTCATCAAGCATTGAATTACCTCTTGGAAAAAGATAAAAGCTAATTCGCAAATTTCGAGAGAAAAGATTGGATTCAAAAATCACGATTAAAATTAAACAATTCTTACTTGCTTAAAAATGAAAATAAATCAATGCTAGTTGACCTAAATTGACTTTTTTCATTCTTAAATTTTCTACAAATGGTCAAAATCTTTCTAGATGGTAACTTACCAAGTAGTAACTTACTAAGTAGTAAGATTGATTTTATTGTTTATTTTGTTGATATTCAGTAGATTTTAAATGTATCCGTTGAAAATGAGGCTATTTTTGAAGTCTTCAGAACAGGAAATTAATTCAATTTCTTGCTTAAATATTCCAAAAACTGATGAACCACTTCCCGACATTGAAGCATAAATGGCACCGCGATGAATCAATTCATTTTTCAGCGTTGCAATTTTAGGGTGATTCGCAAAAATTGAAGTTTCAAAATCATTAATAATTAAATCTTGCCAAGCAGAAATTGGATTTTCAAGTAAAACTTCCAAGGATTTTTCTTTATAACAAGGACTAACACCAGCATACGCTTCTTTCGTTCCAACGTGAATTCCAGGATTTAAAAGGATTAGGTAATAACCCATTAAAGTAAGGTTCATTGGTGTTAATTTTTCTCCTCTTCCTCTTGCCATTTGGGCTTCATTTTTTATGAAAAAAGGACAATCGCTACCTAATTCTGCTGCTAGATTCTCTAAATTTTCCGATGAAAGTTGAAGTTCAAACAAATCATTTAAACCGCTTAAAACATAGGCTGCATCAGACGAACCTCCACCTAAACCTGCACCCATTGGAATTTGTTTACGCAGGTGCATCATCACATTTGGAATCGCATACTTTTGTTGCAATAATCGAAAAGCCTTTTCACATAAATTGTCGCCTGCTGCCCCAGGAATTTTCAAGCCAGTTTGAAGAAATGAAAATTCATTTGCAGGTAAAATTTCAAGAATATCATAAAATGGAATCGGAAGCATACATGTTTCTAACTCATGGAAACCATCGCTTCTTTTTTCAAGAATACTCAATCCAAGGTTGATTTTTGCTGGAGGAAATAATATCATTGAACAAAGGTAAAATTTTCATAATTTAATTAACTGAAAATAATGCTGGAAACATTACAATTGAAACGTTGTTAAGAGTGTTTACAGCGATGAAAGCAACGATTAAATTGAACATTGAATTGCCGAATTTAAGTATCAGCTTAGAGTAGCTTCTTAAATCCACCAATTTTAATAAATTTGCAATCCCAATAAAAGAAAATATGGCAACTTATTTAGATTTTGAAGAACCTTTAAAAGCGTTAGAAGACCAAATTGCGCAAACGATTGAAATCGGAGAAACGACAGAAATCGATATGAGTGACAAAATCACTGAGTTACAACGAAAATTGAGTGAGAAGACAAAAGAAGTATTTTCAAACCTTACTCCTTGGCAACGTGTTCAGTTATCAAGACATCCAGACAGACCTTATACCTTAGCTTATATCAACGCAATCACTGATGGAAACTTTATCGAATTGCACGGCGATAGAAGTGTTAAAGATGATAAAGCAATGGTTGGTGGTTTTGGACTGATTGATGGAAAAAGCGTAATGTTTATCGGTCAACAGAAAGGAATCAATACTAAAATGCGTCAGTACAGAAACTTTGGGATGGCAAATCCTGAAGGATATAGAAAAGCATTGAGATTGATGAAATTGGCTGAGAAATTTAACAAACCAATTGTTACTTTTATTGATACTCCCGGAGCTTATCCTGGTTTGGAAGCAGAAGAAAGAGGTCAGGGTGAAGCAATTGCAAGAAATATCTACGAAATGATGCGTTTGAAAGTTCCTGTAATTTGTATCATCATTGGTGAAGGTGCATCAGGTGGAGCGCTTGGAATTGGTGTTGGCGACAAAGTGGTGATGCTTGAGAATACATGGTATTCCGTAATTTCTCCAGAATCTTGTTCGTCGATTTTATGGCGTTCTTGGGATTACAAAGAAAAAGCTGCCGAAGCATTGAAACTTACTTCATCTGATATGAAAAGAAACCACTTGGTGGATGATGTTGTGGCAGAACCTGTAAATGGAGCGCATAGAAGTCAAGAGGAAATGTTTAAAATCTTGAAAAAGAAAATTAAATCTTATATCAAGGAACTAAACGAAATTGAACCAAACGAACGTGTCAATCAACGCATTGAGAAGTTTAATAAAATGGGAGTTTGGGAATAAGTTGAAAGTTGAAAGTTAAGAGTTAAGAGTGAAAAGTTGAAAGTGGAGAGTTGAAAACTGACAGCTGATGGTAAGATTTTAGTTTCCTTCCTTGAGGGAGTTCGACAAGGCGAGTAAGGTTGACAAAAAAACACCGTTTAGTTTTTGTTAGCTAACGGTGGAGATTTAAATATCACTTCGAGACTAATTCTCTCATTCCCTCATAAAGTCCTTCTATCATTCTCTCTTTCTCTCATTCTCTCATAAAGTCCTAACATCCTAAAGTCCTAACATCCAAAATGAACCAACTCCTCGATACTCCAATAGAATTTTTAAAAGGCGTTGGACCTCAGAGGGCGGCATTGTTGCAGACAGAATTGGGGATTTTTACTTTTAACGACTTATTACAACATTATCCTTTTCGGTATTTAGACCGTTCGACTTATCACAAAATCAAAGACTTACCTTACGTTGATAATTACGTTCAAATAAAAGGTGTTATCCAATCAATTAAAGAAATAGGAACAGGGCGTGGAAAAAAAATGTTTGCTCGTTTTTCAGATGAGACCGGTTCGATTGACTTAGTTTGGTTTCAAGGTTTTCAATGGATTAAACCGAATTTGAAGTTAAACACGGAATATCAAGTTTTTGGACGTGCTAAAATCTATGGGAGTTCGTGGAATATCCCACATCCTGAATTGACTTTATTATCCGAAATCACCAATAAATCTGGACTTCAAGCTTTTTATAACAGCACAGAAAAACTTAACGCAAAAGGATTACATTCAAAAGGAATTGAAAAACTTGTAGGCACTTTATTGCCACAATTACAAGGGAAACTAAGTGAAAACTTACCTGATTGGATGATTCAAGAACAGCATTTATTTTCGAGAGAAAAGGCGCTGTTTGCAATTCATTTACCAGATTCAGAGCAAATTGCTTCCAAAGCACGCTTTCGATTGAAGTTTGAAGAATTATTTTTCCTTCAATTGGAAATGCTGCTTCGAAAAGAAAGTACGGGTAAAAAATTGAAAGGCTACGTGTTCAATGAAGTAGGAAATCAATTTACCGAATTTTATGAAAAACACTTGCCTTTTCCGTTGACAAACGCGCAAAAACGAGTGATTAAAGAGATCCGCAAAGATTTCTTAACGGGCAAACACATGAATCGTTTGTTGCAAGGTGATGTTGGAAGTGGAAAAACATTGGTAGCACTTTTGACAATGCTTATTGGAATCGGAAATGGTTTTCAAGCAGCGATTATGGCACCAACAGAAATACTTGCTAATCAGCATTTTATTGCCATCAAAGATTTCCTGAGTAAAATGAACATTAATGTTGGTTTACTTACCGGATCAACGAAAAAGAAAGAGCGTGCAATCATTCATGAGCAATTGTTGAATGGCGAAATGGATATTTTAGTTGGAACACACGCTTTGTTGGAAGACGTAGTTCAATTCAAAAATCTTGGAATTGTTGTAATCGACGAGCAACATCGTTTTGGCGTAGCGCAACGTGCAAAAATGTGGCGCAAAAACGTAAATCCACCGCATGTGTTGATAATGACTGCAACGCCGATTCCTCGAACACTTGCAATGACTTTTTATGGAGATTTAGACGTTTCCGTTATTGATGAATTACCTCCGGGAAGAAAACCAATTTCAACGATCCATAAATTTGAAAGTTACCGCGTTCGATTGTTTGGATTTATGAAAGAGCAAATTGCACTTGGCAGGCAGATTTATGTCGTTTATCCACTAATCAAGGAATCAGAATCTTTGGATTTTAATAATTTGATGGATGGTTACGAAGCGATTTCTCGTTCTTTTCCAAAGCCACAATATCAAGTAAGTATCGTTCATGGTCAAATGCGTCCAGAGGATAAAGATTTTGAAATGCAACGTTTTATCAAAGGTGAAACACATATTATGGTTGCCACAACGGTGATTGAAGTTGGTGTAAATGTACCGAACGCATCAGTTATGGTAATCGAAAGTGCTGAACGATTTGGATTGTCTCAATTGCATCAATTACGCGGACGTGTAGGACGTGGCGCAGAAAAATCTTATTGCATTTTAATGACTGGCGACAAGATTTCTAAAGAATCGATGAAACGCATGGAAACAATGGTGCATAGCAACGATGGATTTGAAATTTCGGAAGTTGACTTGCAATTGCGCGGACCTGGAGATTTAATGGGAACACAACAAAGCGGTGTGTTGGATTTGAAAATTTCTAACCTAGCTCGCGACGGACAAATTGTTACTTTAGCTAGAGAAGCAGCGAAAAAACTGTTGGAAGAAGATCCCAATTTAACACTTCCTGCAAATCAATCCTTGAAAGAAGCAATCCGAACAATTTTGAAGAAGAAACCGAATTGGGGAAGGATTGCTTAAGTTTTCTTTTTAAGGACAAAATTGTAAGAAAAACCATTTTCAAAAGTTATATCTTTGTAACATATCTCAAAGTTATGCAAACATTCACAATCAAAATTAACGAGCGAAGTAAAGCAGGAATTGCTTTTCAAAAAATGTTAGAAATTTTGGAAACACAGCCTGGTATTGAAATTGTGGAGCAAGACAAAAGTCCTTACAATCCGAAATTTGTAAAAAAAATTAAAACTGCTGAAAAGCAAAAAGGAATCGTAATTGACACAAATGATATATGGGGAAGTTTAGGGTTGAAATAAAAATTGAAGCTCAAAAAGATTTAAAAAGGCATTTTAAGTCGGGTGACAAAGCAACAATTAAAAGAATTGAAGTCATTTTAAAAGAGCTTGAAATACATCCATTTGTTGGAACAGGTCAACCAGAGCCGCTGAAATATGAACTTACAGGTAAATGGTCACGAAGATTAAATCAAAAGGATCGAATTATTTACGAAGTACATGAAGATATTGTAACTGTTGATGTACTTTCAGCGATGGGACATTATTCAGACAAATAAACTTACCCCTCAAATAAACTCTTTGAGGATGCTCCTTTTTTCTCGCTATTTGCAAATCAATCCTTGAAAGAAGCAATCCGATCAATTTTGAAGAAGAAACCGAATTGGGAAAGGATTGCTTAATATTTTTTCAGCTTTGTAATTTGTTTTTCCAATGCTGTTAATTTTACATTCTAATTTTTAATTATGGCAGGTTCAAGTTTTGGAACAATTTTTAAATTAAGCACTTTTGGCGAATCGCATGAATTTGCTATTGGTGGTGTAATTGATGGTGTTCCAGCTAATTTTGAATTGGACATTGAGGCGATTCAGAAAGAACTTGATAGAAGAAAACCAGGGCAATCATCGATTGTGACACAGCGAAAAGAAAGCGACACCGTCCAATTTCTATCTGGCATTTTTGAAGGAAAAACAACAGGTGCGCCAATCGGATTTATAATTCCAAATGAGAATCAAAAATCGAAAGATTATGACCATTTGAAAGACACTTTTCGACCTTCACATGCTGATTTTACTTACCAGAAAAAATTTGGTATTCGCGATTTTAATGGAGGAGGAAGAAGTAGTGCTCGCGAAACTGCTTGTCGAGTTGTTGCAGGTGCAATTGCAAAACAACTTCTTGCGTCAATAGGAATTCGATTTTCAACTTATGTCGATCAAATTGGAGAAATTCGGTTTCAGTCAACGGATTTCTTTGAGCCAACTGCTATTGAGGCAAACCTTGTGCGCTGTCCCGATGAGAAAATTGCTGTTGAAATGGAAAATCTTGTGCGTGAAATTCGCAAAGAAGGAGATACAATTGGTGGGGCAATTCGTTGTGTAATTGAGTATGTTCCTATTGGTTTAGGTGAACCCGTTTTCGATAAATTACATGCCGATTTAGGTAAAGCAATGCTGTCGATTAATGCCGTAAAAGGTTTTGAAATTGGCAGTGGATTTGATTCAATTTCAATGCGCGGTTCTCAACACAATGACCTTTTTAATGCTGATGGAACTACGAAAACCAATCATTCAGGGGGAATTCAAGGCGGAATTTCTAATGGAATGCCGATTAGTTTTCGAGTTGCATTTAAACCAGTTGCAACCATAATGCAAGATCAATTATCGATAAATACTGAAGGAGAGGAAGTTACTGTTTCTGGAAAAGGTCGCCATGATGCATGTGTTGTTCCAAGAGCCGTTCCAATAGTGGAAGCAATGGCAGCAATCACAATTTTAGATTTCCATCTTAGAAATAAGTCAATACATTTGTAAAAAATAAATAAAAATGATACAACGCGTTCAAACTTTATACTACGCCATAACAATGATTTTACTTGCTGTTTTATTAAGCGGCATGGAGTTTTTTAGATTTGTTGGGGAGAAAACCATTTACGTTTTTAGTGTTTATGGAGTTCAGTCCGAAAAAGTTGGTGCTCCAAATGGAAAAATGGAAGCCATAACTTCGATGCCTTTCTATTTGTCGGTAATTAGTTTTATTCTTTTCATCTTCATCACTTTGATGGGCTACAAAAACTTGAATCGTCAATTCAAACTTGCTAGAGGAATCTTTTTTATTTATTTGTTGCTCTTGATTGCTGTAATTGTTTTCGCAGTAATCGGCGGTGGAGTTTTAACAAACGAACCAACGAAAAGAGAACTTGGATTAGGATTTTTACTCTTCGTTTTAGGTTTTCCTTTTAGTTTCTTAGCTCAATTGGGAATTAAACGCGACAAAAAATTACTGGATTCCTTGAATCGATTGAGATAGAATTAATTTTTAATGTGCTAATGTGTTAATGAATAATGTGTTAATGAATAATGTGCTAATTAATAATCTGCTAATGAAGAAATGTGCTAATTAGAGAATTTAAAAACCAAAAATCATTTCTTCGAGTTGAAATCCTAATTAAAAATTAAGCATTCAACATTTAATGTGTTAATGAAGAAATGTGATAATTTAAAACTAAAAATCCTTACTTCGAGTTATAAATTATTCAAATTTCCTTCGAGTTGAAATCCTAATTAAACATTAAAAATTAAGCATTAAAAATTAATTAGTATTTCACTCCAATTTTCTTATAAATAAAGTGCATTAACCACGCAGGACCAATAAGTAAAAATTGAAGATCCTTTAAAAACGATGGTTTTTTACCTTCGATGTTGTGGCCTACAAATTGAAAAATCCACGCGATAATAAACAAAATCAGAGCTAATCCCCAAAGTGGAAAATGAATCAAAGAAAGATTTTCTTCCAAACGATCTGTAATAGCAATACAAGCAAACGAAAACAGCAACATGCCAATTGTCAAGCGAAGTGAAAGTCGAATGTAGTAGAAAATCACTGCAATTAAAGCAACCAAAGCAAGATTCAAATGATAGGTTGTACTTGGGATTTCAACACCTAATTTAACACTCCATAAAAGTGCAACAATCGTCCAAAAAATGATTGGAACACAGATCCAATGGATTAATTTATTCGTTGCGTTTTGGTGACTTTCGCCGTATTCACTTAGTAATTTGTCAATTGTGCGCATGGTTTGAGTTTAAAATGGAAACTAATTTAATGATTATTTTGATTTTCAGTAAAGTGAATCGTTAAGGATTTGTCATTTCAAAAATTCAATTTGCATATTCTTGAACTCAATTGATGCTTTTGATAAATTCCAGCAATCTAAAATAAGTTCATCATCCGCTTGTAAATCTGATAGATTTCGCATAAATACAAGCGAGTTAAATTTCCCTTTTTCTTCCAATTGTCGTTCTATTTTAAATGCTTCCCATTTGAGTTGTTTGCCATTTCTTATGACTTGGTAAGTAAACAAAGTTGGTTGAATACTGTCCATTTTACATAAAGTTTGTAGCCTCAAAGTGCTTGCATTCGCTAAATCTTTCATTTTCCATTTTCCCAAATTGTAAAATTCTTCGTTTGGAGTCAATGCGATAGGAGAGGAGGTATTCACTTTTTTCACAAGCGTTCTTTGCGACCAATCCGAAATTAATTGTTGATTACTTGTCAATTTATTTAAAGTTCCATTTTGAAGTTTGAAAGTCCAAAAAGCAATAAATACAAAAGGGAAAACAAAGATAATTTTAGCAAACCATTTAGATTTTTGATTTTCATTTAATCCAAGGTAGATGAGGTAAACGCTTAAAAACCAAAATGTAAACTGCGACAATAAATAAAGCGTTATACTACTTTTTTTCTCGAATTTAAAGGAAACAACATGATTCCCGCTAGGTAAAATAATTGCTTGATAATTCTTGTTTACGCGAATTATTTTTGTTGTTTTTCCATCGATTCTAGCTTGCCAATCGGTTTGAAAAGATTGTTGAAGAATAAGTAATTGCTGTTTTTTAGTTTGCGTTTTGATTGCTATTTCATTCGGCGAAAAACCTATAATTTTTAGTTTATCTTTTTTATCCGAGTTAAACTTAAATCCTTCAAAATAATAAAGTTCTGAGGATTCAACAAAAACAGTCGTTGGGCTTAAAGTGTCGTTTTTGAGCGCCGATTGAAACTCGGAAAGTGGCACAACTTTATCACTGAAGTAAACCAAAGGATTTTTCAATGCCCAGTTTTTCAATTCAGCATTTTGATCATCCAAATAGCTGAAATTATCAAGTTCAAACGATGAAAAGGCGTTGAAGGAAATTTGCTTGTTAAAAATAGAAGTATTTCTCCAAAAAGGAATAATAAAAGCATGCTGTTCGTCATTGTAAGCAATTGGAACTGAATGTGGAATTGGAAATCCTTTTGGAGTTAAGGCGATGTTTTTGTGGAGATAAGCAGGTTTGAAATTGCGGTCAACATACGTTTCGGCTTGATTCCACTGGGCTGCAAAGAAAATTTCTAGAAATAGCAAAGTGCCAATCCAGAATTTAGGGTATTTGAGTTTAGTAGAGAAAAGTAAAACAAGCACCAGGCAAATTAATGTAAATAAGGAAATAATTAATTGAAAACCAAGTAATTGCTTGAAATCGAATTTGTTCCATCCTGAAATCCAGTCTTTGGTATTTAACCAATCGCGTAAGAAATTATTGAAATCAAATGAAGCCCATTGCATTGAAATTAGAAGGATAAAAGCGCTAATTACAACCATTGGCAGCAAAATACTTTTGAAAGAAATTGATTGTTGAAGGTTCCATTTTTCAATGCCGCGAGCAATAAAAATCACCAATGCCAATACCATGAAAACGCGCAGATACGGACCTTGTAAAAATAAATTCATCAGTGGAACAAAGTCGAAGGCAATTTTTCGGATTGGCAAACCCGAAAAGGACATCGCACCAATTAATAATCCGAAAACAATTAGCAACCATTCAATTTTAGAGCGTTTGGAATCCCAGCCATAAATTCCAAAAAATAAACCAATAACTCCAATAAAATGATTGAGCATTGAAGCATCAATTTTGCCGAAAAAGTCATTGGATCGAGCTGTTGCAAGCGGGGCAATTAATGAAATTAGGCTTTTGAAATTTTCGCCATATGCAGCTGTTTTCTCCCAGTTTACACCTTCTTTTAATCTAGAAACTTGTGAAGATGCCTCCATTGTTGCCAAAAGCAAAGGACTCAACATGAGCAATAAAATCAATCCTGCGACCAAATTCCAGGTGAAAAATTGGAACAATTCTTTTCGATTTTCTGAAAAGAGTTTGTAAGATTTTACCAAAAATAAAATCAACAATAAGTAGAAAAGACAAATGCTTAATGCTTGATAACCACCAGTTAGCATTAGGAAAGTCAGCAAAATAAAAGTTACAGCAGCTTTTTTATCGCGATTTTCAGTAAAATTCAGGTAGGCCCAAATAACCCAAGGCAACCAAGCAGAACCGACTAACAAGAAAAAATGCTGCCCATGTCCGATGAAATAACCCGAACAAATGTAAATGAAAGCTGCAATCGACGCAGTCCAATTAGAATATTGAAAAAAATGAAGTAAGCGCCTCAAGCCTAAAAATCCTACAATTAAATAGCAAATAATCAAAAAGTGCATCCAATAAATGGTGTATCCGCCAAATGAACTAACGAAAATAAGTTCAGGATAATAGGTTGGAGCTTGTAAATCAGCGTAAAAAGGAACTCCTGTTTGAATATATGGATTCCACAAAGGAAAATGTCCCGCATTGAAGGCTTCAGAAAAATGATACCTAAAAGGAAATACAACGTCCAATAAATCCCATTTTAAAGCCGCAGTACAAAATGCGATTTGCCAATAAACAAGAATTATCAACGGAATAAAAATCCAATTTGAGTATTTAAATTTAAGATTTGTCATACCAATAATTCACTGTTTTTTTAGTTCGATTTCCAAACTTTAATTACCTCAAAGTAAATCGACTGATTCTCTTTTTTATTGTAGGTCTATTCCTTTTTAATCAGCAAACTTAATTTTAATAATTTGGAAAGGACTATCCAAAATGATTTTTTGACTAAAACAGTTGCGATTTTTAATGTATATTTTTCAAATTCTTTAACAAAAACAACAAATCTAAGTTTTGAGCGTTTTTGATTCATTCAATTTATTTCTTTCATGAATTATCTTTTCGTTTTTTTATTTTTAATAGTTAATTCTTTCGTTTTTTCTCAAATAGGCACAGGAGAATGGCGATTTCATACGGCCACAAGTAAAGCTATTGATGTCGCTGTGACAGAAAATAAAGTTTATACTGCTTTAGAAAATGGTTTACTCATTTTAGATATTTCTAATAACGATGAAACTGAATTGTTGAATATTTTAAATGGTCTTTCCGACATTTCAATAAGTTGTTTGTATTGGGACGAAGTTGAATCTGCTTTATTTATTGGCTACGAAAACGGAAATATTGACAAATTAAAAAACGGTCGGATTTACAATATTCCAGCAATTAAAATGGCATCTGTTGCCTCTTCAAAACGCATAAACGGATTCAATCGATTTCAGAATTTCATTTACGTTTCAACGGATTTTGCGATTATTCAATTGAATCCAATTAAAAACGAAGTAAAAGATACTTTTTACCCAACGAACGGAAACGAAAAAATCAATGATATTTCATTTGTTGGCGATACTATTTTCGCATTGACACCAACTAAATTATTAAAAGGCTTGTTGAATAATCCTGCAATCGCGGCTTCCTCAGAATGGAGTACAGACAGCAGGTTACAAGTTTTAAGTCAAAATCAATACAAGGAAATTGATGAGGTAAATGGCAATCAATTTATCCTTTTTCAACACGCAGACTACGGAAAAGATAGCTTGTATGTGTTGACAAATACCGGTAAATCATTAGTTTCTCAAAGTCCTTTTTCGCTTGAAATTAATTCAATGAATGTCATTGGAACGGATCGCATAGCCATTAATTTAGAATCTGGAATTTACGTTTATGATGCAAATTCATTTGAATTGGTAGCAAACTACAGCAATGCGAATTTATTTGTAAATATGTCAATTTCAAGGTCTGGAATAAATTCAAAAGGAATGTGGGCGTCTGATTTGTCAAATTGTTTGTATTACCTTCCAACAGAAGTAAATGTCAAGAATTACAAAGTTTCGGGTTCATTCAATAATTTCTTTTATTCAATTGATTCTCAGAAAGGTAAAACTGCTTTTTCTTCAGGTTTTTTAAACGGAAAATTTCCAGCGTTTAGTAAAAATGGTGTTCATTTTTTCGAAAATGAAGAGTGGACGTTTACAAACCCAAATGAAGTTGCTTGTTGGCAAGGTCAAAATATTTGGGATTTTCTTGATATTTCCATTAATCCAAAGAACTTAAACGAATATGCTGTTTGCACGCCTTCAGAGGTTCCGGTAACTATTTTCGATGGTACAAATTGTTCTGTATATTCCGACACTAATTCAACGCTTCAACTGAGTGTTTCGGGAAGTGGTTGGTATTTTGTTTCAGATGTTTGCTACGACGAAAAAGGAAATTTGTGGTGCTTAAATGGATATACAGACAAACCGCTGAACGTGAGAACAAACAAAGGCGAATGGTTGAATTTTGATTTGGGAACAAGTGCAAAAAACAAATACACAAAAAAAATGATTGTCGATTTTCAAGGCAATGTTTGGTGTGCAACAGACAACGATGGGTTGTTTGGCTACAACACGAATGGTTCGATAACAGACATAAGCGACGACAAAAAAATCAATCTGAAATCTGGTAAAAATTATGGTGACTTGCCTTCAGAAAATATTACCGCAATTGCAGCAGATTTTGATGGTGAAATTTGGATTGGAACAGACGCTGGTTTTGCGATTTTATACAATGCCAATGGTGCTTTCGATGCTTCTCCTGGAAATTATGATGCGCAAAGAATCAAAGTTCAATTTGAAGGAAATGTAGAATACGTCTTAGGTTCAACGCACATTACAGACATCGAAGTAGATGGAGGAAACAGAAAATGGATGGCAACTGCAAACGCGGGAATTTTATTGCTTTCTCAAGACGGATCTGAAATTTTAGAACAATACACAACAGACAATTCACCTTTAATTTCAAACACGATTTTTGACTTAAAATTGGATCAAACCACAGGAGAATTATTCATCATTACAGATAAAGGATTGGTTTCATTGCGAACAAATGCGACTTATGAAGATCCTGAATACAGCGATGTAGTTGTATTTCCAAATCCTGTGCGTCCGAATTATTTTGGACCTATAACAATGCAAGGAATTCGTTATAATTCGGATGTCAAAATTACAGACGTGGCAGGAAATCTAGTTTATAAAACAACTTCCAACGGAGGTACAGCAACTTGGGATGGCAAAACGTTAGACGGTCAAAAAGCAGCGACAGGTGTCTATCTAATTTGGACGGCAACGAATGAAGGAAAAGATAAAAAAGTTGGGAAAGTGTTAATTGTTAAATAGCTTGAGGATATAAGCTTTCAAAACCTTTTTTAAGTATCCAAAATCGTAACAGTAAAAATACTTAATTCTGAAAATCAAGGATTTCATCGAAGCGGGAACTAATTTGTAAATATCAGCGAACCATTTTGGCCTTGAATTTCATGGTTTTAACTACTGAGCTGAAACTGTTAATTTTTAGAATTTCTGTTCCGTCAGCTGACGGACTTCAAAAATTTCAGTTTCAGAAAGGAGTTAAAATTGTTCGCAATGAGTTGGAATTAATTGTAAAACAACAATTTGCGAACAAAATAGAAATTTAGAGCCTTGATTTTTGATTCTTTTTGCTTGTACTGAGCTTGTCGAAGTATCAAGCAAAAGAATGGCAAAAAAACTTATTTGCTCAAACCATCCTTTAAAGCTAATGAATTTATACTACTGGTATAAAAGCATATATTCAAAACCTTTTTTAAGTCATCGGCTTTCAGAAATAAACCCCTACCTTTGCACCTCTCAAAATTTGAGACATAAATAATCATTGATGAATTACCTTTCTGTTGAAAATCTCACCAAATCTTTTGGTGAACGTGTACTTTTTGCTGACTTAACTTTTGGTATCGACCAAGGACAAAAAGTGGCTATAATTGCTAAAAATGGTTCTGGAAAAACAACTTTATTGCGTTGTTTGATGGACTTTGAGCAATACGATAGCGGTCGAATTGTTTTTAGAAACGACATTCGTGTTGCTTTTATGGAGCAAACTGAATTGATGAATCCTGAACAAACCATCTTGGAGGCCGTTTTCGATCACGATTTGCCCGAACTAAAATTGATTAAAGAGTACAACATTGCAATGGACAGCAACGACGAGAAAGCGTTGGAGCATTTGTACCAAGAAATCACAGAAATGAACGCTTGGGACATCGAAGTGAAAGTGCAGCAAATCTTGTCGGTGCTTAAATTGCAAGACACTTCACAGCTTGTAGGTTCGCTTTCAGGAGGACAGAAAAAACGAGTAGCTTTAGCAAAAGTGCTTTTATCAGAAGCAGATTTTTTATTCCTAGATGAGCCTACCAACCACCTTGATTTAGATATGATTGAATGGTTGGAATCGTATTTGGCGACTTCAAAATCAACGATATTGATGGTTACTCACGACCGTTATTTCTTGGAAGTTGTTTGCGATACAATATTTGAATTAGCAGATCAAACAATTTACAGATACAAAGGAAATTTCTCTTATTATTTAGAGAAAAAAGCAGAAAGGGAAGACCAATTACAATCCACAATTGAAAAGGCGAAAAATACATTCAAAAAAGAATTAGAATGGATTCGTCGTCAACCAAAAGCCCGTGGTACGAAGCAAAAAGCACGTGTAGATGCTTTCCAAGATATTAAGAAAACAGCGCTTCAAAATACAGACGAGGACGAATTGGAATTGCCAGTAAAAATGGAACGTTTAGGTTCTAAAATTGTGGAATTTCATAAAGTTGGTAAAAGCTTTGGAGATAAAAAAATCTTGGAAGATTTTACATACAATGTTCAACGTTTAGAACGTTTAGGGATTGTTGGAAATAACGGGACAGGTAAAACGACTTTCTTGAAAATGTTGTTGGGCGAAGAACCGACAGACAAAGGTAAAATCGTCATTGGTGAAACAGTTGTTTTTGGATACTATTCCCAAGATTTAATAAAAGTACCAGACGATTTCAAAGTGATTGACGTGGTGAAAGAAGTTGCAGAATACATTCCGTTGGAAAAAGGTCGTCAACTTTCAGCCGCACAACTACTGGAGCGTTTTCTTTTCCCGAGAGATATGCATTACAATTTCGTGCATAAATTAAGTGGGGGAGAGAAGCGTCGTTTGAAATTGTTACGTGTCTTGATGAGCAATCCAAATTTCTTGATTCTCGATGAGCCAACAAATGATTTAGATATTTTCGCGATGTCTGTTTTGGAAGATTATTTGAGAAATTTTCAAGGTTGTTTGATTGTTGTTTCTCACGACCGCTATTTTATGGATAAATGGTAGATCACCTTTTTGTGTTTGAAGGCGAAGGGAAAATCAAAGACATTGTTGGAAATTATACCGATTTCAGAAAAAAACAAATTCAAGACAAACGCGACGAAAAAAATAACTTGGCACAAGCTCAAGTACAACAAGAAAAACAAGTTGTTGTTGAGAAAAAAGTAGAAGTGGAAAAACGAAAATTAAGCTACAAAGAGAAAGAAGAATTCAAGAAAATTGAAAAAGACTTGGAGACTTTGGAATCCGAAAAAGCAACAATTGTGGAGCAACTTTCGTCAGGTAATCTTAACAACAAAGAAGTTTACGATTTAGGAATAAAACTTGGTAAAATAACCGAAGACATTGAATCTAAAACAGAAAGATGGATGGAATTAGCTGAATTTGCCTAGCGAACAATCATTCTAACTTTTTGTTTTTGTTACAAGTAATTCTCATTTTTGATAAAAATTAAATTTATGTATAAAACGATAGTTCTATTGTTTTCTCTCCTTATTCTCTCTCCAAATTTATTTTCTCAGTCACTTGTTTTTGCTGAATTAGTAGGAACACCAACAATGAACACCACCGGTTGGAATTTAACTGGTGCTGCTGCAGTTGGCGATACGGGTGGCGACACCGACAGCAATTCAGATGAGTTGATTCTGACTAACAATGTAAATGGTTCAAGTGGCGGTGTTTTTTACAATCAACCGATCGATTTGGCTACGTGTTACCAATGGAATGTTGATTTTTATTTCAGAATCAACGATGGTAGCGGCGCTGATGGATTGGCTTTCTGTTTTCTAGACGTTCCTCCAACAGGCTTTGTAAGTGGTGGTGGAGTTGGTATTCCACAAACAGCAAACGGAATTAAAGTGATTTTTGACACGTATGATAACGGTTGTGGTGCAAATCCTGAAATTCAAATTTACAATGGCGTTGGTTATGGAGAATGTAATGCTGGAATTGTTAAGGTTAATAATGTAGGTGGAAATTTGAATTTTCTTCGCTCATCTGGTTACAATCGCGCTATAATCAACTACAACAATGGAGTAATTACTGTTTCTGTAAATGGTACACAATGGTTGAGTACAAATTACACCGTTTCTTTTGTTGGATATATGGGTTTCACAGCAAGTACTGGAGGTTCAAATGATAGACATTCAATAAAAAATGCACGTATTTATGCTGATATTGCTGAGCCAGATGCAGGTCCAGATATTTCAATTTGTAGTGGTTCATCAGGTCAAATAGGCGTTACAAATAACCCAAATTATGTTTATTCTTGGTCTCCTTCAGCTGGCTTGAATCAAACAAATATTTCAAATCCAACGGTTACTTTAACCAACACAGGTACAACTCCGATTACACAAACGTTCACAGTTACAACAACTTTAGCAAGTAATCCAACTTCTTGTCCTGTTTCTGATCAAGTTGTAGTTACTGTAAAACCAATTATTTATAACACAATCAACACTTCTGTTTGTCAAGGTGGTTCTTATACCGTTGGAGGTCAAACTTTCTCAACGGCAGGACAACATCAGGCTACTGTTACTGCTGCAAATGGTTGTGATTCTGTAATTACGCTGAATCTTTCATTCAATCCAGTTCTCACTGGAACAATTATCCAAAGTATATGTCAAGGTGGTTCGTATGTGTTTTTTGGTCAAACGCTTTCTAATCCAGGGGTTTATTCTCAAACGCTACAAAATGCAGCAGGTTGTGATTCAATTGTTACCTTAAATTTAACGATGAATCCTGTTTTAAGCTCGACACAAAACGTTGCAATTTGTCCGGGAAGTTCTCATACATTTTTTGGTCAAACACTTACAAACGCGGGAAGTTACTCCCAATCTTTGCAAAATGCAGCAGGTTGTGATTCTATTGTTTATTTGAATCTGTCAATTAAACCAACCACAAGTTCTACAATCACGCATGCAATGTGCGACGGTTTGAGCTATAATTTTAACGGTCAAACGATTACAAGTGCGGGTTCTTACACAGCAACCTTAGTTGGTTCAAATGGTTGTGATTCAGTGGTAACCTTGTTAATGACAATTTACCCAATTCCAGCTGCACCGGTTCTTTCTAGTAATAGTCCGTTGCTTTGTCCAGGCGATCAATTGAATTTAAACGCAGAATTTATTGATTTTGCATCTTATTCTTGGACTGGACCAAACAATTTCACATCAACTCAGCAGAACAATTCCTTTAATGCATTTCCTGTCAATATGGGGAATTACAGCGCAACCTTATCCGTAAATGGATGTGTTTCACCTTCAGCTTCAATTCCTGTAACTATTACTAATATTTTCAATTTTGAGGATTTCATTTTTCCAAATGTAATCACTCCTGATAATGACGGAATCAACGATAAATTGGATATCCAATCGTATTTCTATACGTGTTATGAATTTGAGTTATTTATTTACAACCGTTGGGGAAATCTTGTGTTCTCTCACAAATTCAATGAAGATCCATTTGAAGGAAAAACGGCAGATGGTACCGATTTGAGTGATGGCGTGTATTTCTACAAACTAGTTTTCGATGAAGGCTCAAAATCAGGCTATTTCCATATTGTTCGTTAGTTAATATTTCATGAATTAAGCAACCATTTGCGCTTGTTTAGTGTCTTTTTGACATCTATTGACTTTAACAATTATCTTTGCGCCACTTTTTTATATGATATCAAACATATTCTCTCCAATACTTTCAAAATTTAGCTTTCTCCTCGCTTTTCTTTTTGTAAGTTATTTCTCTTTTTCACAAAATTCACTGAGTACTTTTCCAGCACCTTCATTGCGTTGGGTAGCAATTGGAGATTTGGATGTTAGCGGAACACAACTAACAGTGGAGGCATTGTACAAAAGAGGTGCAAACGGAAATGTTCAAAATATTATTTCAAAACACCTAGACCCGAGTAATGTAAATTATTTGTTGAGAGCTAATAATTTTCAGATAACGACAAGTTCAGGTTTTAAGGTTGTTACAAGTCCAATTCCAGTTGTAAATAATGTTTGGTACCACGTTGCAGCAACGTATGATGGTGCTTCTATCAAACTTTACATTAATGGTTGTTTAGTTGCCGATAGTGCGCACACAGGAACAATTGTAACAAATGATTTTATTAGTGCGATTGGTACAAGGTCAGCGAGTCCAGCGTCAGATCATTTTCGAGGATCTATTGATGAGGTGAGGGTTTGGAATGTGGTTCGGACACAATCTCAAATTTTGCAAAACATGAATAATCTCCCAAATCCAACAACACAAACTGGACTTTTGGCTTATTATAAATTCAATGGAGATTATCTCAACGCACAAGGAAATGCTACTTACGATGGAAGTCCACAAGGAACACCCACATTTGATGTTGAAGCACCAATAATTTCAGTACCAGCAATTACAGATGTTCAAATCGTTGAAGCAAGTTGTTTTGGTTATGCAGATGCTAGCATTGCAATTTCTGGCGTTGGAAATCAAATCAGCTATTCTATTAATGGAACAAACTTTTATGCCGATAGTACTTTTAGCAATATTTTAGGTGGAAATATCACCGTTTACATTAAATCCCTTGAAGGTTGTATTATTTCAAAGGACACAATTGTCGGTCAACCTGCACAAGTTCCCGCTCCAACAATTAGTTACAATACACCTCTTTGCGCAGGTGACACACTTGCTTTGTCAATCGACACATTAACTGGTGCAACTTGCTATTGGACAGGTCCAAATGGATTTGTGAGCAATAGTTTTGACACACTAATTCCAAATGTAAGTTCCATTCAATCTGGTGATTATGCTGTTTATTTAATGTTTGATGGTTGTTACAGTGATACGATTTCAAAAACAATTACTGTCAATCCTGTTTACAATTTGGTTATTACAGAAACAATTTGCTCCAATGAGTTTTACACGCTTGGTAATCAGCAATTAAATCAACCTGGAAATTACTTTTTGAACCTTCAAACTGTTGCGGGTTGCGATTCAATTATTGATTTAACCTTAATCGTTAATCCATCTTATTCATTTACGCGCGACACTTCTATTTGCGAAGACGAACCATTTGTTTATTATGGTCAAACACTTAGTACGACGGGTGTTTATCAATTTGATTTACAAACGACTTTAGGATGTGACTCTATTATTATTTACAACTTAATAGTTTATCCAATTCCTGCTTCACCAATTTTATCCAACAACAGTCCGCTTTTATGTCCAAATGATATTGCCGTTTTTGAAGCGCAAGCTGTGGCGGGTGGAACTTTTTCGTGGACAGGACCAAACAATTTTGCATCAACATTAGATTCTTTTTCTTTTGCCGCTCCTGTCCCAGCGATTGGAGATTACTATGCAACAGTTACCGTGAATGGGTGTGAATCTCCTGAGAGTATAATAGAACTTGATATTTTGAAAATTTACACACTTGATGACTTTGAGTTTCCAAATGTTTTCACTCCAAATGATGACAATTCAAATGACGTTTTAGAGTTGGACGAATATTTCAAAACTTGCCAAGAATACACGATGTATATCTTCGACCGATGGGGAAATTTAATTTATACGCAAGTAAGTGGTGGTGAACCTTTTGACGGAAAAACAGCGAATGGCACAAATCATCAAGATGGTGTTTATTACTACAAATTGACGTATGAAAATGGTGAGAAGAACGGTTTCTTCCATATTGTTCGCTAGTGATAAAAAATTACAGATTGTAAAAATTGCTGATTAGATTAATCTTTCAATTTTTAATCTGCAATCTGTAATCCGCAATCTGTAATCCGCAATCTGTAATCCGCAATCTGTAATCCGTAATCCTCAGTCCCAATCCCTATCCCTCAACTCACCACATTCGTCTCTTTTCCAAACTGCTTGTAAGAAACAAAAACAGAAACGAGCGCAAGCATCACCATCACACCAAAACTTAAAGCTAAGTAAGCAAATTCTAAAGTTCCTGAAATCAATTCTTTCGTTGCCAAAACAACATTAACAACAGGAATACAAGCCGTTATAAAATTCAATTCGATACCAGGGAAAAAACCAACCATCGCAGGTAAAACCATCACGATATTCAAAGGTGTAATGATACTTTGCGCTTCTTTAAATGTTTTCGCATAAACCGCAATTGGAATCATAACGCCGGCAAAGAAAATCGTTAAAGGAAACAACAAACTAAACATTGAAGCAATGAACAGTGGACTTAAAACTTCGTGAACGATTTTCATTATTTCTTGATTATCAACAATGTTTAGAAATTCAATAGAGATAAACAAACCGAGTAGGGCGGCACTTGAAGCTAACAAACCTGAAAGTACAACCACCATCATTTTTCCGAAAAGAATTTGCCAACGAGCTACGGGTGTTGTCAAAAGTGTTTCAATCGTTCCACGTTCTTTTTCTCCTGTAAACAAATCAATTGCAGGATACATACAGCCAATAAAGCCAAAAGCTATGAAAATGTATGGTAAGAATCCGCCAGCAATTTGTCCAACCATTTTTTTGTCGCTTGCAATGTTTTGATAGGAAGTTTGAAAAGGCGTAACTTTTCGGAAATCAACTTCCAGTTCATCGTAACGTTTTTGTTGAGCCTTGACTTCAATGATTTTCATATATTGTTCTGCCCGTTCGTTGATTCCGATTTCAGTAGCGTCAAAGTACCAAGTCACTCGCGCGGGTAGTTGCGCCTCCAACGATTGGTTGAATTGCTTTTCAGTTATAATTCCAAGTTGAATGCTATCTTTTTTTAATTCAGTCATTAAAGAAGCTGAATCTTTGAAAAACACCAACTTTTTTGCTCCCATTTCACTTGGGATTTCATTCAACTGTTGGGCGAAATAAGAATTTTTGTCGCCAACAATTCCCACTTTTAAGGTTTTAACAGCAGCTTCTTCTTGGAATGATGCCGAAATTCCGACAAAAACATTGAGCGTAATTGGGAAAACTAAAATAGGAATAACAAGCATCATCATCAAAGTTCGACGATCACGCAAAGTGTCAATTAATTCTTTTTTAAATATATTGTAAATCATTTTTGTAGGATTAAGATTGAACAATTCGGATAAATTCAGCTGTCAAATTCGATTCTTGCATATTCGTTCTGAAATCGAGCATTGAACCTTCGTGTTTGATTTTTCCTTTATGGATTATGGCTAAATCGTCGCACAATAAATCAACTTCACTCATAATGTGACTGGAGAAAATAACAGTTTTATTCTGGTCTTTGCAATCGCGAATTAATTTGATGATATTTTCAGCAGTGATAACGTCCAAACCACTTGTTGGTTCATCGAAAACAACCACTTCAGGGTCGTGAACCATCGTGCGACAAATAGAAACTTTTTGTTTCATTCCCGTACTTAATTTGCCAATTCTTTTTCCTAAGAAATCGTGCATATTAAGTAAATCGAACAAGTATTTTTTACGCGATTCTAGTTCATTTTTTGGAACACTGTAAAGCGAAGCAAAATAATCAATCAATTCGACAGGAGTCAATCGCGCATACAAACCAGTTGATCCAGTTAGAAAACCAATTTTTTTACGCGCTTCTTGTGGGTATTTTATGGCATCAATTCCCGCAATTTCGATAGTTCCAGAAGTTGGAGTAAAAATCGTTGATAGCATACGCAAGGTAGTTGTTTTTCCAGCGCCGTTTGGTCCAAGCAGTGAAAAAACCTTTCCCGGATGACATTCAAAACTGATGTTGTCAACAGCGCGAGCAATTTTTTCATCGATATTCAATTCTTTTCTTTGCTGTCTCGACAAAGGAAAGTCTTTCGTTAAGGCATTAACTTTTATCATTTGATGACTTTATGAATTTGATGATGAAAGTAATTACTTTTTCTGAAAGCTTCAAATTAAATGGATATACGGAACAATTTGATTTTATTTGCAAACTAATTCTTACCTTCTATGTCCATTCTAAAACGACTTCTTACTTGGAAGTTCTTGTTGCGTTCCTTTTTTGCCATTATCATTTCGTGTGTTTTAATCGTGTTCCTCGCTGATTGGCGTGTAGAAAGCAAAACAGATGAACTTGTATATACTGATGTCAAAAAAATCCCACATCGAAAAGTTGGTTTGCTTTTGGGAACTTCAAAATTATTGATGAATGGTTGGATTAATTCTTACTTTCAATACAGAATTGATGCTGCTACTGCGTTATTCAAAGCTGGAAAGATTGACTATATTTTAATTAGTGGTGACAATGGTCGTAAGGAATACAACGAACCAGAAGATATGAAACAAGCCTTAATAGAAAATGGAATTCCAGCTGATAAAATTGTTCTTGATTATGCAGGGTTTCGAACTTTTGATTCCATTTTTAGAGCGGATAAAATATTTGGTCAAAAACAATTCACGATAATTTCTCAAGATTTCCACACGCGAAGAGCAATTTATATAGCTCAATATTTGGGCTTAGATGCAATTGGTTATAACGCTGAAGATGTGATTGCTTATTACGGTTTTAGAACAAAACTTCGCGAAAAACTTGCTCGTACAAATATGTTTCTCGATTTCATTTTTTCAAAACAACCAAAATTCTTGGGAGAGAAAATCGTAATAGAGTAGGTAGGGAATTGCGTGGATCATAGCAAAAACGTGGGGATAAAAAATTGATTAGGATTAATTTTCTTTGTTGAGAAAAGAGAACTTCAATAATTTCATAGAACGATCAAAACCTATCTTCCACCGTTTATGATAGACTTTTTTGAGGCTTAAAAAATGTGTTGTTTTTCCTCTACAGATTAACCCAAATTAAAGATTAAATTCCCAACATTTTGCATTTAACCCAGTAATCTCCCTTAATTTTCTTAATGCCTTAATGGTTAGTTTTTACCATTAAGAAGTTAAGATTCATTAAGATTAATTTGCTTTAATTTTCAAACGTGTGCTTTAAATGCTAAAATCAAAGTATTTAAAGCTCTATTTAAAGTGGGTCGATATATGTCGCTTTTCGTTACAGATTGAAGCAGATGATGCCTAAATCTCCACTATTTTGCATTGACCCATTGCGTCCTTATCCATTTTTTACGCTCAATTTTTATATTGATTAAGTGCTAAAAATCAACTCAAAATAAAAACAGTGCGCAAAAAAAAAAGCCCCAAAAAGGAGCTTAATTTTTTCTCAGAGAATCTTAACGCTTGTGCATCGGTTCGTCAGAAACAGTCAATTTCTTTCTTCCTTTGCTACGACGCGCAGCCAAAACGCGACGACCATTTTTAGTAGCCATTCTACTGCGGAAGCCGTGCTTGTTTCTTCTCTTTCTTACCGATGGTTGAAACGTTCTTTTCATGATTATTTCTTGTAAATGTTATCAAAAATTAGGAGTGCAAAGATAATACATTTTTCTATATATCAAATTCTTTCAACAAAATTATTTAAAAAATCATTATCGAAGATAAACCAACTATTTTTGCATCAAAATTAAATCGTACAATGCTTAAACCTAAAAATAAGAAAGAAGACAAAGTAAAACTAACAAAAGATAGCTATTCAAAGGCTGCGGGAATTTTTCGCTACTTAAAGCCTTACGGATTTATTTATTTTATCGGTTGGATTTTTCTTGTGCTTTCTACCTCTGCAGGCCTTGTGTTTCCTTACTTATTGGGAAAATTACTCGGAACTGCAAATGTTTCAAACATGCAAGATTCCGTGGAGCTGATTTCCACCACCAACATCAATAATGTAGCTTTTACACTTTTTATCTTATTTGGTTTTCAAGCGCTTTTCTCCTTCGTTCGCGTTGTGATTTTTAATAATGTGACCGAAAATGCATTGCGCGATTTAAGAAATGATGCCTTTGATAAATTGGTTTATATGCCAATGGATTTCTTTAATCGCAACAAAGTTGGTGAATTGACAAGTCGTTTATCTTCGGATGTTACTCAAATTCAAGAAACTTTACGCACCACAATTGCCGAGTTTTTCAGACAAATAATCATTGTTGTGGGCGGAATTTTCTTCCTGCTATTTATTTCTTGGAAATTGTCTTTAATCATGTTGGCTACCGTTCCTGTGATGGCAATTATTGCTGTGTTTTTTGGTCGTTACATTCGCCGATTGAGTAAAGAAGCGCAGGATTTTACAGCAGAATCAAATTCAATTGTTGAAGAAGCCTTGACTGGAATTACAAACGTAAAAGCTTTTACTAATGAATATCTTGCCCTTTCGAGATTTAAAAATTCAACGCAAAAAACACGCGATTTGAATGTGAAAAGTGGCGTTTGGCGTGGACTTTTTGTTTCGTTTATCATCTTTTGTTTGTTTGGTGCAATTGTTTTCATTATTTGGCAAGGAATGTTGATGACACAAGGAAAAAATCCTGAATTATCGAGCGAAGGTTTCTATCAATTTGTGTTGTTTACAATTATGATGGGTGCTTCTGTGGGCTCTTTACCTGATTTGTATGCAAGCATTCAAAAGTCGATTGGTGCAACCGAAAATTTAATGAATATCATCAACGAAAAGACAGAAAAAGCTGAAAATACAGGGACAAGTAAAGCACCTATTCACGGAGAAATTGAATTTAAAAATGTGAGTTTTGCTTATCCGCAGCGAAAAGATATGACAATTCTGAAAAATGTAAGTTTTGGAATTGAAAAAAATAAAACCTTGGCTTTAGTAGGTCCAAGTGGTTCTGGAAAATCAACAATTTCTAACTTGCTTTTGAATTTTTATCATGCCAATTCAGGTGAAATTAGAATTGATAATCAATTAATTACTGATTACGACTTGAATCATTTACGTCAACACATGGCAATTGTGCCGCAGGACGTCATTTTATTTTCAGGGTCAATTTTAGAAAATATCCGATTCGGAAAACCGGAGGCAAATGTTGAAGAAGTTATCGACGCAGCGAAAAAAGCAAATGCTTGGGAGTTTATAGCTTCATTTCCAGAGCAATTACAAACGGAAGTGGGTGACCGTGGAATTCAATTATCTGGCGGTCAAAAACAACGCATTGCGATTGCACGTGCTATTTTGAAAAATCCTCAAATTCTGATTTTAGACGAAGCAACATCAGCATTAGATTCAGAATCAGAACGTTTGGTGCAAGACGCATTGGATAAATTGATGAAAGGTAGAACATCTGTTGTGATCGCACATCGATTATCAACTATTAGAAATGCAGATAACATTCTCGTTTTACAAAATGGTGACATTCTTGAATCGGGAACACATCAAACATTGATTGAGAAAAAAGGATTGTATGCAGACTTAGTTGCTTTACAATCGATGGAAGGATAAATTTTCATTGTTGAAAGAATTTTGACCTGACTTTGTTGAAACTTAGATTTTTTGGTTTTTAGGACATTTCTTAAAATTACTTTTGTTCGGAAAATTCAGTGAAATTGTCTTTTTTACTGTATATTTATTTTCCAAATCAATCATTTTGCCTACTCGAAACACATATTTATCCTTACTTCAATTGCGATTGATTGCAGCTTTTTTGGTGTTTGGTTTCAATAGTTTTTTGATATTTCAAACTCAAGAGAAATGACATAAAAATTAAATTCCAGCTTGTCATTTCACCTTCACATTTCACTCATATCCAATCGTTTTTGCTTTTTCTTTTAGACTTTTGGAGAGTGCTGTCCCAAAATCATCCGCTTTTTTTGTGTCGCTAGCTTTTGCTTTTTCAGCCTTTATGTAAGCTTCTCTTTCTTGACCTAATCTACCAATTTCATCTTGAATTATTTTGCGTTCAGTCGTTTTTGCTTCGAGGTATTTTTCTTTTTCTTCCTTTGATTTTCCACGCAATTCTTCGGGAAGTTCATCGTCTTTCAATTTATAAATCGTCGTTGAATCAGCAGCGGACGCATCTACTAAATCCCAACTTGCATTGTTGTAATTGCTCTTCGATTTAACCATTGTTCTTTCTGCAATTACAAAACTTCCTTGCCCCACAGCATTTTGATCTTCAGAAACTTGCATTTCTTTTTTTTGAGCTCCATTTTTGCCATAACTCACGTATGTTTCGTTCAATTTGTAATTCAACTCATTGATTTGATTGTCGTAAGGTGTTGCAATTTGAACCACGCGTTCGTTGGAATTAATATTGAAATAATCGCCGCGAGAACAAACAGCTCCGTCTTTCCAAAATTCACGGATTCCTTGTTCGTAATTACCGCAATAAATGGTATTCACGAAAATCCCTTTAGAACTTGCCAATTCACACGCCTTTTTATAGTCGATTGGACCTTGATTGAATGGCTCATTTCCTGCGATGTAGATTAATTTTAAATCTAAAGCATTGTTTGACCAATTCAAATCGTTGATAGATTGTTCAATTACAGCACCACAATATTCATCGCCTCCATTTGTTCGCAAACCAAACAATTTTCCTGAAATCAAGTCCAAATCAGTTGTGAAGGCCGTTTGTTGACGAATGAATTTTTTTTCGGCTGAAATACTCGAGTTTCCATAGTCATAAACGGCAATTTCTAAAGTTGGAATCATTCCATTGTGACGTAAGCCCGTTGTTTCATTTACAATCGACCAAATTCTAGATTTCGCTTGGTCGATAAGTCCATCCATACTGTTTGACGTATCGAATAAAATCACCAACTGAATTTTTCGTGGCGAAGCAATTTGTCCTATCATTACGGGATTAGCAACAAAAAGACAAATAAGGGAAAGCAATAAATTTTTCATGACACAAGTTTTTAAAAACAAGCGTACATCCTCAATTGAATTTGGTTCAAATTTATTTGCTGTTTTTGAAATCGATTGAAGATTTTAGCCTTCAAACTTTTTCGTCGCACGGTTTAAGCGATCGTTCATCGAAGTTCCTAAGCCAATTTCTTCAAATCGTTCAATGTACAATTTTGAAAAGTGCTTTTGGTCCATGAAATGCATTGCTGCGTATAAATTTTGAGCGGCTTCTTTTAAATCGCCTTTCTCGCTAAGAATATATTTTTGCTCCGCTGGAATTTCTGGTCGATTGTCTTTTAAAAGTATAAAACCGTCATTCTTATCTTCTTGAAAAACAAACGTTTTTTCCAAATAAGTAAAAGGAGTGTTTGGCGCATAATGGTGTTTAACCATTCCACTTGTCAGCGGTTGATTTTCTGAATGATTTTTCAATTCGGGCATGTAGCCAATGATCGATGCTACTTGTTCCATGGAAACACCTCCCAAACGGTAAACGACAACTTGGTCATTTTCCAAACCAACAATCGTAGATTCAATGCCATTTTCACATGCACCGCCATCTAAAATGTAAGGTATTTTACCATTTAATTGCTTGTAAACGTGACTCGCTTGCGTTGGACTGATCATTCCATAGAGGTTGGCACTCGGAGCAGCCAATGGAAAATCTACACTTTGAAGTAGGGTTTGAACCAATGGTTGCGCAGGAACTCGAACGCCCACACGGTCTAAGCCTGAGGTGATAATTGCAGGAACTAATTGTGTTTTTTTCAGTAACAAAGTCAATGGTCCAGGCCAAAAGTTGTCAGCAAGTTTTTCTAAAATTGGAGGAAATTCCAAAACGTAAGGCTTGGTTGATTCTTTTGAACTAAAATGTAAAATGAGTGGATTACTTAAAGGTCGACCTTTTGCTTGAAATATCTTTTGAACTGCGGATTCATTCAAACCATTTGCGGCTAAACCGTAAACTGTTTCTGTCGGAATTGCAACAACTTCACCTTTTTCCAACAAAAGACGTGCTTGATTGCAGTCAATACCAACGACAGTTTCCATTCAGTAATTTATTTTGAACAAAGATAAAGGAAATCGACTTACAGACTTTAAAGGCGTTTTAAAAGTAGCTATCGCAATAATTGCGTGTACTTAATTTACGCTTTTTAGTAACAAGATTTACTTTGCTGCGACTAGCTCAACATTAACATTTTCCAACATCACTTTCACCATTGCGTCTAAATCAAATTGATGTTTCCAACCCCAATCTTTTTCTGCGTAAGAATCGTCAATTGAATTTGGCCACGAATCAGCAATTGCTTGTCTAAAATCAGGTTGATAAACAATTTCAAAATCAGGCATCACCTTTTTAATTGCCGCTGAAATTGTTTTAGGTGTAAAACTAATTCCACCCAAATTATAAGCTGAACGAATTTTTACATTCTCGGAAGGCGCTTCCATCAACTGAATCGTTGCGTTGATTGCATCGTCCATAAACATCATTGGTAAAGCGGTATCTTCTTTCAGGAAGCAAGTAAATTTCTCTCTCGCTTTTGCTTTGTAGAAAATATCAACCGCGTAATCTGTTGTGCCACCGCCTGGCAAACTTTTGTAAGAAATCAAACCAGGATAGCGAATACTTCTCACGTCAACACTGAATTTATTGAAATAATATTCGCACCATCTTTCGCCTGCTTGTTTGGAAATTCCATAAACAGTTGAAGGTTCCATAATCGTATGTTGAGGCGTGTTGTCCATTGGTGTAGTTGGTCCAAAAACAGCGATAGAACTTGGCCAAAAGATTTTAGAAAGGTGTCCTTCTTTCGCTAAATCCAAAATCGTAAACAAACCTTCCATGTTGAGCTTCCAAGCAAAATCTGGATTTTTTTCAGCAGTTGCAGAAAGTAAAGCTGCCAATAAATAAACCTCAGTAATTGCGTTATTGATAATGTAACCTCTGACCAATTCACGGTCTAAAATATCCATTTTCACATAAGGACCTTCGGCTAATAATGAAGGGCAAGTATCTTTAACATCTGCAGCAATTACAGCTTGATTTCCCTTCAATTTTCTGAGTGCAAGAACAAGCTCAGTACCAATTTGACCACCTGCACCAATTACGAGTATTTTTGACATTTTCTTGATTGAATGAACACAAATTTACTACAATAAATCAACCATAATCAGTATTGAAAACAAAAATGATGGGTTTTTTAAAAGCTGATTTTCGTCATAAATTGAGAAAAGCTTAAATGATATATTTGCCCTAATATCAAGATGTCAAAACTAAACGAACTCTTTAAGAACAAGTTAAAAAGGAATCCAGAATGACTTTTGTTTTCTGGAATCAACTTCTTATTCAATTTTTAAAATTTTAAACTATGCCTTTTTATCAAAAATTAGGGAAAATCCCACATAAACGCCACACTGTTTTCAGACAAGAAAATGGTGAATTGTATCACGAGCAGCTTTTTGGTACTGCCGGTTTTGATGGCATGTCAACTTTGATGTATCACATCCAACCTCCAACTGTAATAAAAGAAGTAAGAGGACAAATAGACATTGCACCAGAAATTGCAGTGGAGCGAAATATGTTGCCAAGGAGTTTTAAAGGCTATAAAATTACGCCAAGCAAAGATTACATTGAAAGTAGAAATCCAGTTTTGGTAAATAGCGATGTTTACATTGAATTGGCAGCGCCGCAAGCATCAATGAAGGACTATTTCTACAAAAATGCAGACGCTGACGAAGTGATTTTTATTCACCGCGGAAAAGGAAAATTAAGAACACAACTTGGAAATATCGATTTCGCTTATGGAGATTACTTGGTGATTCCACGTGGCATGATTTACCAATTGGAATTTGAAAACGATGATAACCGTTTATTAATCATTCAATCTTTTCACCCTGTATTTACACCGAAAAGATACCGCAATTGGTTTGGTCAACTTTTAGAACATTCACCTTATTGTGAGCGAGATATGCGTCCACCGCTGGAATTGGAAACACACAATGAAGTTGGCGAATTTTTAATCAAAATCAAAAAACAGGACGTTCTTTATGATTATGTCTATGCACATCATCCATTTAATGTGGTTGGATGGGATGGGTATAATTATCCGTATGCGTTTTCAATTCATGATTTTGAACCAATTACTGGTCGCGTGCATTTGCCTCCTCCAATTCACCAAACATTTGAGACTTCAGCATTCGTAATTTGCTCTTTTGTACCTCGTTTATACGACTATCACCCAGATGCAATTCCAGCACCTTACAATCATAGCAATATTGATTCAGATGAAGTTCTTTATTACGTTGATGGTGATTTTATGAGTCGCAACAATATCGAACACGGACAAATCACTTTACATCCAGCTGGAATTCCGCATGGTCCGCACCCGGGAGCTTACGAAAGAAGCATCGGAAAAAAAGAAACTTTGGAATTAGCCGTTATGATTGATACCTTTAAGCCTTTAAAAGTTACAAAATCGGCTTTAGGAATTGAATTAGAAGGTTATGAAAAGTCTTGGATTCATTAAATCAATATTGAATTTTGAATTATTAATGTTGAATTATGATTCATTCAACATTAAGCATTAAAAATTAAAAATTAAACATTAAAAAGATGTCATCAGAAAACACAACAAAAAAAGAAGTTAAAAACGTCGAATACGGATTAGAAAAAATCTTTGAAGGCGCACAAGATTTCCTTCCATTATTGGGAACAGATTACGTAGAATTTTACGTTGGAAATGCTAAACAAGCAGCTCATTATTACAAAACGGCCTTTGGTTTTCAATCGTTTGCGTATGCAGGTTTGGAAACTGGTATGAAAGATCGCGTTTCTTATGTCGTTAAGCAAGATAAAATCAAATTGGTTTTAACAACTGCGTTAAGAAGCGATTCACCAATTGGTGAGCACGTTAAAAAACACGGCGATGGAGTGAAAGTTATCGCACTTTGGGTAGAAGATGCTACTTCAGCTTGGGAAGAAACAACGAAGAGAGGCGCTGTTTCTTACATGGAGCCGACGCTTGAAAAAGATGAACACGGAGAAGTTGTTCGTTCTGGAATTTACACGTATGGTGAAACTGTCCACGTTTTTGTAGAACGCAAAAACTACAATGGCACTTTCCTTCCAGGATTTCAAAAATGGGAATCTGACTACAATCCTGAGCCTGTTGGTTTAAAATTTATCGATCACATGGTTGGTAATGTAGGTTGGGGAGAAATGAATACATGGGTAAAATGGTACGAAGATGTAATGGGATTTGTAAACTTCCTTTCTTTCGACGATAAACAAATTCATACAGAATATTCTGCCTTGATGTCAAAAGTAATGTCAAACGGAAATGGAAGAATTAAATTCCCAATCAACGAACCTGCTGTTGGTAAAAAACGCTCTCAAATTGAAGAGTATATTGATTTTTACGAAGGGCCAGGAGCTCAACATATCGCTGTTGCAACGGATGATATCATCAGCACAGTTCGACAATTGAGAGCAAGAGGAGTTGAGTTTTTATCTGCGCCACCACAAGCGTATTACGATGAAATTCCAGCTCGACTTGGTGTTCACATGGAAATGATGAAAGAAGATTTGAAAGTTCTTCAAAGCTTATCGATTATGATTGACGCTGACGAAGAAGGGTATTTGTTACAAATTTTCACCAAACCTGTTGAAGATCGTCCAACTTTATTCTATGAAATAATTCAACGAATGGGCGCAAAAGGTTTTGGAGCAGGAAACTTTAAAGCACTTTTTGAATCAATCGAAAGAGAACAAGAAAAAAGAGGAACTTTATAAAGCGTTATAATTTCCTATTATTCAAATAATTGAAAACTGTCACAAGCAATTGTGGCAGTTTTTTTTTGATTGAATAAAAATCTTTGTTAGAATTAAATAAGATTTTATTATATTTGCACCCACCAAAAATGGAGGTTGTAGCTCAGTTGGTTAGAGCGCCGGATTGTGGTTCCGGAGGTCGCGGGTTCGAGACCCGTCTCCCTCCCCAGTTTTAAAGGTCGATTTATTTCGGCCTTTTTTTATGCTCAATTTTTCCGTTTGATTTAATTGAGATTTTTGGGATCAAAGCAAAAAGTTGGGGGTAAATAATTGAATAGGATTAATTTTCTGGTAGTGTTCAAAAAAGTGTGTAAAGCTTAATCAATTTTGATTAAATTTTCTTTGGAAACAGCCCTAAATAATAGAAGCTGCTTCCTCCGAATTTTGATTTTCCACATCAAATTTATGAAATAATTTTTGTTCATATGAGAATTGATAAATCGCACCATTATATTCTTTTCGATTCATAGCCACACTTCCCAATAAGAACAAT
>VEQH01000056.1 GCA_018883325.1 Flavobacteriales bacterium | reverse complement strand
ACCAAGCATTTGGGATTGGAATGCCGATGAGTAATAAATTTTGGGATAAAAAAGTCAATCAGCGTCGTGAAAGATTCGGAATGCAGGTTATCAATGCTTCGAATTACCAAAATAAATTCAGAACCTTCAAGAAGAAACCATTTGCAGTTTTAACTTTAGGTGATCAGTCGCCTGCCCATTCCACCAAAAGCTATTGGATGAATTTCTTAAATCAAGAAACAGCTGTGCTTTTTGGTACCGAGCACATGGCAAATGACTATAATTTTGCTGTTGTATTTTTCATCATTCACAAAATAAAAAGAGGATATTACGAATTAGAGTTAAAGTTGATAACGAAGGATGCAAAAGCAATGAATTGGGGAGAAATTACCGAAACACATACAAAATTATTGGAGGCAGAAATCATCAAAAATCCTTCGCAATGGCTTTGGTCGCATAAAAGATGGAAAAGAGAAATACCAACTGATTTAGTAAGTTTAAAACGCAAACAAAAGAAACAGTTTGAAGAACGATTTCGAACTTAACCGAAAATTAATCCGTATTCTTCCATCGTTACATTAAAAGAGAAACAGATTACTAAAATGCTGTTTCCTAAACCTTTAATTATGTCTTAATTTAATGCATTTCTCAAAAACTTTCATTTCAGTTTTGTTTCTTCTTAATTAAGTTGTCGAAGTTAGAAATAGCATATAAGTCAACACAACCAACTAACTACTTAAATAACAACTAATTAAACATGTAAAAACTTACAAGTAATTCATATGTAAAATCAAGGTTAGAATCTAACTGAGGATAAAAAAAAGTTTCGTTGATTTATTCTATTTCTTATTGAATAAAAAGGTAACTTTGCGCCCAATTACACAAAATAGTTTAAAAAAAGAACTAATCTGTGTACGATTTGTTTAGAGTTAATATAAATTTAACAATAATAAAATGACTGAAACATCAACAAGCGCTAACTACCTACCGCTTTTGTTACAATTCATCGTTGCAGGCTCATTTGTTGTGTTTACACTATTGGTGACACATATTCTCATGCCTCGTTTAAAATCAAAAAAGAAGGATTCAAATTTTGAATGTGGGATTGAATCGGAAGGAAACGCTCGTTTTCCTGTATCAATCCGTTATTTCATGACAGCGATTTTATTCGTTCTTTTTGACGTAGAAATTATCTTTTTCTATCCTTACGCAGTTAATTTTTACGAGTTAAAATTGGAAGGATTGATTGCGGTGATTATGTTTGTTTGCTTTTTCTTAATCGGATTCATTTACATCAGAAAAAAAGGAGCTTTAGAATGGGAAAAATAGGAGATTTAGAAGTTATCAATGGCGAAGGTTATCAGTTAACAACGCTTGATAAAGCAATTGGTTTGGCAAGAGCAAATTCTGTTTGGCCACTTCCTTTTGCTACTTCTTGTTGCGGTATTGAATTTATGGCAACAATGGGAAGTATGTACGATATGTCGCGTTTTGGAATGGAACGTCTTTCTTTCTCTCCACGCCAAGCAGACTTATTAATAGTAGCTGGAACGATTTCAAAAAAATTAGGACCAGTTTTAAAACAAGTTTACGAACAAATGTCTGAGCCGAAATGGGTGCTTTCTGTTGGAGCTTGTGCTTCTTCGGGTGGAATTTTCGATACTTACAGCGTTTTACAAGGAATTGATAGAATTATTCCAGTTGATGTTTACGTTCCTGGATGTCCTCCTCGACCTGAGCAAATTATTGATGGTGTAATGAATATTCACAAGCTTGTAAAAAACGAATCATCGAGAAGAAGATACAGTGAAGAATACCGCCACTTGTTAGATAGCTACAATATTGACCTTGACAAAAAAGGAGAAAATGAATAACGAATTTATTCTAAGCCGTATTCAAGAACATTTTGGTGCAGAGGTTATTTCTTCTGAAGTTAATTTTGGTATTCTTACTATCGAAATTACAGCGTCAAAATCGTATGAAATTATTGAATGGCTCAAAAACGACACTGTTTTAGATTGCTCTTTTCTAACGCTTTTAGGCGGAGTTCACTATCCTGATGATAAAAACAGAGAATTTGCAGTGGTTTATCACTTACACAGCTGGAGAAAAGATTTTCGATTGAGATTGAAAGTATTTATTCCTGCTGAAAATCCGAGCATTCGTTCAATCGTAAATATCTACAATGGAGCAAATTGGATGGAAAGAGAAACATACGACTTCTTTGGAATTATCTTCGAAGGACATCCTAATCTAAGAAGAATTCTTAACATGGACGATATGGATTATTTTCCTATGCGAAAAGAATACGAACTTGAGGATGCAACTAGAGAGGATAAAGACGACCGATTTTTTGGCAGATCATCTAACCAAAATTAAGCAATATGAAAGAAGAAAATATCGCTTTAAGTTCAGCTGAAAATAACGCTGCAGAATCAACTCCACAATTCAAAGAAATTCAAGCAGAATCGCGTGAAGCACTTGAAAAATTATTAAGTGACGCTACTGATTCAAACACTGAGGTTAGTAATTCAAAAAACAACGATACTGAAGAAACGATTGATGGTAAATATGCCACAATTAACTTCGGACCAACGCATCCTGCAACTCACGGAATTTTCCAAAATATATTAAAAGTAGATGGAGAAAAAATCATCTCTTCTGAACAAACAGTTGGCTACATACACCGTGCTTTTGAAAAATTAGCCGAACGCAGACCTTACAATCAAATTACACCAATAACCGACCGTTTAAACTATTGTTCCTCTCCTATTAATAATATGGGATGGCACATGACAGTTGAGAAATTAATTGGTGTTGAAATTCCAAAGCGTGTGCAATACATGCGCGTGATTATAATGGAACTAGCACGAATTGCAGACCATTTGATTTGTAATTCCGTAATTGGTGTGGACACAGGAGCTTTGACAAGTTTCTTCTATCCTTTTGCTGAACGCGAAAAAATTTACGAATTATACGAAGAGGTTTGTGGTGCTCGATTAACAACAAATATCGGACGTATTGGTGGATTTGAAAGAGACTTCACTCCTACTTTCCACGAAAAATTAAAAAATTTCCTTCGCACCTTTCCAAAAGCTTTCGAAGAATTCAACGGAATGCTGGAACGCAATCGAATTTTTATGGATCGTACAAAAGGTGCAGGTCCAATTTCAGCAGAACGTGCTTTAAATTATTCATTCACAGGTCCAAATTTAAGAGCAGCAGGTGTTGATTATGATGTTCGCGTGATGCAACCATATTCTTCTTATGAAGATTTCGATTTTATTATTCCTGTTGGTGTAAATGGAGATACTTACGACCGTTTTATGGTGCGTCAAGAAGAAGTTCGCCAAAGTTTAAAAATCATCGAGCAGGCTTATAAAAACTTACCTGAAGGAGATTACAAAGCAGATTTACCTGAATTTTATTTACCTCCAAAACAAGAAGTATATAACAATATGGAGGCTTTAATTTATCACTTTAAAATTGTGATGGGTGAAACAGAAATACCAGCTGGAGAAGTTTATCATTCAGTTGAAGGAGGAAATGGAGAATTAGGTTATTATTTAATCAGCGATGGTGGTCGTTCACCTTATCGCCTTCAATTTAGAAGACCTTGTTTTATTTATTATCAAGCTTATCCTGAAATGATTACAGGTATGACAATTAGTGATGCCGTTCTTACCTTAAGTAGTATGAATGTAATTGCAGGAGAATTAGACGCATAGTATGAAAGCAAACAACAATTTATCAAATATTGATCAAGAACCGGTTAGTTTTAGTCCTGAAACAATGGCTAAAATAAGCGAACTTATTGCTTCCTTTCCAGAAGGTAAACATAAAAGTGCCTTGATTAGAATCCTTCATTTAGTTCAAACTGAAAAAGGTTGGGTAAGCACGCCTTCAATGAATAAAGTTGCTGAAATCTTGAACATTGAACCAATTGAGGTGTACGAAGTTGCAACGTTTTACACGATGTTTCACTTAGAACCTGTTGGAAAATATGTTTTTGAAGTTTGTCACACAGGACCTTGTATGTTAGTTGGTAGTGATAACATTATTGATTACATAAAAAATAAATTAGACATTAACGTTGGAGAAACAACAGCAGACGGATATTTCACATTGAAAACTGCTGAATGTTTAGGTGGCTGTGGTTATGGCCCTTTACTACAATGTAAATATAAATTCCACGAACACTTAACAAAAGAACGAGTGGACGAATTAATCTCAGACTATCGTGCTGGTAAATACGATCAAAACTAAAAGAAATGAAAAACAGGAAACTACTTCTTGAAAATGTTCATATTCCAGGAATTGAAACGTTTGATGTTTACCGAAAAAATGGCGGATATCGCTCTGTGGAGAAAGCATTAAAAACAATGACACCTGACGAAGTTGTCGAAGAAGTTAAAAAATCTGGACTTCGTGGACGTGGTGGCGCAGGATTCCCAACAGGATTAAAATGGTCTTTCTTGGCGAAACCAGAGGGAGTTCCAAGATATTTAGTTTGTAATGCGGACGAATCAGAACCTGGAACATTTAAGGATAGATATTTAATGGAAAAAGTTCCTCACCTTTTGGTTGAAGGAATGATTACTTCAAGCTTCGCATTAGGCGCAAATACTTCTTTCATCTATATCAGAGGTGAATTTATGTATATCCTTCACATTCTTGAAAAAGCCATTGCTGAAGCTTATGCAAATGGTTTCTTAGGGAAAAACATTCTCGGAACTGGATATGATTTGGATTTAAAAGTTGCTCCGGGTGGAGGCGCTTACATTTGTGGCGAAGAAACTGCATTACTTGAATCACTTGAAGGAAAAAGAGGAAATCCAAGAATGAAACCACCTTTCCCAGCTGTTAAAGGTTTGTGGGGATGTCCAACTGTTGTTAACAATGTTGAAAGTATCGCAGCGGTTGTTCCAATCGTAAACGAAGGTGGAGATGCTTATGCACAAACAGGATTAGGAAAAAGTTCTGGAACAAAATTAATTTCTGCAAGTGGAAATTTAGTTCGTCCAGGCGTTTACGAAATAGAAATGGGAATTACAGTTGAGGAATTTATCTACGGTGATGATTATTGTAGAGGAATTGCCAACGGAAAGAAACTAAAAGCTTGTGTTCCTGGAGGTTCTTCTGTTCCAATTTTACCACATTATTTAGTAACGAAAACAGCTGCGGGTGAAGACCGTCTGATGACTTACGAAAGTTTGGCAGATGGTGGATTTGCATCTGGTTCGATGCTTGGTTCAGGCGGATTTATTGTATTTGATGAAGATCAATGTATTGTGAGAAATACTTGGAATTTTGCACGTTTTTACGCACACGAATCTTGTGGTCAATGTTCTCCTTGTCGAGAAGGTACCGGCTGGATGGAAAAAGTTCTAAATCGTCTTGAACACGGACAAGGAAATATGCGCGATATTGCTTTGCTTGAAGAAATAAATAAAAAAATCGAAGGAAATACAATTTGTCCATTAGGTGACGCAGCGGCTTGGCCAGTGGCAGCAGCGATAAGACATTTCCGCGATGAATTTGAATGGCATGTAAACGAGCGAGAAATCTCTCAGAAAAGAAACTATGGATTAATCACTCAACCTAGTGTTGAAGCTTAAATAAAGTTATGATCAAAGTCACGATTGACGATATCGAAATTGAAGTAGAACCGGGAACAAGCATTTTAAATGCAGCCCGAAAAGCAGGTGGTGAAATTGTTCCACCAGCGATGTGCTACTATTCTAAATTACCTGGTACAGGTGGAAAATGCCGTACTTGTTTGGTGGAAGTTGCTGCAGGTTCTACTGCCGATCCGCGTCCAATGCCAAAATTAGTTGCTTCATGTTCTACACTAGTGATGGACGGAATGATTGTGAAAAATAAAACTAGCCAGCGTGTTCACGACAATCGTGGAGGAGTTGTTGAGTTTTTATTAATCAATCACCCTTTGGATTGCCCTGTATGTGACCAAGCAGGTGAATGTCATTTGCAAGATTTAGGCTACGAACACGGATCTTCCAAAACACGTTATGAAGAAGAAAGAAGAACTTTTGACCCAATTGATATTGGCGACAAGATTAAATTGCACATGAATCGTTGTATTTTGTGCTACCGTTGTGTGGAAGTTGCAAAACAATTAACTGAAAAACGTGTACATGGTGTTTTACACCGTGGCGACCACGCAGAAATTAGCACTTACATTGAAAATGCAATTGACAACGATTTCTCGGGAAATATGATTGATGTTTGTCCAGTTGGTGCTTTGACAGATAAAACATTCAGATTCAAAAGTCGCGTTTGGTTTTTAAAACCAATGGAAGCAGAGAGAAGTTGTACAAAATGTTCAGGAAAAGCAGTTGTTTGGATGTTCGGAAAAGAAATTTACCGTGTCACAGGTCGTAAAGATCAATACGGAGAAATCGAAACAATTGACGATAAAACAGCTTGGATTTGCAATGAATGTAGATTTGAGAAAAAAGATGCAAACGATTGGAACATTTTAGGTCCAAGAACAATCAACCGTCATTCTGTAATTTCTCAAGGAAAATACAAGACGAATATGACCCGAAGAATTAAAAAATTAGATTAATGGACACAGGATTATTAATTGAAAAGTCAGTACTAGTTCTTATCATATTCCTTATTTCTCTTGGAATTGCTGCTTATCAAACTTATTTTGAAAGAAAACTAGCTGCTTGGATTCAAGACCGAGTTGGTCCTGATCGTGCGGGGCCTTTTGGGATTTTGCAACCAATTGCCGATGGAGTAAAAATGTTCTTGAAAGAAGATTTTATTCCAAAAGATGCTGATAAATGGTTATTCATCATCGGACCTGGAATTGCGATGTTTACGTCACTTATTACAAGTGCGATTATTCCTTGGGGAACAGATTTGGAATTATTTGGAAGAACAATTACACTACAAGTTGCTGATTTTGATATTGGTATCTTGTATTTATTTGCTGTTTTATCCATTAGTGTTTATGGTATCATGATTGGTGGTTGGGCATCAAACAACAAATATTCCTTATATGGAGCAATTCGTGCTTCCTCTCAAATGATTTCTTACGAGCTAGCAATGGGGATTTCTGCCATCACGATCATTATGTTATCGGGTAGTTTAAGTTTAACTGATATCGTGAACAAACAGCACGGCATGAATTGGAATATTTTTTACCAACCGATTTGTTTTGTTGTATTCTTTATTTGTTCATTAGCGGAAACAAACCGTGCGCCTTTCGATTTACCTGAATGTGAAAACGAATTAATTGGTGGTTACCACACAGAATACAGTTCAATGAAATTGGGACTTTATTTATTTTCCGAGTACACAGCGATGTTCATCTCATCTGCGATTATTGCTATTTTATTCTTAGGAGGTTACAATTTCCCAGGAATGGATAATTTCTCAGGAAACACATTAGCAGTTTTAAGTGTAATTGTATTTTTCATTAAAATATTCATTTTCATCTTCATCTTCATGTGGATTAGATGGACAATCCCAAGATTCCGTTTCGATCAATTGATGCATTTAGGATGGAAAGTATTGATTCCTGTTGCAATGGTTAATTTATTAATCACAGGAATTGTAATTGCAATTAACGAAGGTTGGTTTAACGAATTTATGTAATGGAAAGTTTAACTAATAGAAAAAAGGTAGTTTCAGACAAACCGATGACATTCATGGAAGAATTGTACTTACCTGCAATTTTCCGAGGAATGAAGGTTACTTTTAAGCACATGTTGCAAAAAAGAAAAACGATAAAATACCCTGAAGAAATACGTGTTTTCGCCCCTGTTTACAGAGGAATGCATGTTTTAAAACGAGACGAAAAAGGGAGAGAAAATTGTACTGCTTGCGGTTTGTGTGCTGTTGCATGTCCTGCTGAAGCTATAACAATGGTTGCTGCTGAACGCAAAAAAGGAGAAGAAAAATTATACCGTGAAGAAAAATATGCGGAGAAATATGAAATCAACATGCTTCGTTGCATTTTCTGTGGATTGTGTGAAGAAGCTTGTCCAAAAGAAGCAATCTTCTTAACAGACCGTATTGTTCCAACAGAATTTGAACGCAATGATTTCATTTACGGAAAAGACAAATTAGTAGAATCAATCGAGTTTCCTATTGATATTACGAAAAGACAACATACAGGTAAAAGAACTGAAAAATGAGTTTACAAATAATATCAATCATTCTTGGAAGTTTAACAATTGCATCTGCATTGATGGTTGTTTTAAGTAAACATCCAATTAGAAGTGTCATTTTTTTAGTCGTGACATTTTTCTTTATCTCTAGCTTGTACATTCTAATGAACGCACAATTTTTAGCAATCGTAAATATTATCGTTTACGCAGGTGCAATTATGGTATTGTTCTTATTCGTTTTGATGTTACTCAATCTCAATAAAACCGCAGAACCTGAGTCTTCCTTAATGGTGAAACTTAGTTCGCTGATTGCAGCTGGTGGATTATTTCTTGTAATCATTGCCGCTTTGAAAGACAGTATTTTACTTTCAAAAACGTACGCGCCGCAAAACGAAGCAATTGGAACAGTTCAAAGTTTAGGGAATTTACTCTTTTCAAAATACGTTGTTCCTTTTGAAGTTTCATCCATTCTTTTTATTGCTGCCATGGTTGGTGCTGTGCTTTTAGCAAAAAGGGAAAAACAAATTATTGATTAACATGACAGCAGACGTAAATAATATTGGCACTTCGCTCGATTTCTTTGTGATTGTTGCTATTGCACTTTTTGTGATCGGTGCTTTTGGGGTTCTCACTCGAAAAAATATGATTGTGCTTTTGATGTGTATTGAATTAATGTTGAATTCAGTGAATCTTCTTTTGGTTACTTTCTCTAAATATCACGGAGCAGCAGACGCACAAGTTTTTGTATTTTTCATTGTTGTTGTTGCAGCCGCTGAAGCAACAGTTGGTTTATCCATTTTAATTATGGCATACCGCAATAGAAAATCCATCGATATTGAATTGTTTAATAAACTTAAAGACTAAGTAAATGGGACAGAATATACTTTTATTAACGCTCATTGCTTTACCACTTGTTGGATTTGTTCTAACAGGATTTTTAGGGAAAAATCTTCCCAAACGCTTCACAGTTACGATTGCGACATTAGCCGTTTTTAGTTCATTTGTTTGCGCTTTATTGCTTTTCAACATGAACGACAAAACACAAATCGTTCACTTATTCAATGTTGTAAATTTTGAAGACTTTAGATTAAGTGCCAACTTTCAAATAGATTCCTTATCTATTTGGATGACGCTAATCATCACTGGAGTTGGAACATTAATTCACATATTCTCAATTGGTTACATGAGTAACGACGAAGGAATATTCAAATTCTTTGCTTATTTGAATTTGTTTATTTTTTCGATGTTGCTTTTGGTTCTTGGTAGCAATTACTTTGTTTTATTCTTCGGTTGGGAAGGTGTTGGAATTTGTTCCTATTTATTAATTGGATTCCACTTTAGCGACGAAGAAAAAGGAATGGAAAATAGTATAGCTGCACGTAAAGCTTTCATTATGAACCGTATTGGTGACATAGGTTTACTTTTCGCATTGTTCATGTTGCTAAGTACATTCGGAACTTTAGAATTTACAATGATTGCTGATAAAATTCATGAATTGAAAGATGCACATGTAACGCTTCCTTATTTTGCAATTACTTGCATTACACTTTGTTTATTCATTGCTGCGACAGGAAAAAGTGCTCAAATTCCTTTATTTACTTGGTTGCCTGACGCAATGGCAGGACCAACACCCGTTTCAGCATTGATTCATGCTGCAACAATGGTAACTGCTGGTATTTATTTAATTGTAAGATCTAATTTCTTATTTGAATTGGCACCATTTACACAAGAAATTATTCTTTACGTTGGACTTGCAACCTCATTAGTTGCTGCATTTATTGCAATGCGCCAAAGCGACATCAAGAAAGTACTTGCCTACTCTACCGTTTCTCAATTGGGATTAATGTTCGTTGCTTTAGGAATGGGTGCTTATACCGTTGCATTATTCCACGTTACAACACACGCATTCTTTAAAGCCTTGTTGTTCCTTGGTTCTGGAAGTGTAATTCACGCAATGTCTGAAGAACAAGATATTCGTAAAATGGGTGGTTTGGCTAAAAAAATTCCTATTACACACTTGACATTCTTAATTGGTACACTAGCTATTTCAGGATTTCCTTTCCTTTCAGGATTTTATTCTAAAGACGAAATTCTTGCGCATGCTTTAATGGAAAGTCCAGTTTTATATGGCGCTTTAATGATTGCGGTTACCTTAACAGCTATTTATATGTTCCGCTTGTATTTCTTAGTATTTCATGGGAAATTTAGAGGTGGAAATGAATTGGAATCTCACGTTCATGAAAGTGGTCCAGCAATGACTTTTCCTTTAATCGTACTTGCAATTTTATCGGTTTTCGGAGGAATTTTAAACTTACCAGGAATCTTTCTTCACGATCAAGCGCATTGGTTTAGTCATTATTTAGAAAGCACAACAGCTGGATTAAACGAAATAGAAGTTCATCATTTGGAAAGTTCAAAAGCAATTATTTTGATGATTGTAGCAAGTTTAATCGCACTAGGTGTTATGGCTTGGGCTTATTTCAATTACGTTAAAAAAGGCAATTTAGCGAAAGCAGATAATGAACTAAAAGGTTGGGAAAAAGCCTCTAATTCAAAATTGTATATCGATGAATTGTACAATCTTTTATTTGTTAAACCTTTAGAATTGATTTCAAAAACAATCTATTCCTATTTTGACACATTGGTACTTAGAAATGGTGTTTTCATAATTGCAGGATTGATTGAAAAAACTGGAAATGTTACACGTAAATGGCAATCTGGATTTCTAGCAAGCTATTTATTCTGGATGCTTCTTAGCATAGTTGGTTTGATTACTTATTACCTAATAAAAATATAGTTTTGGAATTATTAATATTACCCCTTGTTCTTGCTTTATTATCCTATGTAATTCCTTCTAAAGGAGTTAAGTATTATGGATTAGGAGCATCGTTGGTTATACTGGCGGTCACAATTGGACATTTACTTCATTTTAATGCCGAAAACTACGTGGCTATAATCAATCCGATAAACGATCTTCCTTTTGGATTATCTTTTAAACTCGGATATGACAGCCTAAGTTTTGTTTTAGTGCTGCTTGTAAACTCAGTTGTTCCCTTGATTCTTTTAGCTAATTTCTACAAAGAGCTAGCTACCAACAAGTCCTTTACTGCGTTAGTATTTTTCATGCAAATGGGACTAACAGGTGTTTTCTTAGCGCAAGATGGCATGTTGTTCTACATCTTCTGGGAAGTTACCTTAATTCCAATTTTCTTGATTTTATATTGGTTTGGAGAACAAAATAATAACCGTGTCCTTTTAAAATTCTTCATTTATACTTTACTTGGTTCGCTAGCAATGTTGTTAGCAATAATCGTTCTTGGTGTAGCTTCGCATTCGTTTGAATATGAATCCTTAGCTATTTATGGAGCAATTGCACCGGCGAAAACAGCTTGTTGGATTTCTTGCGGTTTCCTATTAGCCTTCGCCATTAAAATTCCGTTGTTTCCTTTTCACACTTGGCAACCAGCAACCTACACTAGTTCACCGATGGCGGGTACAATGTTACTTTCTGCTTTGATGTTGAAAATGGCATTGTATGGAATGATTAAATGGATGATTCCACTTGGTTTCACAGGAATTGAATCCATAAAATGGTTGGTAATAACTTTGGGGCTGATTGGCGTTGTTTACGGAGCTGTAATTGCAATTAAACAAAATGACATCAAAACACTTTTTGCTTACGCTTCAATTAGCCACGTTGGTTTAATTGCTGCGGGAATTATGATTTATTCTACCACAGCAGTTGAAGTGGCAATTATTCAAATGATAAATCACAGTATTGTATCTGTTGGTTTATTCCTAGCAGCAGATATTCTTGAAAGTAGAACAAATACACGTGATTTATATTCCTTAGGTGGAATTACAAAATTAGCTCCTAACTTTGGTTTTTGGTTTGCAACTATCACTTTTGTATCTATTTCAGTACCTTTCACAGCAGGATTCTTTGGTGAATTTTTATTGATTAAAGAATTATTTGAAGCGCATTGGTTCGCTGGTTTTTCAGCAGCAACTACTTTAGTTTTTGGAGCTGTTTACATGCTGAGAGCATTTCAGTTATCAATGTTTGGCGCACCAAAACTTACAGCTTTTGAAGATTTAAAATGGAATGAAATTTTAGTTTTTGCTATCCTTTTAGCAACAGCAATTTTCCTTGGTTTGTTTCCGCAATTCGTTATCGACTTTGTGAAACCAAGTATTGCTAAAATTCAAGAACTTACTTCTTACGACTTAAAAATTATAAAATAGAATGGACGCGCTGATTGTTATATTTATTACTGCTTTAATTGGTTTGTTTGTCGGAATGATGAAAAAACCAAATTTAACCCTTTCTATTTCTGTTTTAGGACAATCCGCAGCTTTAGTTATTATGAGCTACTACGGAAAATACGATTCAACTTTTAATGAATTCGAAGGAATAGGATTTGATGCTTTTCATTGGCTTTTTGCCGAATTAGTAATCGGATTGTCTTTATTAATCACAATTTCAGGTTTCCATTATTTTAAGAAAGAAATCGATCACCTTGCTGATTATTATGGTTTGTTATTATTTTCACTTTGTGGAGCCTTAGTTTTAATAGGAAGTTCAAATTTCTTCATGTTCTTCTTAGGTGTAGAAATTTTATCTATTCCAGTTTACGTACTTGTTGGAATTAAAAAACAAAATATTCTTTCCTCCGAAGCTTCAATTAAATATTTCTTTACAGGATCATTTGCAACCGCTATTTTATTATTTGGAATTGCTTTCGTTTATGGTGCAACAGGAACTTTTGATTTTTCATCACTTCAATTAATTTTTGATGCAAGCTCTCCAATGGCAATCATTGGAATATTGTTCATATTTGCTGCTTTGTTATTTAAAATTGGAGCTGTTCCTTTTCACTTTTGGAGTCCTGATGTGTACGAAGGAAGTCCTGATGCGGTGACAGCACACATGGGTACAGTTGTTAAAGTTGCAGGAATGGCTGCAATTGTTACTTTGTTTGGTCATATCTTTTCAGCTGCTTCAGGAATCGTTGTTCCACTTTTCTATGTTGCCACCATTGGTTCGCTTTTCTTAGGTTATTTGTCTGCATTGAAACAGACAAATTTCAGAAGATTAATTGCCTATTCAGGTATTAGTAACACAGGATTTGCAATGTTGACTTTATTCTCTGGCAATTACGTTTCACTTTGGGTTTTCCTTCTTGGTTACACAGCAGCTACACTTGGATTATTGACAATAAGTCAAGTTTTGGCAAAATTTAATTCAAGTGAAATTGAGAATTGGAAAGGAATTGGTTATAAAAATCCATTTTTAGGAATTGTGCTATTAATCTGCTTTCTATCACTTGCAGGGATTCCGCCTATGACAGGATTTTTCGCAAAGTTGATATTGTTGATTAACACATACGAACAGCATCCTGTAATGGTTTATTTAACCTTATTAACATCTGTTATCGGTGCATTCCTTTACGTTCGTTTTATTCTAATTGCATTTGCAAAAGATTCCAACGCTGAAAAAATAGCAATTCATCCATTGCACTTAGTTGTTCTTAGCATTTGTGCATTAACTGTTTTATTCGGTTGGACTTTAATTCTTTTTTAAGGTTAAACACTATTCTAACTTTTAAATAATAATCACTTTAGAGAATTGTTTTAAGTACTGATTGAAATTTTTGATTGCTTCTCCCCTGTTTTGGTTACTATCGATTACCTAATGTTAGCAAAGAAAACTTTTTCTAATTGAAAGAACTACAAATTATAATTCCGGTTTGTATTTTTGAGGCTAAAATAGTTTAATTGAAATCACAGCTGGAAATTACAACTTTACTCTCCGCTTATTGTCAAGGAATCTTTCCTATGGCAGATGAATTGGGCGAAATTTCTTGGTTTTGTCCAGACCCGAGAACAATAATACCAATTGACACTTATAAACCTTCCAAATCACTTCGACCGATAATAAATCGGAATACGTTTGAAATAAGAATAAATGAACAATTTGAACAAGTTATGCGCTTTTGTGCTTTACCTCGAAAAGACGATGGCGGTGTTTGGATTTCTGAAGAATTAATTCAAGCTTTCACACAATTACATAAAATTGGTTTTGCTCATTCTGTTGAGGCTTATCAAAACAATGAATTAGTTGGAGGACTATATGGCGTTTGTATCGGCGGCGTTTTCTTCGGAGAATCAATGTTTTCGAAGGTTTCAAATTCGTCAAAAGTTGCCTTTCACTATTTGATTCAGATTCTGAGAAAAAATGGATTCGTCTTGTTGGACTCCCAATTTATGAACGACAATGTCAAAAGATACGGAGCAATAGAAATTCCCAAAAAAGAATTTGATGAATTACTGCATGTAGGAATAAATAAGAAATGTGAATTTACATTGTAATATTCACCTTCTCTCCTGAATATTTAGGTTTTTTGTTCACTAAAAATTCAAAGAATAATCGGGTTCTTTCTAATTTTTCAATCATATTTAAGCGAAAAGAATTGTAACCAGAATATTCACCAGCATTGAAAGCTATTGCACTCAAGCCATTCTTTTTAGCGATATAAATTGCACGTTCATTTTGCTTTTTCTGAGCAATTACAATAAATTCTTTCTGACCATAAACTTTGTACATTCTATACATCGAATCGTAAGTTCTTAAACCCGCATAATCAAGAATAATTTTATTTTTCGGAATTCCCCTTTTGATTAGGTCGTTTCTAACTTCGTCTACAACATTTCCTTGATTTCTACTTACAATGATGATATCAATTTTTTTCGCATTGTAAAGATTTACAGTAGCGTCAATTCTATTTAAGTAAAAACGATTGATTTACCCGTCATTGAATTTTTTCTCCATTCCTAAAAGAACAGCTGTTTTTCTATGTGGAACATTTTCAATCTTACTGTAAATCAAGTTTTTAGCTGACTTTTGAATTGAATAATGATTAAAAAACACAATTACAACAAGCAATGTAGACAATACAATAACACCAGTAATTATTTTGTGTTTTAATAAAAATGGGCGATGTTTTCTTTTCAACGTATTTGTTTTTCAATAAATCGATAGCAAATTAACGATTTTTTTATTAGAAAAATTATGATAAAAGTCAATATTTTACCAATACATACGATGCGTCGACTGTTTTAACCGAATTATCGAAAATCCTCAATTACACATCTTTCCACAATTTTGGCACTGTTTAAAGCCAAAGGTATGCCACCGCCAGGATGAACTGTTACTCCCGAAAAATATAAACCTTTAAGTTTTTTTGAAAAATTAGGGTGACGATAGAATGCTGCAAATGAACTATTCGATGAATTTCCATATATCGAACCTTGTTTTCCGTTGTAAACCGCTTCAATTTTTCGAGGCTCATTGATTTCCTCCACTTCAATTAAAGGTTCAATCTGTTCTCCCAAAGCTTGACTTAATTTGTTTAAAATATGTGATCTAAGCTTTTGAATTTCCTTATCCCAATCTTGACCTACATTTATCGGTGCATTAATCATTACAAACCAATTTTCTCCTGTTGAAGGTGCATCTACTTGTTCAACTTTCGAGCTTATATGAATATAAATCGTTGGGTCAGTGTAAATTTCTTTTGTCTCAAAAATGGCCTTAAATTCTGCTTTGTAGTTTTCAGCAAAGAAAATATTGTGAACGCCCAATTTCGGAAATTGCTTTTTGATTCCCCAATAAAATACAATTGCTGAACTTGATTTTTCTTGCTTTAAATTCAAACTCGGTGCTGCGAAATTCGATAATAACTTTTCGTAAGTAAAATGAACATCCATATTGCTAACAACAATATCTGAATCATACTTTCCAAGGGAAGTTTGAACGCCTGTAATTTTATTATTAGAATGTGAAATCGCAGTAACTTTTTCATTGAAGTGAAAATTAACGCCTAAGTCCAAACACAATTTATAAAGTGTATTTGAGATTGCAACCATTCCTCCTTTTGGCATTGCAGGGCCAACATTCAATTCTAAATGCGAAATGATATTTAACATTCCCGGTGTTTTATATGGACTACTTCCATTGTAGGTTGCCAATCGGTCAAAAATCTGAGCTGTTTTTGGATTTGAAAATGTTTTTGAATTGACCTTGTGCATCGAACTTAAAAGTCCATATTTTGTCAAACGAAGTAGTGCATTTGGAACATGGCGATTAAACCAATGCTTGAATCGATGAAGAGAAACTGCAATGAAAACGGGGTAAACCGCTTCGTAATTTTTACGTTGACGTTCAAGAAATTCTGCAACAACACTTTTATTTTCACCCAAGGATTTTGAAAAAGTGTCTGCAACCTTTTCGACTCCAGGAAAAACAGTTAATTCTTGACCATCAGAGAAGAAATAACGACACGATTCCTCCAATTGATGAAATTGAAAAGTAGCATCTTTTGAACCAGAAAGCGAAATCAATTCTTCAATTAAATGCGGCTCGGTGAAAACAGAAGGTCCCATATCGAAACGATAAGCACCAAATTGTTTTGAATTAACTTTTCCACCAGGAAATGCATTTGCTTCAAAAATCGTTACTTGAATACCTAGTTTTGCCAAGCGAATCGCAGTTGCCAAACCACCCACTCCCGAACCAATAACGATTGCATTTAACTTCTTCATGATTTGGAAACAAAAATTAAATTGATATGTTCGCAGGAATTTTAATTGCGACTTCGACACAATCGCCTGAACTGACAATTGAAAACGAAAACTGATCTTGGTATTGTAATTTCAAGCGTTTTTTTAAGTTATCTAATCCTATTCCTAAATCAACTTTTTCGCCCAAAGTTCCTGAATTGACAACTACGATTCTACAAAAGTCTTCGTCTTTGTGAACGTTTATTTCAATGAAACCACCATTGATAAGCATTGAAATTCCATGTTTAATTGAATTTTCGACCAATGTTTGAATGGTAAATGCTGGAATTTCTATATAAAGGCAAGAATCATCAATTGAATTTCGAACTTCTAAACGTTCTTCAAATCGAATTTTCTCCAATTGTAAATAAGCATCAACCAATTCCATTTCTTTGTGAATGGGCACTAATTTATCACTGTTTAATTTTAAGGTTGAGCGCAATAGATTCGACAAAAGATTAATTCCATTCTTAGCTTTTGCAGGTTCAACTTCAATCAAAGCGCGAATTGCATTTAAAGAATTGAATAAAAAATGAGGATTTAATTGCGCACGAAGATTTTGAAGTTCGAGCTCTGCTTGCGTTTTTGTTAGCAAAAGATTATTGATTTCCTTTTTCCTTGATTCTTCAAACAAATGAAAGGTGATGTAAATAGAACTCCAAAGAATAAATACCACAAAAATAGAAGCAGTATTAAGTAATATCGAAAGAAGATCCCATTTTGCAAAAGACAAGTAAATGAAAGAGGCAAGTAATTTGTTTGCGATTGTGTAGACGAACGACACCAAGCCTGAGTAAAAAATAATTCTCGAAACGAGTAAAGGTGCATTGAAATGAAAGTATTGCTTTTTTATATAGCGGCATCGCAAAAAATGACTTAAAAGAATACCAATTAAAGTAGAAACGAATAAATTAAGTACGAGTTTTAAAATGTCTTGATTGTTGGTATTTCGATAGGCAGCAAGAAAAAGCAATGCTCCATACATCAACCAGCCTAGAATTTGAAGAATCCAATAAATTATTTTTTTTCTTTCTTGTTCCATTTTGCTCCGAAGATACAATGAAAATCAATACCTCAATTCACGGAAATTTAAGAGCTGAAATAGGGAAAACCCCTCGTTTATCAACAAAATTGCACTTTTTTCAACATTTTTTGACTTTTTTTTTGGTGAAATGGTTATTCGCATTGATATTCAGATATATTTGTTCTAGTAAAAAATATTAATTAACTCATTAAAACAAATTACTATGAACAAAGCAGAATTAATTGACGCGATCGCAGCAGAATCTGGATTATCTAAAGCAGACTCTAAAAAAGCATTAGATGCATTTGTATCAGCTACAACTAGTGCATTGAAAAGTGGAGATAAAATTTCTTTAGTTGGTTTCGGTTCTTTCGACGTTTCTAAAAGAAATGCTCGTAACGGTCGTAACCCTAAAACAGGTGCAGTTATTGAAATCGCAGCTAAAAACACTATCCGTTTCAAAGCAGGTTCAGACCTTTCTTCTAGCGTAAACTAATTAGAAGAAAATCTTCAAAATTTAAGAGGTTCCGATTGGAGCCTCTTTTTTTTGTGAGTTTTTTTTGGAAAAGATGAAGAAATACAAAATAAAATTTAACTTTGTAACTCAAAGTACTTTTTAACTATAAGAAAATGGAAGAAAACAAACAGCATTTAGAGGCATTGGTCGAGATTCGCGCAATGATGGAAAAATCGACAAAATTCATTTCTTTGAGTGGATTGTCGGGTGTTGCAGCTGGTGTTTTCGGTTTAATAGGTGCAATTGCTGCTTACATTTATTTAGAAATAGACTTTAGCTCTGATAATTACTACGATTATGCCTATCGAAATGATGGAACTCCAGATACCAATTTTTTCACTTTCTTCTTTATCAATGGACTCTCGGTTTTGACTTTAGCTTTAACTTTTGGCATTTATTTTACTTCAAGAAAAGCCAAGAAAAACAATCAAAAAATCTGGAATTCAAGTTCTAAAAGACTACTTGGTAACCTACTCCTCCCCTTAATCACCGGAGGCGTTTTCTGTCTTATTTTATTTTATCACGGTTTGATCGGTTTAATTGCTCCAGCTACTTTAATTTTCTATGGTTTAGCGCTTATAAATGCAGGAAAATACACCTTGCACGACATTCAATACCTTGGGGTATTTGAAATCATCCTTGGACTTTTTGCTTCAATATATATTGGATATGGTTTACTTTTTTGGGCTTTAGGATTTGGTGTTTTACATATTATTTACGGTACATTAATGTACTTCAAATACGAAAAATGAAAAACTACATCGAACATCTCAACAAAGCATTTGAAAGTAGAATTCGCCTCGGAATTATGTCCATTTTGATGGTGAACGAAAGCATCGATTTTGCAAACCTGAAGGAAATGTTAGACATAACTGATGGTAACTTGGCAAGTCACGTTTCAGCACTTGAGAAATTAGAATATGTTTCTGTAAATAAACAGTTTATAGGAAAAAAGCCCAATACAACTTACGCTGCCACAGCTCTTGGTAAAAGTGCTTTTATGGAGCATTTGAACGCCCTTGAATCTTTAATTAAAAAGACGAACTAAAAAAAATTTGCAATTTAACTTTGAATCTCAAAGTACTTTTAAATAATCTAAAAACAAATAAAAATGAAAAAAAACGATTGGATAATCTTAGCTGCAACAGGTGTTTACAGTTATTTATTTTACAAAGAGATGTTGGGAATAAACCTTAGTATTTTCACTTTAATACTTTTGATTTTCGCTATTATTCAGAATGTAAGTTTACTTAGAAACAGAAACTGGGTAATTGTAGCTTTTTTGAGTTTAATTGCTTCTATTAGCGTTGCATATTACGGAAACTTGCTTTCAATTATTGCAACAATCACCTCTCTGTTAGTACTAACAGGAATGAGTGCAAGCGCAAAGTCAAGTATTTTTATTGCGAGTATTTACGGATTAAACTCCTGGTTTCTTTCTGGAATCGATGACATTAACCAACTTCCGAAACGTTTTTCTAAAGAACAAACGCCAAATTCCAAAAAGCTGATGCTCATTGGTATCTCAATATTCGTTGCTTTTCTGTTTTTCGGAATGTATCGCGTATCCAATCCTATATTTGAATCAATAACTAATAAAATCAATTTAGACTGGATTTCAATTTATTGGATTTCATTTACACTGCTTGGACTGTGGCTTATATATGGATTTTACAATGTCAAATACATTGAGGATTTACAGCGATTTGATGAGCCTGAAAGCTTAAAAATCACAAACTACAAACATGAAGATTGGTCGCTTTGGGGAAAAACGCTCACTTTAGTTGATGAATACTTCTCTGCTAAAGTACTTTTTATCTTACTTAACTTATTGATTCTGATTGTAAATCTTGGAGATATGAATTTTCTTCTATTCAATCAAGAATTACCTGAAAATTTGACTTTTGCATCGTTCCTTCATCAAGGTGTAGGAACGCTGATTTTTTCAATTATAATTTCTATCGCAATTGTTTTGTTCTATTTCCGTGGAGCAATGAACTTCTTTAAAAACAATAAACTCTTAAAAATACTAGCTTACATTTGGTTGATACAAAATTTAATTCTTCTTGTTTCCGTTGGAGTAAAAAACACTATGTATATTGATATTTATGGTTTAACCTACAAACGAATTGGAGTTTATGTTTACACATTCTTAACCTTTATTGGACTGATTTCGACTATTCTAAAAATCTACCTCGTGAAGAAAAATCTCTTCTTATTTCGAATGAACGGTTGGTCTTTCTTTTTGGTACTTATCTTTTCGGCAGTAATCAATTGGGATCAACTAATCGTGAACACCAACCAATCGCTTAAACGAGAAATCGATTTATACTACATGCTTTCGCTTTCTGATGCCACATTACCAAGTCTTATAAAAATGGAAAAAAACATTAAAGACGAGGGTAAAAAAAGATTTTTCCACAAACGAATGAAAAGAAAAATCAACGTCTTCAAAAGCAATCAAGCTGAGAAAACTTGGAAATCTTGGAATTATGTGGAATCAAAAATAAAGCTTTAAAAGATTAATTATAAAATTCTGAAATAGGAAAAATTCAATTTTCAATATACTCATACTCAAAGAACTTAATATTGACTTAAAAAATCCTTATTGTTTTCTTGATCGTTTGTGACTTCTTGGAATCCATGTTTTTGGTTCAAAAACATCAAGTTTTGGTTCTATAATTACTATCCCAAGCATTGGCATTTCTTTAGATAAACTATCTTCAGGAAATACCACTTTAATATCGACTGTATTCGGCGAAATAAAATTAATTCTAATAGTATCATTAAATCCAAATCCCCAAATTTCAATAGAATAGCTTTCAAAAGAATTTTTATTAAAAATGAACTTAAAATTACCATCTATATCTGTTAATGCCTTTAATCCTAGTTCAACTATTTTTACCTTAAGACCTAACAATGGATCTTGGTTCTTATCTACAACAGTTCCTGAAATGACAAATTGATTCGTATCTATTGTAGAAGTTTTCAAAACTGGTGCTACTTCTGTTTGTACCTGTGCTTTTACAGTTTGAAACGGAGAAGTTAAAAACAACCAAAAGCCAAACCAACTTGTGGAAAATTTTGCAAAAAACGAATTTTTCTTTTTTGGAGCAATGAGTTCTCTATCTAACTGATCTATTGTGAATTTCCCACAAATTCTGCCTTTATTTTCTTTAATTACTCTTGTCAACGCAACATCAGAATAAAAAGTAAAATCAATAATTTGCTTATCACATTTATTACAGAAACGATTCAAACCACAAGGTTGCATTTCGCTCCAATTTTGATCACAAGGCTCAGGAATTGTAATTTTCATTATATCTTTTCAGTTAAGATGCTAATTAAACTTTCTATCCATAAAATAGAGTGTTAAAAATGAAAAGATTTTTTTTTACATCTTTTTGGTGCCTTATAATATTGTTTATACACACCAAAGACAAATAAAAATGAATCTTAGCCTCTCCTTTTAGAATTCTCACCTCACCTGCTCATTCCATTTTTGACAAAAGTCCTCAAATTCAGTTGACACCTTCATTTCTTGCACACAAAATTCAATAAATGAAGGTGTTTCGTAAAAGATATTTTCCATTCTTTTGCGATAAGCAAGCAACAATTCATCTTTTGAAATTTGAGCATCCGAATTTCTTTCAAACTCTGTATTCCAACCGTTTAAGAAATAAGTACGTGACGATTCGTACAAATCCATCCATTTTTTATCTTTTGAATAGACATATTTCCATCTTGCTGGAATTACCTCTTTTTTTTCTGTTTGTGTTGTTGCGCTTTTGTATACAACAGGTTTTTGTTTAATTGGAGTCGGAACTTTAGTGTTTAATGTTGCATTAGGTTCTGCTATATTTCCTTTGAAATTCTGAACTTGTTCCTCTTGAATTATTTTCTTTGGATTCTCTTCATTTTTGGAATCAATTGCATCCTTGACCTTTACGTTCTCTTTTTCAACTTTTTCACTCACTTTTTTGGCATCGGAGTGATTTGACTCTTCACATGCAAAGAATAGAAAAGACAGCGAAAAAAAGAAACTTAAAGCGTAGTGGTTCATAGTTCAGTAATTACAAAAAAACAAACGTAAAAATAAATAATCTGGTACAAGTTTAGATTTGGTTCTTGAAAAAATCAATAGGGCGATTCAAGTAGTTCAGAATTATACAATTGGCTCGGGGCAATCATCGGTTCATCGTAAGGAATATTATTTCCATATCTTTTTTGCATTATGCGTCTAACTTCGATTGCGTCAATATTAAAATCTCTTAAGGGCAAAAGTTTTGCTAGTTTGATTCCCAATTTTTCATTGTAAACTTTCCAAACTAACTCCGAACAATACATTTCTTTGTCACTCCAATTTAAACAGCCATCGTAATTTTTTCCGAAATGACTTGCAGCATAAGATTTCATTATTTTTAAGTTTTCTGGAGTTAACATAGAGGTATCTTTCAGCCTTTTTACTTCGTATTTACCATCAATTCCAGAGGCAATCCAATCTTCTAATTTCCTTTTCCCAACGGGTTGAACAGCCTCGTAAACATATCCTTGTCCGTTTTCAAAAAACACAATTCCACAATGTGAATAAGGCGAATTAGTTGCGATTTCAACAGCTTTACTTTGCGATGAATTGGAAGATTGAAATAAAATATCTCCATCTTTCAATTTTAGTTGTGAGTAGAGATTGAAACCTTGAAGTAAGAAAACTAACTGTAATAAATAGAAGAATTTCATCAAATAAAGTTAGTATAAAATTGTTGTTGGTGTTCTAAAAATAACCACAAAAAAAACACCCGCCAATGACGAGTGTTTTTCTATAAACTTTTGAAAATTAAGCTTTGCTGCCTCTTTTTCTATCTGTTTCTTTTAATAAAATTTTACGAATACGTAAGTTTTGAGGTGTTACTTCTACGTACTCATCACCTTGGATGTATTCCAAGCATTCCTCTAAACTGAAGATTTTTGGTGGTGCCAAACGTACTTTTTCATCTGCTCCAGAAGAACGCATATTCGACATTTTCTTAGTCTTCGTAACGTTCACAATCATATCACCTGCACGCGAGTTTTCACCAATTACTTGACCTTCGTAAATGTTTTCACTTGGCGAAATAAAGAATTTACCACGCTCTTGTAAGTTGTTCAACGAGAACGGAATCGAAACTCCTTGCTCCATTGAAATCAAAGAACCGTTTTGTCTTCCTGGAATTTCACCTTTATACGGTTGGTATTCTAAGAAACGGTGGTTCATAATCGCTTCACCAGCAGTTTGAGTCAGTAAATAATTACGTAAACCGATGATTCCACGAGAAGGAATTTCAAAAGTGATGATCATACGCTCTCCTTTCGGAACCATATTTTTCATCTCCCCTTTTCTTTTCGTAACCGCTTCAACCGCTGTTCCGCTGTGCTCTTCTGGTAAATCGATAGTCAATTCTTCAATTGGCTCACATTTAACACCGTCAATTTCTTTGATAATAACTTGAGGTTGACCCACTTGTAATTCGTACCCCTCACGACGCATTGTTTCAATCAAAACCGATAAATGCAATACACCACGACCAAAAACCATCCATTTGTCAGCTTTGTCAGTATCTTTCACACGTAATGCTAAGTTTTTCTCTAACTCTTTGTTCAAACGGTCAGAAATGTGACGAGATGTAACAAATTTTCCTTCTTTACCAAAGAATGGTGAATCGTTGATAGAAAACAACATACTCATCGTTGGCTCGTCCATTTTAATGGTAGCCATTGGTTCAGGATTTTCGAAATCACAGATAGAATCACCGATTTCAAAACCTTCAATACCAGTTACGGCACAAATATCACCAGCTTGCACTGAATCAACTTTTCTTCTTTCAATACCTTCAAATACGAATACTTCTTTGATTTTATGTTTTTGAAGAGAACCGTCTGATTTTGAAACCATAACTTGTTGATTTTCTTTCAATTCACCACGAGTTAAACGTCCGATAGCGATACGTCCAACGTAAGATGAATAATCCAAAGAAGTAATCAACATTTGTGTATTTCCTTCTTCAATTTTAATCGGTGGGAAATACTCTAAAATTTTGTCTAATAAAGCGGTAATGTCTGTAGTTGGTTTTTTCCAATCTTCTGACATCCAACCATTTTTAGCAGAACCATAAATTGTTGGGAATTCTAATTGGTCATCATTTGCGTCCAATTCGAACATTAAATCGAATACTTTTTCGTGAACTTCTTCTGGCGTACAGTTTTCTTTATCCACTTTATTGATTACCAACAAGGGTTTCAAACCTAAAGCCAAAGCTTTACCAAGAACGAAACGCGTTTGAGGCATTGGACCTTCAAAAGCATCCACTAACAAACACACACCATCAGCCATGTTTAATACACGTTCCACTTCTCCACCAAAGTCGGCGTGACCTGGAGTGTCAATGATGTTGATTTTTGTACCTTTATATAATACTGAAACGTTTTTAGAAACGATAGTGATTCCTCTTTCACGCTCTAAATCGTTGTTATCCATTATTAAATCACCAGTTAAACGTTCTCTTTCATTTTCAACGTTTCCGGCTTCAATCATTTTATCTACCAACGTAGTCTTACCGTGGTCAACGTGGGCGATAATTGCGATGTTTCTTATTTCCATTGTTTACTTTATTCTTTTTTTATTTGATATTAGGACTTTAGGAGTGAAGGATCTTAGGACTTTAAGATATTAAGACTTTAAGACTCAAGGATATTAGGATTTTAAAACTTTAGGAGAGAAGGAGAGTAAAATTAATCCGCAATTTGCAATTAGTAATCTGCAATTAATTTTACACTCTTTTCTTTAAACTCTTGACTAAAAACTAATATTTCTTTCTACTACTAAATCCTCCGCCGTCTGGTTTACGAGATCCGCCATCCGAACTTCTTCTTCTTTCACCACTTGGTTTGTCAGAAGCTCCTCTTTTGAAATCACCACCTCTTTTGAAGTCTCCACCGCCTTTAGAATCGTCGCTTTTTCTTGCTGAAAAACCACCACTTCTTCCACCGCCAGAATAACTTCCGCCTCCGCCACCACCGTAGCTTTTAGATTTTGAATCGCCACCGAAACGTCCACGACCTCTTGGAGCGTCACCGCCTCTGTCGCTTCTTCCGCCACCACCAAAACCACTGTCTTTTTTCTGTGTGATTTCGATTTTCACTTGGTGACCTTCAAAGTCAGTTCCATTAACGTTTTGTAAGATTTTTTCTGCGTGATCTTGATCTGCTTCAAAGAAAGAGAATGAAGGCATTAAGTCAATACGACCTACTGCACCTGAATTCAAACCTGTTGCATCACAAACGATACGTAACAAAGCTCCTGGATTTAATCCGTCTCTTTTTCCTAAATTCACGAAGAAACGAGTTTTTCCTTCTTCTTGTCCACGTTCTCTTCTCAAAGGACGCTCTGAACGATCATCACTTCTACCACCAGTTACATTCAAATCTCCTGCACGTTGGTAATACTCGATGAAACGGTTAAATTCTGTAGAAACAAATCGTTTGATAACTTCTTCTTTAGAAAGATCTTCGAAAGCAGCCAAAATTTGTGGCATAAATTTCTCGATATCTTTCTCACGTACTTCCGTTGCAATCGTTTTGTTAATCAATTTCATCAACTGAATTTCACAAATTTCTTCTGCTTCAGGAATAGTTCCAACTGTAAATGTTGTGCGCATTTGACGTTCAATCGCTTTGATTTTCATCATCTCACGCGTGTTAATCAATACTAAAGATTCACCTTTTCTACCAGCACGAGCCGTTCTACCACTTCTGTGTGTGTAGTTTTCGATATCGTCAGGAAGGTTGTAGTTGATAACGTGTGTAATATTGTCGATGTCCAAACCTCTCGCAGCAACGTCTGTCGCAACTAAGATTTGTAATTCTTTACTTCTAAAACGTTCCATTACACGGTCGCGCATTGCCTGCGTCAAATCACCATGTAAAGGTTCAGCATTGTAACCATCGCGACTTAATTTTTCTGCAACTGTAGCTGTTTCATTACGTGTACGACAGAAAATTAAACCGTAAATATTTGGATTAAAATCGATTAAGCGTTTTGTAGCTTCGTAACGATCTTTCTCTTTAACTTGGTAATAAATGTGATCAATGTTTTCGTTGCTTTGATTTTTGTGACCGATAGAAACCTCTAACGGATCGTGCATGTACGTTTTCGCAATGCGAGCAACTTCTGATGGCATGGTAGCCGAGAACAACCAAACGTTTTTTTCAACTGGTGTAGTAACAAGAATTCCGTCGATGTCTTCTTTGAAACCCATGTTCAACATTTCGTCAGCTTCATCTAAGATAACGTAACGAACGTGTGAAAGTTGAACCACTTTACGATTGATTAAATCCATCAAACGTCCTGGTGTTGCAACAATAATTGATACTCCTCTTTTGACATCTGTAATTTGCTTACGAATGTCTGTACCGCCATAAACGGAAACGATGTTACAATCTAAATATTTAGAGAAAACTTCTAAATCTTTGGTGATTTGCAAACACAACTCTCTTGTCGGGCAGATAATTAAACCCTGAGGGAGTCTAGCTTTTGTATCGATGTTGTTGATTAGTGGCAAGCCGAATGCTGCCGTTTTTCCTGTACCTGTCTGCGCTAAGCCGACAAAGTCGCAATCCTCCTGCATCAGGTAAGGAATTGCTTTTTCTTGGATTGGAGTTGGTGCTGTAAAACCCAATTCTGTTAACGACTTCAGCACCTCGCTCTTCAATCCGAGCTCTTCAAATGTCATTTTGTATTTTTAAAATTGGGTGCAAAGGTACGTATATTTTAAGGAAAAAATCAATTTTATCAATTATTAATGATTAATTAACTTTAATTGAGGAAGTTATGAAGATGCTTAATTTTTGGTTATTGATTCTTGATTAAAAATTCAAACCATTTTAAAAGGCGGGAATTTTAACCTGAAGTAAGATGAAAATTTTCATTAATCACTAATAATTAGTTTAGTAGAACCAAAAATCAATCATCAAAAACCTAGCAGCAAAAACCAAGCACTAAATAAAAATCAACAATCACTCACAACCTTAATTAAACGTTGAACTTTTTTGGCTTTCACTTTCACTTTTTCAATAGATGAATCCGTTATTGTAACGTGGCCCATTTTACGGAAAGGTTTCGTGATTTCTTTACCGTAAATGTGTGGATAAACTCCTTCTAATTCAAGCGCTTGATTGAGTCCTTCATACACTGCTTTTCCTTCAAAACCTCTTTCCCCCAACAAATTAATCATAGCGCCTGCTTGCAAAATTTCGGTTGAACCTAATGGTAAATTTAAAATTGCACGCAAATGTTGAGCAAATTGAGAAGTAATATTGCATTCAATGGTGTGATGTCCGCTATTGTGAGGTCTTGGGGCAATTTCGTTCACTAATAAATTTCCATTTTCATCTAAGAAAAACTCAACAGCGAGCAGACCAACCATTCCTAATTTCTCAATAAGTTCCACTGCCAAATTTGCTGCTTGTTTTTCTATTTCAGGACTAATTTCTGCAGGAGCGAATAAAAACTCAACCAAATTTGCCTCAGGATTAAACTCACATTCAACAGCAGGAAATGTTTTCGTTTGACCATTTTCAGTTCGAGCCACAATCACAGAAAGCTCCTTCACAAAAGGGATTTTTTCTTCTAAAATAGATGGTGCATCAAACGAATTATCAGCGTCTTGTGTCGTTTTTAATACATTCACACCTTTTCCATCGTAGCCACCTTTTCTCAATTTATGTACAATCGGAAACGTCGCTTTTTCCATTAATTCTGATTTGTTCTCAACTAAAATAAAAGGTGCAGTTGGAATTTGATGTTCTTGATAAAATTGTTTTTGTAAACCTTTATCTTGAATGAGTTCTAAAATATGTGGTTGAGGAAAAACTTTTACACCTGACTTTTCGAGTGATTTTAATGCTTCAACATTCACATTTTCAATTTCAACACTTATTAAATGCTTGTCTTTTCCGAAATTAATAACGGTTTCATAATCCGTCAAACTTCCAACTGTAAAAGAATGTGCAATTTTTGCGCAAGGTGCATTTTTATCTGGATCTAAGCAATGTAAATGAATATTCAAATCAATTGCTTCTTGAAGTAGCATTCTACCTAATTGACCTCCGCCCAGTAGACCGATGCGCATATCTTCTCCGTACCATTTTGAACTCATACTGCAAAGATAAGGAGTTGTTTGAATTTTAAATGGAATTGAGCGATTAACTAAAGTCGCTGATTAAAAGAAGTTGAAGAACTGTTTAAAGGAAATTAAAATCACATTAGTTTTTGAATGTTAGCTGACTATATCTAATTTTTCTTTTTGATAGCTTCTTCCTTTATTCCTTTTAGTTTTAGATAATCCTCAACGGTGTAAATTGTTAATGCAAAAGCAGAAATATTGTTCTCCGGAAAAATGGTTGTGCCGACAACGAAATCTTTTCCACGATAATACACAATGATGCTTCCTTCGCTGATTTCAGAACCAATCTCTCGGTAAGAAGGTTTATCTAATTCCACTTTGAACGCATCAAATTGCTCTGGTTTTTGAAATTGATAAATAATTCGGTTTGGCAAAGAATCGGCA
>VEQH01000109.1 GCA_018883325.1 Flavobacteriales bacterium | reverse complement strand
TGCCGTTCGCACCTGTTCCAACTCGTGCACGAATCGCACGCGAAGAAGAAATGTACTCGGCCTGATCATCGGAAACGGCATCGGTTTTATTCCCCGAATTAGGACCATAAGTTATCGAAATTGAACCCGGAACAAAAGTAGTGCGAGGATCTAAGGTATCGACCATATAAGTATTAATCGATAAATCTGAACCGATATTCTTACCAACAACCGTATATTCTAAAACATCTCCAGGGTTCACATTGCCCCCATTGATATCTCTAATGCGAACATCTGCTCGAAGGTCAGGCTCGAAAATGTCGATGGCGGAGGTCAAAACACGTGTCATAATGTTTTCAGAAGAAGTTGTAACACGAATCGTTGCGTTACTTACATTGTTTCCTAAGTAATTAAACGTTGAATTATTTGGGATAAAAATACTTGCATCTAAAGCAAGCGTATTGTTATAGTTTGGATTTCGAAAAGAAGTTAGAACAGCGTCATACGAAACGGTACTATTAAAAAAGTCATTTGCTGGATGAAGCGCATCTGTAACGTTCACAAAAGTTCCTGCGCCGTTAAATTGGAGTTGATCGCCTGTCGAACCTCTATCTCCTTCGTAAGAAATCACACCTAATTCAAAACTAACTGGACCAGAAAGTGGCGTCAAAAATCCTGTTATTGGAATATCCAATGAGTTACCAATTCCAACATTTGCAAAACCATCAAAGACAGTCAAATTTCGCATCGACTGAAATACATTTTTGTAAACAACAACAATTGACCAAGAACCCCATAAATTTCCTCCACCCGTTTGCGTTACGACATCGGCAACTGTGAATCGACCTTTGGTTCCTGCTGCTTGAACAATCGATGTTATGTTTTTAAAACAAAAATAACTGGGATGTGTAGAAAGACTTGGCGCATCAATTGTTTCGTCTGCTGTCAATGTTTGATAGGCACCCGAATTTAATTTGATTTTTGCCCGATTTCTAGTGGAATAATTTGAAACAGAACTGTTTATTCTTCCTGCCCAATACAAACCTGCCCACAAAATCTCACTGCAATTTGCCAAATTCATACTGTCACTTGACGACATAAACGTTGAATTATCTGAGTCAATATCCAAATAATTCATTGTAAAATCTCCATTTTGATTGGTTCCACTTGGAGGTAATTGATTTTTTGCAGAAGTACAAGATGTTCCGCTGTTACAAGTCACAGAAACATTTGAAAGTATCCGGATTCCCCCTTTTTGATTGGTGGTATAACGCGCATTGAAAGGAGCAATTAATTGTGCTGTTGCTTCACTTGCAAAAAGCAAAGAAAAAAGAAACAATACAACACAAAGAATTCTCAATTTATAGATTTTGGAATTTGAATTAGCTCAACTAAAATCAAACGTAATGCAGATTAATTAGTTGCTAATTCATAAATTTTATTGCGGAATACGATTTTAACCTTCTACCTTTTTAAAACCTTTAGTTGCAATTGCATAGGATTCTTTACCGATTCCGACAATTGAAACAATGTTTAAAGGAAATTCAAGTAAAACATGTGAAAAACTTAAGAAGAAAAGCATACTTAAACCAAGTGAATAATCGTAAGCATAGAACAAGCTTGAACCTACCCACAAAACAATTACAGCTGCAAATCGAGCTTTCGGAACTTTGTGCCAACGAATTACTTCCGTTTTACTGAACCAATTTAGGTAATGATACAAATAGGCAAAAGCAATAAAACGCATGAGCATAATTCCAATAGTGGAATTAAAAACAATTCCCCAATAGGAATCTTTGTCATAAGTGCCAAGTGCATTTTTTACAGGAATCGCTTTTTGATAATACTCATTGTTGGGATCCTGAATGATAAAAGGTTCATTCAAGCGTGTTTTCAATGAATCATTTAATCGTTTTCTTTCTGCAAGCGGAATATTTTGTTTTGACTTTTCGTTATTTACAAAATTTGCTAAGAATTGCTTATTGGTTAATTTGGGTTCTTCAACCAATTTAAAATGTTCTAAAATGCTAATGTTTGTAAAGAAAAAACCGTCCCCGTTTGCGTAGTAAGCATTTTTTCCAAATTCCGTTAAGTTGGCTTTCTTTGTATCAACAGGCGTAAAAAACACCAAGAAAACAGGAACCAATATAAAACCAACCATTTGCCAAAGTCCAGATTTACTTCTTGATTTTAATGCGCCGAAAAGCATAAATAAACCTGTAAACAAGTAAACATGTATCAAGGTTGGAACAAGCGAAGTCAAGGCAAAAACCATTGTGCTACCGCCATTTACATCAGAATTTTCTGGACTTAACCATCCTGAAACGAAAACAAAAAGAAAAAGGATTGCAACAATTTTAACAATCAAATTTTTAACCAAAGCAAATAAAATCGAACTGAACAAAGCGAAAACGAGCAATTTGTCAAACAAATTCATTTTCACGAAATAATCATAAACTTCAACGCTGACACCAAAATCTTTAGCAAAAGCCGCATAAGAAAGCAACACACCCACAACCAAAAGAACTAAGAAATCATACTTTCCTTTTGAGAAATAATTTCGATCGTGTAACCAACTTATTTCTGTCAAATAATGAAGTGGCCCCAAATATGCGTAAGCCAATAGGAAAGTTTCAAATGGAAAAAAATAAGCTGCAACAGCCGTTAAAAACATCAATCCTATATTGAGGTAATTGATTTTATCTTCTTTTAGTAAGTTCAATTTCTGAAATTTAATATAGACAAATGTAAGAAAATTCGATTGAAGAAATTCCCAAAATGAAATCCATTCATCAAAAAGTTTCGCATAAAAAAAGCCCAACTTTCGCTGGGCTTCTGGTTATAAGTTGGAAAATTATCTTTTGATAAATCTTCCTTGGTAAGTGGTCGTGTTGTCAGATAAACGAATCATGTAAGTTCCATTGTTTAATGTTTCAACATTGATTTCGTTGTTTGTTAATGTTCCTGCTTTTACAACTGAACCTAACATATCAATGATTTCAAATGAAGCATTTTCAATTGCATTCACTTTAATCGTTTCTGTTGCTGGGTTCGGATAAGTTGAAATTGTTACCAAGCTAGTAGCTTCTGTCAATCCTGATGTTGGTAAAAGAACTGCATCGATAATGTGCACTACTCCATTGTCAGCTTCAACATTTGCTGTTGTTACGTTAGCATCATTAATTTGAACTCCGTTTGTAATATCAACTGTTACGTCGTCGCCGTTTAACATTTCAACGCTTCCGTTAGTCAAGTCACCTGAAACAACATTTCCTTGTGTAACGTGGTACAACAAAACATCTGCAAGGTTTGGCAATGCTAAAATTCCGTTTAAATCTGTATTCAAAGCAGTTGCTAAGTCGTTGAACGCTGCATTTGTTGGAGCGAACACTGTTAATTCTGTGTATGGATTAGACAAAGCTGGTAATAATTCTGCTTTCACAACAGCTGAAACAAGTGTAGTCAAACCACCATCAATCGCTTTATCAGCAACCGTTTCTACTGGTAAAACAACCTCATCAATAACGTGAACAACACCGTTGTCTGCATCAACATTTGCTGTTGTTACTTGAGCTTGGTTAATGAATACATTTCCTGTTGTTGTTTTTGTCAATTTTAAAGTGTTCACTGTGCTTAATGGAGCAACAATTTGACCATTTGTAATGACAGCAGCAAGAACTTCGCTACCTAAAACGTGATATTTTAAAACTTCACCTAAAGTTGGTAAAGCAAGAATTCCATTGATGTCTGTTCCTAAAGCATCTGCTAAATCGTCAAAAGCAGCGTTTGTTGGAGCAAAAACAGTTAAAGTTGCTAACGGATTTGTTAAAGCTGGCAATAATTCTGCTTTTGCAACAGCTGTAACAAGTGTAGAAAATCCACCATCAATTGCGCGGTCAACTACTGTTTCAACTGGTAGAACAACATTGTTGATTACGTGAACAACACCATTGTCTGCATCAACATCAGCAAGTGTAACCATTGCGTGATTAGCATACACTGAACCTGTTGAAGTTTTTGTCATTTTCAAAGTGTTCACTGTAGATAAAGTGTTCACAATTGCTCCGTTTGTTACGTTTGCAGCTGTAACCTCAGCACCAAGAACGTGGTATTTTAAAATCTCTCCTAAAGTTGGTAATGCTAAAAGTCCGTTGATGTCTGTTCCTAAAGCAGTTGCGATTGCAGTAAAGGCATCATTTGTTGGAGCGAAAACCGTTAATGTTGCCAATGGATCAGTCAAAGCTGGCAATAATTCTTCTTGCGTTGCTGCTGTCAATAAAGTTGTGAAATTGTTTGCTGCTGCAATATCCACAACGGTTTCTACTGGTAAAAGCACTTTATTTACAACGTGAACGATTCCATTATCTGTTGTTAAGTTTGGAGTGGTCACATTTGCTTGATCTGCAAAAACACTTCCTGTTGAAGTTTTAGTCAAATAGATTGTTCCATTCGCTGTTGTATTCAATGACGTTGCAACTTGACCGTTTGTAATCGCAGCTGCTGTCACTTCTTGACCTAAAACGTGGTAAGTTAAGATTGAAGTTAAATCTGGACTAGCTAAAAGTTGTGTTGGCGTAACACCCAAAGCTGTTGCAAGTGCATCAAACGCAGCGTTGTCTGGTGCAAAAACCGTAAGCGTTGCATTTGGGTCTTGCAATGCAGAAACCAAACCAGCTTGAATTAAGGCTGCATTTAATGTTGTGTGGTTTGGACTTGTTGAAATAACGTCGTCGTAAACGTTTGTTTGAGCGAATGTTCCAAAAGAAGCAGCAACGAAAGCAAAAGCTAAAGTCGGCTTTTTGAATTGACTAATAATTGTTTTTTTCATAATGTAGGATTTATTTTGTTTAATAATTAATACAAAAGATTAAACAAAACCAACTAAGATATGTTCATTTGAAATTCTATGAATATGTTAAAATTTATAAAAAAAATTAATAACATTACTTCAGAATCTAGCTTGTAAAACCACAAACAACTGATTATTAATTAGATAAAAACAAATAAAAGGTTGAAGATATTCTTGAGTAAATAATTTATTTTTTTTGAACATTAACTAAATTTCCACAAAGCCAAAAATAACCTTTGATTATTTTGATTTCTTGAAAGTTTTGGATTGCTTTTTTAGCTGAACGCCTCAGAAAAGTAGTCGCTGTAGTTCGTTATGCTGGACAAAAATCCATCCACAACGCCGTCAATGTTAGCGTCCACGCCAACTTTAATGTCATTGTACACCATCAAAACGTTGCCTAAATGATTAGAGAACTCGTAATATTTCGTTCCCAAAACTTGCGTGTAATTCTGTGTAATCTTGGCTGTTAACACATTCATCGAGTCTTGTTTACTACCTATTCTACTCGAACCAAAAATGTTTCTTTCCTTTAAATTAAACTGTGCAATTTCTGTCACAACTTCGTGGTCGTAAGTGGAAACTTGATTCCCCTAGGCGTCTAAAATGTAGTACGTAGAACGCTCTAAGGTGCTGCTATTATTTGCATACACATGTTTGGCAATTCTATGTCCCATCGCGTCATAATCAAACTTCAACCACTTCGCATCACCAGTTGTTCGTTGAATCTCCTTCACTTTTCCATCCACTCGCCAAACTATTTTTGAGATTTTCTCTTGGTTGTCTCGAACCAATCTCCCCTCTTCATCATAAGCATAATTATTGTTCACATTAATATCTTCAATATCACTATCAAACTGACCCATGTCGTCAATATCGGTGGCATCGACCGTGTTTAAAACTTCATCATTCAGGTGGTATAATCGATTACGCATCAATCTTTGTTGATTTGTTGGGTCTTCGTATTGATACTGGTAGGTTAATTCTTCGATTTTTGTACCATTTCGCAAGTGTCGATCTTGATGCAGAATATTCCCCATAGCATCATACTCAAATGCGTTATAATATTCGTTTGAATAAGTTATCGGATTCCAAATTCCACTACTCAAACTGTTTTCAAACGAACGTGATTTTAATAAACGATTGAGTTGGTCATATTGATACGCATTGAGCATTGGCATCGCATCACCTGTGGTTGGGTTGGTCAATCGCGTTTGCATATATCGGATATTGCCATTAAATAACTCGCTGCTATTTATTCCTGCAACACTCGAAGCATCAACGCTAGCAAATGGTGTTTCACTGTTAATTGCTTTGTAATCATTATTAAAGTATTCTAAACTGAAAGCAGAAATATCTTTGGCAAAATTAGAATTGACACCTGAAAAACCATCTTTACCTGCATCTTTCTCTGTTTCAATGGCATTCACGCCCTTCATCCAGCCTTGGAGATTGTAGATGTAGTCAAATTGGTGAATTGGAGATTTCCGAAATGAGAAAGATGAAAAATTTTATTTAATTTTGAATAAAATTCCTAAATATGTCAATAGTTTTTAGAGTAGAAACAAGGAGCAAAACAGCACTTCAATTCATTGAATTTATAAAAACTCTTCCCTTTGTAAAAATGGAGGAACCGACAAAAAAAATGAATAAAGAAACAATCAAAGCACTTGAAGAGGTTGAGCAAGGAAAAGCGGAGAAGCTCTCTTTAGAGGAATTCAGAAATCAACTTTTTAGTTGAAATGTACGAATTAGAGCAATCTAATCTTTTTAAAAAAGATATTAAACTCGCAAAAAAAAGAGGTTTAGATATGAAACTTATTGACGAGGCTGTCACATTTCTTGTAATGCATGGCAAACTTCCTCAAAAATTTAAACCTCATTTGCTTAAAGGAAATTATAAAGGTTTGTGGGAGTGTCACATTAAACCAGATTGGTTGCTCATTTGGAAACAAGACGATCATATTAAATTGATTTCATTAACAAGAACTGGAACGCATTCTGATTTGTTTTAATTGTGTTATCATATTTAAACTATAAAACAATTAATTGGGTTACCAACTTAGAGCGCATTTTAAATAAAACGTAAATAGAATACGTTCACAGGTCTTCATCTTTGCTGAAAATTCTATTATGAAAACAGTTAGAGGATTAAGTCGGCGTGAATTTGAATTA
>VEQH01000108.1 GCA_018883325.1 Flavobacteriales bacterium | reverse complement strand
AGCACTGCTATGGATTAAAGTTTTAGTTTTCAAAATTAAAATTCAATTTCAGGGTTTAATGATACAAAAAAATGGTGTTTTTAACTTAAAAATTCGTTGACGCGAGTTTTTCAGCAGACCCTAATTAAGAGAATCAATTCATTGAAACAGAATTGTTGAATTTTTTAATCGAATTTCACAGAACAGAAATTTAAGAGGAATTGGAGAACAATCAAAAAGAAATTTAGTGGTGAGTGCTTTTGTGAACGACGCTTTAGAAAAAATCGAAAACGAAGAAGTGTTGACTTACATTTATGGGTTGATTCAAAAAGATTTTGGTTGGGAGTTTTGATGAATTAATACGCTCATTTTTTTGTTTAACTCTTTCTTATCCAAAAAACAAAGGTAAATTTCTACATTTTCATCCGTTTATGTAATTTAAAACGCTATTCACATTTATTGTGAATTTATTACAGATTAATATGTCGATTTTTGCACCCTAAAATAATGACATTTTATATGCGTTTTCAAGCTATTTTACAAAATTCAAGTCGGGTTTTATTCTTTTTTTTCAGTCTGTTTTGTGTTTCAAATTCGCTGATTGCCCAAACTTCAAAGTTTACGGTAAGCGGAACAATTAAAGACAGCACGTCTGGAGAAACCTTGTTAAGTACAGCAGTCCGCGTGAAAGAATTAAGCAATGTTGGTGTTTATTCCAATGAATATGGTTTCTATTCTTTGACTATTCCTGAAGGAAATTACACGCTCGTTATCAACTCATTTGGCTTTGTGAAAAAGGAAATTCCAATAAAGTTGACAAAGAACTTAACTGTGAATATTGATTTATCTAAACCTAAATTAGATAAAATTCAAGAGTTGCAGGAAGTGAAAGTAACAGGAACAAAAGAAAACAAAAATGTTTCTGGCGCTGAAACTGGAATGGTTAAAATGGACGTTAAAGCGTTGGAGAAAATCCCCGTTTTCGCAGGAGAAAAAGACATTATAAAAACCTTCACATTGACGCCGGGATTTAAAACAGCAGGTGAAGGAAACTCAGGATTTTTTGTTCGTGGTGGCGCTGCTGACCAAAACTTGATTTTGCTTGACGAAGCACCTGTTTACAATGCTTCCCACTTATTGGGTTTCTTTTCAACTTTCAACTCTGATGCTTTAAAAGAAGTGACACTTTATAAAGGTGGAATGCCTTCGCAATACGGCGGCCGAACTTCTTCTGTTTTAGATATTAAAATGCTAGATGGAAATGATAAAAAATACCACGTTGGCGGTGGCATAGGAATTATTTCTTCGCGCTTGAGTGTAGAAGGACCGATTGTTAAAAACAAAGGTTCATTTATGATTAGTGGAAGAAGAACTTATGCAGATGTTTTCTTGAAATTAACAGATGAATTTAAAGACAATCGCTTGTATTTTTACGATTTAAACCTAAAAGCAAATTACAAAATCAACGACAAAAATCGTATTTTTCTGTCAGGTTATTTTGGTCAAGATAATCTTGGATTAGGTGAACTTTTTGGAATTAATTGGGGAAATGCAACGGGAACTATTCGCTGGAATTCGGTTATCAATCCAAAATTATTTTCGAATACATCGCTTATTTTTAGCAACTATAATTATAAAATTGCGATTAATACAGGAACTTTAGCCGTTGACATTCGATCTAAAATTCAAGATTATAACATCAAACAAGATTTCACATACATCATCAATCCTACTAACAAGTTGAAGTTTGGGGTAAATGCAATTCACCACACAATTACGCCTGGACAAATTGAATCTGATGATCCTAATTTTGTTTTTGAAAAATTACAAGACCGTTTTGCTTGGGAAAATGCAGGCTATGTTTCTCACGAATGGAATCCAAATGAGCGTTTGAGTTTCATTTATGGTTTGCGTGCAACAAACTTCTCCTTGATGGGTCCTGGTGATTTTTATTCCTTCGACGCTGAAGGTGTTGTTTTGGACACCACAAGCTACAACAGCGGAAAAATCGTTCAGAATTATTTCAATTTAGAACCGCGATTCACTTCTTCATTTATGATTGATAGCACAAGTTCATTGAAATTAGGTTATGCTCGAAACGTACAAAATTTACATTTAATCAGTAATTCAACTTCATCCACTCCGACTGATTTATGGATACCAAGTAGTGCGAATGTAAAACCAGAAATCTCCGATCAATTATCCTTGGGTTACTTTAGAAATTTCTTTAATAATCGTTATGAATTTAGTGTTGAAGCTTACTACAAAGACATGCAAAATCAAATCGATTACAAAGATGGTGCGAGCACGATTGCAAATGATTTGGTTGAAGGAGAATTATTATATGGAAAAGGTCGCGCTTACGGTGTGGAGTTGTTTTTCAAAAAGAAATATGGTCGCTTCAACGGATGGATTAGTTACACACTTTCGCGCACCGAAAAACAAATTGACGGAATCAACAACAGTCAATGGTACGCAGCACGACAAGACAGAACACATGATTTATCCTTAGTTGGAATTTACGACATCAACGATAAATTATCTGTTTCAGCAACGTGGATTTTTTACACAGGAAGCGCAGTAACTTTTCCATCGGGTAAATATTACATTGATGGAAATATCCAATGGCTTTACACCGAAAGAAATGGATACCGAATGCCAAATTATCACCGCTTAGATTTAAGTGTTACCTATTACAACAAAAAGACAGACAAATTTGAAAGCAGCTGGAATTTCGGAATTTACAATGCTTATGCGCGCGAAAATGCATGGACAATTTCATTCCGTGAAAGCGAAACTGACCCAACAAAAACAGAAGCTGTACAAATCGCACTTTTCAGATTAGTTCCTTCTATTACTTATAATTTTAAATTTTAATCATGAGAAACAGTATTTATATCCTCAGTTTTCTATTCGCAAGCCTCAGTTTATTCAGTTGCGAAAAAGTGATTGACATTGAATTTAATGATAGTGAAGCACTTATTGTTATTGAAGGAGAATTGACAGACGACCCTTCTAATCCGCAAACGATTACGATTTCTAAAACAACTGATTTTCAAACTACAAATGATCAGTTATTTGTTTCTGGAGCTGTTGTTTTCATCGCTGACGATGCTGGAAATTCAGTTTTTCTTTCTGAAACTTCGCCGGGTAAATACCAAACGACAACTTTACCAGGAGTACCGGGAAGAACTTACAGTTTAACAGTAACTTACGACGGGAAAACCTACACTTCAGTTTGTAAAATGCCTGTAAGAACAACGTTGGATAGTTTAACTATTTTAAAAACTTTAGGTTTTGGAGGTGTTAATCGTTCGGTGGTTCCACATTTTCAAGATCCAGCAGGTAAAGGAAATTATTACCGTGCACGCATGTACATCAACGGGGAATTTATTGAATCTTTTATTTACGACGATGAATTTTTGGATGGAAACTACAACACGCAAGGCTTACAATCTTTTAATCAGGCAATCAATAAATTTGATACCGTTGCAGTTCAATTTATGAATGTGGATGAAAAAGTACATTTCTACTTTGAAAGTTTGGAAGCAAACAGTAGTGGTCCAGGTGGTGGTGTTGCTTCTCCTGCAAACCCAAAATCAAATATTCAAGGTGGCGCTTTAGGTTATTTCAGTGCGCACGCTTCGCAATTTCAAACGGTTATTTCAGACTAGTTGAAAAACAAATGAGCGCTGATAAAGCTTATATTTTATTGGAATTCAAGTTTAAAACTAAAAGTTAAGAGTTAACAGTTATTTTAGTGTAACTTTTCGATTAAATTGAAGTGTAATTTTATACATTCGGTTTTGTAATAATTTGTTTTTTAATTTTAAATTCTTTGTTGGTTTTCAATAAAGTCTTCAAATTCTTTAATTAATTCAGATGTTGAACAATTAAAAACTTGTGCGAGTTTTGCTGTCCAAAAAATTGTAGGGTTAATCTCACCTCTTTCTATTCTGGAAATATTTTGAGGATTGTTACCAATTTTCGAGGCTAAATCCAATTGAGACCAATTTAATACTTGCCTTTTATTTTTAATAAACTGACCAAATGCATTATTAAATTCAGATTTTTCCATTTATGTTCGGAAATTCAGAATTTATTGTACCTTTGATGTAACCATATACGGTTAGTCAATCTTGTTTTTCAAATTAATACTTTAAAATCATGAAAAAAAATTTATTTCTACTCCTTTTTAGTTGCTTTTTTCAATTTGGTGTCTTTGGTCAAGTAAATCCAAATAGCACTTATGTAAATGGTTACTATAAACAAAATGGCACCTATGTAAATGGTTATAATAGAACAACTCCAAATAATACTATAAATGACAATTATTCAACGTCACCAAACATAAATCCATATACTGGTACTCAAGGAACTATTAAACCAGAAACGAATTATTACGTGGCACCAAAAACGAATTATTATGAAGCGCCAAAAACAAACTACTATGTAGCACCAAAAACAAATTATTATACAACACCAAAAACTTATACAACACCAACTTATAAATGGAATGGTGGCTTATAGTTTTAAAGAATGAAATTTAATTTGAGGTTGCTTAAGGCAACCTTTTTTGTTTATACGAAATTTCAGAAAATAAAATATAATGAGTAGAGAAAACCGAAATCAAAATAAACAGAAATAACTATTTCATATAAGTATTAAAGTTTTGATGATTTATTAGAATGAATTGATTTTTACAAAAAGAATGATCGTGATGTAGAATTTTTCACTAACATTCCACAGTGAAGGTTTAATTTCAAATATTGTTATCCCGATAATAGATTTAATTAATAAACCATCAGAATCCTTACTTTTACTGCGTGAAACAAGCAATTCCTTTATTAAAAACTACAGCCTATTTATTCGTCTTTTGGTTTTTAGTTTTTACAACCCAACGATTGGTTTTTTCCTTGTTGCATCGCGACGTTTTTGAAAACGGTTTTTGGAACTATATCGGTATTTTTTACCATTCTTTGCGCCTTGATTTGGCAACTGCGGCTTTTCTTTCGGGTCCCATTTTATTGCTTTTGTTTGTGCTTTCTTTTTTTCAAAACAAATGGACAAAAGCTTTATTTTACATCGTTTTTGGAGCTTTAACGCTTGCAGTAGCCGCCATTCATAGCGCCGAGATAAATGCTTATTTTGAATGGAATCATAAATTGACTTCGCGTGTTTTTATGCATCTTTCGAATCCAGATGAAGTGGTGCGAACTGCTGATTATGCGTCAACGATTTGGTTCTTTTTGTTGCTGATTCTCGAATTAGGAATCAATTTTTTTATTTACAGAAAGTTACTCCACAACAAAATATCTACTTTAAAAACTGAAAATTCATTGTTTAGAAGTGTGATTTTAAGTTTTACAACTGTTCTAATACTTGGTTTTTCGCTACTATTCGCAAGAGGTGGATGGCAACAAATTCCAATTAATATAGATGCTGCATATTATTCAAAAAATCAAAAATTAAATGATTTATCTGTAAACTCAACTTACTTTTTTGGCAATAGTTATTTCTTATTTTTTAAAACAGATTTCAAGGATATTTTGCCCGTAATTCGTCCGAGTTTGGCAGAAAAAGTCACGAAGTCACTTTTTACTTTTGACCGAAATCACAGCAATTACATCCTTGAAGATTCGAAACCGAATTTAGTATTTGTGATTCTTGAAAGCTGGACCGCAAATGCAATCGGTTGTTTAAGCACAACAAAAGGTGCAACTCCGAACTTTGATAAATTGGCTGAAAGTGGAGTTTTATTTTCCAATATTTACGCAACGAATACCACTTCTGAAATAGGAAACACATCGATTTTGGCTGGTTATCCAGGAATTCCAGAAGTAGCGATTTCGCTTTATCCAGAGAAACACCGTAAAATCCGTTCAATTAACCAAGACTTGAAAAAGCAAGGTTATACTTCTTCTTATTTGTTTAGTGGAGATTTAAAATACGGCAACATTCAAAGTTTCATCGTTGAGCATGGCTTTGATAAAGTGATGGACGAAAACAACTTCCCATCTGGTTTGCCAAAAGGAAAATTGAATTATTTTGATAAAGATTTGTATCGTTTTTTCTTGAAAAACATCAATGCTTCCAAAACTCCATTTATGCACTGCGCATTTACAGGAAGTACACATTCACCTTACGATTATCCAAAAAGAGGAAAAGCGAAATTCACAGGTGCAGAGGCGGACTTTATGAATTCGGTGGTTTATGCCGATAAATGTTTGGGTGATTTTATTAAAAAGGCGAAAAGGCAAAAATGGTATAAAAACACGATTTTCGTTTTTGTGGCTGACCATAGTCACGGTTCACAAGCTGTCGAAATGCCTTACACAACTGAGTTTTTTAGAATACCGATTTTAATTTATGGTGAACCGATTTTAAAAGAAGCACGAGGTAAAGTTGTTGAAACTATTGGTTCACAAGCTGATTTGGCAGCCACTTTGATGCACCAACTTCGCTTGCCAAACGAACACTATTTGTTCAGTAAAGATTTGTTGAGTCCAGATGTAGAGGAATTTGCTTTTCACGCAACAATTCGTGGCTATGGCTTCATTCATCCGAAGGGAAGATTACTTTATAACTTCGATAGTAAACAATATGTTCAAAACACGTTTTCAAAACGAGATTTCAAGAAAGCCAAACGCATTAGCGAATCCTTATTTTTGACTTACTTCCGCCATTTTGACGGACTGGATAAACGAGAAGAGTAACGATTAATTCATTCTATTTTTTGATGAACCGTTGAACAGTTTCATCGATTTTTACGAAATAAATTCCATTTTCCAAAATAGATGTGTTAATATTCAAATTTGCAGAGTCAATTGGCATTTTGAGAATTTCTCTTCCTTGTTGATCTAAAATCTTAACATATTCAAATCCCTTATTTTTCAATTTTATAGTTAGCTCATCATCAACAGGATTGGGGAATATTTCAAAATCTATTAATTTAGGGTCTGCTGAAAAACTCGCGTCAACGAATTTTTAAGTTAAAAACACCATTTTTTTGTATCATTAAACCCTGAAATTGAATTTTAATTTTGAAAACTAAAACTTTAATCCATAGCAGTGCTACC
>VEQH01000055.1 GCA_018883325.1 Flavobacteriales bacterium | reverse complement strand
ACTCAACAAGGTGAAAAATGAGAGCGTTAAAAGAATAGTTTTCATACTTTAATGATTAATGTCCGCCGCCTGTTTTAAGGAACAATTCGTTAATAATTATGTAGATTCCCATTACTAAAACAAACCAACCAAACCCTTTTTTCAATTTATTGCCATCAATTGACTTAGAAAGCCAGTTTCCGATGAAAATACCTCCAATTGCTAAAGCGGTTACACTTCCTAAAAGCACCCAGTCCATTTTGTCAGCGTTTACTGATAAGTCGCCTATAAAACCAATTAAAGATTTCGCTGCAATAATCAATAAGGAAGTTCCAACAGCCATTTTCATTGGTAATTTACTGAGCATTACTAATGCAGGAATGATTAAAAAGCCTCCACCAGCACCAACTAACCCAGTAAGCATTCCAACAACTGAACCTTCTACAATGATTAAAGGATAATTAAATACTTGTTCTCCTTCTTTTTCCTCTGTTTTTGATTTCTTTTCACGAATCATTGAAACAGAAGCAGCCACCATTAACACGGCAAAAAGAATCATCATTAAGATGGATTTTGTAACGATGAAACTTCCAAGTGTGAATACTTCATCAGGAATTGCTGGAACAATTAATTTTCGTGTTGCAAAAACTGCAATAATAGATGGGACACCAAAAACCAATGCTGTTTTCAAGTTTATCAATCCTTGTTTGTATTTTGGAAAAGCTCCCACTAAACTACTTGTACCTACGATAAAAAGTGAGTAAGCTGTAGCTAACATGGGTTCTACTTTAAACAAATAAACTAAAACAGGAACCGTAAGAATTGAACCTCCACCTCCAATTAACCCTAGAGAAATACCAATTACAATTGAAGCTAAATATCCGAAAATTTCCATAGTTATTATTTAGTGCAAATTTGATGGAATACCATCTTGTATAGTGTTACTTATGTTACATTCTTTTAAAAATGATAATTCAAGATTACATTTATCAAAATCATGTTGACTTTATTAAATACAAATCTTTGATTATCATACGTTTCTCCTTGGTTTATCTTGGACGTTACCAGTACTTGTGCTTCCATTCCTTTTAGAAATTCTTGAAATTTATAGCGCAAATCTAAGCTCAAATGAATGTAGGAGGGAAGACCATATTTATTTAACTCAACGTTTTTTACATCTGGCATCCAAATATATCCAGTTGCAAGAGAAGTTCTAAATCCAGATTTTGAAGGTTTTAAATCTATTTTTCCAACGAGAGCGTGTACATCGCCAAATCCTTCACTTCTCTCACGTGGAATAAAAGTAAAAAACGGATCTCTTCCCCATTCACGTGGGAATAAATAGCGTCCATGTTTGGTGATTCGATTGTAAGCAAGTGAGTAATCTATTTTTTTTGTTTTTAGATTAACTCTCGTTCCAAAAGTCATTGACTTTGCTCCCTTATCTATGTATGTTAAAGTTTGATTTTCATTGCCTCCATTTTTTATTGCATCTTGACGAATGAATTGTCCTTCCAATACTAATTTATTTTCAGCTTTCAAAGAATGAGTGTATTTTGCTTGTAATAATGCAGAATTGAGAATGTTATCTATATAATAATCCCAAGCTTGTAATTCAAAATTTTTAATTGGATTGTATTTCACTGAAAGCACACCAATTCCTTTTGAATGTAGGTTTCCAAAATAGTCAGATTTTAAACCAGAAGTGGAAATTCCTTGAGGATATAAACCAATAGATTCATCGACATCATACCATTTTGTGGTGCTTCTTGGAGAAATTGCATACAGATAGCCGCCTTCAAATTTCCATTTTTTACCAAGTTCATAGTCCATCCATAATCCTTCTACACCTGTTCCACGCATTCTTCCGTCTTGCAAATTGATTAAAGGGGTATTGATTAATTGTCGTCCAAAAATAAGGTGGCCGTGGTTTAAATTATATTTCAAATAAAGTTCTTCCAATCGATCCATATCCTTGTGATTATTGGGGTTTTCAATGTCAAATAATCCAATTTCGTATCGGTTTACTTGTCCCGTTATGGAATCGACTTTAGTCATGGAGGAGGAACCAATATTAAAAAAATAAAAGCCACTTGCTGCAAATTGAAAACCATGAAATTTATTGGTTTCGTAACGTATTCCACCACCAATAGCATTTGCGTAATAATCGGTGAGCGCTCCTTGGTTTATTGTAGAGCTAAAGTAATAGCGAAAATGTCCATGAGCTGTTCCCGATTTGAAAGCATGTAATAAGGATGTTGTGTCTTTGGTTTGATTTTGTTTTCCTTTCCACATCACCGGTTTGTCGGTTAGTTCGTGGTGTTGAGAATAAAAAGAGAAACTCAAAAATGTAAAAAGAAGTGAGGGAAGAATAAATTTCATAATGAATTAAACTATTTTTTTTGCATCAATTGATAAGGTCCGAATTTATGCTGCTGCTCGGAGAAATTATCAGCGTAAGGTCCAAACGGATGATCCATCGGTTTTTTTGATTTGTCGGGCCAATCTTTTGGAACAGATTTGTGTGGTCGTGGCATGGATATTACGTAAGCTGAAACATCCCAAGCATCAGCATCGGATAAAGTTGGACTTTCGTGTGACACTCCAAAAGGCATGTTGTATTTAACATAGCGCGCCATATTCGTCAATCGGTATAATCCAGCGGCATCATTAAAACTTTCGGTGCCCCATAAAGCAGGATAGATGAATTCTCTTCCATGCTCGTCTTTAGTCCCTTCTCCGTTGGATTGGTGGCAACTTGCGCATTGGTTTTCATAAACTATTTTTCCTTTTGTGGGGTCAGCTGGTCTGTCGAGAAATGCAATTTCTTTCAAACCTGAACCTGTCGCTTTTTCGCCTTTTTTGACATCTTTTCCAATAAATTTAAGGTAAGCAACAATTGCTTTCATTTCTTTACTTTTCACATTTAATGCTTTTCCATTTAAGCTACGTTCAAAGCAATCGTTTACGCGTTTTTCAATGCTTTCCATTTTTCCACTTCTTGCTCTCATTTTGGGATAAGTGGAAGCAACTGAGCCGTAATTGTTACCAAAAACTTTTGTTCCTGCATTCAAATGACAATTTTGACAATTCAAACCATTCGTCTGTTGAGCAATTGTTCCTTTAGGTCCCAAATAATAAGCGGTGTGCATGATTAATTCTTTACCATAAATTACCTCATCCAACAATTTATCCTCTTTGATTAATGTCAAACTTGGAGGCGTCCAATACATGCTTGTCTCCGTTGACTCGGTTGTTAAAATCGCCGTAGAATCAATTAGTTGCGGACTTAAATCTTCTTGCCCAAATGATTTAAAAAAACCAATAATTGCAGCTGAATTAAGTACGAATAAAGGAATTAGAACAATTAATATCGAAAGCACGATTACCAATCGCAACAAGCGAAAAACAACCCGTTGCAGTGCTTCAACGACTGGATCTTTTTGATTTTCCATAGTGAAAACAAATTGCTAGTGTGGAAGATAATCCTTAATGATTCCGTAGAAAAAAGTTCCTACCATTGCAAAAAGAATCACGATTGCAAAGCTTAAAAATCCATATCCAAGGTTCACAACCATTGGACCAGGACAAGCGCCACTGAGCGCCCAACCAAAACCGAAAATTGTTCCTCCAATCAAGTAGCGAAAAATGGATTTATCTTTTGGGTGAAAAGCAATTTGACTTCCTGAAATATCTCGAATTTTGAATTTTTTTATTAAAAATACTCCAATCACACCAAGGGTTACAGCTGTTCCAATGATTCCATACATGTGAAAAGCTTGAAAGCGAAACATTTCTTGAATGCGGTACCAAGAAAGAGCTTCTGATTTTGTCATCACAATTCCAAATAGAATTCCAACGACTAAAAATTTTATAAATTTCATTTTTGTTTACGTTTAGAAAATAAGTGGAAAAATAAAATAGGTCATCACCAAACCTCCGATGAAAAAACCAACAACAGCAATGATGGAAGGAATTTGCAAATCGGAAATTCCGCTAATTGCATGACCTGAAGTACATCCTCCAGCGTAGCGCGAACCAAATCCAACTAGAAATCCACCTATTGCAAGTACAAAAAATCCTTTCAAAGTGAAGATTGCTTCCCAACTAAAAAGTTCTGTTGGTTGAATTCCATCTGGTGCTTTGAAACCTAGTTCTTTTAGATCGCTGATGGTTGCAGCCGAGATTTGAACTGCTTCTCCATTGCTCAGAAATTCTTTAGCGATGAATCCTCCTAAAATTGCACCCACCAAAAAAACAAGGTTCCAAGATTGGGTTTTCCAATCGAAATCAAAGAATTTAACCATTTTTCCAGCTCCTGCGATTGTACACATGGTGCGAAGGTTGGATGAAAAGCCAAACGATTTTCCAAAAAATAAAAGTAAAAACATCACCGATGAAATGACAATTCCAGAGAACCACCACGTCCAAGGTTGTTTAATAAATTCTATCATAAGTTATAAATTAATTTAAGTGAAATGAAATAATAGGTTTGAACATGTGATTGATAAGTTTTTCAGTAGCACTGGAGTGAAAAAAACCACCTTTTCCATGTGTGCCAATGCAAACTAAATCCATATCGTGCATTTGATTAAAATGAATGACACCATTTTCAACATCGCTGTCTTTTATAACATGCATGTGATATTTTTCCAATCCATGACTTGCAGCAAATGCTTGCATATTTCCATGGATTTTTTCGGTATCGTTTCCTGTTTTAGAGATTTGAAGTAAATGTAATTCAGGTTCAAATACTTGCAGAATCAGTTTCATTAACTTCAAATCTTGATGGTGATTATCTTCAAATTGATGCACTAATAATACATTCTTTAAATGAAGATCAGAACGGTCACACATCAAAGATAACACAGGAACTTTAGATTTACGAACTACAATTTGAGTTTCTGAACCTGTCAGTTTTTCAAAGAAACCGTGAGCTCCTTTTGTTCCCATAACAATCAAATCGAAGTGTTTTTTTTCTGCAAATTCCGTTATCGAAAGATTTAGATTTCCAAAAGTAATGTGCGTATGAATGTGCTTTCCATTTTGCTCTTTTAAGTGACGAAACTTTTTCAATGCAATATCGTGTTGCACTTTTACATACGTTGCATCGATATCTCCGCAGGTAGCAATCGAACCTTCACTATCAACAGATACGGTATCGGGAAAATTCATTACGTGAAGAAAGTGAATTTCCATGTCCAACTTTTGGCTCATTTTTTCAACCATAATGTATGCAAAATCAGCCTGAACTGAGAAATCTGTTGGAATTAAAACTTTTAATTTTTCCATTTTGTTTGCGTTTGAATTGTTTTACAATTTACGTAAAATATACCAAGTCTAATAAATGCAAAAAGTAGCGCTATAAAAACTCTCCTTTTGTTACAATTTAAAAAACGATTATTTTAACACTTTACTTTGACAGACAAAATCCGTTTTTGGAACACCTGTTTCTGCTATAGCTTTGAATCCACCTGCGATTTCAGTGAAATTTCGGTAGCCTCTAGCTTGTAAAATACTAGCAGCAATCATACTTCTATAGCCTCCTGCGCAATGCATAAAGAAATGATTTTCTGGATTGATATCTTTTGTCCACTCGTTGATGTAAGCCAACGGTTTTGAATAGGCATCTTCTACATGTTCAGCGCTATATTCACTTTCTTTTCTAACATCAATCACCATCGAAGTTCCTAATTCAAATTTGGATTTAAACTCTTCAGCAGTAATTCTGTCCACTGTATCTATTTCTTTTCCTTCTGTTTTCCAAGCCTCGAAACTTCCGTCTAAGAAACCAAGAACATTGTCAAACCCAACTCTACTCAATCGCGTGATAACTTCTTCTTCTTTTCCAGCTTCTGTTACCAAAAGGATTTCTTGTTTCACATCACCAATCAAAGCACCAACCCAAGGAGCGAAATCACCATTGACACCAATATTTACTGATTGTGGCACAAAACCTTGATAGAAAACACCACTATCTCTCGTGTCTAAAATTAAAGCACCTGATGCCTCCGCTAAAAGCTCAAAAGCGTTAGGATTCAGTGGAGTCATTGCTTTTAATTTCACCTCTTCAAAATTTTCATATCCTTTTTTGTTCATTGCGACATTGAATCCGAAATATGCTGGAGGAGGCAATAATCCATCGGTTACAGCCTCAATGAATGCTTCTTTAGAAGGTTGATTCAAAGCGTAATTCATCTTTTTCTGATTACCTAAAGTGTCAACTGTTTCTTTCATCATATTTTTTCCACAAGCAGAACCAGCACCATGAGCAGGATAAACCGTAATGTCATCGCTCAAAGGCATAATTTTAGTCATCAAACTTTCGTATAAAAGTCCAGCTAATTGTTCTTGTGTCATATCTGCCGCTTTTTGAGCCAAATCAGGACGACCAACATCACCTAAAAACAAAGTATCTCCAGAGAAAATTGCAGTTTCAACTCCATTTTCGTCGATCAACAAATAAGTTGTACTTTCCATTGTGTGTCCAGGTGTGTGCAATACTTTTATTTTAATCGCACCAATTTCAAACACTTGATTGTCCTCAGCGATGATTGCATCAAATTCTGGTTTTGCGTTTGGACCATAAACGATTGGAGCATTTGTTTTTTTACTCAAATCTAAATGTCCTGATACAAAATCCGCGTGGAAATGCGTTTCAAAGATGTATTTCAACGTCACACCATCAGCCGATAAGCGATCTAAATAAGGTTGAATTTCACGCAATGGGTCAATGATAAATGCTTCTCCATTGCTTGTTACATAATAAGCACCTTGAGCTAAACAGCCCGTATAAATTTGTTCAATTTTCATTTTGTTATTGTTTAAGATTTAGTGATGCAAAAATAGACTGACATTAAAAGCTAGTTGGTAACAAAGGTTACTTTGAACTAGAAATTGAATCTAAACTTAAATGAATCACTGAAATTCTTTACCTCAACAAAAACTAAAAAATTGATTAACAAAGATTAGGAAACTAACAAAAAAACTACTTCGACAAATGCATGTTTCGCTCAGAATAAATTTTCGTAAAGAACGGATCTTTCAAATTTTTAATGAATCGAATTGCCTCTCCTGTTGATTTCATTTCTGGCCCTAATTCCTTTTTCACATCGGGAAATTTCTCATATGAGAAAACAGGAATTTTGATTGCATAACCTTCTTTTCGAGGTGTAAAATTAAAATCTGTCACCTTGTTTACGCCTAACATCACTTTTGTTGCGTAATTAACATAAGGTTCATCGTAAGCTTTCGCAATAAAAGGAACTGTTCTCGATGCACGTGGATTCGCTTCAATCACATAAACTTTATCATCTTTGATTGCAAATTGGATATTCAACAATCCAACTGTTCTCAATTCTACGGCAATTTTACGCGTAATATCTTCAATTTGAGTCATTACAAAATCCCCTAAGTTATAAGGAGGAAGTACCGCATACGAATCGCCTGAGTGAATTCCTGCAGGTTCGATGTGTTGCATAATTCCGATGATGTAAACATTTTCGCCATCACAAATTGCATCAGCTTCCGCCTCAATTGCTCCTCCTAAGAAATGATCTAATAAAATTTGATTGTTACCCATTTCATTTAAAATGTCAACAACGTGATGTTCCAATTCTTCTTTGTTGATAACGATTTTCATTTTTTGTCCACCTAAAACGTAAGACGGACGAACTAATAATGGAAAACCTAAATCATCTGCCAATTCCAATGCTTGCTCGGCGCTTTCAACAACACCGTACTGTGGGAAAGGAATATTGTTTTTCTCTAATAATTTTGAGAATCGACCTCTATCTTCAGCTAAATCCAAGGCATCAAAGCTTGTTCCTAGGATTTTAATTCCCATTCGCGTTAACTTCTCAGCCAATTTCAATGCTGTCTGTCCGCCCAACTGAACAATCACACCTTCAGGTTTTTCATGCTGAATGATGTCGTAAATGTGTTCCCAGAAAACAGGTTCGAAATACAATTTATCAGCTGTATCAAAATCTGTTGAAACCGTTTCTGGATTACAGTTGATCATAATTGTTTCATATCCACATTCCTTCGCTGCTAAAACACCGTGAACGCATGAATAATCAAACTCAATTCCTTGACCAATTCTATTTGGACCTGAACCAAGAACTACCACTTTTTTTCTATCCGTAACAACGCTTTCGTTTTCGTATTCGAAAGTGGAATAGTAATAAGGCGTTTTGGCTTCAAATTCAGCAGCACATGTGTCCACTAATTTGAAAACACGATTGATACCAAACTCGGTTCTTTTCTTGTAAACTTCTGATTCTAAACAACGTAACAAATGTGCAATTTGTCGGTCGGCATAGCCTTTTTGTTTTGCTTCAAATAATAAATCTTTTGGTAAGTTACCAATGTGGAATTTATCAATCTTACGCTCTAACTTAATTAAATCTTCAATTTGTTTTAAAAACCAAATATCAATTTTCGTTTTCTCCACAATTGTTTTGAAAGGAATTCCCAATTTAATCGCATCGTAAATATGAAACAAACGATTCCAACTAGGGTGTTCCAACGAGTAAAGAATTTCATTTTGGTTGGTCAACTCGCGACCGTCAGCTCCCAAGCCATTTCTGTCAACTTCCAACGATTGACAAGCTTTCTGCAAGGCTTCTTGGAAAGAACGACCGATTCCCATTACTTCACCAACCGATTTCATCTGCAAACCTAGTTGACGATTTGTACCTGGGAATTTATTAAAGTTCCAACGTGGAATTTTTACAATTACGTAATCCAAGGTCGGTTCAAATAATGCCGATGTTGTTTTCGTAATTTGATTCTTCAATTCATCTAAATGGTAACCGATAGCCAATTTTGAAGCAATTTTAGCGATTGGGTAACCTGTTGCCTTCGATGCTAAAGCCGATGAACGCGAAACACGAGGGTTGATTTCAATTGCAATTATATCTTCCTTTTCATCCGGTGAAACAGCAAATTGAACGTTACAACCACCCGCAAAATTTCCGATTGAACGCATCATCAAAATCGCCATATCGCGCATTTTTTGGAAGGTTGTGTCGGAAAGTGTCATTGCTGGTGCAACAGTAATTGAATCTCCTGTGTGAATTCCCATTGGGTCAAAATTCTCAATAGAACAGATAATCACAACGTTATCATTTGCATCGCGCAACAATTCTAATTCGTATTCTTTCCAACCCAAAAGCGCTTTATCAATCATCACTTCATGAATCGGTGACAATTGCAAACCTCTTTCTAATAAATTATCAAATTCTTTTGGTTCATGTAAAATTGATGCTCCAGAGCCACCTAGTGTATAAGATGGGCGAATACAAAGCGGGAAGCCAAATTCTTGTGCAATTTCTTTACCTTCCAAGAACGATTTTGCTGTTTTTTGAGGAGCCATTCCGACTCCAATTTTCAACATCAATTCGCGGAATGCTTCACGATTTTCTGTTATTTCAATCGCCGCAATATCAACTCCTATAATTTTTACGCCATAATCTTCCCAAACCCCCATTTCATCACATTGAATACAAAGATTCAGCGCTGTTTGTCCTCCCATTGTAGGAAGAACGGCGTCAATTTTGTGATTTTTCAGAATCTCGATGATACTTTCAGGCTCTAAAGGCTGTAAGTAAACATTATCCGCAACGACTTTATCTGTCATGATTGTTGCAGGATTTGAATTAATTAATGTTACTTCAATTCCTTCTTCTCTTAATGATCTTGCTGCTTGTGAACCTGAGTAGTCGAACTCACAGGCTTGACCAATAACAATTGGACCGCTTCCAATAATTAGAACGGATTTGATAGATAAATCTTTTGGCATAGGAGTTTCAATTTACATTTCTTTAGGGTAATTGTTTACCGTAAATTGAGCGCAAATTTAACCTTAAAAGCTTAAAACACCACCAAAAAAAAAGCAATGTTTTAAACAACTTTTGAGCATTGAATCAAGGAGATTGAAAATGAACAACTAAGAGTCGAGGTGAACTGATAACTGAATCACCACTGTGAACTGAAAGTTGAGGTTATTATCTTATTTTTGATGAAATGAAAATAGAGACAATTTCGATTTTTATGTGGTAGATTTATAATTAAAATTAAAATTCAATTCAGACATAATGAAAAGTAATCGGATATTAGGTTTAATCAACTTGTTACTTTATTCAATTTATTTGACTTTTATCTTAGGTTGTAACAGCCCTAAAAACATAGTAATCAATAAATTAAAAAACATTCAACCGAGCGATTCAATTGAGAAAGTTAATTTTCTATACATCGATTGGAACTATCACCCAACTAGTACATTGATAGAAGAACATATTAGGAAGGACATAGAACTTAGCCATCAGGAATTCACAATGAACAGCCCTGAATTAATAGACAGTCTCATTTACCTTTATTCCAATGAAAGCTTTTGCAAAAGGAGATCAAAATCCTCAATGTCAGTATATTTAATAATGGATATTATCAATAAAGACGGAAAAGTAAAGACTATTTTTATGAATAAATATTTCTTTTTTGATGACAAACAAGCATTGAACTTCCAGAACGGGGAATTAGCTTATTTTATAGCAAGAAAACTGCCTAACATAAATACTTTAAGAAAGGATTAAGTAAGTTGAGCCTTCCTAAAAAATAAGGCAAAATCTAACAAATAAGATTTCCTCTCCAACCAAATTCCTCAAAATTAAATAGCATTAAATTCTAAATAAAACTTTCCTTTTTCAAGTCCAGCCATTCGAGGGTTGAATGCGAGAAAATATCTTCAATTGTTTCTTTTGGCAAATCACTTTTTTCGATGAATTTTCCAATTTCCAAATCGCCAAGCGGGAAAGGATAGTCAGAACCAAGGCAAACACGTTTTGAGCCTTGCAACTTCAAAATATATTTCAATGCATCAATGTCATGGGTAATGCAATCAACCCAAAATTTACCAACGTAAGTTCTTGGATTTACCGGATTGTCAATTGCTACCAAATCCGGACGACAATTAAATCCGTGCTCAATTCTCCCTAAAGTTGGTAAAAACGAACCTCCTGCGTGCGAAAAACACACTCTTAGATTTGGCAATCGTTCTAAAACGCCTCCAAAAATCATTGAACAAGCTGCACGTGAGGTTTCAGCAGGCATTCCCACAAGCCACGGCAACCAGTATTTTTTCATCGAATCAAATCCCATCATTTGCCACGGATGAACCATCACAGCCATTCCTAAGCGCTCACAAGCTTCAAAAATTGGAAAAAATCGCTCCTCGCTAAGATTTTCATCATTGATATTCGACCCAATTTGAATTCCTACATGACCCGTTGCTTTTGCACGTTCCAACTCTTTAATTGCGGCATCGGTATCTTGCATTGGAATTGTTGCCAAACCAATGTAATTCTTTGGATATTTCGCTACTAAATCAGCAATGTGGTCGTTCAAAAATCGAGAAAGTTCAACACAATCTTCCGTTCTTGCCCAATAAGAAAACATTACAGGAATCGTACACACAACCTGCACTTGCGTGTTAAATTGCTCGTATTCACCAATTCTAAGTTCATCATTCCAGCAATTTTCTTGAATTCTTCTAAAAAACTGTCCGCCTTGCATCATGTCTGCAGAACGGTCGTCGTTGTGAACTAAATTGATGAATTTTCCATATCCGAATTTCTCAGTCCAATTGGGCATAATTTTCGGAATAATGTGGGTGTGCATGTCAATTTTCAACATTCTCAAAAAGCGATTTTAAATTTTAGTAATAGCGGAAGTGTTCCAAGAAATAATAGTTTCAAAGAAAGATTTGTAAATAAAAGTTAGATTTTGGCTAAGCTTCAATCGCGCGATTCAGCAAACTAATTGTTGCCAAAGTAACGATAAACAATTGACTTGCAGTATCATCGTCAAAAGAACTTCCGTCTTCATCATCCGTTGAAACTTCCATAGCCATAAATTGTGCAAGCTGCGGTTGGTCACAGAAAGATTCCAAAATCTCTTCGTCCTCATCTTCAAAATATTGGTCGAGCATATCGAAATATGGTTCTTCCAATTCGTCGATATCTTCTTCAGTTACCGATCTTAATTTAATTCCTTCTTGTTTGAAACACTCATTAATCAAGCAGAAATAATAAATTAATAATCCTTCCAACTCTTCATTTTCGTATTCTGTTGGAGCAGACATTACATACTCAAAGAGCATTTCCTGTGTTTCTGCATATTTTTCGACAGTTGATTCTAACTGATCGTCATCTAAATTATCTACAACTTCGATAGCTCTTTCAATAGCTGCTAGAGAGACGTGTTTCATAAAAATTGGTTTTTTTTCAAAAATAAGGAACTATTTCAGAACTGAGTTTGTAAGTGTATCAAAAGTTACAAATAGAATTAAACAACTGCTCTACTTTTGTCCTATAAAATTAAGAAATGATAAAAGTTGCTTCGTTAGTTAATTTATTGGGATATGTGATTGGTGGCATTGGCGGAATAATTTATTTCAAATTGTTTCCATGCGAAACAGGCTGTGCAATTCGTTCAAATATCTTCTTTAACATATTGATGGGTGCGCTTATCGGTGACTTAGTTTTTCAGTTAGTTAAAAAGTTTATAACACATAAAAATTAAATTATGTCTAAAATTGGAACAATCGTAGATGTTAGAACACATGCAGAATTCAGCGGTGGTCATGTTGCAGGATCAATAAATATTCCGTTGCAAGAAATTACAGCTCACATTGAAGAAATCAGAGCAATGGAACAACCAATCGTTTTCTGTTGCGCAAGTGGAAACAGAAGTGGACAAGCAACAAACTATTTTAAATCAATCGGTGTCGATTGCGAAAATGGAGGTTCTTGGATGGATGTTAATTATTTAGTAAGTATTTAGTTATGTCTTTTTTTGCAAAATTATTCGGAGTTAAGTCTGTGGACTACAAAGAACTAGTTAAAAATGGTGCTATGATTATTGACGTTCGTTCACAAGGCGAATTCAAATCAGGTCACATTAAAGGTGCGGTAAATATTCCGCTACCTGAAATTGCAAATTCTTTGAATAAAATTCCTAAAAACAAAGTAATCATAACTTGTTGTGCCTCTGGGATGAGAAGTGGATCTGCGAAAGGAATTTTAAAATCAAAAGGATATGAGGTTCACAACGGTGGTTCTTGGGCAAGCTTGAATGCTAAAATCTAAAACATAACGGCCATTGTATTGGCTATGTAAGGTCTATGTAAGGGCGAATTTCAATTCTCCCTTACATAGACCATTTTATTTTTTAACCCAATAAAATCTTGGTTTCAGCGGTAATTCTCGCTCTTAACCCATCAGAAACTGGATACAAAGGCATGCGCATATTTTCCTCCATGATTCCTCTTACGTTTAATGCAACTTTCACGCCACCTGGGTTTCCTTCTTCGAAAAACATTTTAGTGATAGGTAATAAATCGTAATGTTCTTTGCGCGCTGTGTCTAAATCTCCTTCCATCGAAGCGTGAACCATTTTAGAAAATTTCTCTGGAAAAGCATTGGCAACCACAGAAATTACACCGTCAGCACCTGCTGCAATCAAAGGCATTGTAATCGCATCATCGCCTGATAAAACGCCAAAATCTGGTTTGCGCAAGCGAATGATTTCCATGATTTGTTCCATACTTCCTGATGCTTCTTTCATCGCAACGATATTTGGAATTTCAGCTAAAGCTATCGTTGTTTCTGGCAAAACGTTTGAACCTGTTCGCCCAGGAACGTTGTATAAAATAATCGGCAATTCTGTGCAAGAAGCGATGTATTTGTAATGTTCAATGATTCCTTTTTGAATCGGTTTGTTGTAATACGGCGACACAGACAAAATTCCATCAACGCCAGCAGGAACTTTTTTCAAAGTTTCGCCCACAGCAATCGTGTTGTTTCCACCAACTCCGTAAACGATTTTCAATTTCCCTTGATTCACGTCCATCACGGTTTGTAAGACTTGCATTTTTTCTTCTTGCGACAAAGTTGGCGACTCACCTGTTGTTCCTTGAACGACCAAAAAATCTGTTCCTCCATCGATTTGAAGTTGAACTAATTTTTTCAAGGCATCAAAATCAATGCTTCCGTCTTTGTGAAATGGTGTCACTAATGCAACACCTGATCCTGTAAATGGATTGTTCATGCTAGGGTTATTTTTTTTAAAGTTTCTACTACAAAAGTAAGCATTTCACTGGGTATGTCTGATTCAGAATTCAAATGCAATTCAAAAAAAGCATCGGCTGAATTGACCCCAATTTTATTGGAGAATTTTATGTTTTTCACAAATTTAAAGCTGCGTTTATCGGTTTCTCCAAGCCATAATAAAGTGTCATACTGCTTTCTTAATTCAGCGTCCAATTGAATATCTTTCAATTTTCCCCAAAAATTATAATCGTTCGGTGAATTATAATAAATCAAAAAATGAGGTGGAAGCGTATTTTTATCGACCTCTTTGTCAATATTCACAATTATAATGACTCTGTCAACCACGCTGTTTGCCAACATTTTATCCAATGATTTTCGAAAATCATGCAGGCGATCTAAGTTTTCGTAATTGTAAACAACGAGCAGTGATTGGGTAGTATTCCAAAGATTTTTTTCCATTATGAATTAATCAATTTAATAAATTCATTTTCGCTCAACATATTGATTCCCAAAGAATTTGCTTGTTTCAACTTTGCGGGTCCCATGTTTGCTCCTGCCACTAAATAATCGGTTTTACTTGAAATCGAAGAACCATTTTTACCTCCGTTTCGCTCGATTAATTCTTTTAATTCGTCGCGGGAAAAAGTTTCAAATGTTCCAGAAATCACGACTGTTTTTCCTTCTAAGACACTTGAAAGCGATACTTTTTCTTCCATTTCAAAACGCAAACCTTTTGATTTCAAGCGTTCTATTAGTTGCTCATTTTCTTCTTCCAAAAAGAATTGCTGAATTGAAATAGCGATTTTTTCTCCGATTTCATCAGCTTCGATCAATTGGTCGAAAGTGGCCTTTTTGATGGCATCGATGTTCTTAAAATGCTTCGCTAATTTCTTGGCAACTGTTTCTCCCACAAAGCGAATTCCGATTCCAAACAGCACACGTTCAAACGGAATTTCTTTCGACAGTTCAATGCTTTTCATCAAATTATCGGCTGATTTCTCTGCCATTCGGTCGAGGTTCAAAATTTGTTCGTAAGTCAAATCGAATAAGTCCGCGACGTTGTGAATGAGTCCTTTTTCCACCAACAAATCAACTGTTTCTGTTCCCAAACCGTCCATGTTCATTGCCTTGCGACTGATGAAATGTTCGATGCGTCCTTTCACTTGCGGTGGACAGGTTTTGTCATTCGGACAATAATGTTGCGCTTCGCCTTCTCTTCGAATCAAAGCCGTTTGACATTCTGGACAGTTTTCCAAAAAGACAACTTTTGCGCTTGCTTGCTCACGTTTATCGGTGTTGACTCCCACAATTTTCGGGATGATTTCGCCTCCTTTTTCAACAAAAACAAAATCGCCCTCGTGTAAATCTAATTTTTCAATTTGGTCGGCATTGTGCAAAGACGCACGTTTTACCGTTGTTCCACCCAACTGCACCGGGGTTAAATTCGCAACGGGTGTGATTGCTCCTGTGCGTCCAACTTGGTAAGTAACCTCGTTTAATTTTGTTTCTACCCGATTAGCTTTGAACTTGTAAGAAATAGCCCAACGTGGAGATTTTGCTGTGAAACCTAAGGTTTTTTGCTGTTGATAATCGTTGACTTTCAACACAATTCCGTCGATATCGAAAGGCAACTGTTCGCGTTGTTTATCCCAATAATGAATAAATTCCATAATACCTTCGATCGAAGTTGTTTTGAGAATGAATTTATTTTTCTCCAATGGAATTTTAAAACCCCAATTTCCAGCTTGTTGCACCGATTCAAAATGACCTTTCGCCAGTAAATCTGTACCGTAAATTCCATATAAATAAGAATCCAAACCGCGTTCTGCAACGACTTTAGAATCTTGCATTTTCAATGTTCCCGAAGCCGTATTTCTAGGATTTGCAAACAAAGCTTCACCAATATCTTCTCGTTCTTCGTTCAAGCGTTTGAATTGTGCGTGTGGCATAAAAATCTCTCCTCGAATTTCAAAATCGCTTGGAAAATCGCCTTTCAAACTCAAGGGAATTGAGCGAATCGTGCGCACATTGGCAGTTACGTCTTCTCCTTTTTCGCCATCTCCACGAGTAACAGCGCGCGTTAGCTGACCATTTTCATAGCGAATACCAATCGCAACGCCATCATACTTCAACTCACAAACAAACTCAATTGGACCTTCAATTAACTTTTTAATTCGATTTTCCCAATCTACAATTTCTACTTCTGAGTAGGTATTTGCCAACGAAAGCATTGGAAAACGATGCACAACCGTTTCAAATTTCTTGGTGATGTCGCCTCCAACCCTTTTTGTTGGACTATTATCAGAAGCGAATTGTGGAAATTGTGCTTCCAATTCTTGCAATTGCTTCAACAGCATATCAAAATCAAAATCCGAAATGCTCGGATTACTCTCCACGTAATACAAATGATTGTGGTGATTGATCTGTTCTGTCAAACGAGAGATTTCTTGTTGCGCCTGCGTTTCATTCATAAAGTAAAATTAGCTTTAAATTTTAAAAATTTATTTCCGTTTACTTGAATTTATACACGAAGGGGTTTTAATAGCAGATTTAGTGTAAATTTGGTTGAACCAAAGCCTACGAATGAAAATCGTCCTTTCTTTTTTCTTTTTCTTTCTTTCGATTTTTAATGTGGAAGGGCAAGTTAATTTAGTGCCGAATCCAGGGTTTGAAAATTATTCAATCTGCCCAAATATATCTTACAATAATATTGTTGGGTTGAGTCAAATTTGTAATGCTGATCCTTGGTTTCAACCTTATTTTCCAAATGGTCCAGAATGTGGGGGAAGTTCCACTGATTTTTTTCATAATTGTGCTGGGATTATTCCTTATTTTTTTGATAATAATTGTTATCAAAAACCAAATAGTGGTTCTGGTTTTTCAGGATTAATCCCAATTTGGATGAACGAAATTAATTATAGAGAATACCTAGAAGTTAAATTGTTAAACAAACTAAATTTTAACAAGACATATTGCGTAAAATGGTATGCAAATATGGGTGAAATATCCAGATTTGGCTGCAGCAATATTGGTGCTCTTTTTACAAAAGATTCATTATTACAATTTGACACATGGGAAGGTTTAATTAAAATTCCACAAGTGGAAAACTTTAACATTTTGTTAGATACAACTAGCTGGAATGTTTTTTATCAATCTTTTATTGCGTCTGGTGAAGAACAATTTATGACAGTCGGAAATTTTAGAAATTCAAATGAAATTTTAGTCTCTGAAACACTTAACTCTAATTCAGCTTGGGCATATTATTTATTCGACGACTTCGGTGTCTATGAACTTCCGGAAATATCCGCAGGTCTTGGCGGAGAGATAGACACTTTGGGAGAAAACGTGCAGCTCCAAGCCACTTGCGAGGGTTGTTGGAATGAATTGGTCTATCGTTGGTGGCCAAGTGTGGGTTTGAGTGATACAACTATTCTAAATCCCATAGCCACACCTGAGGTAACTACCACCTATTATTTTGGGCTCATTGATACCTCAGAAACCGTTCCTTGTATTGTTGATTTAATGGATAGCGTTACGGTTTTTGTCAACATTCCCGAAGATACGATCACGCCACCACCAACGTCTTTTTCGTGGTTGGTGTTTCCTTCGCCAACTAATGGCAATTTAACGGTTCAGTTTTCTGGTTTAGCATTCGATAGTCAATTGCTTGTTATTGATGCACGTGGTCGCTTGGTAAGAAAAATTACTGTTCCCAAAAACACGGAGAGTTTGCCTTTGGATATAAGTGCTTTGGCTGCTGGGGAGTATTTTTTGCAGGTGGAGAATGGGAGTTTGAAGGAGCGGAGGAAGGTTACGAAGTTTTAGTTAAAAGTTGAGAGTTGAAAATGTGCTAATGAGTAAATATGCTAATGAAAGAATTTAAAAACACCTCTTCGCGTTATGGTTTATTAAAAATTTCTTCGAGCCAAAAGCTCTAATTCAACATTCACACTTCGGCAGGCTCAGTGCGAGAAATTAAAAATTCAACATTTAGAAGTGATAATGAAAGAATTCAAAAATACTTTTTCGCTTAAAAACTTTCTTTAAAATATTCTTTTTTCGTAACTTAATGTAAAAAAAGGCTATGACAAAGGATGAACTTGGTAAATGGGGAGAGGATTTTGCAAGTAATTTTTTACTTCAAAATGGCTATTCTTTAGTGGAAAGAAACGTTAGATTCAAGAAGTATGAGGTGGATATTATCGCTGAAAAAGACAATGAATTAGTAATTGTTGAAGTGAAAGCTAGAAATACGGCTGAAATAGGTGAACCATGGCGAGCTGTTACAAAATCCAAGCAGCGACAAATAATTACCGTTGCAGACCATTACGTGCAGAAAAATCAAATTGACAAAAATGTTCGTTTTGATATTATATCAATTGTTCACAATAGTTACAGGACAAATTTGGAACATATCCCTGGCGCTTTCGATACCTTGAGGTAAAATTGAAAAAAAACAAAAAAGGCTACCTCTTTCGAAATAGCCTTTGAAAATAGTAGGTCAATTTATTTTATTCAACTATTAATCTTTTCATCACTTTCGTGCCATCAATTGTTAGTTCAACAAGGTAAACTCCTGCACTAAAAGTTGATGTATTTAAGTTTACAGACCAAGTTCCATTCAAAGAACCATAACTTTTAGCTGCCATTACTTTTCCTGAAAAATCAATTAATTTCATTTCAACCTGTGCTTCTTTTTCCAAATTCAAACTAATTGTTGTGTTTGAACTCGCTGGATTTGGAAATAATTTAACAGCTGCATCTAATTGGTTTGCCAAAGCTTCAAACAAACCTGCATTGCTTCCATTCACAAAACCATTTGTAACGGCTTCAGCAATTGTTGTTTTTCCTGCATTGTCAATTCTTCCAGCTGGATCTATTAATAATCCTACAATATGCATTTCATTCGCTTCCCAAGTTGCAGGCAATTCAAATGTAAAATTTAACGTATGTGATTCGCCCGCATTTACTGTTGAAGGAAAACTATTCGTGTATCCAGCAAAACTTGGCGCAATAGCTCTTGCAACGTGGTCATAAACCATTTGTGACGCTGGAACTGGATTTGGTTTAGATTCAAAACCACCCATAACGCCGTTTCCTCCACCTGCATACGAATTTACTTGATTGTAACCTGAACCTGTTCCTGTTACACCATCCTCTGTTAAAACACAAGCTAATTTGTAACTGCTTGTTGCATTGGAAGCAAAATTTGCAGTAACAGAAACATTCAATGTTCTTGAAGTTTCATCCCAAATTGCGCCATTAACGATTGTAGCTTTTGGTGCAACTTGTAAACGCTCAAAAAACTGAGGTCCCATAGCTGAAGGATCAACATCTACACCTCTATCAACTAATGAACTAGGATAACCTGAAATTAAATTTCCAAATGCTGCATCATAATCTGTAATTGTCATCGGGTCTCCGTTATGAACTGCGATTCCAACCCAATAATCACTGTATTTTTGAGTAAATAAGTCCATGTAGACAGCACCACGAGGACACCATTGACACCAAGTTCCTGTTCCCTCTTCACTTACAACTAATTTTCCTGGTGCAGGTACAACTGGATTGATTGCTTTTGTTAAGGTGTCATCAGCACCAATATCATCAATGCCACCATTTACATTTGAAACAATCGCGCGGTATTGTGTATTTCCAGGTACAAGTGTAATCGTTGGTAAAGTCACAAGATTAGAAGCTAAACTTGCGATATTTTGTCCGCTTACATTTGTTGAATAATTTACGCCATTGTACTCAAAATCAACATCAAAAGAATTGATTGCTGTTGTTCCACCATTTAAAACTCGAACTTGTGGAGCAAAAGTTTGACCTGAAATTTCACCCGATGCAATGATTTGAGTTGTTAAAGCGTTTAAAGTCGGTAATGTATAAGTTTCGTGATTAAAACTCACATCATCGACATAGAATTGACTGTTTTGAATTGGATAATAATCAACAGACGCAACCGCATTCGTTACATTTGTCCAAGTTGAAATTAGCACATCATTCACGTAAGCTTTCCAAACTTTAAGTGTAAGATTTGCAACAATTTTAAGATTAAACCAAGTTGCTGGCGTGTAAGTTCCAACTGCTAAATCTGCTGTTGTACCATCATCGATTCGGATTTCTCCGCCATCCATGTTTACATTTAGGGTGTAGGTGTTACCTGCGGTTAATGCACCTTGAATATTGAAGTAAGCGTTTTTTCCGTTATTGATGTAAAAGTTATTTTCAAGGGTAAAAATTCCGCTGTTATAAACTTGACCAAATTTTAAAAGTACATCTTGCGGTCCACCATTCGCCGCTGTTGAAGAAAAATAAATGGATTGAGTACCACTCAGAGCTTGATTATTGGTTGTTTTAACATCTTCTGTATTTCCTTCTGTTCCAGACCAAGTTGACCAATTTGTTGATTGAGGACCGACATAAGTTCCTAATGCGTAGCTTTCAAAATCATCTGAAAATAATTGCCCAAAAGTAAAATTGGAAGCAATTAAAACAGAGGCAAGTAAAGTAAATTTTCTCATTTTTTAATTTTAAGTTTTTGAATATTTTAGAGATTGAAATTAACATATTTTTTCAACTTAAAATTCTTTTATCAAAAATATTAGAGGATTTTATTCTTGTGTTGTCTAAAAAATAGAATAATTCATTTCTAAGTTAATTGCTTGATTTTTAAAATTTGGAAGACTATTTCTAAATCGAAAGCTTTTGGTTGGAAATTAAAGATGCGTTTTCATGACTTAAAGGTATCTAGCTTAATCTAATTATTTATTCAAAGTTTAATCTAAATTAAGTTCTACTTTTGTGGACTTTTAATGAATTACGACAAAAATTTCTGGTTGCTTTGTTTTTCCATGTTCTTTTTCATGGCGAGTTTCAACTTGATTTTACCAGAATTAAATGGATTCATCACCAATTTAGGCGGAGCTGAACACAAAGGATTAATCATTTCCTTGTTTTCAGTATCAGCGGGAATTTCACGACCCTTTTCTGGGAAATTATCAGATACAATCGGAAGAAAAAGCGTTATTTACTTTGGGATATTAATTTCATTTGTCATTGCTTTAATGTACCCTCTATCCTATTCCGTTATATTTTTTCTTTCCTTGCGCTTTCTTCATGGATTTAGCGCTGGTTTCGCGCCAACGGGTTCAACAGCCTTGGTCACAGATTTAATTCCAGCGGATTCAAGAGGAAAAGCAATGGGTATTTGGGGAACTTTTATTTCATTAGGAATTGGAGTTGGACAAGCATTAGGTTCACTTATTTTCGAACATTTGGGCTACAATAGCTTATTTATGTTTTCAGCAATTTTCACAGTAATTTCCTTGTTATTGGTAATTAAAGTCGAAGAAACACTTGCGCTCAAACAAAAATTTGATGGAAGTCAATTGAAAATACAAGCTAAAGACATCTTCGAACCAAGTGTCATTCCTGCTGCAATGGTCATGCTTTTAACTGCCTTTTCTTCAGGAATAATTTTCGTGATTACACCAGATATTTCTGCGTACCTAGGAATCAACAACAAAGGTTTTTTCTTCGGAATTTATGTGATTTCAACCATCGTAATTCGCCTTTTCACCAGTTCTTTATCAGATAAAATCGGAAGAAGACAAACGCTTCTCATTGGCTGTACGATTTTGATGATTAGCATGATTTTAATTGCAACTTCAAATTCGGTAAACACCTATATTCTTTCTGCTGTTGTGTTTGGTTTGGCAACAGGCGTTTCAAGTCCTACCCTTTTTGCTTGGACAGCAGATTTATCAGACGAAGCAAGAAGAGGAGTTGGCGCAGGAACAATGTTTATCGCCTTAGAAATTGGGATAATTTTAGGTTCTGCTTCAACGATACTTTTTTACGACAACAGCAAGAATACGATTTTGATTTCCTTTTTAGCTGGAGCTTTACTAGCTTTGGTTTCTGCACTCTATTTAGTTTGGCACATTAGAACCAAGAAATCTATTTATTGATTCACTTTTAGATATTTTTTCACTAAGAAATGTCCTAAATAAATCAAGGGAGTTAAGCTGATCGCAATTAATATTTTCAACGAATAATTTGTTGGTGCAATTGTCAGAAAATCTCGCATCGTGAGCGAACCTGGTAGAACAAAACCAATATATAAAACAACATAAGTATCAACCAATTGGGAAAACAAGGTGCTTCCCGTACTTCTCAACCAAATAAACCTATTTCCTGTTTTCTTTTTTATCCAATTAAATAAATAAGCATCCAATAACTGTGATATTAGAAAAGCTGCAATACTTCCAACAATAACCATTTGTGCTTGACCAAATACCAAATTGTAAGATTCGTTAGTTGCTAATTTTGAACCTTTAATTTCAACAGCAGGAATTGAGAGAGATAATCCAACTATAATAAAGCAATAAGCAATTAAAATGGAGGTTATCCAAGAAACACGTTTTACAGCCTTGAATCCATAAAATTCATTCAATAAATCCGTAATAATAAAAACTACTGGCCAAGGCAATATTCCAATAATGGTTGTAAAAGGACCAAACTGACTTCCGAAAAAATTAAAACTTATTGGAATTTGAATCAATTTATTACTTATCAATTCAGCCGTGATTGCATTCGTCACAAATAAACCAACCAAAAATATAAAAAGCCAAAGACGGCGACCATTCACGATTTCTGTATCCATTTTGCTGAAACAATTGGTTAAGTGATAAGTTTAGTAACCTCCATAATCCAATCGTTTTGATTTCACATAGCGTTGGATATAATATTTACTTGTTTTAAAATTAGTGATTTGAACACCACCATTTGCAGAATGAATAAACTTAATTTCATCAGCGGTAACTTCAATAACCATTGCGACATGTCCCACACTAGTTGAATTTACATTACTCCCTTTAAAAAACATTAAGTCGCCCGGTTGAATTTCCGATAGCGCAATTGTTTCACCAAGTTCTGCCAATCCGTAGCTAGAACGAACTAAACTAAAACCGAAATTTCCGAAAATGTAATTAATGAAACCTGAACAATCAAAACCTGAAGGAGTCGAACCGCCATAGCGATATGGAACGCCTAAAAAAGTTTTGGCGTACGAAATAATTGCATCAACTTTTGGATTACTTTTCTTTGGAATCGAATCCTCAAAGCGAGCACTAAAATCAATTTCATACGAAAGTCCTGCCTTGCTGTTCGATGCGAACAGAAGAACAAAAGTTAATAAAAAATAGAAGTGAAATGGAGATTTCAACATTGCGGTTGCAAAATTATAACTATTTTCGAATTCAAATTCAAATCAAGCTATGCCTCTTATTGATATTCAACAACTTAGCAAAATGTACTACTCAATTGGAGAAGTCGCTGATTTTTTGAATGTAAACACCTCACTATTAAGATTTTGGGAAAAGGAATTTCAATTTGAAGTTTCAAAAAAAAATAAAAAAGGTAATCGCCTTTTTACGGTTAAAGAACTTGAAAAAATTAACAAGATTTATCAGTTAGTTAAAATCGAGGGTTACACTTTAGATGGTGCAAAAAAAGCATTAAAATCAAAAGAACCAAGACCGCAAGCTACTTCATTAAGTCAAACAGAACAAGTTATTTTGAAACTTGAACAAATTAAAACTAAATTACTGGCTTTAAAGAGCTAAAACAAATTCAACTTTTATTTCTGAATGAGCAAAATTCTTTTTCTTCATGGAGCAATTGGAAGTTCAAGTCAACTTTCAAAAGTTTACAGTCGATTTGAAAATGCGCTAACTTTTGATTTCCCAGGTCATGGAAAACAGAAACTTCCAACTGAATTTTCAATTGAATTATTTTCGAAAGCAGTTATTGATTTCTTAGATGAAAACGAAATTAAAAAAGTTTCAATTTTTGGTTACAGCATGGGGGGATATGTCGGTTTGTATTTGGCAAAAAACTTCCCCAATCGAATTGAAAAAGTATTTTGCCACGGCACAAAGTTAATTTGGAATGAGGAAAGCGCTTTGAAAGAAACAAGGTTACTTGATCCAAAATTAATTGAAGAAAAAGTGCCTCAATTTGCAACGCATTTAGAAACAATACATGGTGAGCATTGGCCATTAGTTTTGATTAAAACAGCTTCCATGTTACAAGAAATGGGCAAAAATCCACCTCTTAATGAAAGAGATTTTCAAGCAATTACTTGTCCCGTTTTGATTTCTCTGGGCGACCAAGATAAAACAGCCAATTTAAAAGACAGTGTTGATTGTTTACCCTATTTTCAAAAAGTAAATTTCTCTGTTTTACCGAATACACCTCACCCACTTGAAAAAACAGACTGCAATCGGTTAGTTGAAATTGCAGCAAATTTCTTTGAAGACTAAAGGATTTTAAATATCATTTTTAGATTTTTTCAACTAAAATCAAGTTGAATGTCGATTACATAGGTCAAAATTTTATCTTTGCTAAAACAACTCTATGGAATTAATAAGTCCTGAAAATTGTAAGCTTGCAATTGAAAAAAATGAAGCATTAATCATTGACGTTCGTGAAAACTATGAATTTACAAATTGTAACATCGGATTTTTGCACATCCCTATGGGAGAAATCAACGAACGAATAGATGAAATCCCAAGCGATAAAAAGATAATCATTATGTGTCAATCCGGTCGAAGAGCTGAGGCTGTTGCGAACTTATTGGAAACAGAATACAACCTAAAACCAATTTACATAATGGAAGGCGGAATTAACGCGTGGAAAGAAAAAATTGATCAAACCTTACAACTCGACTAATGGACTATTTAAAACAACTTATTGACTTTATTTTACACCTTGATGATTATTTATTTGTCTTAATTCAAGATTACGGAATTTGGATTTATGCTATTCTATTTCTAATTATTTTCGTAGAAACAGGTTTGGTAGTCATGCCTTTGCTTCCCGGTGATTCACTACTTTTTGCTGCAGGAACTTTTTGCGCTGGCGTTGTAAAAGACAACGAAATGGCTCAACTAAATTTATGGGTCGTATTAGCACTTTTAATCGTTGCTGCGATATTAGGAGACGGACTCAATTATTATTTTGGAAAAACAATTGGTTTAAAAGCATTAACTTGGAAAATCAAAGGGCGACAAATTGTGCAACAAAAATACATTGACAAAACCCACGAATTTTATGAAAAACATGGTCCAAAAACAATAATCATTGCACGTTTTGTTCCAATTGTTAGAACGTTTGCGCCGTTTGTAGCAGGAATTGGTCAGATGGAATATTCAAAATTCATTCGCTTCAATATAATAGGTGGAACAGTTTGGGTTTTGGGTTTAACTTTATTGGGATATTTCTTTGGAAACCTTGAATTTGTACAAAAGAATTTTGAATTGGTAATATTTGGAATAATTGGATTATCTTTATTACCGATGATTGTAGAAATTATTAGACAAAAATTAAAAAAATAATTGTATAACTATAAATTAAGAAAATGAGCAACAGAACAGCGTACATCGTAGCAGGATTTCGTTCCGCAGTAGGAAAAGCAGGAAAAGGTGGATTTAGATTTTACCGTCCAGATGATTTAGCAGCATCCGTAATTAAGCATTTGGTTGATAGCATTCCAAATTTAGACAAAGAACGAATTGATGATGTTATTGTCGGAAATGCAACCCCTGAAGCGGAACAAGGATTAAACATGGGACGATTAATTTCGTTGATGGGACTTGGAACTGACAAAGTGCCAGGAATGACGATAAACCGTTACTGTTCGTCTGGTTTAGAAACCATTGCATTAGCTCAAGCAAAAATTGAAGCTGGAATGGCTGATTGCATCATTGCTGGTGGAGCTGAGTCAATGTCAATAATGGCAATGGGTGGATGGAGAATTGTTCCAAATGCTAAAGTTGCTAAAGCGAATCCAGATTGGTATTGGGGAATGGGGTTAACGGCAGAAGCTGTTGCTAAACAATTCAATGTAACAAGAGAAGATCAAGATGCTTTTGCACTAAACTCTCACATTAAAGCAATAGATGCAATAAAAAATGGTCGTTTTAAGCAAGACATCGTTCCAATTGAAGTGGAGCATATTTTCTTAGATGAAAACGAAAAACGACAAGTAAAAAATTACATCGTTGATACAGACGAAGGTCCAAGAGCAAGTACCATTGAAGCTTTAGCTGGATTGAAACCTGTATTTGCCAACGGAGGTACAGTTACAGCAGGAAATTCATCTCAAACTTCAGACGGTGCAGCATTCGTTATGGTTATGTCTGAAAAAATGATTAAAGAATTAAACCTAGAACCAATTGCACGTTTAGTTTCATATTCTGTTGTTGGAATTGAACCAAGAATTATGGGTGTTGGTCCGATTGATGCAATTCCTAAAGCAATCAAACAAGCTGGATTAACTTTGAACGATATTAACTTATTTGAATTAAACGAAGCATTTGCCTCTCAATCACTTGCAGTGGTTCGTGAAACTGGAATTAACCCTGACATTGTTAATGTTAACGGTGGAGCAATTGCACTTGGACATCCACTTGGTTGTACTGGAGCAAAATTAAGTGTTCAGATTATCAATGAATTAAGAAGAAGAAACCAAAAATATGGTGTTGTAACCATGTGTGTTGGAACAGGTCAAGGAGCTGCAGGTGTTATTGAATTGTTAAAATAAATTAACACTTTTTGCAACCTACTAGTGATGAATTTCGTCCAAGATTTACAAAACAATAATATGAATATCTCCAAGATTCTTAAAAATACTATTGCCAGTTTACTGTTATCATTTCCACTTTCCAACGCGTTTTCTCAAAATGCTGGGTGTTTAAATTCTGATTTTGAGCAAGGGGATTTTACAAATTGGACGGGACAAACAGGTTCGTGTTGCCCTATTACTACGCCTACAAACGGTTTATCTCCTGCTGCTATGAATGCAGCTGATAACACGGGACGTCACGTTATTATGTCAACAGGGACAGATCCAAAATCTTGTAATCAAATACCGAGAGTTGCTCCTGGTAGTATCTATTCTGCAAGGTTAGGAAATTCAGGAACAGGTGCTCAAGCAGAAAAACTACGTTATAACTTCACAATTACGCCGCAATCAAGTTTGATTATCTACAAATATGCAGTAATTATGGAAGATCCGGGTCATACTGCGGCGGATCAACCTAGGTTTGAAGCGCGCTTGAAAGATCAAAACGGAGCAGATATTCCTTGTACTTATTATTTAGTTGTTGCTGGTTCTGGAACTTCTGGATTCTCTACTTGTAATAGTTCTGGTGCAAAATATAAAAATTGGCAAACGGTAGGAGTTGATGCATCTGCTTACGTGGGACAAACGGTAACTTTAGAATTTTCGACAGGAGATTGTGATCAAACAGCTCATTATGGGTACGCTTATGTTGATGCTGGTTGTGCACCATTTGCAATAGATTCACGCTATTGTCAAAATACAAATGGTGTTAATTCAGCTGTTTTAACTGCTCCTTCAGGATTTTCTAGTTATCTATGGAGTAATGGTGCAACTACAACTACAACCACTATTCCAAATCCTACACAAGGTCAATTGGTTACTTGTCAAATCACATCTGCAAATGGTTGTGTCGCAACACTAAATGCAGTTTTGACTCCTTCTAACATTGTTGCTAATTTTGCTGATTCTAGCGTTTGTGCTGGTCAATCTTTGGAATTAACAAATACATCAACCATTACAAATGGAACTATAAACGGTTATTCTTGGGCTTCATCCGACGGATTTACTTCAAATACTACTAATTTTAATCATGTTTTTCCAAATGCGGGAACTTATACAGTTACATTATCGGCTACCTCTGATTTAGGCTGTAGTGATAACATTGTTAAAACAGTTACCATTCATTCTATTCCAGAGGCTATAATTGATATGCCAAATAATTGTGTTGGCGACCAAGTACTTCTACATTCTGAAAGTACAGTCGGTGGTGGTGCATCTCTAACACACTCTTGGGTAGTAAACGGAACACAAAACTATACTGGAAATGATGTTCCTGTTAGCTTTCCAAGTTCAGGAGTCGTTAATCTTCAACTTATATCTACATCGCAGTATGGTTGTGTTGATACCGTAACAGGAACAATCAATATTTATGAGAATCCTTCAGCTAATTTCTCATTTATAGAAAAATGTATAAATAACTTCGTTCCATTTACAAATCTTACAACTCCCAATACATCAAATGCATCGTATGAGTGGTTTTTGGACGGTGTGAATGCTGCAAATACTTTTGAAACAACTACACTAGTAAATACTGCGGGAGAACACTCAATGATGTTAATTGCAAGTGAAACCCAAGAGGGATTTACATGTGATGATACTTTGACCTTGACTTTTATTGCGCACGATAATCCTCAAATTGATTTTATTGTTGACTCAACAATTTGTGAAGATATAGAATTTGAAATTGCTAGTTCAACCACAGTTTCAACGGGAGAAAGTTTAACTTATTCCTGGACACAAGCAGGTAATGTTCTTTCAACAGATTCTAGTTTTACTTATGTTATAAATTCTCAAGGAGTTTATCCAATAACATTAAATACGCTTAGTAGTTTTGGATGCCCATCTTCTAAAACATTTAATATGTACATCTCTCCTACTCCACCTGCTCCAATATTAGCAGTAACAACACCTGACTGTCCTGGAGACGAAATTCAATTCACTTCCCAAGCTGAACCAAATTCAATAATTGCTTGGAGTGGGCCAAATAATTTCTTTACAGGTGATGCAAACTTCACAATGCCATTTGAATTAAATGATATTGGAGAATATTCAGCCTTTATCATTTCTCAATATGGTTGTGTTTCCCCTCCAAGTACTGTAAACCCAACAATTGTCAACCTTTACAACTTTGACGAATTTGAATTTCCAAATGTCATTACCGCTAATAATGATGGAATCAATGACGTTCTTGACTTACATGCTTATTTCCAAACTTGTGATAAATACAAAATTTATATCTTCAACCGTTGGGGTCATTTGATTTATGAACAAACAGAATCAAGTTCACAATTTATGGGTGACACAAAAGATGGAAAAGAATTAGAAGAAGGTGTTTACTTCTATAAAATGGAATATGAATCACCTTTAGAT
>VEQH01000107.1 GCA_018883325.1 Flavobacteriales bacterium | reverse complement strand
AATACTTCGATTTACCTTCGGTGCTACTCCGTGGTGACTGCAACGAAGAAGATGGTTTATTTGCTTTCAGCGCTACTTCGTGGTCTGTCTAACAAAATAATATCATCTTTGATGCAAGGAAATTTCTAAAAACAACTCAAAAACCTTGCATCTAAGAGATTATTTATCACCTAAACATAAGATAAAATAAAGGTTTTGTGTTTTTCAGCAGACCCTAAGTAAGGTTATTTCGAAGTGATTTAAACAATAGTTTAGTATTCACTTAAAAACAACACAAGTTTAAATGACATTAATAAGATTCCTCGTTTCACTCGAAATGACCCATGAATAAGGGGGGAAATGCGAGGAATCTTATGAAAATCAGAAACAAAGATTTAATAATTAAAAGATGTTATCGATACCAAACTGTAGACAGCGAAAACCCATCCGAATGAAAATCTACAAATACAATTGAGTACAATAATTTAAACAACAAGAATAATTTATCTTACCTCAAAAATATCCCCAGAACTTTTTCTAACTTTTGTAAGGTGTTGATTTCCGTCTTCTTCAGAGCGATAACCCATTGCACAAACAAGTACAGACTTTAAGTTGTCTTTTCTTAAATCGAGAATTTCATCAAAAGCTGCAGGTTCAAAACCTTCCATTGGTGTTGCGTCAATTCGCAAACTCGCACACGTATGCATCAATTGACCTAAAGCAATATATGCTTGTTTTGCGTTCCAATCGCTGTGTTTTTCAGCTGACATTTCGCCAATTTTTGTTTTTACAAAGTTTCCATAACCTTGAATTGTACTTGGATCAATATTTCTTGTAGTTGCCGTTAATTCAATGTGATTGTCGATGTAATCATGATCTAATTCGACACGTGAACAAATTACCAATAAATGCGAAGCATCTGTTATTTGGCTTTGCCCCCAAGCTTTTGGACGTAATTTTTCTCTTAATTCTTTCGACTCAACAAAAATATATTTCAAAGGATACAAGCCATAACTCGTTGGAACTAAGCGCAAGGATTCTTTAATTATTCCAATATTTTCATCCGAAATTTTTAATTCTGGATTGTATTTTTTAGTGGCATATCGCCATGATAAATCTGCTATAATTGAGTGTTTCATTTTTTAAATTTAAAATTCCATTGGAACTTCAATCAACAACAAGCGCCCTGTTTTGTTTGCTTTGATGTCAATTGATTCTGTTTCCCATACGCCGATTGCATCGCGCGTTTCTAAAACTTGGTTTGCGATTTCAAAATTACCGTTAATGTTCAGAATGTAAACTCCATTTCCTTTTTGTTTTACTTGGTAATTCAAGGTTTTTCCTTCTTCTAATTGCGAAAGATGTAGCCAAGCTTGTTGATGAATCCATGTTCCAGCATCCTCAGGATTTGAGGAAACGACTTGCAAAAATTGATTTAAAAGTTCGGCTTCATTGTATTTTACTTGATCGTAACGCGGACTTACATTTCTTTTGTTAGGGAAAATCCAAATTTGAAATAACTGTACTTCCTCATTGTGTTTTGCATTCACTTCACTGTGTTGAACTCCCGTTCCTGCTGACATTACTTGCACTTCCCCCGCTTCAATAACAGAAGAATTCCCATACTATCTTGATGTTTCAAGGCACCGCTTAATGGAATTGTAATAATTTCCATATTGTCATGTGGATGTTTGCTAAAACCCATTGATGGCGCAACGATGTCATCATTCAGCACGCGTAAAGCACCAAAATGGATACGATCGGGATTATACCAACTTGCAAAGCTGAAGGAATGTTTAGCATTTAGCCACCCGTGATTGGCATGTCCTCGAGAAGTTGCTGCGTGAAATTCTGTTTTCATTTTGTTTCTTTTGATGACACAAAGGTACAGATAGCTAAACAGTTGAATTCAAAAAGCTAGCGTCAATTCGTAATTCAATAACGTATGTTAATAGAAAAGCATTAGCTACTTAAAAAGTGTCAAAATATTAAGCAATTTCGTTGAATGGTATTAAATCGAATTTGGATTGGTATGTTCCTCATCGCGATTGTGATGGGTTTTTCAAAACTTATTTTTTGGCAAGACACAGCAATCCTTCAAAAGATGATGGACGGTCTTTTTGAAGCTTCAAAAAATGGGTTTGAATTGTCTATTTTTATGACAGGTGCTTTGTGTTTGTGGATGGGATTTATGAAAATAGGCGAGGAGGGAGGTGCCATAAAAATCATGTCGAAGTTGGTTGCGCCACTTTTCACGCGTTTGTTTCCCGAAATACCCAAAGACCACCCTGCTGTTGGTTCGATAATGATGAATTTCTCTGCAAATATGCTCGGACTTGACAATGCAGCGACACCCTTTGGATTGAAAGCGATGAAAGATTTGCAAGAATTAAATCCAAATAAAACAGTTGCTTCGAATGCACAAATCATGTTTTTGGTTCTCAATGCTTCTGGTTTAACAATTATACCTGTTAGTATTTTAGCGGCGCGTGCTGCCAATAATTCAAACAGTATTTCTTCTGTTTTTCTTCCTATTTTAATTACCACCTTTTTTGCAACACTTGGTGGATTAATTTATGTTTCGATTCGTCAAAAAATCAATTTATTGAATAAAGTTGTTTTGCTTTATTTAGGGACGTTGACGAGTGCTGTGTTTGGACTCATTTACATTTTAAATGCTTATCCAGACAAGATTGATGTCATTTCTTCGGTTGTCAGCAACACAATAATATTTGGTATTATCTTGTTCTTTTTTGGACTTGCAGTTCGGGCAAAAGTGAATCTTTTTGAGAGTTTTATTGAAGGTGCAAAAGGTGGATTTGAAGTCGCATTAAACATCGTTCCATATTTAGTCGCTATGTTAGCAGCCATTTCGTTGTTTCGCTCTTCGGGTGCTTTTACTGATGGAATGACCTTAATAAAAAATGGATTTTTATTTGCAGGTTTGACGGCGGTTGAATTTGTTGATGCTTTGCCTGTAATTTTTATGAAACCTTTTTCGGGCAGCGGCGCAAGAGGTTTGATGATTGAAATTTACCAAAATCCAGCCTTTGGTCCTGATTCATTTGTAGGTAAATTAGCCTCAACTTTTCAAGGGAGCACAGAAACAACCTTTTACGTGCTAGCTGTTTATTTTGGTTCTGTCAAAGTTTCAGATACACGTTACGCAGCATTGGCTGGAATAATTTGTGATATTATCGGAGGAATCGTTGCTATCTTTGTTTCGTATTTATTTTTCGCCTGATGTGGAATATTTTTAAAAAGAAAGAAAAGGAATCAAAGCCAAGTTCTCAAGAAGCGACACCCGTTTCAAAAGTTGCTATGAAGCCTATGAATTATTCTTCAATGGTGATTTTGGCGTGGGCAAAAGCAATTGAGGGCGATGCAACATTGCAAAAATGGCTGAGTGAAAACGGTTACAGAGAATTGTATTTGGCGGCTTTGGCAATTTATTTACAAGACGATGCCCGCGATTGGTTGGTAGAAAACGGCTATCCGCATTTAATGGCAATGATTAACGCTGCTGAAGGAAATAAAGCCGCAGGTCAGTGGTTGTTGCAACATAATTTTGAGACGCTTTACCACATAGCGAGAGCTGTCGACCACGAAGATGAAAGTTGGTTGTGGTTACAAAATAATGGAACGCAAGATATTTTTATTTTAGCCAAAAGCATTCAAATTATTAAAGATAAAATCGAAGAAAATCACAATGATCCGCATTGGATTCACCGTGATTTTTAATTGAATTTTAAAGCAGGATAAATTGCAGTTTTCTTTCTTAAATTTGAACTTAAATTTATAAGCTATTTCAATTTCTAATTCAAAAATTTAAATGTATGAAAATCACTTATGTATTTATTTCCATTTTACTGTTAGCAAGTTGTGGTGCTGAGAATTCTTCTAAAAAAGAAGGGGAATTGGTTTCAACTATTGTTGCGAATGAGGAAAACGAAGCTGAATTGAAAAAAGAACTTTCTGAAGTTGAAAAAGAAGAAAAGGAACGTTTAGAAAGCGAAGCAAGCAATATCACCACAATGAGTTTCGATAAAATTGAACACGATTTTGGTAAAGTAAAAGTAGACACAGACAATAAAACGGTTTTTTATGTCACCAACACAGGGAAAAAGCCCTTGATTATTGAAGGTGTTTCTGCAAGTTGTGGTTGTACAACACCAACAAAACCAGAACAAGCGATTCAACCGGGGAAAAAAGATAAAATCGAAGTTGTTTTTCATCCAAAACCTGGACAATTAAAAGAGCAAAGTAAAACGGTTACCGTAACTGCCAATACAGATCCTAAAATGGTTGTATTAAATGTTAAAGCGTTCGTTGAAGAGAAATAAAATATTCCTAATTAATTAGAAATGAAAATACACGTAATAAACACAGGATTTTTCAAATTGGACGGTGGTGCCATGTTTGGTGTTGTTCCAAAAATGATTTGGCAAAAAACAAACCCTGCCGACGAAAATAACATGTGTTCGTGGGCAATGCGTTCACTTTTAATCGAAGATGGCAATCGCTTAATGTTGATTGATACAGGGATTGGAGATAAACAAAGTGAAAAGTTTTTTTCTCATTATTATATGTATGGAAGCGATTCTTTGCATGGAAATCTTGCAAAATTAGGTTTTCACGCGAATGATATTACGGATGTTTTTTTGACACATTTACATTTTGACCATTGTGGAGGAGCGATAAATTGGAACGAATCAAAAGATGCTTACCGTTTGGCGTTTCCAAATGCGACTTATTGGAGCACAGAACAACATTGGAAATGGGCCACAGAGCCAAATCCACGTGAGAAAGCTTCCTTTCTAGCTGAAAATATTTTGCCGATTCAAGAAAGTGGTCAACTTAAATTTATTGATCGAACTGGAGATTTTACAAAAAATGCTTTTCCAAATATCGATGTACTTTTTGTTGATGGCCATACCGAAAGCATGATGATTCCTCACATTCAATATCAAGGTAAAACGCTTGTTTTCATGGCAGATTTGTTGCCAAGTACAGGACATATTCCTTTGCCGTATGTGATGGGTTATGACACTCGTCCCTTGATTACGATGGAAGAGAAAAAGAATTTCTTGGACAAAGCAAGTGCTGAGAATTATGTTTTGTTTTTAGAGCACGACAGTGTGAATGAATGTTGTACGCTTAATCAAACTGAAAAAGGCGTTCGTTTAAATGAGCAATTTAGTTTTAACGATTTATTTTCTTAATGAAATCACCTACTGAGATTGTTCAACTGATGATGCAAAACGATGCTTTTAGCCAATGGTTAGGAGTAGAAGTCTTGTTTGTCGAACAAGGTAAGTGTTCTTTAAAATGCAAAGTTAATTCAGAGATGTTGAATGGTTTCCACATTGCTCACGGCGGAATTTCTTATTCTCTAGCAGATTCAAGCTTAGCATTTGCAGCAAATTCTCGCGGTCAGCATTGCGTTTCAGTGGAAACCTCAATTTCTCATCTGGGAAAAGTTTCTTTGGGTGACGAACTCACTAGCATTGCAAAAGAAATTTATAGAGGAAAGAAAACAGGCGTTTACGAAGTTGATATTTTCAACCAAAATCAACGATTAATTGCACATTTTAAAGGAACTGTTTTTGTTGGTTCAGAGGAATGGTAAAGGAATGTTGAATTTTTAATGTTGAATTTTGAATTTTGAATTGATTAAAAATTAAGCATTCATAATTAAAAAAAATTATAAGTTTTCAAGCCAAGCCATCGTATCCACATTATCAGCATAATCAGATAAACTTGGACACTGAGCTGTACCGAAAGGAAGGTAAGCGTGACCAACAACACATTGAATCGAATCCTGATGAAGTTGAATGTAAGAATCAATTTCGTATTGTGAACTGTAAGTATGATAATGCAGCATTGCAAGCGGAGAAAACAAATTGTCACTTTCTTTTAAAAGCAGGAAATTATTGTCAAGAAAGGACTCTAAATTCAAAAGATGAATTGTTTTGTTGTAATCGTAATTGTTACCGTATTTTTTGTTGTTGATTAATCCACCTAAGTCAACAATTGCTGCGAAAAATAGGTTTAAATCGTAATTTTCTGGAACCATTAAGTGTGTCACATTGCGACAACCTCTACCAAAATAGTTTAAAACATCTTCGCCTAAAGCCTTCAATTCTTCTTTCGATTCAGTACCGTCTAAAATGGCAATTGAAGTTCGATTGTGACGAAATAAGTGCGGATATTTAGAAAAATAACTTTCAAAATTCACCAAACTATTATTACTTCCAGTTGCAATAACGGCATCAAAACCACTTAAATTTCGGTCTGAAAAAGCAATGAATTCTTTGAGTTGAGGTGCAAACTGAAACAAATAGTTTGCTAAAAGCGGAAGTAATTTATTGTCTTCTGAGCTTAGTTTACATTGTACTTTATTACCTGAGAGTAAAACACATAGAAAATCGTGAAACCCAACTAAAGGAATGTTTCCAGCCATGATTACTGCAACAACTTTAGGGTTTTCTGTGAAGGAATAATCGGAAGTCCAATCAGTTAATTGTTCTTTATCAAGCCAATTTCCAAGGTTGAGCATTGAAGTTCTTACAGATTCTTCGGTAAACCAACCATTGTGGTGCACTTGTCGTTCAATTGCCATTTCAACAGCTGAAAACTCATCCTTAGTTACACCGCAATCGAAGCCAGGCCAATGATTTTTTGAACCATGAATTCGCATCAAATTTCCTAAATGATGGAAAGCGTCAATTATTTCTTCTCTTTTCACATTGCAAAGGTAATATTCAAGAATGATCTAATTAAAACTAAAGACTTCGATTCATTCAAGTATTCCGAGTAATTAAGGTTTTTTACTTTTAATGGTTTGAATTTTAGGTAATTACTCTTTTTGATTTAATTCAATAAAAAGTGAAAATTAAAAAAATAGACTTGTTTGCAAAAGTATTTGGGAGTGGATTATGATTTTTGGATTAATTTTGGCTTTGAGTCAATCTTCTAATTGAAGTAAAGCTCAATTTAGGCTCCGTGGCGCAACTGTATAGCGCATCAGATTTCGGCTCTGAGGGTTGCAGGTTAGAATCCTGCCGGGGTCACAAAAAGTTAAAAACC
>VEQH01000054.1 GCA_018883325.1 Flavobacteriales bacterium | reverse complement strand
AATTATTTCATAAATTTGATGTGGAAAATCAAAATTCGGAGGAAGCAGCTTCTATTATTTAGGGCTGTTTCCAAAGAAAATTTAATCAAAATTGATTAAGCTTTACACACTTTTTTGAACACTACCTCCGCTGTTTAATTCCGTCGAATTCGACGGGTTTAGAAATGAGGCTGGCTTGAATAGTTTTGTTCTAACACCTAAAAAATGGATTGAATCTACTAAGGCTATCGGAATCATTTCATCATCTGGTAGATATGGAGGTACATTTGCGCATAAAGACATTGCATTTGAATTTGCCAGTTGGATTTCTGTTGAGTTTAAGTTGTACATGATTAAAGAATTCCAGCGCCTCAAAGAAGCAGAATCTAATCAACAATCCCTCCAATGGTCAGTACAACGAGCGATTTCTAAAATCAATTACCGAATTCATACAGATGCTATCAAAGAAAACCTTGTTCCAAGCTCTTTAACAAAAGAGCAAGCCAAGATAATTTATGCCTCCGAAGCTGATTTACTGAATGTCGCGCTTTTTGGAATGACGGCGCAAGAATGGAAAAATCAAAATCCTCATTTGGATGGAAACATACGGGACCAAGCAACATTGGAACAATTAGTGGTTTTAAGCAATATGGAAAGTATCAACGCTTTACTTATTCAACAAAATGTATCTTCTGAAGACCGTATTTTACAGTTGAATCAAGTGGCTATTTCTCAAATGAAATCACTTTTATCAGCAAAAGGAGTGAAGTTTTTGGAAAACGATAAATAATTCAAATTTTAATTGTGGCGAAATTGACATAATTGGAAACAAAGCGGGTATCAATTTGGTTGTTTTTTTGTGGGGGATAAACCATTAAAATGGTTATTAAATTTGGTGTTTTATTCCCTAGGGTTGGGTTTATGGGATTTCAAAATGGTTGAAACCATTTATTTATGATTGCTTGATTATAGAATAGCCTTCAATTAATGAAAATTAGTGCTGATTTTATGTAAATCAGTTATCATGAAAAGTAAATAAATTACTTGTAGTGTGTAAACAAAAATGTTTACATTTGATGTATGAATTCGTATATCGAAAAATATAAAGGCATACATCCTGGGATTGTTTTAGAACGTGAATTAAAAAAACGCATGATAGCTAAACGTCCTTTTGCCCAAGCAATTGGCGAACATCCACAAACATTAAATGCAATAACAAAAGGTAAACGAAAACTAAATATTCCATTAGCATTAAAAATTGAAAAAAACCTTGGTTTTGAAGAGGGAACTTTCGTTTTACTTCAGACCTATTTTGATATTATGGTGATAAATCAATCGCTAGAAAATCAAAGACCTAACCTAGATATTATCCGAAAATCACTTTTTTGGGATACCGATATTTTGAAGATTGATTGGCAAAAACATTACAAGTCGGTAATAAGAAGAATTTTCGAAAGAGGAAATGATCAGGAAAAACAAGAAATAACAACGTTTTATGGAGCTGAAAAAGTAAATTCAGTCTTGATGTCTCAAACTGGAAAACCCTATACAATTTATCAAAATTGCTAAAAATGCTTCATTACAATACCGTTACTGATTTATTGAAATCGACACTTTTTAAACTAATGGAGTCAGAAGAGTTAAAGGATTTTAGATTAGTTGGTGGTACAGCATTAAGTTTACAGTTAGGTCACAGAATTTCTATTGATATTGACTTATTTACTGATTGTGACTACGGAAGTGTTGATTTCGAAGCAATTGAAAATTATTTAGAATTAAATTTTTCGTACATAGATTATCTTAAAAACTTTCCGATTGGAATGGGAAAATCTTATATCATCGGAAAAAATAGGGATAACTCGTTGAAACTAGATGTTTTTTATTCAGATAGATTTATTCAACCAATTTATGAGGTTGAATCAATAAAAATGGCCACAATTTCTGAAATTTTAGCAATGAAATTAGATGTAATTCAAAGAATTGGGCGCAAAAAAGACTTTTGGGATGTACATGAATTAATTCCCTTATTTAACATAGAAAAAATGTTGTCATTGCACAAACAGCGCTATCCATACAATCACGACAGAAAATTGATTCTTGAAAATTTAACCAATTTTAGTTTAGCAGATGAAGAATATAATCCAATCTGTTTAAAGGGGAAATATTGGGAATTTATAAAAGAGGATTTTGAGGAATTTAAGAATACAATTTCATAAATTTACTTTTAAGCTTACGGTAAGCTACTTAATAAGTATTTGATTTACAGTATTTTTTGCTTTCTTTAAAGCATTACAGTAGGATAGCAAATAAACTACTAATTCCAAAGAAAGCAGAAAGTCAAAAGCTTTTGAAACTTGGTTAGAAATGAAAAAAATAAAATGGAGTAGGAGGGGAAATTTTAAATGAATCAATTATTTTTCCACAACAGATTTTAAATGATTTGTAGAAGGGCTACATTCAATAAATTCCACTGAATAAATATTCCCCACTTATCAAAATCTCATTTCCTTTGACTAATTTTGGCGTCCTTAAAAAGTACATCAATTTATGTTAGAAATTCAACGTATTCGCGCAGAAAAAGAGGCCATTTTAGCTGGTCTTCAAAAGAGAAATATCAACGCTCAAGAAACCATTGACGCAATCTTATCAAAAGATTCAGAATGGCGTTCAACAAAAACTGAATCCGATCTTATTTCCGCAGAATTAAATCAATTAGCTAGACAAATTGGTGATTTATTCAAATCTGGTCAACAAGAAGAGGCTAACAATTTGAAGCTTAAAACTACAGAGCTAAAAGAAAAAGAAGCAGCTCTAAAAGTGAAAGTTGATACCTTAGAAAGCGACATTACAAAATTGCTTTACACGATTCCAAATGTGCCAAATGAATTGGTTCCTGCTGGACGCGATGCAAATGATAATCAAACTGTTTACGAATTCGGACAAACTCCTGTTTACAATTTTGAGGCACTTCCTCACTGGGATTTGGCAAAAAAATACGACTTAATCGACTTTGAATTAGGTGTTAAAGTTACAGGTGCTGGATTTCCGTTTTATCGTGGAAAAGGTGCAAAATTACAACGTGCTTTAATCGCTTTTTTCCTAGATCAAGCTTCGAAAGCAGGTTATGAAGAAATTCAAGCGCCTTTGATGGTAAATGAAGCTAGTGGTATTGGAACAGGACAATTGCCAGACAAAGAAGGTCAAATGTACTACATGAAAGAAGATGATTTTTATATGATTCCTACGGCAGAAGTTCCGCTAACGAACATTTACCGCGATGTGATTTTACCAAGTCCTGATTTCTCCATTAAAATGACAGGTTACACGCCTTGTTTCCGTCGCGAAGCTGGATCTTATGGAAAAGATGTTCGTGGCTTGAACCGTTTACATCAATTTGATAAGGTTGAAATCGTGCGTATCGAGCATCCAAATAACACAGCGAAAGCTTTGGATGAAATGATGGAACACGTGAAAGGTTTGTTGGAAAAATTAGGTTTGCAATTCCGTATTTTGCGCTTGTGTGGTGGCGATATGGGCTTTGCATCTGCTATGACTTACGACTTTGAAGTGTATTCTGCAGCGCAAGAAAAATGGTTGGAAGTAAGTTCTGTTTCTCGTTTTGATACGTTTCAAGCAAACCGTTTGAAATTGCGTTTTAAAGGAGAAGATAAGAAAACACAATTGTGCCACACCTTGAATGGTTCGGCTTTGGCTTTACCAAGAATCGTTGCTGCTTTGTTAGAAAACTACCAAACAGAGGAGGGCATTGTTATTCCAGAAGTTCTTCGACCTTATACAGGTTTCGACACGATTTAATACAAGGTAATTCTATATCCTTTTTTGATAAAATCATCCGAGAGAAGCAAGTGAGAACTTAGCTTCTCTCTGTCTTTTAGCGTGTTTTCAAAGCATTGCCCAACTGGATTGTTTAAAGCTGAAATCCATTTTAATTCCGTATCATTTACTTTTGGATTCATCTCCAATAAAGGCAAAAATTCCATATTAGAATAGGTGTCTTGCACATCAAATCGCATCGTTATAACTTTCTTGTTGATTGTCGGTAAATCCTTGACGAAATAAAGCGTAACAGGTTTTAAAATTCTACCTGATGTTCCCGATGTCTCCATAAAACGGTAATCAATTAACATTTCGGGCTCGTCAAAATCCCACCAAAAATAACTGGTTTTTAAAGGAAGCATTACATAGTCTTCAATGTTTGTTTTTTCCCATAATTTTTGATTTTCTTCAGGACCCGAGCTATTTATTCCTAATACATCTTCAGGGTAGTTAAAGTTCAAAAAGTCGGAAAACAAAGGCGTTCTATCTTTCACAACGTATACATTTTCTCCCGACGACAAAAATATTTCCAATTTTTCTGGACGTTCTTGATTGCATTCCCATAGTTTCCCAAAATGTAAATATTCCATTTTTTTTGCAGGTGCTAAATCGGTACTAAATTCTAAGCTTCTTTCCCAAATAGACGATTCTCTAATGGGATCAATTTTAACCAATCCATTGAAATAACCAAACTGCTCAAAAATACGATTGGGCTCTTCGTAAAACTCTTTTAAACAGGATTCATAAGCATTTAATTGCTTAAAACGCAAGGCTTCCCAAGCTGTTTTAGTAACTTCTTTTTTTGCTTTAACTTGAACAGAATAACTCATTAAATCCAAGAGATTGCGTTTAGAAATAGAGGCAACAATTACTCGTTTTTCATAGTTTTTGAGCTTTTTGGCAAAATGAATAATCGTATCTTCGGCTTCACTTTGTAAAATCACTAAATCAATATCTCTCGTGTCGAAATAACGTTTTTCTTTGCTTTGTAAATTGTATCCAACTGTGGTATTGTCCCACATTTCTTTCAAAAATTCTTTCGTAGGCATAAGGGAAATGTCTTCCACAAAATGCGTTAGGTTTTCGTACCAACTATCAAATGCTTCATCTGTTTTGATCAAAGTCATATCATCGCCTAAACCTGTATAGAGTTGGAAATCAACGCCTCGTGTTTCTGCTTTGATGAGCTCTTCTTTAGAAATATTATACTTTTCTAAATCAGACGTTGTAAACGCGTCAATTCTAAGTGTTTGTCCTTGGTCAGATGTATTTTCAACGAAGAGATTCGCATTGTTATTGATTAAACTTACAAGGCTTAAAGGATTGTTGTAGTCAAAAATCGCAGCTGTTGATTTGTTTTTTTCTATTACCGTAAACGTTTGACTAAAAACACTGAAACAGCTAAAAAACAAGAGGAGGGAGGTTAAAATATTTTTCATAGTGTATTGGTTATTAGTTAATTGTGTTTTCTATTGAAAGAAAGAAGAAATCAAATTTAAAATAATAAAATTGATTTTTAAAAACACCTTTCTTTTTGTTTCTCTAATTCCGATTTTCACTCCAAAACTATGACTTTTTGAAAATCAAGAGCTAAATTCTAGGCTCAAAAAATGTCATTGAATGAAAAGCACGAGCAACTAATTTGGTTACAATTTGAGAATGTAATTTTGTTTAATTGAGAGTCCGCAATCGTACCAGAAAAAATATTTTATTTGAAAAAACAAGAATTTACTCGAAGTGAGAACTATTTTGTAAATATCAGCGAACAATTCACGGCCTTGAATTTCATGGTTTTAGCTACTGAACTGAGGTTGTTAATTTTTAAAATTTCTGTTCCGTCAGCTGACGGACTTAAAAAATTTCAACTTCAGAAAGGAGTTAAAATTGTTCGCAACGAGTTATAAATTATTGTTAAGTAATGATTTGCGGACAAAATGGAAATTCAGAGCCTAGATTTTTTAGCTTCGCTGCTACTACGTGGTGTTTCTTTTACATCATGGAAAAAGAAAGGCAAAAAAATTATAAGCTCAAACAATTATTTATTACTGATGAATTAATAATTATGGTACAAAATCGTTTACTCAATTGCCTAAAAATAAAAACGCAACCAACAAACAAACTTTCGTTAATAATTCCATCAAGGATGCTTAAAACTTAAGCTGAGAGCAATTAAATTCGTTGCAAATGTGGAAAACCGTTTTTAAAATAAGCAAATGGATTGTTGGAATAATGTTGAGCATCGTTTTGCTCATTTCTGGCTCTTTGTATTTGTTTAAAGACCGCATCATTGGCGTGGTTATCACAGAAGTCAACACTTACCTAAAAGTTCCTGTTTCTGTTTCTGAAGTGGACCTCGCTTTTTGGGGAAGTTTTCCGAATTTATCTGTCGATTTTAACCACGTTTACATCCAAGATGCTTTTGAAAATGCCGTTTCCAGAGATACATTACTCTATACAGAACGTATTCGTTTGAAATTCAATCCAATTGATTTATGGAATAAAAATTACCACGTGAAGGCAATCGAAATTTCACCGGGAACCTTGAATTTAAAAATTGATTCGAGTGGTAAAGTAAATTATGATATTTTTAAACCAAGCGAGAACGAATCAACAAGTGCGTTTGATTTGAAATTGGAAAAAATTGAACTTGACAATGTGCGATTTGCTTATGAAAACAAGCTAACTAAGCAATTCTACAACACAAAATTCATTGAATCTACGCTTGCGGGCGACTTTTCTGCTACTAAATTTTCTGTGGTTGCGGTTGGAAATGCAAAAGTACTACGCGCGAAAAGTGGTGAGGTGACGCTATTGGCAAACAAATCTTTGAAATACGATTTGAAAGTAGACGTTGACACCGAAAACGGACTGTTTTCACTTCCAAAAGCTATAATAAATGTGGCAGGTTTACCTTTTGAAATCGATGGAAAAGTGGACCTTGATAGCTTGAATTTTAGAGTGCAATCAAAAGATATTCAGTTAGCGGATGTGGTCAATAAATTCTCACTTTCGGCAACTGAGGATATTAAAAAATTCCAAGGCGATGGACTAGTTGATTTTGATTTAGCAATAAATGGTGCTTTAGCTTCAACTGAACCAACGACTATAACTTGCGAATTTGGAGTTGAAAATGGTTCACTTACAGAACCTTATCAAGGTTTGAAAATTCGTGAAATCAATGTCGAGGGCAAATATTCCAATGAAGGAGGAGTGCAAGATGAATTTTTGGAATTGCGAAAATTACATTTCAAAACAGCTGGTGGGCCTTTCAATGGTGGAATCCGAATGACAGAATTCGAAAATCCATTAATTGAAGGAAATGCAAGTGGAAACATAGATTTGAATGTTGCGCACGCAATTTTTAAATTTCCAGTAATTGAAACCGTAAAGGGCGCTGTTTCAGTGAATACAGATTTTGCCATTCAAAGCGAAACAGCATCGGGGACGGTAAATGTTAGAAAATGCGATGGTAACGTTGTGATGCGCAATGTTTGGTTGAAATTACTCGACGATAAACGTACGTTTGAAAGTATAAATGGAAGTGTTTTCCTTCGTGGAAGTGAAGCAGGAATTCAAAATGCTTCTTTAAAAGTTGGTTCGAGTGATTTACGAGTAGATGGTTTATTTTCAAATATTTATGACTATTTAAAAGGTGCTAGTCCTTTGATGACAGATATTGACATTGAAAGTGATAATTTAAAAATTGAAGATTTAGGTACAACCTCCAAAGAGGAAAAAATCGAAGAAAGTAGAATCTTTGTACTTCCGGATGATATTAGTGGTTCGGTGAAATTAACGGTTGGAACCTTGCGTTACGAAAAGCATATTTTCTCCAATATTTTGGGCAAAATGCAAATTCAAAAACGACGCTTGCATTTTCCACAGTTGAGTTTGGTGAATGCTGAAGCTTTGGTGAGTGGCGCTTTGGTTATTGAAGAAAAGTTACCTGAAATATTTACAATTACTGCGCAAGTAGCCACTAAAAACTTGAAATTCAAACCGCTTTTTAAAGAATGGGACAATTTTGAACAAAGCGTTTTGACAGATCAAAATATTTCAGGTCGAGCAGAAGCAGAATTGTATTTCTATGCGCCTTTCGACTTGCGTTCAGGAATCATTATGAAATCGATTGATGCGAAACTTGACTTGCGTGTTTTTGATGGTCAATTGAAAAATGTGAGCTCCTTCAAAGACATTACGCAAAGTCTTAAAACAAGCTCTGGAAAATTGGTACTTGGCAAGAAAAACATTGATTTGCTGGAACAAAAATTGGGAAGTATTTCATTCAACACACTTGAAAATAGCATTTTGATTAAAGATGGCGTTTTGCGAATTCCAAAAATGCACATTGGTTCAACTGCTTTAGATATGGATGTTGCAGGAACACATAGTTTTGAAAATGAAATTGATTATCGTTTTATTTTCCGATTTAGAGATCTGATGGCGAACGATAGAGATAGCGAATTTGGGCAAGTAATCGACGACGGAACAGGAATCAAAATGTATATGCGTATGCACGGAACCTTGGACAATCCAATTATCGAATGGGACAATACTTCCCGCAAGGAACAAGCAAAAGAAAATCGCGAGCAAGCCAAACAAGACGCAAAATCAATCTTAAAGTCTGAATTTGGATTGTTTCAAAAAGACACTTCCGTAAAGGTGTATGTGCCCAAAGATGTACCAAAAGAAGATTTAAAAATTCAATTTGGCCCAGCGACAAAACAAGAATTTATCGAAGAGAAAAAACAGAAAAAGGAATCCAAGCTTAAGAAAACCCTCGATGGTTGGAAACAACAACAAGAGCAAGAAGAAAAATCAGGGTTTAAAGTTGGAGGCTAATCTGCTTGGGAAAATCTCGATTTCCTTCAGAATTTTTATGAAATTTTCAATGTTTAAAAGTTACACGAGCCCTTGCTTTTAATGGCTTAAACTTTTCCAATTTTGTGGTAAATACTGAAACTATGAAAATTCTAAACGTAACGATTCAAGCAATTGTTTTAACAGCAATAGTAAGTGCCTGCGTTCCTTCAAAAAAATATAAAGAACTTGTTGCAAGAGAAAAAACCTGTGCTGAAGAACTAGAGAAATACAGAAAAAGTAGCGATGAATTTGAAGCTGCGTCCAAAGATTTGGGTACAAAGTATGAAATCGCTAGTAAAGATGTTTCTAAATTAAAACAAGATACAACCACTTTAGGAAACAACTTGCGATTTTTAAAACGCGATTACAATCAGTTACTCGAACAACACGAATCACTCGAAAAATCATTTGATAAATTGAAAAACCTGAGCGCAAAAGAAACAGCTACTTTGCAATCAGAATTGGAAGCAAAAAATAAAGAATTGCAATCCAAAGAAAATGCACTTTTGAAATTAGACCAAGAGTTAAAAGCAAAAGAAGTTTTATTGAAAGAACGTGAAAAACGCGTGAATGAATTGGAAGAAGCGATTCGTAAAAAAGACGCAACTGTTCAATTGTTGAAAGCGAAAGTAGCAAATGCACTTGTTGGTTTTGAAAACAAAGGTTTGACAGTTGTTCAGAAAAATGGAAAAATCTACGTGAGTTTAGAAGCGAAATTATTGTTCAAATCAGGAAGTACTTTCGTTGAACCAGAAGGAAAAACAGCTTTGATTGAACTTGGTAAAGCTTTAGAAACGGAAAAAGATTTAGAAATCGTTGTGGAAGGTCACACAGATGCAGATAAATTAAACAGTCCAACTTCACCGAAAAACAATTGGGAGCTTTCTGTTTTGCGTGCAACTTCTGTAGTTGAAATTTTATTGGCTAATTCTAAAATGAACCCAAGCCAAATTATGGCAGCAGGTCGTGGCGAGTTTTTCCCTGTTAGCACAACTGACAAAGCTAAGAATCGAAGAATTGAGGTTATTATTTCTCCTAATTTGAACGAGTTATTTGAAATCATTTCTAACGACTAATTCAGATAACTAACAATGGCAACTAAGTCAATTAAGTTAAAAGAGAAGCAAAAAAATAACGAGCAAGCGACAAAAGAAATTCCTACAAAAGAATCTTCTTCGCGTTTCAAATGGCTCCTTGTTTTAGGTGTAATTGTTATAACTTTTATTGCTTATTTACCTGGATTTTCAACAGAAAAGGAATTCACCAATTGGGACGATTTAGGTTACGTTGTTGACCAGCCTTTGGTGAAAACAAACAATCCAGATAGTTTAAAGTTACTCTTTGAACCATCTACACAAGTGATGCTCAATTATCATCCTTTGACGATGTTGAGTTTGGCTTATAATTATTCAAATGCGGAATTAGACATTCAACCGTATTTCAAAACGAACCTCTTTTTTCACCTTTTGAACACTTTTTTAGTTTTCTTGGTGCTATTCAAATGGAGTAAAAGTTCGCTTTCTATTGCTGGTTTTGGTGCACTAATTTTTGGAATTCATCCGATGCACGTAGAAAGTGTTGCGTGGATTTCCGAACGAAAAGATGTGCTTTATACCTTCTTCTTTTTATTGTCATTACTCAGTTATCTAAAATACCTCGACCGCCAAAAAATCGGTTGGTTGTTGCTTGCTTTTGTGATGTTTATCGCTTCTTGTTTAAGCAAAGCAATGGCAGTTCCGCTTCCACTCGTTTTTCTTTTGCTCGATTATTTTTACAAGAGAAAGTTTTCAATCGCTGTGTTTTTGGAGAAAATACCGTTTTTGGCACTTTCTGTTTGGTTTGGTTTAAATGCTGTTAAAATTCAAGCAGCAGGTGCAATTGCAGAATTTGAAGTGTTCACCTTGTTCGAACGCATTATGTTTGCCTCGTATGGTTTTTTGATGTATTGGCTTAAATTTTTCGTGCCAACAAATCTTTCAGCTTTTTATCCGTATCCAACTTTTGGAGAAGACAAAGCATTGCCATTAATTTTTGTACTTGCGCCATTTATAGTGCTTTTGCTTGTTGTTGCGCCACTAATTTACTTTTACAAAAAACATAAACCCAACCTTCGAATTTACCTTTTTGGAATGGGCTTTTTCGTTTTAATGATTGCTTTGGTTTTGCAGTTTATTTCCGTTGGATCGGCTATTATGGCGGATAGATACGCTTATATTCCATACATCGGTGCAAGTTTTATGTTTTTGATGTTTGCGTTTAATTATCAAGAAAAATTAAAAAATAAGCTAATAATTCCAGGTCTTCTTTCGGTTTATTGTTTGTTTCTTTTCGTTCAGAATTATAAACAAGTAGGCATTTGGACCAACTCTGATACTTTGTGGTCGAATGTGATTGAGCTTTATCCTTTCGTGATTGAGCAAGAAGGAAACAAAGTTTTTGTGAGAGAAAATGGAGTTGAGGTTGCCTATAAAAATCGTGGAAATTACTACCGTGAGCACGGAAGAATGGACTTGGCGTTTAAAGATTACGATGTGTTGGTTAGAGCCCGCGTGAAAGATGCTTTGGTTTATAGCAATATGGCGAATATGTACGCGTTGGAAGGGAAATTTCAAGAGTCGATTGATATGTATAAAATGGCTTTAGAACGCGATTCAAGTACTTTTGATGTGTATTTAAATCGTGGAATAACCTATACAAAAATGGGTCAACATTCGCTTGCAATTAAAGACTTCAAGAAAGCATTGTCGATTCAACCAAAAAACCAAATGGCGCTGTCCAATCTTTGCTCAGAATTGGTAAATAACAGTAATTTTAAAGATGCGGTTAATTATTCCAATAAACTAATAAATTTATATCCAACAAGTTACGATGGTTATTTTTACCGCGGTACAGCGAATGTCAATTTAGGAAATCACATAAGCGCATTGGAAGATTTGAATCAATCCATTAAGTTCAATCCAAATTTTATGTTCGTTTGGTTTAACGCTGCTGTTTCTTACAAAGCAATAGGTGACAATAAAAAAGCACTTGAATATGCGTTGAAAGCAAAAGAATTAGGGATGCAAGTAAATCCTGCTTTTTTGGAGAGTTTGACAAATTGAGAAATCACCCGCTTGACATTCAGTAAAGAAAATAGGATTATCATTTAGTTCAACTCATTGAATTTTTCATTATTTTTACTTCAATCAACCAATGAAGGAAACTAAATTTATTCAAGAAAATAAGGAGAAATGGCAACGATTTGAAAATCTAAACAGCCAAACGAAAGCCAATCCTGAAGAGCTTAGTAATCTTTACATTGATATAACCGACGATTTAGCTTACTCACAAACGCATTACCAAAGAAGAACAGTACGCGTTTACCTCAATCAATTGGCTCAAAATGTTTTCATTGGTGTCAACAAATACAAAAAAGATTCTTTTAAAACACTCCTTCGGCAAGTAACAACGGAAATTCCTTTGGAGATTTATCGGGCACGAAAAACCTTATTGACAGCATTAATTGCTTTTTTGATTTATGCTGGAATTGGTGTCGTTTCTTCGATTATCAACCCTGATTTTCCACGTGTGGTAATGGGTGACGAATACGTTGATATGACAATTTCAAACATCGAAGCAGGAAATCCGTTAGGAGTCTATCAAAGTTCGGATCAAATGTCGATGTTTATTCGCATTACCACCAACAACTTAATGGTTGCGTTTTTGACATTTTTCGTAGGATTGCTTTTTACTTTGGGAACGCATTTAATGCTTTTTAGCAACGGCGTTATGCTTGGAGCTTTCCAATATTATTTCTACACCAAAGGTTTATTAATCACCAGTTTTTTAGGAATTTGGATTCACGGTGCCTTTGAAATTTCAGCTATTGTAATTGCAGGTGGAGCAGGAATCACCATCGGAAATGGCTGGCTTTTTCCAGGGACATTTACACGATTTCAAAGCTTGAAACTTGCGATGCGTCGCGGTGTTCGTATTATGCTTTTGCTCGTTCCTTTTATTATTATGGCAGGATTTCTAGAAAGTTATGTCACGCGCCATTACAATACTTTACCCGATTGGTCGAAACTTGGAATCATCGTTTTTTCTTTTTTACTTATGCTTTTTGCCTTTGTGATTTATCCTTTTTATTTGGCAAAAAGATATCCTTCGCTCGTCGATAAGGAAGAAGAAATCAGTAGTACCAATCAATTTGAGCCTGTTTTCAATTCGGTTAAAAGTTTAGGAGAAATGGTTCGCGAATCTTTGATGTATTATTCAAAGTATTTTTCGCAATTATTTTCGTTTATTTTCTCAGTTGTTTTTGTTGTGGCTTTAGTTGCAGTAAGTGTCAGAAATTTCTTGCGTCCAGAGGATTTATTTATAATGTATTGGTTTGATTGGGCAGGACAAATGGAATTCATAATTGGTTATGGTTTCTATTTTTGGTTTGACTTTTTACTCGCTTTTTTGTGGCTACTTCTTTTTGCTTTAATCACCAGCAAAGTCCTTCATCACCTTGGAACCAAACGCAATTTTGACTTGTCATTTGGTGCATTTCTCAAAATATACTTTCTCAAAATTTCACTTGTAACAACCGTGCTTTTAATTCCTGTTTATTTATTGACTTGGAATTTTTTAATCGTTTATTTAATGCTGCTGCCTTTTTTCCAATTTGTCATTCCTGCAACTGTTTTTAGCGAAGGAACAAACAAAGAAAAAATTACAAAAGGAATAAAATACGGAACTGGAAATTATTTTAATTCAATCGCTGCACTTTTACTTTTAGGAGCAATTGCATTTCTTTTTTCGCAACCAATAGCTTTTGTTTTTAGCATCGTTAATCAATACACAAAAGAACCACTCGTTCCTGATTTTTTAGATATGCTTGCTGATTTCGTGATAAAAATCGCCGACACTTACGGTGCAAATGGCATTTTTTGGTCGAATGTAGTTCGTCAAATTGTTTACCTAATTTTTATGCTTTTAGCTTTGCCCTTGTATTTAATTCTTACTTCTCTGATGTATTTCTCAGTAGTTGAAAAGAAAGAATCAAAATTCTTGAAGGAAGAGTTTTATAAATTTGGAAAAAGAGATCGTTTTAAAGAAACTAAAGATTTTGAAGACTAGTAAAAGAGTAATTTTTGTGTTTTTTGCCTTGCTTTGGTGTACGTCACTCATTGCACAGAAAGATGCTGGAATTGCAAAAGATTGGTCAGAGCAGAATAAATCAATAGCTTACAAAAAAGAAAGTAAATACAAAGGCCCTGAAGATTGGTATTCATCTAGTCCGAATGAGATAAAATCAAGTCCAGAAAGTTTTTTTGAAACGAAAATGGAGCGAAACATTGATGGAATCATCAGTAGAAATCGTTCGCTTGAAGTCGGAAAAGGAGCCTCGGAAAAAACCATCAAAAAACCGCGTGAAATCGAAATTCCAGAATTTGACCCGCCCGATTTTGATGAGCCAGATATCGATATGGACGTGGACATTGACGCCCCAGATCCATCAAAAATTTCTAAGTCAACTTGGAGAACGATTTTATTCCTAATCATTTTCGCAGTCGTAATTTTGTTGCTTTACTTTTGGCTAAAACGTCTAAATTTCAGTTCGAAAATTCATCAAGTCGTCGACGAAAATTGGAATCCTGAAGTGATTACAGTTTCTGAATTAGAAAGTAGATTAGAAAATGCCTTGAAAAATGAAGTTTATCGCGAAGTGATTCGTATTTACTTCACTATGATTCTTCAAGAATTGATTCGTTTGAAGTTGATAAAATGGCGTTTAGAAAAAACAAATCAGCAATACATTTATGAAGTAAAAAACCACGAACTTCGAGCAGAATTGAGAAAATGTACGCGTTATTTTGACATCGTTTGGTACGGAGAATACAACATTGATCGCGCTAAATTTCAAGAAATACAACCACATTTCACCCGATTTATTCAAACTTTAAAAGCAAAAAAGGATGAATAAAAACTTTAAATTCATAAGTATCGGTGTGGCATTATTTTTTGCGCTTGCACTCGTTTTTGTTCTGAATTGGGGCAGAGGAAACGCTGATGACAACAATCCAAGTTTTGTTTCCAATAATTGGACGGAAAGATATGGTTTGGATAGCAAGCATCCTTATGGTTTGCATTTATTTTTTCATTTGGTAAAACTCAAAAATCCAAAGCAGCGTATTGTCCAAATTTCAACGAAATACCATTACGATTCAATCATTAAGTTAGACGAAAAAGCTACCTTTTATATGATTGCAGACACAGTCGGTTTGATGCCAAAAGAAGCTGAACGTTTGCAAGAACGCTTAATTAAAGGAAGTAGTCTTTTGTTGAGTGCTTCATTATTTAATGAGAAAATTATTGAGCAATTTAATTTGAGCTTGAACCCAGCTTTTACTTACGAAAAAAGTGTAAAATTTCACTTCAATGCGGACACCGTTCGTTTTTATTCCATTTTCCAAAACGATACAATTTACGACGAATGGTATGGTTTCAAAGAAGTCTTAAATAAGTCGGAATATCCTCTTTCTGATTTAATTCGTTTTCAAGGATTAAGTTCTTTGCTGAAACTAAAATTGCCGAAAAGTACCGTTTTAATTCATTCGAATCCAACGACTTTATTGAATTTCAATGCAAAAAGTAAAAATGCTTACAAGTACATAAATTTTATTCTCAATCAACTTCCCACCAAGCAAACGATTTATTTTGTTGACTTTGCGAGAGTTCAAAACAAAGGTGAGGAGGAAGAACAAATTGAACCTGAAAACAATTTGATGCAATTGATTTATGAAAATAGAATTCTTCTCAATTCAATGATGCTTTTGTTTTTTACAGGTTTGTTATTTGTGATTTTTAGAACAAAACGAAGACGAGAAGTTGTTCCTGTTATTGCAAAAGAGCTAAACATTACAAAAGCTTTTGCGGAAACAATTGGCTCTATTTATTTGAATAAACAAAACCCTTCGAGCATTTTAGCACTTCAAAAAAAGAACTTTTTTGACACAATTTATCGCTATTATTATGTGGATTTAAGCAAAAAACGTGAGGAAGCACTTATCAAATCGTTAGCTGAAAAAACAAATTACGACTACAACGAATTGAAGCATTTAATAAGTCATTTTGATGCAGATAATAAAGAAGTTGGAAACGATTACATTATTAAAGTCGCCAAATTACAACACAATTTCTACAAACATTGTGGCATCATCGAAGACAAAATTGAATCGAAAGTTCAATCGTTTGAAGTGAGCAGAAATGTATTGATTTCAAGTTTCTTCTTAGGTGTTGGTTTCCTTGCGTTTATCACAGGATTATATTTATTAACGAAATCAAACGCTGCAGGAGTAATCATTTGGATTTCAGGATTCTTACTTTTGGTTTATGGAGCATTGCGCTTCCTTCGTCCGCATTTAAGCATAGAAAAAGATAAAATCACTTACTATAATTCTTTTGGTTTTCCTTCTGTTTTTGTATTCAATCAATTAAAATCAGTGGAAGTACAGGAAGCTAATATTCAAATAATTACAAAAACAAATACGATAAAAATTCCATTATTTGATACCTTGAAAATAGATGTATCACAATTGAAAAGATTTATTCATTTAACTAAATTTTATGACAACTGAAAACACAGATTTTAATTCAGAAGAGCATACAGAATCCCAAAATGATGCTGGCACTTCTTCCGCTTCAGAAGGTTTAAGTTTTGAAAGAACAAACCACGATTTGGTGTGGGTTTCGGATAAAATTAATAGAGTACGAGAAGAACTGAGTCGTTTTATTATTGGACAACACGAAATCGTTGAATTGCTTATCGCAGGAATTTTTGCAAACGGTCACGTGCTTTTGGAAGGAGTTCCTGGAGTGGCGAAAACGCTTTCTTCAAAAGTTTTAGCTAAAACCTTGAATGTCAATTTTTCAAGAATTCAGTTCACGCCCGACTTGATGCCTTCAGACGTTCTTGGAACAAGTATTTTCAATATGAAAGAATCGGAATTTTTCTTCAAAAAAGGTCCAATTTTCTCCAATATTGTTCTAATCGACGAAATCAACCGCGCACCAGCAAAAACGCAGGCTTCACTTTTTGAAGTTATGGAAGAGCGTCAAATTACCTATGATGGCGTTGAATATCCAATGTCTTTTCCATTTTTGGTAGTGGCAACACAAAATCCAGTAGAGCAGGAGGGAACCTACAATTTACCTGAGGCGCAATTAGACCGTTTTTTATTCAAAGTGAAAATTGGTTATCCTGATTTGGCGGAAGAGGAAGATATTTTGAGAAGATACAAACACCAAGTTGGCGCGGCAGATTTGAATACAATCAAACCTGTTTTCACGGCGGAAGACCTTTCGAAAATTCACAAAGTGATGGAAGAAATCATTGTAGAAGATCATTTGTTGAAATACATCGCTGCAATAACGCACAAAACACGAAACCACGGAAAACTATTTTTAGGTGCGTCGCCACGTGCTTCTTTGGCAATGTTGCGAGCTGCAAAAGCAATTGCTGCCATTCGAGGAAGAGATTTTGTCACGCCAGAAGATATTCGTTTTGTGACAGCTCCTGTTCTTAATCACCGATTGATTTTAACGCCTGAAGCAGAAATGGAAGGTTTTTCTTCGGAAGAAATCATTAAAGAAATTGTGGAATCAATTGAAGTTCCAAGATAAATGACAATAGTGAGCAATATCGTATTAACCAAACGATTTTTCTGGATATTTAGTTCCCTAATTATCGTTTATGCCACAGGTTTTTTAAACCCTTGGATGACAACGCTTGCTCAATATGGATTTATTGTAATTGCTATTTTATTGGCAATTGATTTAATGTTGCTTTTGCTTATTGGGAGAAAACCAATTTTTGAACGAAGCTACAAGGAACGTTTGTATTTGGGTGATGAAAACCCCATTACCATTCGACTAAAAGCGCAAGGAGTTTTTGTTTGGAATTTTGAATTGAACGAAGGTTTTCCAGATTTTAAGCAAGACAGAAGCACCACTTTTAATGGAACAATTTCTGCTTCAAAATCCGTTGAAATAAAATATGTGCTTCGTCCAACCAAGCGCGGACGTTATAAATTCAACGCAGCTTACTTGTTTCTTTCTTCCTTTTTAAAGTTGGTTGAAAGAAGAATAATATACAATGAGGTGAATGAATTTCAAGTTTATCCATCTGTAATTCAAATGAAAAAATACGAGTTACTCGTTTTTCAGCAGCAGAAAACAAGCACAGGAATTAAAAGAATCAGACGTTTGGGAAATGCGACCGAATTTGAACAAATCAGAAATTATGTTGCAGGTGACGAACTTAAAACAATCAATTGGAAGGCAACAAGTCGCAAAAATGAGTTGATGGTAAATCAATACCAAGATGAAAAATCGCAGCCGATTTATTGCATTATCGACAAAAGCAGAACGATGCAAATGGAATTTAATGGCTTAACACTCTTGGATCATTCCATCAATTCTACTTTAGTATTTTCAAATATTTGCCTTTTGAAAGGTGATAAATTTGGTTTGTTGACTTTCTCAGATAAAATGGGTTCACAGCTTTCTGCAGATAAATCTTCTACACAAATGAAGCGTGTTATGGATTTGTTGTACGATCAAAAAACAAAATTCAAGGATGCAAATTTTGAGTTGCTTCAAAGTGTTGTGAGACAAAAAATTAAAACAAGATCACTCATTTTATTATTCAGTAATTTTGAAAATGAATTTGCGATGCGTCGTGCTTTGCCGTATTTAATCCAAATGAATAAAAAGCATTTGTTAGTAGTTGTGTTTTTTCAAAATTCTGATTTAAAGGAACTTGCTTACCAACGTTCTTACAATGTGCGAGACTTATACACTTCCGTTGTTGCCGAGCGAATGATTACAATGAAAGCAAGAATGGCAAGAGAAATGAAACAATTCGGTATTCAAACGATTTTAACCAATCCCGAAGAACTTTCTGCGAATGTCATTAACAAATACTTGGAACTTAAAGCCCGAGGAAGATTTTGAGGTAATCCAAGCTCTAATTTCTTCCGTCAACTGATTGAGAGGTTAAGTGGGTAATAATTCTACATTAAACCTTCAAACCTTTCTCTCCTAAAATCTTTCCCTCCTAAAGTCCTTCTCTCCTTCCCTCCTAAAATTTTAACGTCCTAACATCCTAAAGTCCTTCTCTCCTTCTCTCCCTCCAACGCCCTAAAGTCCTTCTCTCCTTCTCTCCTTCTCTCATTCCCTCCTTCTCTCATTCCCTCCTAAAATCCTAAAACCCCAAATCCAACTCCGTTTCCACTTCCCAGTTTGCTCTAACTTTTACAGGTGTCGAGAAATAAATCAACGATTCAGCTTTTTTCTGCTCTTTCACATTTATCGGATCCCAGATACCGTTTTGGTTGCTGTCTATCAATAATCGGAAAGAATATTCGCCCGGAATTAAATTTTGAAAAGGTATATTTTGCGTTTTGGATGAAAGCAATGATTCAGCGATAACTTTGTCTTTTTGCATTAGTTGTAATAAACCTTTTTCGATTCCTTGACTAAGTTTTACATTTAAAGAACCAAGTTCGCGCTCACTTCTTAAGTTAATCATCAAATTCATTTTGGAATTTCCCATTCCAGATTTCCCGATGATTGCATTTTCTTCAATCTGTAAAATAAATGCACGTACGTCTTTTGAGGCCAAGCTTAATTCGAAAGATTGAATGTTTTTCTTTCCTTCAAATTTAACTTCAGAAGAATCTTTTGCATTTAAAAGTTTGATTTTAGTAAAATCTATTTCTTGAATATAGTCATTGATTTCCAATTGAATAAAATCTGTAAATCCATTTTCAATTTCAATATATTTTGGTTTTAGTTTTGTTTTTCGATCTTTTTCTGAATAACGAATTGAAAGTGTATCTTGATTTAAAATCAGTTGCAAAGGATTCAATTCCGTTTTACCAATCGCAAACAACAAACTGTCTTTTCCGGCTGAAATAAAATCTGTTGGTGCAAATTCTTTTTCGTTGTATAAAATCTTGGTAAGTACCGAATCTTCGGGCACGTGAACGCTAATTAAACCAGGCGCTAAAACTTGTGGGTTGCCAATTTTATTTGCTTTTAATGGAGCTGAAATACGCAATTCCAAGGTGTCGCTAAAAGCTGTATCAATTGAAATGGGTTCAAAATACCAGTCTTGCGCTTCGTCTTTTTGAATGATTAAATCGTTGTTTTTGTCGTTGAAAGCTTTTATAAAGTAGTTTCCTGCTTTTAAGGATTGTAATTTAACACTTCCGTCTGTAATCGTTTTAGCGAAATAACGTGGTTTTTCAGCTTGCAAAGAATCAAATAAACCAACAACAACCTTTGCTTCCGGTTTATTTGAAAACGCATCTTTAACGGTTGCGTTAAGTTGTAAGGTGTCGATTATTGAACCTGTGGAAAAAGTAAATTGCATTAAAGAATCGTTGCCTTCGGTGACATCTTTAACAGCGCCGTTGAGGTATAAAGTGTAGGTTGTATTGGGCAAAAGCGATTCTTTCCAATTTAAATTCAAGGTTTTTTTAGTCAATTTCGCTTCAATTTTCGCATCTGAAGGAACGAGAAAAATTGTTTCTGTTGGTTTGTTTAAAAGGATAAATTCATCAAAAGTAATTGCAACAGAATTTCCTGAAAAATTAGTTGTTCCAGAAACTAAATCCGTTTTTTGAATTTGCGGTGCGGTTTCATCTTTAGCTCCACCTGTGATTGAGCCCACTTGCGCACAACTTGCTAAAAAGAGAATTGCAAAAATTAAAGGTGCGAAACGAGCCATCTGCAAAGTTCTTCTAAATATTCCGCATCTATTGAGTCAAATGAATTTAATGATTCGCTGTCAACATCTAAAACGCCGATGACAATTTCATCTTTGATTAATGGAACCACAATTTCACTTTTTGAAAGCGAGCTACAAGCAATGTGACCAGGAAATTGTTCGACATCTTCTACCACAATTGTAGCTTTTGATTCCCAAGCAGTGCCACATACGCCACGCCCTTTTTGAATGCGTGTGCAAGCAACAGGCCCTTGAAATGGACCAAGCACTAGTTCGTCTGTTTTTACTAAATAAAAACCAACCCAGAAAAAACCAAATGTTTCTTTTAAGGCGGCAGCAATATTGGCTAAGTTGGCGATAGCATCTGTTTCGCTTCCAACTAATGCGTGAATTTGAGGTAAGAGCTGCTTGTATTTATCAGATTTTGAACCTTGTGCAATGAATAAATCTTCTGCCATTATCTATAATTTGGAGGATAAAATGTTGGTTAAGCCATTGTTTGACAAAGATAACATTTAATATTTCTTCAAAATTTGGATTTTCAATACAAACCCAAAAAGAATTCAATTCATTGAAATGGATATTCAAAACACATTTCAACACATAGGTTCGGGTTTAAACCCGAACCTATGTGTAAAATTCCAACGAAATGAAATGGTTGAAACCATTTATAATTGTAAACAATAGTTTTGAGCGATTTTCAATTGTAATAATCAAATGATTTTTTTTTTTAAACGGCTAAAAATCAATACTTTTTTCTATTTTTTATTCTTTCAGTAGATAGTACAAAATGAAATAGTTTTAAAAATTTCTTGCAATAAGCGCAAGTTTTTCTTAAATTCAAGTAAAATTTTAAACGATGCTTAAAGATCTCAAACTAGAACGCGTGCTTTTTTTGGACATAGAAACCGTTCCGCAAACTTACATTTATCAGGATTTAGACGAAAAAACAAAAGAATTATTCAATCATAAAACGCGTTTCTCGCAAAATGAAGAAAAATCGTTTGAAGCGCTTTATAATGAACGCGGAAGCATTCTCTCTGAATTTGGTAAAATCATTTGTATTTCAATTGGCTTGGTCACAAAAGATAGTTTAGGCGCTCGAAAAATTCGTTTGAAATCTTTTGCTCACGACGATGAAGAAACGCTTTTGTTACAGTTTAAAAAATTGTTGGACGAACGCGAATATATTTTATGCGGTCATAATTCCAAAGAATTTGATATTCCATACATCTGTCGACGTATGTTAATCAACGGGATTTCTTTACCTAACGTGCTGGATATTGCAGGAAAAAAACCTTGGGAAATTAACCATTTAGATACATTAGAACTTTGGAAATTTGGTGATTACAAAGCGTTTACATCCTTGGCTTTGTTGTGCCATGTTTTCAATATTCCAACTCCGAAAGACGATATTTCAGGTGCCGATGTCGCGCGTGTTTATTACGAAGAGAAGGATTTAAAACGCATTCGCCAATACTGTGAAAAAGATGTTGTTGCTTTGATTCAATTGTTTATGCGTATGAAAGGTGACACTTTAATTCCTGAAGAAAATATTAGTTCTGCAAGTGAGGGTTAGGATTTTAAATAATCCAAATGAATTAAAATAAGTCGAGTATTCGATTCAAAGCGATAATGCACTTTCAACCTGTGAAGGGAGAATTGTATTCGAAACAGGGAAAGTGATTTTTAAATAACATCGATTATCAAATTCTTGTGTTAAAATCGTGCAGTGGTGACTTTTGATTATTTTCATTATCGCAGGAAGTTGTTCGTAGCTAAATTTTATTTCTAGCGTTTCTTCATCCTCTTGTTCTATGAGTTGAGCGTTTTCCAAAGCATCTTTTGAAGCAGTTCGATAGGCTGTAATCAATCCACCAACGCCCAAATTCGTACCGCCATAGTATCGAACAACAGCAATTAAAATATTCGTTAGATCAAAAGATTGAATTTGTCCTAAAATTGGTGGACCAGCAGAATTTGAAGGCTCTCCATCATCACTTGCACGATAGATTTTTTTTTCGCTGCCAAATCGAAACGCATAGCAAACATGAACTGCTTGATGGTGTTCTTTTCTGTAAGCATTCAAATACATTTTTGCTTCTTCTTCAGTTTTACAAGGAACAGCAAAAGCATAGAATTTTGATCCTTTTTCCTTGTAGAAGCCTTCGCTTATTTTTGCAATCGTTAAATATTTTGACACTTTAGAAAAGGTTTGTAAGCTAAAATGGTTGTGTTGCAATATCGATTAAAAAAGATTTCACTTCTTCTTCACTTACTTCAAAACCAGGGAGAAAATCCACTTCTTCACTGTAATCAATGTCATTAAAATAAGCTAATTGACCTTTAAACAGTTTTCTATTGAAATAACTATCAATAAATAATTCTTCAGCTTTCGTGGCAATCTCATCAAATGAGAAGTGATTCTTTAATATAAAGTATAAATCGACATAATCTTTCCATTTATTTCTACCTCCGAGAGCAAAGGCTTTCATTGCACCAAGAGTTAGTAAATCCGGCATTTTAATTTCTGGAATAAAATAAGAAGATGGTTGAATTGGATAATTAAAATGAAAGAAAGTTAGTTTTACTCCATTCATAAAAATATGTAATTGACTTGAATCACGATAAATTAGTCGGTATTTATGAATAGTTTTAATATCTAGCTTTCTAAGAACCTCAACTGGGTTAAAAGGTTTCTCACAAAACAAATCAAAATCAATTGACATTCGATGTCCAATATGTAAAGCAATGGCAGTGCCGCCAACTAAATAATATTTTCTTTTAAATTGGCTGATTAATGATAATAATTCTTTTTGTTCAGCACTAAGAATTTCGAGGTGCATGTTTATCAAAATAAAGTTTGAATAAATTTCTATTTAAATCATTGTAATTATTTCGGACAACTTTATTTGGATTATCAAATGAAACCTTGTTGTTTTTATAAAATATTTCCGCAGCTTTTTCAATACCAACAACCTCTAACATTTCTTTTACACAAGAATAATCGCCGTAGTTAATTACATATTCAACTAAAACATCAAGTGAAACATCTTTTACCTTGTTTTTTGGTATATGCCAAAACAAATCCTTGTATTTCTCCAAAAAATCTTTTATTGCTGCTTGATTTTCCATACCTCTAAATTAATAATATTGATGAAATAACTAAATCATTGCGACTAGATATTAAAAGAAAAAAGCCATCTACTTCGCAGTAAATGGCTCTCGCTACTAAACCTTATGGTTTTCCAGAAAAACTGACGCATCAGTTATCAAATGCTATCCTAACCTTAAACTATATGATTGGAAAACCAAAGTTGACTACTGAATCTTTACATGAATTGCACATAAAGAAGTTTTTGACGTTTCAAAAAGTATGTTCAGCAATCTTCTATAATTGAAATATTGACTGAACAAAGGTTTTCTTTTTTCACTATTTAAAACAGTATTTACATCAGGTATAAAGTTGATTTATGTCAATTTTAAGACCGTTGCAAAACTCGCTACTTGTCGTTAATCTTAAAATTTAAAACCCTCATTTACAAAGGTAAACTCCGGGTTTAAATTTTTAGAAAGCCTAAATTACCAATTTTTGAAACGGTCTTATTTAAGTATTTGATTGAAACAAAAAAGCCGCTACAATCTGTAACGGCTTTATCTAATTAGTTAGAAATTACTATGCTTCCTCCTCTTCATCATCGTCATTATCTGCACCTTTAACAGCTCCACGAGCCATTTTAACAGAAACAACAACTGCATTTGCAGGATCTAAAATAGTAACACCTGGAATTTCGATATTCTTAACACGAATAGACATTCCAATTTTCAATTTTGCGATATCCAAAGTAATTGCATCTGGTAAATCTCCAGGTAAACCAACACATTGTAAGTTTCTGAAAACTGTCATTAATTTACCACCTGCCAACACACCACGTGCTGAACCTGTCAATCTAACTGGTAATTTAACACGAACTTTTTTAGAATCGCTCAACTCTAAAAAGTCAACATGTTGAATTGTATCTTTTGTTGGATGTTGTTGAAGTTCTTGGATAATTCCAGTTACTTTTTTACCATCAAGATCTAATTCTACTTGAAATACTTCTGGAGAGTAAACAATTTTGTCTAACTCTGTTCTTTTTACAGCAAAGTGCGTTTGAGTACCTTGTCCGTAAATTACGCACGGAACCATGCCTGCGTTTCTTAAGCTAGCAGCGTCCTTTTTCCCTACGTTCGCTCTAAGCGAACCGCTCAATTGTGCTTTTTTCATTTATTATTTAATTTAAGATATTACAAAATGTGAACTGATTGACTCATTGTTAACCAGTCTTTTAATTACGTCCCCAAATAAATCTGCTACGGATAACACTCTTATTTTTGAACTTTCTCCTTTTAAAGGAATTGTATTCGTAACCACTAATTCTGTCAAAGAAGAATTGTTGATACGTTCGTATGCAGGACCACTTAATACAGCGTGTGTACAAAATGCTCTTACACTTTTAGCTCCTTTTTCTATTAATAAATCGGCTGCTTTAGTTAAAGTTCCTGCGGTATCGCACATATCATCGATAATCACAACATCTTTACCATTAACATCACCAATCACTGTCATTTCAGCAACTTCATTTGCTTTCTTGCGGTTTTTATGGCAAAGCGCCAAACCACAATTTAAATTTTTAGCATACGAATTTGCACGTTTTGCTCCCCCAACGTCTGGCGCTGCAATCACTAAATTTTCAGAATCTAATTTTTGAATTTCCTTTAAAAACAAAGTAGAAGCATACAAATGATCTACAGGAACTTCAAAAAATCCTTGAATTTGGTCAGCGTGTAAATCCATTGTCATGATTCGGTCAACTCCCGCTGCCATCAACATGTTAGCAATTAATTTTGAACCAATTGCCACACGTGGTTTGTCTTTTCTGTCCTGACGAGCAAAACCAAAATAAGGAATTACAGCAATTATTTTGCGAGCAGAAGCTCTTCTTGCAGCATCAATCAAAAGTAACAACTCGAATAAATTTTCTGTCGGAGGCATTGTTGATTGAACAATAAAAACATCCTGACCACGTACGGTTTCTTCAAATGATGGTTGAAATTCTCCGTCACTGAAAACTGTCACTTTTACATCACCAAGCGGGTTGCCGTAGTGGGATGCAATGCTACTCGCTAAGTCTATAGACTCTCTACCTGCAAATATTTTAACGCCCACGTTGAAAAATGTTAGAAATAATGAGGCGCAAAGATAATCAAAAATTGAAGTTGACCAACCAAAATTAGTGCTTTAATCGAGCAAATATTGGTTTAGTGTGTTTCAGATGTAGCAATTAAAGTAATTTTGCACCAATGAAAGAGAAAAAATCATTGAATTTATCTTTGTTCGGGCGACTTGTTCGCTTTGCGATTCCTTATAAAACATACTTTATAATTTCAGTTGTTTGTATCGTAACTCTTTCGCTTCTCGGCCCGCTTCGACCATATATCATTGGAGAAATGGTTGACAAATACATCATAAAGAGCCAAAATAAATCAATGCTTTTTTACTGGTCTTCAGCGATTGTTGGCGTTTTGATTCTTGAAAGTATTCTACAATTAACGTCATCTTACTTTTCAAATTTATTAGCGCAGTCTGTCATTCGCGATTTGCGTGGAAAAATATTCAAACACTTGCTTTCTTTCCGAATGCGCTATTTTGACAAAACGCCAATTGGTGCAATTGTAACTCGTGTGGTTTCAGATTTGGAGGCAATCACCGAAGTTTTTTCAGCTGGATTAATGGATATTTCAGGCGATTTAATTTCTTTAGTTTTTATTTTAACGCTAATGTTTTTCAATAATTGGGAACTCTCGTTAATGACCTTAATTCCAATTCCATTTTTGATTATTGCAACTCGTATTTTCGCTAAAGCGATGCGCGAATCGTTTCAATTGGAAAGAGCCCAAGTTACGAAACTCAACACTTTTGTTCAGGAAAGACTAACAGGAATGTCCATTGTGCAATTATTCAATAGACAAAATCAAGAATTCGAAAAATTCCAAGAAATCAACAAAGGGCATCGGCAGGCACACGTCAATGCCGTTTGGGCAAACTCTATATTTTTTCCAGTTGTTGAATTGTTGAGCTCACTTTCGATTGCCTTTTTGTTGGTTTGGGGTGCGTTAAATGTCAGTGGTAAATCGAATGTTGAAATTCGAGAAATGTATGGTCAAATCATTGCTTTCACACTTTGGATTTATCAATTGTATCGTCCGATTCGTCAGTTGGCGGATAAATTTAACATCCTTCAACGCGGAACAGTTAGAGCCGAACGTATTTTTGAAATTTTAGATCAACAAGAAAATATCCAGGAAATTGGAACAGTTAAATCCTTCAATTTTGATCAAGATATTCACTTTAAAAATGTGTCTTTTGCTTACAACAACGAAGATTATGTTTTGAAGGATATTGATTTAGTCATTAAAAAAGGAGAAACGGTTGCATTTGTTGGTGCAACAGGCGCAGGAAAATCAACAATTGTAAATTTATTGGGGCGTTTTTATGAATATCAAAAAGGTGAAATTTTAATTGGAAATAAAAACATCAATGAAATTGAATTGAATTATTTGAGAAGCAATATTGCTATTGTACTTCAAGATGTGTTTTTATTCTCAGATAGTATTTTAAACAATATCACACTCGGCGACCCAAGTATTTCAAAAGAAGCAGTAATTGAAGCGGCAAAAGCAGTTGGAGCTCACGATTTTATTTGCCGTTTACCAAATGATTACGACTACCAAATCGGAGAAAGAGGAGGAGTGTTGTCGGTTGGTCAACGTCAATTACTAGCTTTTATTCGTGCGTACGTTTACAATCCACATATTCTAATTTTGGATGAAGCCACCTCAAGCGTGGACAATGAATCGGAAGAGATGATTCAAAAAGCAACTGAACAGTTAACGAAAGGAAGAACTTCAATTGTAATTGCGCATCGCTTGTCGACAATTCAACAAGCGGATTGTATTGTAGTATTAGACAAAGGAAAAATAATAGAAACAGGAAGCCACCGAGAATTGGTTCAAAAAGGTGGTTATTACCATAAATTGTACGAGATGCAATTTTTTAATAAAGAGAAAGAATGAAACGATTTAAAATAGGGGGAGTACCAGAACATTTTAATTTGCCTTGGAAATTGGCAATTGAGGAACGAAAACTGGTAGATTTGGGGGTTGAGTTGCATTGGTCGGATATGACCGGAGGAACAGGACAGATGATAAAAGGTTTACAAACAGGTACTTTGGACATCGCTGTTTTACTTACCGAAGGAATCACAAAATCAATTCTTCAAGGATTGAATGCAAAAATAATGACGGTTTATGTCACGACACCTTTACATTGGGGAATACACGTGCCATATAACTCTGATATTCAAACCGTAAATCAACTAGAAAATCAAATTTTTGCAATTTCGCGCGAAGGTTCAGGTTCGCATTTGATGACTTACGTCAAAGCAAGACAAGAAAATTGGAATTTGAAAGATTTGAAATTCAATGTTGTTGGTGATGTTTACGGTGGACTTTGGGCTTTGGAAAATAACCAAGCACAAGGATTTCTTTGGGAAAAATACACAACGTATCCGTTCACGGAGCAAAAAAAATGTCGTTATATCGATGAGGTTGTTACTCCTTGGCCGTGTTTTGTGATTGCAGTGCGTTCAGAACTTTTAGAAGAAAATGAAGTTTTATTGAGAACTGTTTTTGAGCGCGTACATCAGGAAGCAAAAGCATTGAAAGAAAACCCAAATGCAGCTGAAATTATTGCTTGGAGATACAATTTGAAATTAGATCAAACGAAAAGTTGGTTGCAAGAAACAGATTGGAACTACGATAATTTATTGATGAAAGATAGCATTGAAAATGTTGTAAATACACTCGAATCATTGGAGTTAATTGCTGCTGAAGAAAAAGAAAATTGGGAGGAGAAGGTTTTTGTTTAGAGAAAAGTTTAGAGTGAAAAATTAAAAGTTTGAGTGTGATTCGCGGAGGAGTAGAATTTATAAATAAAGTGTCCTGAAAATTATTCACGGCTCGTGGTCGAAGTTATGCAATTATTAATGAGGAAAAGAGGTGGGTAGATAGTTTGACGGTTTGAAAATAGGCAAAGACGCCATTTCAAATATACAAGTTTTGGCGCTTTTGATTATTTGGTGTTAGTGGTATTCATTTGGATAATCTTATTTCGAATTTTTCTTCACCGAATTTTTCAATAAACTCTATTAGTTCACTCTCGTTTTGGACGATAACATAATTAATGTCTTCGTATTCAAAAGTCAAAGGATATTGTATTAGACGCTCATTTGCTTCATTTAATTTTTTTAAGTCATCATAATCTTGAATATCCAGAGGTAAGAAAAAGAAATCATCAGGGGAAGGAACATATCTCCATTCACGTTCATCATAAAATCGACGTTTTTCAAATCTTCGGATTTTACCAGCATACTCAATGGTAATCTCCTCCTTATTTTCAAACTGTTTTATGAAATATTGCAACCTTGTCAATTGTCTAGTTACATAACCAAGTGATTTAGCAACATTTATATCATTCCTCTCATCTTCAATTATTGATGAAAACCCAATAGCTTTGTTAACAAAACCAGCAAATACATCTGTAATATAAGATTCTGGTTGAATGTACATTACTGGATTTAATTTTTTTGAAATTTTCCATTTTTCGTTCATTACAATTGCATGATTTCCGTACCTTTTTCTATGTTCATGTGATAGTTCATATGGAATATCACAAAAACAAGTCATAGCAATTGGAAGAAGTGATGCTTGTCGATCAAATTCATTGGACAGGTATGTGAACTCTAAAGAATATTTTGGAAAAAATGCTTTTGCTTCGATTATTCCTGTCAGGTTTTCGAATTTTTGTGAAATGAAATAATTCGTTTGTACTCAAAGACATATTATCATCGATTTCGTTTGTTGTAATTACCACTAACGAGCTGGGTATTGCCGAAGGCGGGGATTTTTAGCACAAATGTCCAATCGAAGTCGTTCAGCCCCGCTTTTGCCAAACGGCTGTTGAACAAAAGCTTCGCTAGCCTGCATCGTGTTACCATGATCTAAAAATAGTGTTTTCTCGTATGTAAAAGTCAACTTTTAAAAAATAAGTATGACTTTCAAGAAAGAAAATTTGTTGCTGAGT
>VEQH01000053.1 GCA_018883325.1 Flavobacteriales bacterium | reverse complement strand
CTTGAGGTACAAATAAACTGTACAAATGTGATTGAATTGATGCTTGATCTTCGCTCTTTTTTTCCATGAATCCAAATTAAGAAAAAATCAAATTTAAACTGCCAGCACCTCAAAATAAGTTTTACCCACATTCAAAGTTTGTTTTAGTTTAAAGGAAGTTTTAGCTTAACTTTGCATTCAATTATCACATTTATTTGAATGACATCTAAAGTATCGTATCTCGGAAATTTAAGAACTTCATGCATACACTTGGCATCAGGAACAACTATAATTACTGACGCTCCTATTGACAATCACGGGAAGGGAGAAGCTTTCTCTCCAACAGATTTGGTAGCAACATCACTTGCATCGTGCATGATTACAATTATGGGAATTTACTGCCAAGAACATGGAATTGAATTCGCCTACTGTGAAGCTTCTGTATTAAAAGTTATGGCAAGTTCACCAAGAAGAATTGAAAGAGTGCTTGTTGAAATGGATTTGAATGGGAATAATTGGGATGAAAAAATAAAAAATAAAGTTATTGCCGCTGGGAAAACTTGTCCAGTTGCAAGAACTTTAGAAGGAAATGTTGAATTAGAATTTATATTTAAATAATGGATAGAGAATCAATGCGCCGCGGCGGAGAAAGAGATAGTTACAAAAGAAAAGAACGATCAGATTTAATTTTTGGTGTTCATGCTGTAATTGAAGCAATTAAATCGGGAAGGGAACTGAATAAAATTCTTATTCAGAAAGGAATGAATAAAGAGTTATTCTTGGAGGTAAAAGAAGCTTTGAACGGAAAAAGTTTTCAATTGCAATTTGTACCTGCTGAAAAAATGAATTCCTTAACATCGGGCGTACATCAAGGTGTAATTGCTATTGTTACACCAATAGAATATCAGGATATTGAAGTGATTGTAAACGATTTGTTAGATGCAGAAAAACAACCAAACATTTTAGTACTCGACAGAATTACAGATGTTAGAAATTTTGGTGCTATTGCGAGAACAGCTGAATGTCAGGGTGTTGATGCAATTTTAATTCCTTCCAAAGGTTCAGCTTTAGTAACTTCTGATGCAATGAAAGCTTCTGCAGGTGCTTTAAACAGAATTCCAGTTTGCAAAACAGATAACTTGAAAAATTCAATTTTCTATCTTCAACAAAGTGGTTTGAGAATTATTGCTTGTACAGAAAAAACAGCTTATCCATTGTATGAAGTTAATCTTCGTGGTTCTGTTGCGATTATTATGGGCTCAGAAGAAAATGGTATCACACAAGATTTAATTAATATGGCAGATATGCGTGCCAGAATTCCAATGAAAGGTGCTATTGAATCGTTGAATGTTGGAATCGCTTGTGGAATGGTACTTTATGAAAAACTCAGACAAGAATTACATGGTTAGAATTTTAATTTTTTCTCTTCTTATTTGTCCCTTTTTTGGTTTTAGCCAAATTAAAGGTAAAGCTAAATATTTGGTAGGAAAATGGAACTACAAAGAAGGTAGTGGTTTTGAGGTTTGGAATCGCAATGGAGAAATTCTTGAAGGTTCAGGTTATCGCGTTTTAAAGTTTGGGGATTCAGTTAAAGTTGAGACACTAAGCTTATCTTTTACAAACGGTCGATATATTTACACTTACCATAATTCTGACGAATCAAAAAAAAACAAGGATGTTAATTTTATATCGAATGGTAGAAAATTACAATTCGTGAGTACGAATTCTGAAACTCCCATCCGAATGGAATACCGCTTTAATCTTCGTAAAAATAAGTTGAAACTTTTCGTTACAGTTGGTGAAGTTAACAATCGAAGTATGCTAACCTTATTTAAAGCGGAATAGATTTATCGCCATTTCTGAAACTTCGTTCAAATCTTTTACGACCCATTCGTAATTGTACGTATTTTTTAATCCTGGATCAAAAAGAATTGCCTGAATTCCAGCGTTTGTGGCTCCAGTTATGTCTGCATAATAATCATCACCGACCATTAATGCATTTTTAGGTTTACACTTCGCTAATTCAAAAGCATGGTGAAAGATTGCCGGGTCAGGTTTATTTTTACCGATAAATTCTGAACAGACAATAATGTCAAAGTATTCTTTCAAACCAGAATTTTCTAGTTTAACGAATTGCACTTCTTGAAAACCGTTTGTAATGATATGCAACGTAAAACCAAGTGATTTAAGGTTTTTTAATGTTTCAATTGCATTTGGGAAAAGTGCTGTTTGTCGCGGTGAAATTTCCACATAAGCATCCCCAATTCTTTTTATCAAATCCTCTTTCGCTGGAAAAAACACATGCAAAGCAACACGGAATCGTTCATAGCGCAATACATCTTTTGTCATTAAACCTTGACCGTACAATTTCCATAAACGTGCATTTTCGGAAACGTAATTTTCATGAAAAATCTCAAAACTTGGCAAATGATTCTTTAGTTGCTCCTCTTCGTAAATATGACGCAATGCTATTTCAGAATTTTTTTCAAAATCCCAAAGTGTACGATCTAAATCAAAGAATATATGCTTATCCGAAAATGGCATAAGTTAGAAAAGTTGTAATTGCTGCATTTATTGCCATTCCTAAAACAACCAAAGGATAAGTTTTATCTAGTTTTCCGTAAAACTTTGCAACAATTATACTACCAACAGGAACAGAAAAAAAGAAAGGTGCCCAAAAACATATGCCATAAATCCCAAGTTTCATCTTCATACTGATAATCAAGCGATTGGTTTTTGTGAATTTCTTTTTGTGCGGTACTAAAACTCCTTTTGCAAGTAGTTCTTTTTCTTTTGCTACTTTTTTGTTGTGAGAATACGCCAAGAATTTATCACTTGCGAAATAAAATAATGCTGCACTAACAGAGCCTCCTAAAAAGGCAGCTAAATAAGTTTCATAAAAAGCTAAACCAAAAGCTGGACCTACTGAGGTACAGAACATAAATTTGAATGTCGCAATAAAAAAAACACTTGATAATCCTCCCCAATTCATAATTATACTTTTACACCAAACGCTAAATCACCCGCATCACCTAAACCAGGAACAATGTAAGATTGTGCCGTTAATTCAGAGTCAATCGCACCTACCCAAATCTCAGTGTTTTCTGGGAAATTTCGTTTAATTAAGTCAATTGCATCTGGTGTTGCTATAGCAGAAACAATATAAACTTTAGAAGGTTTACCACTTTTCAATAAAGCTTTGTAAACCGTAACCATTGAACTACCTGTTGCCAACATTGGATCGCTAATAATCCAAGTTCTACCATCTAGCTGAGGTGAAGCTAAATATTCAACGTATATTTCAAATTCTTCAGGAGTCGTATGTTTTCTAAAGGCAGAAATAAATGCGCTATCCGAACGGTCAAAAACTCTCAAAAGCCCATTGTGCATTGCTAATCCAGCTCTTAAAATGGTAGCCAAAACAGGCTCATCACTCACAACAATTTCGTCTGAAATTCCCAATGGAGTTTGAACTGCCAAAGACTTTGTGTTCATTTTTTTTGATAATTCATACCCTAAGATTTCTGCAATACGTTCCATGTTAAAGCGAAAACGCATCGGGTCTTTTTGAATTTGTTCGTCTCTAATTTCAGCAATGAAATTATTAAAGATGGAATGTTGATGAGATAGATTAACGACCATGATTTTTGTTTGGTTAAAGTTAATTAGAAAATCAAACCACGACCTCAATTTAAACTAACTTTATGAAAAAAAGCCTTCCTTTTCCTAAAAAAATTAATTTCGTTACATGAAAGCAGAATCAAATATCCCAAACCGAAAAATTGTAATTTTAATTATCGTTGCAGCACTAGGTTATTTTGTTGACATCTATGACTTGGTTTTATTTGGTGTTGTAAAAGCGGAAAGTTTAAACCAAATAATGATGGGAGCATCTGATGAATTAAAAGCGTCAACAGGAAAATACCTGTTTAATATGCAAATGCTTGGGATGCTTATTGGAGGTTTACTTTGGGGTGTGATTGGAGATAAAAAAGGTCGATTAAAAGTGCTTTTTGGTTCAATTTTACTTTACTCTTTGGCGAATATCGTTAATGCTTTTGTAACGGATGTTACCACTTATTCAATTGTTAGAGTGATTGCTGGTATCGGTTTAGCGGGAGAATTAGGTGCTGGAATTACACTTGTTTCTGAAATGATGTCAAAAGAAAAGCGTGGATATGGAACAATGATAATTGTAACTTTTGGTGCGCTTGGAGCTGTAGTGGCTTCATTAATTGGTTCAGAAGGTACAGTAATTGCAGGCGTTTTAAAAAACGTAACAGGAATCACTTTTGCTAATTGGCAAGTTGCATATATTGTTGGTGGATTGATGGGCTTGGTTTTATTATTATTGCGCGTTGGGACAATTGAATCTGATTTCTTTAAAAGCGTAAAAGCAGAAGGACACATCAAAAAAGGTGATTTAAAATTGATTTTTTTCAATCGTGAAAATTTAATCAAATACATTCATTGCATTTTGATTGGCATTCCGATTTGGTACATCATTGGACTTTTAATAATGAATTCAAAAGATAATTTTGGTCCTTTACTTGGAATACAAGACATTGAAAATGGCAAAGCCGTAATGTATGCTTACATTGGTCTTTCGTTTGGGGATTTATTATCGGGAATTTTAAGTCAAATTCTGAGAAGTAGAAAAATAGTAGTAGCGATTTATCTTGTTTTCACATTTATTCTAACAATTGCATTCCTCTTTTTCTCGAAAGGAATTTCCAAAGAAAGTTACTACATGTTTTGCTTTCTTCTTGGTACAGGAACTGGTTATTGGGCAATTTTTGTTACGATTGCAGCTGAACAATTTGGTACCAACATTCGTTCAACGGCGGCAAATACAATTCCTAATTTCGTTCGTGGTTCCGTTAACATTATCGTCCTCTTGTTTACTTTTTTAGTTTCACTATCAATTACCGATGATTGGTCTGCAATCATTGTTGGTGTATTATTCATTGGGTTGGCATTCTTTAGTATTTCGCAACTAAAAGAAACATTTGGAAAAGATTTGAATTACATCGAAGAGGTTTCTTGAAAGAAATTTAGCTTTATATTTGCACCCTGATTGGTCAATTTATGTCTTAGTTTCGAAAGCTTTCGGGGCGTCATACATGGAAAAGATTAATAAATAAATGCCCACGTGGTGAAATTGGTAGACATGCCATCTTGAGGGGGTGGTGCCATTAGGTGTGCTGGTTCGAATCCAGTCGTGGGCACTCTTAAAAAAGCCAATTAATTGTTAATTAGTTAGTTGGCTTTGTTTTTATTTTGTATTTCCCCATTATTTCCCCATAACACTAAAAAACATCAATTTTCAACCTCAAAAATCGGTACATAAATAAACGTGTCAAATCATTAAAAAGCTATCTTTAGCAAAATTTAAAATCATGAACTTTTTACGACAAATTTTTATTTGCTTTTTAATGGTGGTATTTTACCATAACTCAAATTTCGCTCAAAATTTAGGAAACATCAATATCAAAGGAACATTAAAAAGAAGTGGTTTAACTTCAAATTTGGATAGATACAACATTCAATTAGTTGTCTATTTTGAAAGTTCGGATTCAATAATTTATGATTCTAAAATCGACAAAAAAAGCCAGTTTGAATTTAATGTTTCAACACCTAATAAGCCAGTCAAAATGTTTGTAATTGGTTACAATGGATTAATAGAAATTGATAGAAGAAATCTTGCCTTAAATTCACAAAGTAATACGTTTGTTGGAAATTGTACCTTAATTGAAAAACGAATACAGAATTTGTCAGCTGGTGATGAATTACGAGAGTTTTCAAAAAAAATGTACATGGGTTATTCTCTTACAGCTTTAGGGAGCGGTGTAATAGTAACATCAACACTAACAAATTTTTCGGATGGAAAAGTCCCTGTATTTGGTTATGCAATTGGTGGGGCTTTAACCTTGTTTGGAACGTATTTTATTCTTGAAGCACCTATTCACATTAATCGTGCTGGATTAATTCTAAATCAAAATGGGATTGGAGTTAAAATTGATTTATAGGATTTCAACCTTAAAAATCGGTACATCAATAAACAAGGGTTTTTCAATGTTCGCTCCAAATTGTGCAACTAAGCTTTGAACATACTCAAAATGATTTTTTAGCAAACGTCCCCTTTCTTGCAAAGTGTGATTTTCTGTAAATATCGAGCCACAAGAATAAACCAAAATCTCATTAAGTTGGTCGATATTCAAATTCATTGTTTCGACAAATTGAATAAGCTGTTCGGGGGTGTCAATTGTTCCTTTCATAACTAATAAATTTGTTTGGTGTCATTGTCGCTAAAATCAAACTCAAATCGTGTTATCAATGGTCTTTCTTCTTTCTCATCAATTGGACGTGGTAACACTAATTTAGATAAGTGAATAAATAAACTCGCTTTGTCTTTATCCTCTAAGGTGTCCCAAATCAAAGGAATTTCAAAGGCTTTATCATTCAAGAAATTTGTAATAAATTCTTTCACGTCCTTTGTTGACTTGTTTACTGCTCCCTTTGGTTTTCCATTGTTGCCAGTAGTGAAACGTCCGTTCTTATTTCGTCCGTTTTGTTCCGTAATTATCGGTGTTGTATCTTCATTCATTGCTAATTTGTTGAGGTGGTTACAACCTTAGTTTGTTGATTTTTAAATAGTTATGCGTTTTGGTTACAACCGTTACAACCTCGGTTACAACCTCTATTTTTTGTAAGTGCTTGAATAACAAGTAATTAAATAGGTGGTTACAACCGTGACGGTAATTTTTAAGTTCTACGCACAAAGAAAAATAAGAGTTCAAAAACACTAAAAATGCACTATGTATTGTAGTATTATAAAATAAGTACTGAAACGGTTGTAACGGTTGTAACCTATGGTTTAAAATATTGAATAACAATACTTTAAAAGCTTTATCGGTTGTAACCACGGTTGTAACGGTTGTAACGGTTGTAACCTTTTTTAGTCTTTCATCCATTTTCTATGCTTTGTATTGTAAATAAATGGATTCAATGGAATACTTCTTAAATGAATGTCAATTAGGTTTTTTGTATTGTTTTTGTGAAATAGTTTATCAAACTTCAAAGGATTGTCGAATTTTTGGTAAATCTTCAAAAAGTCTGAAACACTAAATGCCGTTAATCTTTCAACATTAATTATCTCATCAATTATTCGTGCCATCTCATCCCTTGTTAAATCATTTCCAAATGAAGCATTATAATTGTCCAAAGTTTTGTCATACTTAATTTTTATCAATCCTTGTTTTAAGTAAAGTTGAACGCATCTAAAAATGAAAGAATAAAATTTGTTCCATTCCATTTCGTCCCACTCATCAAAAAATAATTTGCCAAATTCATTTTTAGGTCTATGATTGATATTGTAGTAAGGTTTAACTTTAAATTCTGTAAACCTTGCATTTGTAGAAGCATCCTCTTCATTGTAGCGAACTAACCAATTAGAAGTTATTAGAAACTTTGGACTATCCTCAAACTCGATTTGAACGGCGTTTTTTCCTTTTGGTTGTACGCTTATGCCTTGTGTGATTGGTGTGTATAAATGATTGTAGTTAAATCCTGCCAGTACATCGTCAATAAAGTAGCAATTATAACTTTTATCGAGGTCGGCGTAATTGTGAATGTATTCCCCTCTAAATTCGTCCCCTGCTTTTTGTAAAACCTTTGCTACTTGTTTAACGGCATCCCCAATTAAACTTTTGCCACGCCGTCCGTTTCTTGTTTCGTCATTTGCTCCCTCATCTGTTAAGATAATCGCTTGTGTTGTATCTCGATTTTTGAAGTTATGACACAAATAACCAACCATTGAATGAAAAGCATTGATTGTTCGTTTATCCTCATCCGTTGTGTCTGAATAGTTTTTAACTCCAGTTGATATTCTTTGAATAAATAGTTCAAAGTCCCCTTTCTCATTGGTGTATTCAAACGCTCTTTTCTGTATTGGATGAGGTGCGAAAAATCCGTTAACCTCTGAATAATTCTTGCTTTTAATCTCAAACTTTTCAACCTCATCAAAGTAGAAAAATCCATTCTTAAAAGGTAGTCCAAAACTTGTTTTGGTGTCTTTATAATAGATAAGGGGATTAGGTTCTAATAATGTAAATGACTGCTGTAATACGTTGTTATTATCCCTTGCAATTTTATTTCTAACTGCATCCGCTCCAGTATCAATTTCATTTATTTCACTTTCTAAAAAAGAAACAATATCTGTTTTGTGATTGTAGAAGTCAACAACATTATTTGTGTTTTTAAGCAACTGAATTTTGTCGTCTGCTGTTGAAATACGAATGAAGTTTTCTTGTTTTAAAAAGTCGGCGTACAAAGTTGGACACGTTGTAACTTCATTGTTTTCATCCATTTCATAAAAGGATCGAATTTCACTTTCAATTTTGGGTGCAATACTTTCTTTAATGCTAAATTCCACTTTGTCAAATTTCAAGTTTTCGCACTCGACCGATTGAAGTACAAAAATACCATCGTGCAACCTTGCATAATTTTCTAACTTATTTGCATCAACAAACTTTTGAATGTACTCATCTTCATACTTAGTAAAATCTTTAAATGCACGTCCCTTTTCATTGAAGCGAACATTTGTTATTACTTGTTCTGTTAAGTCCTTGTAAATCGGTTCTAATCCCTTTCGTGCGGTTTCAATCGTTACTTTGGATTCACAATTTGAATTAAGAAACATCGCAAAGTTTGACTTACTAATATTATCATAAATCGTGTGTCTGAAATCAGTTTTTAATTCAATATCAATGAATGAGGGAAACGCTCTTTTAATATCGTATTCTTTGACTTGAAAAGGTAGGCATCCACGAAGAACACTTGGAATTTTTGAAAGTGGATTGTATTCTCTATTGTCTTTAAATTCGACCTTAAATAAATCATTGTCGCTGTCCTCAAATCCTCCCTTTAATTTCAATGTCATAAACAAAACATAACTTTCGTAATTGTCACGATTGAAAGGATTATGCTTTATACCTTTTTTCTTCGCATCCTCGATTTTTGAGTAATACGATTTGAGTTTAATTACATCGTGTCGAAAGTATTTTTCATTTAGCTTTTTTCCAGTAGTGAAATAAGCATTAACAAATTTGAAATAATCGTTTTTTTGTAGTGGATTCTTTTGAAGATAGTCGATTGATTCAAGAATGTTTTTTTCTCTATTACTGCAAAATTTAGATTCATTTCTAAGCTTAAACGCATCGTAAAACTCGAAGACTTGTTTTTTAGAATTACACTTTTCACGAACTGAATTAACGATTTGACTTTTTAAAAACTCGAATGGTGTTTCTTTATTTTCCATTACTTCAAACCTTTATGAGTTAAATACAAATCGTAATTAGTGGTGTAAAATCCTGCAATAGCTTTTGTAATTGGACAAATACCTTTGCGAACTAAATAAATGCTCTTTGTACGCTTCATTTTACCTATAAATCGTGTGATATTTGCACGGTCTATGTCGGTCTTTACAGATACTTGTTTCATTGTAAAGATTCCACGATTAAACCACTTTTTAAACTGCTGTTCTTGTGTTGCTTTCATTGTTTCAAGTGTTTAGAAAGTTCGACAATTGCACCAGTATAAAAACGGCGTTCTGCTGTATTAAATTGACTTAAGAATGATTGAATGAATGATTCATTTTTGTAAATTTGTCCAGTCGTTAAACTTTCGCCAGTAGTACGATAATTTGATAAATTTGGGGTGCAAGCGTGCATCCCTTTTTTTGTTGATTCCATACTAAAAACGATTAGAAGATTCAACAACATTTATCAATTCTGACTTTTTGAAATAGGTACGATTCCCTACTTTGTACGGCTTTATGATTCCGTCTTTCATCCACGCATGAATGGACACTAAACTGACTTTGAAAAAATCGGCTGTTTCCTTTCGGCTCAAGAGGTCGTTTTGTTCTTTTGGTTGCTCCTTAGTGGATGCGTTAACCAGTTCTTGAATTTGCGTTTTTACGCTTTCAGAAATCAAGTTCGCCAGTTCGTTTGGCGTTACTTGTATCATTTGGATTGTTCCCATAAACATTAATTAAATCATTGGGAACAAAGGTGTAACTTACTTAACCTTAGTTAATTACCAAAGTATTACAGAACTATTACAGAACTATTACAATCTTAATTATTCTATTTTTTAAATTCAGAAACTAATCTATTTATTTCGGCATCTATTTTATTAGATGGTGCACCTTGTAATCTGTTTGCAATTGAAATATTTTTAAACTTTTCAACAAACTCAAAATAAGAATTTTGTGAGAGTATAGGCTCAAAATTATTGTCTTTAAAATGGTTATAAATGTAGGTGTATTTTGCTTTTTTCGCTGTTGGCTTAAACCACTCATCTAAGTATTTAAACAATTCAAAGTTTTTTTGGCTCGAAAAAGGGTGTTCAATTTCGGGTTCTTTTGGTGTTGCTTTAACCTCATCTTTTTCATTAGATTCAAATTCATTTTTCCTTTCATTGATAAAATTGAAAAACTCATTGTATTTTCTTTTTCTCGAAGTAGTTAGACTTTCGTTTTTACTTTTTTTCTCAATCCAGTTACATAAATCAGAAATAAAGTCTTGTTCTGTTAAATTGATTTTATTTTGTGTAGAACAGTATTTTATTTCTGCGTCAAGAAAATCATTAAATTCAGGTTTTCCATTAATTACAGGGTTTATAAATAACGGTCTTTTGTATTTTTCAACCTCTTTGCCGTTAAAAGTTGCACTATCTGAATTTAAGTAAAACCAAACTTCTTTTAGTAATTCATAACCTCCTATTATTGGTTTATTTTGTTCCTCATTTGCTGAAAAAATTACTGCTTCAAATAATTTTTCATGTGTGGAATATTGAATTAGTGATTTTATTTTAGGTGTAATCATCTTTTCGCCAGTATTGTAATTTGATACTAAATTAACCTTTTAAGCTTGTTTTGGCTTCAGTTGAATAATCTTTTCATCTTTCGGTTTTGGTGTGGAATAAAGGTTATTATAATAGCTCAAATGGTTACTATCTGTTTCACCAATATAGTTGAGTAGCATTTGTTCAGTAGCGTGTCCAGTTACTGCCATTATTATTTTATTTGGTAATTTATCGTAATGATTTGTTGCAAACGATCGTCTGCAAGTGTGGGAACGTATCAATTCCCATTTTTGAAACGTTCCTACTTCTTTTCGGTGGGTTTTGGGGTTTTGTCTTGTTCCGTGAACTTCTTGAACTAAACCACTTTCACGGCAAACGATTTTTATCCATTCGTTAAAACGTTGGTCTGAAATCGGTCGGGGGAAATTTCCTAAACGCTCCAATATTTCGTTAACGTCTGGATGAATAGGTGGCTCAACTTCTTTATTAGTTTTACTTTGGTTGTATTTTATAGATTTTTGTCCGTTAACATCTGTTTGAATATTGTCTTTTGTCAATTTCATTAAGTCATTTACACGGCATCCAGTACGGCATCCAATTATTAACCAATCCCTCGCATTTTGTAAATAGTCTGCTCCTTTGAATTGTTTAATTAGTTCAATTTCACTTTCTGTAATGGTAACAAAAAGTTTTTTTTTCGTTTTCTTATCTACTAAACTTTCGTTTGGAATGTTAAAGCCTTTGTATTCAACTTGTTTATTTATTTCAAGTCCTTTTTCTTTCGCATTGATACATACAGTTTTAATTTGTTTAATGTCCTTTGAAATACTATTTTGTGCTAAAAGCAAATTTTCTTTCTCAAAACTCACAAATTCACTAAAAAAAGTCAAATCTACTTCACTAATTAAATAGCTTTTTTTCTTGTATTCCTCAAACTTTTTTAACCTCATCAAAGTAGTATTGAAATTTCTTATTGTAGTTGGGGCGGTTTCTCTTCCTGTTTTACGGTTGATTTTTGTCTTCATTTCAGTTTGATAGCCCTTAATTAAATCATACAAATATTCCGTTTTCTTTCCGTGGTCTGGGTTTTTGAATTTTGCAATTACATTAATTAGCCAATCTTTATTTATTGGTATTCCTGTTCCTTTGTCGGTGTTTAGTGTTTCTGAAATTAATGATCTTAATCGGTCAAGTTTCGTATTCAAATTCAGTTTATCTGTATTACTTGCTATTTGTTTCGGTTCGCCTTTTTTTTCACTCCAATAGTTTGGGTTTATTGTGTAACCTGTTAAGGTTTCAATATCGGTTTCTTTACCGTCACGTAAACGAACGTAAATATTTGCAATTTCTTTTTTTGATTGAAGTCTGTATTTGATTGTCGCCATACTTTGATAATTTGATAATCAAAGATAGTATTCTTTCCCCACAATTTCCCCACAATTGATTAATTTATATTTATTTCGTTTAATTATGTTCAGTTAAGTAGTTTAAAAACCCTTTTATTTATTGACTTAAACCATTAAATTAAATGTATTTTTAATTAATTAAAGTAAAATTAATTCGTGTTCAGTCGTGGGCACAAAAGAAGTCTGGCACATCGTGCTGGACTTTTTTAGTTTTAAGCAAAATCCAAATTCTATTTGCGATTTTGTAAAACTAAAAACGGCCATTGCTGCGTAGAAGCACAGACTTCATGCTTGGGTTAGACCTCCTAAATTTGGTTCTTGGAAAAAAATCCAGTCGTGGGCACGAAAGAAGTCTGGCACATCGTGCTGGACTTTTTAGTTTTTAGCACTTGTTGACCACAAAACTCCCAACACCAAAAGCGGTTGAAAAGGAAGTCGAATCAATCTTTTCAAATCTGAATCTAGACCAAAAGCATCAATCCCTTGAAAATACTGGTTGAGATTTCCTGCGAAAACAAGTACAAAAAATACCACTGTTACCCAACCAATTTTTGTGCGTTGCGCTTTCCAAAAAAGTAAAAGTAAACCCAAAACAATTTCAACTATACCAGAGGAAACAACTACAAAATCTGGATTTAAAGGCAGCCAATTTGGAACTTGTGCTTGAAATTCAATACGTAACCAAAATAAATGACCAAGTCCCGCAAAAAGGAGAAGAAACGCAATTAAAAAACGGATTATGTCTTTCAATTATTTGTTTTCTTTTGATTCTTCAATCGCTTGCGAAGCATCGTCGTTTCCTTTCAAATAAGTTGGTAAATTCAATCCAGCCATGTTGAATAAATCATTTAATGGTGGGACAGTTTTCATCATTCCAGAAACAAAATTAGCTGTCGAACCATTTCCATCCGTGTTGTTTCCTGAATCCCAAACAGTAATTTTATCAATCTTGATATTTTTAACTGCTTCCACTTGTGTTTTAACTAATTCAGGTAATTTTTCAATCATCAATAATTGGAAAGCTTTCGTTGAATCACCGCCTGCAGCAGCCACAACTTCCTTGTAACCTTCAGCTTGTTTTGTTAAAATTTCATACAAACCTTTTGCCTCTGCTTCCATTTTTGCAAAAATAGCATCTGCTTCTCCTTTCGCATTTTCACGAATGCGTTCAGCATCTGCTTGTGCGTCGATTATGGCACGTTGTTTAGCAATTTCAGCTGGAATCACAATATTTGCGATTTGGGTTGAACGCTCTCTTTCCGAACGAGCTAACTCCGCTTTTTGTTCCGCTAAATAGGCTTCTTCTAAAGCTCGTGCTTGTTGTACTTTTTCTGCTGTGATTGCGATGCGTAAAGATTCAGCTTCTTTTTCTCTTCTTAAAGCTTCTGAATTCGCAATTGCAATTTTAGCCTCGTTTTCTCCTTGAATGGCTATTGCGTTTGCTTCTGATGTTTTTACACGTGTGTCTCTTTGTGCTTCAGCTTTTCCGATTGATTCGTCTTTCATTGCAGAAGCGATACTGATTTCTTTGTCTTTTTGTGTAATCGCAATTTTCACGTCGCGATCTCTATGAGTTTCAGCGATTTGTGTATCTTTTTCTCTATCGGCAAGCGCTTTACCAGTTTCACCAATTTTTTCTTGCTCGGCAACACTGATTTTCGCTTCGTTAATAGCTTTTGCAGCTGCTTCTTTCCCCAATGCTTCAATGTAACCCGATTCATCTTTAATATCGGTTACGTTAACATTTATCAATTTCAAACCAATTTTTTTCAATTCACTATCCACATTTTTTGAAATGTTATCCAAAAATTTATCGCGATCAGAATTGATTTCTTCAATAGTCATCGTTGCAATCACCAAGCGTAACTGACCAAACAAAATATCTTTAGCCAACTCTTGAATTTGCTCAGAACTTAATCCCAATAAACGTTCCGCAGCAGTGTTCATACTGTCTGTTTCAGTTGAAATTGCAATTGTAAATCGACATGGAACATCAACGCGGATATTTTGACGACTTAAAGCATTTGTTAAATTCGCTTCTATTGAAAGTGGTTTTAAGTCCAGAAAAGCAAAATCTTGAATCACAGGCCAAATGAATGCTCCACCGCCATGTACACATTTTGCAGATGTTCCTCCTGTTCGACCATAAATGACTAAGATTTTATCAGATGGGCAACGCTTGTAGCGAGAAATTAATGCTGAAATGGTTGCGAAAAGTGCTACTGCCGCAATGGCAATCATAATAATTGGTGACATAGATATTAGGTTAGATTTGTTCTACAATAAGTATTTCGTTGCTTTCAATTCGCACGACTTTAATCATGGAATTTGTTGTTATTTTTTCATTTTCAGTCATCGCAGGTAATTCATGAAAAGAACCTCTCACACTGATCATGACTTTTCCTTTTCCCGACATTTTTTCTGGAATTGTAAGATAAACTTCTGCTGTTTTTCCAACCGCTTCTTCAATATTAAAAGTGTTGTCCTCTGGTAGTTTCTGAATTTGGCGCATGATATAGAAAAATACTAAAACGAAGGAAATACCTACCGCCAAAGCCACTAACAATAAAATCGTTTTGTTTGGAATTACATCGTAAAATGAGATTCCTGACCAACTAAAACCAAGTAAGAAATTGATCAAGTTACGAAAAGAAAACAACTGAAAAGGAGCATCGCCACCGTCTAAATTTCCATCAAAATCAGCACTTAAACCATCGGAAGCGTCCACTCCAATAAATGTCATTGCCGTTTGAATGATAAAAATCAAACTCGTAGGTAAAGCAATAAACCAATAAGTTCTTAAAAATGGTTCTAATGAGTCAAAAAATTCCATAGTGCTCTAAAGTAAGTAACTTTTTTGAGTTTTAAGTGAATTTGTAATCAAAAATCACTTGCGCATTAAAATAAACCTTTATTTCTTCGAGGGTTTGAAACGGAACCGATTGTTTAATTGAAAACTTAATTAAATTTCTCTTAAATGAACAAAACTATCCACTAAGCGTTCTTATATTTGCAAAAAAAATAATAGTTTCAAAAAATGGCAATTACAATAACTGACGAATGTATCAACTGTGGGGCTTGCGAACCAGAGTGTCCAAATAACGCGATTTATGAAGGTGGTGCAGAATGGAAATATTCAGACGGTACTTCATTGAAAGGAATTATTACCACTTTAAACGGAGAAGAAATTCTAGCAGATCATCCTTTTGAGCCTGTAAATATGGACGTTTATTTTATTGCCCATGAAAAATGTACAGAATGTGTTGGATTCCACGACGAACCTCAATGTGCTGCTGTTTGTCCTGTTGATTGCTGTGTTGACGACGCTGATTACAGAGAATCTGAAGACGAGCTTTTGGCAAAGAAAAATTTTATGCACTTATAATTCAGTTCTTAAACTGAAAAAGCAATTATCGCTTTTACTTTCTTTATTTTTTCTTGGTAATTCACTTGTAACATTCGCACAAGCTGAGGATTCTTTACTTTTTCAAAAAAGTAAATTTCAACAGAAAAATGTAAATGTTTATTTTATTCCTGTTGATGTAAATGTCAACAAAGGATTTGACAAAAAATTTGAATCCGTTTTCTTAAAAAGTAAGATTAATATCAAATCTTACTTACTTCCTGTTTATCGTAGGGACAAAGAATTAGCAACTGAATTGTGGCTAAATCCTCCAGCTGATAGCATGCGTTTTTCGCGGGAAATGAAGATGTTCAGAGATGATTATTTCAAAAATTTTCCGAGTAAAGACCCAAACGCTATTTACTTTTTTATAATTAAAGGCTTTAATAATCAAGAGATTAATGGTTATTCTGTTCCTACAAAAGGAATGGTTTTTGTTAAAAATACAACAGATTCAACTCTTGGAAAAACAATTGCTTACCACATCGGTTCAGCTTTTGGTTTGCAACAGTCAACAGATTCTACGAATTTGATGTTTCCCAAAAGTGGTTTGGAATTGACTTGGGAGCAATGTTTGCAGTTGCGCACGAATCCCATTACACTTTCTCTTTATGACGATTATGAATTTGTTCGCACCAACAACGGTTTAAATGCTTACTATTTTTGGAAAGAAGACAAAGACGGATATTTTGAAGTGGACAGCCTTAATCCAGCAAGTAGAATTGTTCGACCTTTCAAGCGAAATTACCAGCTTTTCTATGTCAAAATTGATAATATTTTCTTCAATCCACTTTTCAACTATTTCGGAAAAACCTTTTGTTTAATGCACATATTGGCAGTTGTGTTTGCACTTGTTTTGGTGTTCATTATTCGTCGGAAGGTCAATAAACGATTGGCTGAAAAGAAAGGTTTTTTCAAGCGTCAATCCTTGCGGAGTTTGAAATGGTTAGCTTGGATTTCCTCCATTGCATTGGTCTATTTTGCTTTTTGGTTGGTAGATTGGTTTTATCAAAATAGTGTATTAAAAACCCATCGGCTTAAAGATTTCAAAGGGTTGACAATTGCTGAATTATTTGTGAAACTGAACGATAGAGATTTATTCGCAAAACAATACAATAAAACAGTTTCTAGCTTTATTTTCCAACGTCGCGATCAAGATTGGTTTGTGTTTAAACGCGATAAAGTTTTGTATTTCGATGTAGAAAAAATTGATGGAAAATTTAAGGCTAAATTAGTTAGTTCGAGCAATCGTTTGGAGTTGACAACCAAAGATTTAGTCCACAGTGCGAAAAGTCACTACATTGTTTTTAGAGATATTGACAGCGCTGGAGAAATCGCTAATGAACGTGTTTATAATCACTTGGGTGTGAATTTGAGTAAGCATTTTGATATGCAAGATCCTGCCAAAAGAATCTTGGTTTTTGTAAATGGATACCGACCGGTTTCTATCAGTAATTCACTCGAACAAAACTTAACGGATATTCAAAATAAAGGAACAGAATATCCAAATTCGAAAAACTATTTGTACAGCTATGACCGTTATAATTATTGGCGACCTTGGAATGCAATAGATTTACTTTTTCAAAATAGAATCAATGCTGGAGAAGTTTGGTATGCCGATGGTCATCATTCAGTTTCAACTTCTAACCATGGATCATTGGTGAATTTCACAACCAACTCAGGAATTTATCCAAAACCTTGTAAGTCAAATAAAAAGCACAAATGTTATCAAACAACAATTGCTGGAAATAAGAAAGTTCAAACCTTAGATTTGTTAGCCACAAAACCAAATATGGATGGTTTTAAACTAAGAAAACAACGCGGAAGAATTGCAGGGAAGAATTTAAATCAGATTTTGAATGAATTACCAAATCAATCTAAAAATGATACATTGTACATTGTTTCTCACAGTATGGGTTATGCTTATTCACTTGGAATTATTGAAGAATTACGTGGAAAAATACAATTTGGTGCTTGTTATATTTTAGCACCAGAAAACGCTTCTTCTGGAAAAATTATTCAACGTGAATGGCGAGAAGTTTGGCAATATGGCGCTAAGCTGACTGGACCTGGTAAAAATAAACCTTGTCAGCAAGATGGTGTTGCGCCTCAAGTTGCAGTCAAAGGTCTAAGTAAAGAAAATCGTGTTTATTTTCCTAAAAATCAAATTCATAAAATGGGATATTTCCAAAGTCATTTTGTGGGTTATTACACTTGGATTTTAGATATTCCGAAAGGAGAAAAAGGTCACGTTGAGGGACATTAATGGTATTTTATTTTTTCTTCATAACTCTTTGCGAACAATTTTGATTCCTTTCTGAAATTGGATTCCTCACCTTGTTCGGAAGGACCCATTTGGTTGGGTAAATTGGCGAAAATGCTGCGCATTTTCGCAATTCTCTCTTATGAACGAGTCCTTCCGAACGGAGTGAGGAATCCTCTGAAAATCGGGAACTATCCACGGTGATTTCAACAATCAAAAGATAACATTAGACGGAGTTAGGCATCTATTTAATTCGTGCGTTATAATTAAATTCACCAACACTTCAGTAGTTAAAACCAAGAAATTTAAGGACTGTTGATTTCGCTGACGATAAATTCGGGGTTATGCTCTATTTTAATTTTTAACTAATTATTTTCTGTTATCGCTTTGGTATTCAAATATAATTCTACAAATCCTCCAAAGAATAAGCGATATAATTGAAAGTGTAATCAGGGAAATTTGCGCAGAGTTTTTCTGCTTTTTCTTCCAGTTTCAGCAAATTGATTTTACTTGGATTGCGCTTTACTTCAATGAAATCAATTCGTTTTTCATATTCGTTCATCGCCACAATGTCTATTTCGTTTTTATTGCCCTTTTCCCAGTAATTTCCCGCGGCAGAATACTTTCCTGAATCAATTAATTTTTGACGAAAATATTTCTCCAAAACATTACCGCTGTAAGTTGCAAAATCTTCAAATATACGCTCGCGAACAAATTCAAAATTTCCAATTTCTATTGCACTTTTATATTTGTAAATAAATCGAAACCAAAAGTTTAGAAAATTATCTTCAATTGCATATTTCACTACTCGCCCTGAATCCTTCGCAAACATTGGTCGTGTTTTCTTTAAAATTCCATATTCATTTTCGAGACGTTCTAAAAATCCTCCTGTTTGCATTTCCAAGACGGATTCAATTTCTTGTCGAGAAGTTTTTGAAGAAGCAATTAAAGACAAAATCGAGAAATAATTTCCGTAATCTTTCCCAAATTCAATCACAAGCGCATTCTTTCCTTCCTCAATGAAAAAGGAATTATCTTCAACCACAAATTCAATCATTTTTTTGAACGTGAAAGCTTTGGCATTCATAACCAATTCAACATATTTCGCAACGCCTCCAGTTACAGCATACAACGCCAATAAATCTTCATTTTTGTAATTTGGATTGAAGTCACGCAGAATTTCTTTCAGCGTTTCAATTGGAAAGCTTTTCAAGTAAATTTTATTTGTTGCCCGACCAAATAAAGGTTCTTTGTTGCTTTCGAAAATGCGTTTCATCAAGGAATAGACAGAGCCACAAAGCAAAAGATTCATTTTCGATTCGTTTTTAAAACTGTCCCAAAGATTTTGCATTTCGCTGTAAATCGAAGGATTTATAAATTGTAATTCTTGAAATTCATCAATAATTAAGGTAAAAGATTTCGTTTTTGAACTTGTCAATAATAATCCAAAAATCTCCCGAAAACTTTTAAATGTGCCATAAACTTCTGTGTCTAATTTCACTTTGATTTCTTCCACAAAATCTTGACAAAGTAGAAATTCACTTTTTTTAGAAATGAAAAAATAGAGAAAAGTAGTGTTCTCTACTGATTTCAGCAACAGACTTGTTTTTCCAATTCGACGGCGACCAACCATAAATGTCATTTGAGCATTTTCTTCAGCCGATTCTCTAATTGATTGTAATTTAGCTAATTCCTTTTCTCGATTGTAAAATTTCATTTTTAGTAATTTAAATTACAGTAACCTACATTACAGTAATGCAAATTTATATATTTTTTTTCGTTTGAAATTCAGCAATTACAATTCACTAGAGAAAGTGAGGAATGAGAATGAATTTTAAACCAACACGAAAGCGATGTATCAGCTAATTTTCCGAAAAAAAGAGTAGTTTTGATAAAAAAGCAAGCATGAAAAGGTTATTTTTTATTTCACTTATATTGATTTCAACAGTCGTTTCGGCGCAAAGTAATTTTACACCAGAACGTTATTTGGGATATAAAATAGGAACACAATTTACCCGCCAAGATAAAGTGGTAAGTTATTTCTACGAACTTCAAAAAGAGTTTTCAAAGAATATGTTGGTTTGGAAATACGGAGAAACGTATGAAAAACGCGATTTGATTTTAGCTTATTTTGGTACTGAAGAAAACCTAAATAACCTTGAAAATATTCGAAAAGCACATTTAACGAATGATGAAACAGAGAAAGTTGCCATTGTTTGGTTGAGTTATAATGTTCACGGAAATGAAAGTTCTGGAACAGAAGCAGCAATGGAAACAGCTTTTCTTTTGTTGACGAAGAATAAAGAATTTTTAAAAAATACAATTATTATAATGGACCCTTGCTTGAATCCTGATGGAAGAGATCGTTATGTGAATTACTACAATCAATATGGAAATAAAACTCCTGATGTACATACATTTTCTGCGGAACATCAAGAACCTTGGCCAAGTGGACGTCCGAATCATTATTTGTTTGACTTAAACAGAGATTGGGCTTGGATGACACAAGTTGAATCGCAACAACGCGTGAAACAATACAATCAATGGTTGCCACACGTCCATGTTGATTTTCATGAGCAAGGAATCAATGAACCATACTATTTTCCACCAGCTGCAGAACCGTATCACGAAGTAATCACCAATTGGCAGCGCGACTTCCAAAAAGAAATTGGTAAAAATCACGCTTCTTATTTTGATAAAAACGGTTGGTTGTATTTTTCAAAAGAAATTTTCGACTTGCTTTATCCAAGTTATGGCGACACGTATCCAACGTTCAATGGTTCAATCGGAATGACTTACGAACAAGGTGGAAGTGGACGCGCAGGACTTTCTGTTTTAACGCAAGTTGGAGATACATTATCGCTTTTAGATCGAGTGACACATCACGTTACAACAGGGATTTCAACAGTTGAAGTAGCTTCAAAGAAAAGTGATAAATTAATAAAAGAATACCGCGATTTCTGTAAAAAGAAAAGCTACAAATACAAAAGTTATGTTTTAAGTGGAAATCAACACAAGTTGGAATCCTTGTTGGAATTATTGGATAAAAACGGAATTCGTTACGAAGCAGCAATTGAAAATACAGCTGTAAAAGGCTGGAATTTCAATACGGGTAAAATCGAAACGTACAAAACAATTGCTGGCGATTTACTTGTTTCTACCGACCAAGATAAAGGTACCTTAGTGAATGTTTTATTTGAACCACAAACAAAACTTTCTGACTCTTTAACTTACGACATTACAGCTTGGTCGCTTCCATTTGGGTTTGGTTTACAGGCTTTTGCATCTGAAACAAAAATTTCAGGTAAGAATTACATAAAGCCAACATTTGCAGAATTTAAAGCAATGGAAGTTCCTTATGCCTACGTTTGTCGTTGGAATTCAATGAAATCAGCTCAAGTTTTGGCGAAATTACAAGCTGAAAATGTAAAAGTTTATTTCTCCGAAAAAGCCTTTTCTATGGAAGGTAAAAGTTACGAGCCTGGAACATTAATAGTTCTGAAGGGAGAAAACAAATCAATTGATTTAGAGTCAGTTGTGAGTAAAGTAGCACGAGAATTAAAAGTTGAAATAACAGCGGTAAAATCTGGTTTTGCAGACACAGGAAATGATTTTGGGGCGTATAGTGTGAAACCAATTCCAAAGCAAAGAATTGGTGTTTTGTTGGGAGATAATTATTCTTCATTGAGCGTTGGTGAAATTTGGCATTTTTTCGAGCAACAATTTAATCACCCTTTACATTTAGTTTACGAAGAAAAATTGACCGATGCTTTGACGAAATTGGACGTTCTTTTTGTACCTGAGGGAAGTTCAAATTTGAGTGAAAATCAAGAGTTAATTTCATGGATTCAGAACGGAGGAAAACTAATAGTTATGGGAAGTTCGGCAGGAATTTTCGCAGGAAACGAAGCATTTGGGTTAAAAAGAAAAACAACGGATGATAGCACAACTGAAAGTAAAGTTGCTTACGGAAACATGGAACGTCATCAAATAAGTTCGTCCATCACTGGTGCGATTTATTCGTGTTCGATTGACAACACAAATCCATTAGCTTTTGGATACACCGATTATCACACAATGCGATTGACAACTGAGGTTTACCAATTGACAGAGGGAACAGTTTTTCAATTGAAAAAAGATGCTTTACCTGTCAATGGATTTGTTGGTTCAAAAGTGAAAAAATCGCAGTCAGAAGCGCTAACTGCTGGCGTTCATCCAATGGGTGCAGGCTCAGTTGTTTATTTGGTTGACAATCCCTTATTCAGAGGCTTTTGGGAAAACGGGAAGTTGATGGTTGTGAATGCTGTTTTTATGGTGAATAGATAATCTTCTAATCCGCACACAATCTGCAATTTGCAATCTGTAATCTTCCAATCCGCAATCCGCAATCCGCAATCCGCAATCCGCAATCCGCAATCTCCCAATCCGCAATCCACAATTAAAAAGGGTATCCAATTCCAAAGTTAATCGACGGCACGAAAGGTTTAGGCATAATTTTTTTTACTTGATCTAAAGTCATTCCAAACGTTGTCATTCCTTCTTCATAATATGTTTTTCTGAAATTTTCTTTGCTAAACAAATCTTGGAAAACCCAACGAGCGCCATCTGCAAAGGCAGGGTTGTAAACAGGGAAACCAAAATCTAAACGAACGATGAAGAAATCCAAATCCATTCGAATTCCAGCTCCAGCTGCAAGAGCAATTTGTGGTAAAAAAGTCTTGAATTTAAACTGACTTCCCAAACGACTTTGTTCTTCTTTGTAAGTCCAAATATTTCCAAAATCGGTAAAAACTGCACCTTTCAAAAGTGACCCCATTGAAAAGCGATATTCTAATGATCCACCAATTCGGATGTCTGCAATTTGGGTCGATAAACGATTCGTATCTAAATGATATTTGTAAGCGCCAGGACCCAAAGAACGTGCTCTCCATCCTCTGTTGTCATTCGATCCACCAGCGAAAAAGCTGTAATCATATGGCATTGCAGTTTTTGTGTTTCCATACGGAATTCCAAATCCTGCGTTTAATTTCACGTGCGCTGAAGTGTTGCGTGGAAGTTTTTTGGTTAGAATGTATTGGTTGTCAAAACGCACAAATTGCGAGTAAGGTAAGTTGTTGAACAAGTGTTGATTGTTGGCAGTATCTTGTCTTTCTTTAAACAACGAAAGCGTATTTCCAGCGGCATCAAGTGAAGCGATGTAGTAAATTCCAGCATTTAAAAAGCGTTTACTACCATCTCTGAAATCTTTGTCCTTGTTGTTGTATTCAAAGCTGAATTTCAAATCTTGCCAAATAAATTGATTGCTGTAAGTGTTGGATAAAAACACGTCATTGATTTGATTCAATTGATTCGTGAAAGCGGTGCTTTTATTGATGCTAACAAATTTCACAATCGAAGCTCCCGGCAATCCAATTTGGAAAATTTGTGTTTTTCCAACAAAGAATTTCCATAAGTAATTGAGTTGGAAAACTCGTCTGTCGAAGATGTCGCGATTTTCCCAGTTGAACGCAACAGCCATTACTGTTCGTGGTTTTTGACGTTTTGACATCTTGGTTACAGGAACTGGAAAAAGTCCGGGTAAATCAAACTTCACACTTGGACCAATTTCAAAAGTGTTGAAGGTACGAGAACGTGTGTTGTCATCAAAAACTTGCGGTTGCGATTCAAAACCACCACCAATTGAAAGTGTTAATTTTTGAGCACCTTTTGCAAGGTTTTTATTTGTATAATTTACGGAAGCAGAAACTCCAAGTAAACCAAATGAAGTCGTAAACTTTGGTTCGATTCCAAAAGAGTGTTTTTTCGTTGCCTGAAGGAAATAATGCACATCAATCTTATTCGTACCCGGAATTTCAACAATTTCTGTTTTTATTGACGAAAAAATCCCAAGTTGATTCATACTTCGGTAACTTCTATCTAAGTAATATTCTTTGTACTTATTCGTATGTTCCAAATAATTTTGAAGCTCTAAAAGTCCCGGTTGTACCCACGGACTTTTTCCATTATAACTTACATTTATCACCCGAAAAGGATCTTTACTTCCTTTAGGTAAGTTTTTCTGTTTCAATTTCTTATTTGAATAATTTATCTCTTCGTAGCGCATTGAATTGATAGTTACCAAGTACTTTTCAAACAATGGATCTTTATTGCTGTAAATTCCTTTTTCAATTAATTCTTTGTAAAATTCACCTTTGTAATTCAAGGTGTCAGCCAAATGAAAATAAACATCGTTGATAACAGTTGCCTTAAATGGAACTTTTATGAGTGAATCGCTATTATTTGGCGAAGGAATGTAACGGTCTTCAAATTTCATTAATAGGTTCACTTTCATTGTGTTTTTGAAAGTGTCGGCTAGAAATTGGATGTTTGAACCATAAAACTTATAAATTTCTTCGTCGCGCATAAATTTGGCAACTGTTTCTCGGTACTCGTCCAAGTAGTTAATATCGAAAGGTTTACCGATTAAAGGATCTTCGCCCGTTGTTGCTTTTGTTCTTTTAAGAAAAACATTGTATTTGTCCTTAATAAGTGTTTGACCTTCTACCTTCACTGAATCAATCACATAAACTGAACCTGATTTTATTGTGTAGGTTGGTGTTGCGAATCGCTTTTTTTCATTTAGAACAACTGTTGCAGTTACAGTATTGTAATAATATCCACTTTTTTTGAGGTACAATCCCAACTGTTCAACACTTTTATTGTAAAGAATCGTATCAAAAACAATTGGCTTTTGACCAAATTTATACTTGATGCGTTCGCGAAAAAGCACATTGTCATAAATCGTGTCTTTGTAAATTTTTTCCGTATAAGTTGTTCTGTTTTTTTTGCGTGCTCTAGCGATTCTATTTTCGTTAATCTCTTTTGTTTTTTTCTTTTTACGCTCAACTTTCAAATAAAACTTCTTGATTTTTTCCTCTTTCCGAGTGGCAACTTTGGCTGAGTCTATCGTGTTGAAAATACGTAATTTAAGATTGATTCCGAGTGTTTTTTGGTTGGGTTGCTGACGAATAATTGGCAAAACATCGTCAATCAAAATTGCTTTGTTGTCAATGTTTACCACATTGGCCTTGAGTAAATAACGTTTTTCAGGAACATTGCGAGTGATATTACAAGCGCTCAAAACGAGCAACAACAAGAGTAGATTTATATTTTGTAATTTCGCTTTTTTCAACATATTCAATACTGCAAATTTAACATTATTCACTTGGAAACTATTTCGATTCAAAAGATTAAATGGATTAAGTCACTTCACCTCAAAAAAAATAGGGAAAAAGAAAACCTATTTCTCGTTGAAGGTGAAAAAATAGTGAATGAATTGATTCAAAATTTTCCGCAATTGATTCGTTTAATTGTCTGTAAAAATAGCTTTGCTGAAAAATCGGTTGAGCTAAAAGTTATTCGTAACGAGCGAATTTTTCATGCAAATACAGAAGAAATGGAACGCATCACGACTTTAAATTCAGCTTCAACTGTTCTTGCTGTTGTGGAGAAATTTCAGCCGAAAGCGATTAATATTTCAAAAAGTTTGTTGCTTTTAGATGGTATTCAAGATCCAGGGAATTTAGGGACGATTATTCGCACAGCTGATTGGTTTGGTATTGATCAAATTTTGTGTTCACCAACGACTGTCGATTTATACAATTCAAAAACTTTGCAAGCGACTATGGGAAGTTTTCTGCGCGTAAATGTGCATTATGAGGACCTTAAGCCTTTCTTGCTCGAAAATCAAACGGAAGTTTACGCTGCCTTAATGGATGGAATTCCCTATCAACAAGTTCCGAAAGAAAAGGTGAAAATGATTCTTTTAGGAAACGAAGGTAAAGGTATCAGTCCGGAATTAATTCCATTATTGAAAAACCCAATCACAATTCCAGGAAAAGGACAAGCCGAATCACTGAATGTTGGTGTTGCTTGTGGTGTTTTGTTGAGTTATTTTTGTGGGGAGTGAGTTAATGTGCTAATTGAGAAATGTGCTAATGAAAAAATGTGTTAATGTGCTAATTAGGGAATTTGTTAATGTTCAAATGAAAGCTGACAACTTTTAACTCTTCTCTCTTCACTTTTAACTCCTTTGAAAGAATGTGCTAATTGAGAAATGTGCTAATGTGCTAATTAGGGAATTTGTTAATTAGACTACATTCTTAATTCAATCCCTACCCAAACTTCACTTTCAATTTTTCAGACATATAATTAAACAAAGCAGATAAAGGCTTTTCGACCATCATTTTTAGGAACATATTTACTTCGCCGTCGAAATGAATGAATCCTTCTGTTCCGCCTTCAACTTCTGAAAGTTTTACGGTTAATTTGAATGGAAAAGGAGATTTTTCACCTGACTTTAAGTATAATTCGTCGTTTGTTGCACCGTTTTCAATCAACGAAATTGTGATTCCACCTTGTACTTTGAACGAACATTGCTCTGTTGTCGCTTTGAAATCAGAAACTTTATCTTGTGGCAACAAATCCCAAATGTTTTCTGCATTTGAAAGGTAGCTTAAGATTTCAGCTTTTGTTGCTGCAACGATTACTTTATTACTGTTTAATTCCATAGTTTCTAATTATTTTGTTTCCAAGTTGAAGGACTTTCTCTCCAATTTTGAAGATTCACTAAATCATTTTCTGTTACGTAGTTAGAGTTTAGAGCTTGCTCAATCAATACCGAATAATCTGTCAAGGTAATAAAAGGACAATCTGCTTTTTTGAAGTTTTCGCTTGCTTGTTTGAAACCGTAAGTGAAAATTGCAGCTAAACCTTTAACGATTAAGCCAGCTTCTTTCAAAGATTCAACAGCTTTGATGCTACTTCCGCCTGTTGAAATTAAATCTTCAATCACGATAACTTTTTGACCAGGTTCAAATGCGCCTTCGATCAAATTTCCCATTCCGTGCGATTTTGCACTGCTGCGGATATAAATAAAAGGTAAACCTAATTCTTGAGCTATCAATACACCTTGAGGAACACCGCCTGTTGCAACACCAGCGATTACATCTGGTTTTCCATACATTTCGATAATCATTTCACAAAACGCTTGACGAATGAATGTGCGAACACTTGGGTGAGAAAGCGTTACGCGATTGTCGCAATAAATTGGCGATTTCCAGCCAGAAGCCCAAGTAAATGGTTCGTTTGGTTGTAATTTTACTGCTTTTACTTTCAAAAGCAATTCTGCAACTTTTAATGCTCTATCTTTGTTTTCAATCATGGCACAAAAGTATAAAGTTTTCATAGAAGAAAAGGTAATTTATTTTACCAATGAAGAATTGTTGAATCTTCCAAAATATGAAGGTTTAGAACCACAAAATTTTCAAGAACTAAAAGAGAGTTTGGTCGCACCTGTTTATCAGTTTGTTAGTCCGAACCCGAAAAGTGCGATGAAGTATTTTTTCTCGAATTTCAGGAAAATTAAAGCTGCAGGAGGAATTGTTAAATCAGGAAACGAACAGCTTTTCATCAAGCGAAATGGAAAATGGGACATTCCAAAAGGGAAAATGGAGAAAGGGGAAAAACCTCGGGAAACTGCAATTCGTGAAATTCAAGAGGAATGTGGCTTGAAAGGAAACTTGACAATTGAATCAAAATTGCTAAAAACCTATCATTGCTATTTTATGTTTGATCAATCGGTATTGAAAAAAACAACTTGGTTTGTGTTAAATTACGAAGGTTCAAAAAATGTTGAAGCGCAAGCAGAGGAAGGGATTACGGAAGTTGTTTGGCTGAAAAAAAATCAACTGTCAAAAGTGAAAAACAACACCTTTTCTTCCGTTCGAGATGTTTTGGAATACTATAAGACCGTTTCAAAAGTCGATAATTTAGGCTTTCTAAAAATTTAAACCCGGAGTTTACCCTTGTAAATGAGGATTTTAAATTTTTAGAGTAACGACAAGTAGCGGGTTTTGCAACGGTCTTACTATTTGATTTCTTAATTTTGTGTTAAACTTTAGCACCTTAGCTTTAAAAATTATACTATTGTAAAATAAAATCAAAAACTATGAAACATTTATTCTTCGCATTTTCATTAATCTTATCAGGATTAACATTCGCACAAGCAACAGAAACAGCAACGCCTGCTCCGAAAGCAGGATTGAAATTCACAACTTTAGAAATCGTTCGTGAAAATATCCCATACGACAGCAAAGATTTGTTTGAATTTGAATTCAAAAACGTGAGTAAGCAAGATGCTACTATTCAAAATGTTCAAACAAGTTGTGGATGTACAGCTGCTCAAAAACCAACAGCTCCAATTCCATCAGGTAAAAAAGACAAAATCAGCGTTTCTTACGACACAAAAAGAGTGGGTCCGTTTACAAAAACAATTACAATCACTTCTGATGTAAGCGATCCAGTTGTTTTAACAATTAAAGGTACAGTACTTCCTCAACCAACAACTCCTGAGGTAATTGCTCCAGAGCCAGTAAAAAACTAAGAATCCATTAATATTGAAAAGCGTTCAGAAATGAGCGCTTTTTTTTTGCTTTAAAATCACATTTTTTATTCGAATCCATTAGTTAGAAATTCCTAATTATTCGCTTGTGATTTATTAATTAACTTTGCGCCATGACAATCGAACAACATAAAGAGCTTTTAAAACGTGTTTCAGCAATTCAGACTTACTTAAAAATTGAAGAAAAAAGAATGCAATTGCGCGAGGAGGAATTACGAACACAAGACCCTTCTTTCTGGGACGATCCAAAAAAAGCGGAGGCTAAAATGAAAGAAATTCGCGGATTGAAATATTGGGTGGAGACTTTTGACAGAGTGAAAGGAGCTGCAGATGATTTAGAAGTGATGTTTGAATTTGTCAAAGAAGGTGTGAGTACGGAGGCAGAGATGGAAGAAGCCTATAAATTGTTAACTGCTGAAATTGAGGAATTAGAACTGAAAAACATGCTTTCAGGAGAGGAAGATGGTTTAAGTGCGGTTATTCAAATTACAGCAGGTGCAGGTGGGACAGAGAGTTGCGATTGGGCTTCGATGTTGATGCGTATGTACATGATGTGGGGACAGAAAAAAGGCTACAAAATTTCTGAATTAAACTACCAAGAAGGCGATGTTGCGGGTGTGAAAACGGTAACCTTGGAATTTGAAGGTGAGTTTGCTTTTGGTTACTTGAAAGGCGAAAATGGTGTGCATCGTTTGGTGCGAATTTCTCCTTTTGATTCGAATGCAAAGCGCCATACTTCGTTTGTTTCGGTTTATGTTTATCCTTTAGTTGACGATAATATCGAAATCAATATCAATCCTGCTGATGTTTCGTTTGAAACGTTTCGTTCGGGTGGGGCAGGAGGTCAAAACGTTAATAAAGTGGAGACAGCGGTTCGATTGCGACATGCTCCTTCTGGAATTATTATCGAAAACTCGGAGTCGCGTTCACAGTTAGCAAACAAAGAAAAAGCGATGCAATTGCTTCGTTCACAATTATATGAATTGGAGTTGCGCGAACGTATGGAAAAACGCTCTGAAATCGAGGCTGGTAAAAAGAAAATCGAATGGGGTTCGCAAATTAGAAACTACGTAATGCAACCTTATAAACTCGTTAAAGACGTAAGAACGGGAACAGAAACTTCAGATGTTGATGGCGTTATGAACGGAGAAATCGACCAGTTCTTGAAGTCGTTTTTAATGATGTATGGAGCTTAGAATTTTTAATGTCTCGCACTGAGCTCGTCGAAGTGTGAATGTTGAATGTTGAATTAAAATTTTAGTGAATCGCTTCACCGATGCAATCTGAATTTTACATTTTCAATTCATTTTATTAATTAGCACATTCCTCAATTAGCACACTTCTCACTTTTAACTCTTCTCTCTTCACTTTTAACTTCTTATACTGAGCCCATCGAAGTGTTAATTTTTAATGTTGAATTAAGATTTTGGCTCGAAGAAAATTTTAGTGAATCGTTTCATCGAAGCAATCTGAATTTTACATTTTCAATTCATTTTATTAATTAGCACATTCCTCAATTAGCACACTTCTCACTTTTAACTCTTCTCTCTTCACTTTTAACTTCTTATACTGAGCCCATCGAAGTGTTAAT
>VEQH01000008.1 GCA_018883325.1 Flavobacteriales bacterium | reverse complement strand
CAGAATTTGCTATTCCATCTAAAATTGCTGAAATTTGTTCTTGTGTAAAGTCCATTTTTTATGAGTTTAAATTTTGCAATACTAAAATCGCAATTTTTGGGCTTTACACACTTTTTAAAACAGTATCTGAAAAAAACCAAAAATTATTTCTACGAATATCAACGTTTGTGATTACCTGCATCGATACTCATAAACAATAGAATAATTTGGATAATAAGATTCGAATTCTTTCGTGCTCTTTTTGAATCAAATTACACCTCAAATTAAAAGAAAAATATCAATACAATTTTACTTTATTCTCAACTGTCAACTTTCAGCTCTCAACTCTTAAATTTTAGTTTTTAACTATTCTGTTCTTAACTTTTAGTTTTTAACTTTGCACCCTCAACTCCAAAAAAATTATGAGCAATAAATATCCTGAATACAAAGGCTTAAACCTTCCAAACGTAGCGAAAATGGTACTAGAAAAATGGCAAAAAGAATCCATTTTCGAACAATCTATTGAAACACGCGAAGGAAAACCCTCTTTTGTATTCTTCGAAGGACCGCCATCTGCTAACGGTTTACCGGGTATTCACCACGTTATGGCGCGCTCGATTAAAGATATTTTTTGCCGTTACAAAACGTTGAAAGGTTTCCAAGTGAAACGCAAAGCGGGATGGGATACACACGGACTTCCTGTGGAATTGGGCGTTGAAAAAGAATTGGGAATCACCAAAGAAGACATCGGTACAAAAATCTCGGTAGACGAATACAACGACGCTTGCCGAAAAGCAGTGATGCGCTACACAGATATTTGGAACGACCTTACCGAAAAAATGGGCTATTGGGTTGATATGAACGACCCTTACATCACCTACGAACCAAAATATATGGAGTCGGTTTGGTGGTTGCTCAAACAAATGAACGATAAAAACTTATTGTACAAAGGTTACACCATCCAACCTTATTCTCCGAAAGCGGGAACGGGACTTTCTTCACACGAATTGAACCAGCCGGGTTGTTATAGAGATGTGAAAGATACAACGGTGGTGGCGATGTTTAAAATTGCGGATTTGAAATTGGCGAATTGCGAATTATTAAAACAATTCGCAATTAATAATCCGCAATCCGCAATCCATTTATTAGCTTGGACAACCACTCCTTGGACTTTGCCATCAAATACAGCCTTAACCGTTGGGCCAAATATCGAATACGCATTGGTTTCAACGTTCAATCAATATACGCATGAACCAATCAACGTAATTCTTGCGAAAAAACTAATTTCTTACCAATTTGGAAAGGGATTTCAAGCTGTAGAAAACAGTGATGACCTTCAGAATTACAAATCGGGAGATAAAATTATTCCATATTTCGTAGTTGATTCTTGCCTTGGATCTGATTTGGTCGGAATTCAATACGAACAGCTTTTACCTTACGCTTTACCTGCTGAAAATCCAGAAAAAGCATTTGTTGTAATTCCTGGAGATTTCGTTACAACCGAAGATGGAACAGGAATCGTGCACACTGCTCCCACTTTTGGTGCTGACGATGCGCGCGTTGCCAAAGAAGCTGGAGTTCCTGCAATGTTGATAAAAGACGAACACGATAATCTTGTTCCGTTGGTGAATTTACAAGGTCGTTTTCGCCCAGAAGTGAAAGACGATTTATTTGGTTTTGCAAATGAATACGTAAAAGCTGAATACTTGAACGACGACGAAAAAGTTGCTGATTTGAACTTGCAGCGCGAACAATTGAAAGCGATTATTCCTGATTTGAAAAATTACATGTCAGTGGATGAGCGCATTGCTTTGAAATTGAAAATCGAAGGCAAGGCATTCAAAATTGAGAAATACGAACACAACTATCCACATTGCTGGAGAACAGATAAACCGATTTTATATTATCCTTTGGATTCTTGGTTCATTCGTGTGACGGACAAAAAAGACCGCATGGTAGAATTGAATAACACCATTAACTGGAAACCAGAATCAACTGGTTCGGGACGTTTCGGAAAATGGTTGGAAAATGCCAACGATTGGAACCTTTCTCGCTCGCGTTATTGGGGAATTCCCATTCCGATTTGGTCAACCGAAGATGGCGACGAAAGATTGTGTATTGGTTCTGTCGAGGAGTTGAAAAACGAAGCGGACAAAGCCGTTGCAGCAGGTTTGATGGCAAATAATCCATTGGCAGATTTCGAAGTCGGCAATATGTCGAAAGAGAATTACGCCAAAATTGATTTACACAAACACTTGGTCGATCAAATTATTTTGGTTTCTTCCACTGGTAAACCAATGAAGCGTGAAGCAGACTTAATCGACGTGTGGTTTGATTCAGGTGCGATGCCGTATGCGCAATGGCATTATCCATTTGAAAACAAAGAATTAATTGAAAATAGAACGGGTTATCCTGCCGATTTCATTGCTGAAGGTGTCGATCAAACACGTGGTTGGTTCTATACTTTGCACGCGATTTCGACCATGGTTTTTGATTCAGTTGCCTATAAAAATGTCGTTTCAAACGGTTTGGTATTGGACAAAAACGGACAAAAAATGTCGAAGCGTTTAGGGAATGCTATCGACCCTTTTACAACCTTGGAAAAATACGGGCCAGATGCAACACGTTGGTACATGATTACCAATGCACAACCTTGGGACAACTTGAAATTTGATTTGGAAGGAATTACGGAAGTACAACGTAAATTTTTCGGAACGCTATATAATACGTATTCGTTTTTCTCTTTATACGCGAATATCGACGGATTTAATTTCTCTGAAGCTGAAATTGCTTTGGAAGAACGACCAGAAATTGACCGTTGGGTTTTATCGAAATTGCATTCTTTAATTCAAGAGGTTGACACTGCTTACGCTGAATTTGAACCAACAAAAGCAGGTCGTGCGATTCAGGATTTTGTAACCGAGCAATTATCCAATTGGTTTGTGCGCTTGTGTCGCAGACGATATTGGAAAAGTGACGATCCGAAAGATAAATTGTGTGCGTATCAAACGCTTTACACTTGTTTGGAAACAGTATCAATTCTTGCGGCTCCGATTGCACCTTTTTATATGGATCAATTGTTCCAAGATTTGAATGCTGTGACAGGTAAACACAAAGTTTCGTCTGTTCATTTAGCAGATTTCCCAATCGCGAATCCGAATTGGATAGATGCGACTTTAGAAGCTCAAATGGAATTGGCGCAACAAGCGTGTTCATTGGTTTTTGGTTTGCGTAAAAAACACAACATTCGTGTGCGTCAGCCTTTGCAAAAAATCATGATTCCAGTTTTAAATCAATCAGTCGCAGATAATTTAAAACACGTTCAAGACTTGATTTTGTCTGAAGTGAACGTAAAAGAATTGGACTTATTGACCGATGGCGCAGGAGGAATGTTAGTAAAAAGCATCAAGCCGAACTTTAAAACAATTGGTCCAAAATACGGCAAACAAATGAAAGCAATCGCTGTTGTTGTCGCTGGATTTTCGCAAGATGACATTACAGCAATAGAAACCAATAAAGGCTGGAAAGGTGAATTGGAAGGATTGGAAATCGCATTAGATTTAACGGATTTTGAAATCACAGCACAAGACATACCAGGATGGTTGGTTGCGAGCGAAAATGGCTTGACTGTTGCTTTAGATATTACCATTTCTGATTCATTGAAATCAGAAGGAATTGCTCGTGAAATCGTAAATAGAATTCAAAACTTGCGAAAAGATAGTGGTTTAGACGTAACAGACCGCATCGTGTTAAGCATCGAAACGAGTGCTTTTGTTCAAGCTGCAACCGCTTCCAACAAGGACTATATTTGCGCAGAAGTATTAGCAAACGATATTCATTTTACGACTGTAAACGCAGACGCTTTTGTGACCGATATCGAATCAGAAGGCGACACAAAAATTGAGTTGGTAAAGGTTTAAGATTTAAAATACTAACCCAACCCAAAATCCCCACGCCCCGACGAAAGCGGAAAGCTTTGCGATCTTGCACACAGCTGCCACAAGCTGGAAAAAGCGACCAAAGGAAGCTCTTTTGCGGCTTTTAGTGGCGATGTCGTTGCAATAAGCAAACTTTTAGCTGTAGGCGGATGAGGCGCAAAAATATAGTTGTGTTTTATACCTTTTTTTAATAGACACAAAAGACTTAGCTAAATTCACTTTCCAATTTGAATTCCGAGAAAAACAGCAGTTATGCCTAAAATTACACTTGCTGTGATATTAATTGCAGGAAGAACATAATTTCCGTTTTCTATCAAGTGAAAGTTTTCAGTAGAAAAAGTAGAAAATGTTGTGTATCCTCCACAGAATCCTGTAATTAGCAAGAATTTCAAGTGTTCTGATTGGGCAGCGTGTTTACTCAAATAAGAAAAGAGTAATCCAAAAAGAAAACAACCAACAATGTTCACTACAAATGTTGCCAAAGGAAAAGTGCTTCCATAGAATTTGTTTATTGCAACGCTTGTTAAGTACCGAAGTGCACTTCCAATTCCACCACCGATTCCAACAAGTAGAAGTGTTTTAAGCATAGTTTAAATTGAGTTTTCGTTGTGGAAATTATTGATAAAAAGCAATTTGAGTTAAAATTAAAAAGAAAAATGAAAGCTTTTTAAAATTCATTTTTCAAACCTCTTTAAAGAAACTTCTTTATCCAATTCTTTACCTTCTAATAAAAATGCGCACATATCTTTTGCCAAGGTGGGAGCCATTAGATAGCCCTTTGTGCCAAGACCATTGAAAATAAACAATTTAGATAAATCGGGATGCTGTCCCATAATAGGTCTTCTGTCAAGAACAGTTGGCCGCACACCCACACTTTGACTCACAATTTTCAATTCAAAATCGCCAAGGACACTTAAATGTTCCAATAGCAACTGCTTAGAAGACTCAGTGGTTGTTAGCGTTTCGTCATTCCATTCGTAGGTCGCACCAATACGGAACGTTTTTGAACCGAGAGGTAAAACGAAACATTTACGATTAAGCGATTCATCTTCGGGTAAATTTGGAGCTTCAATCGTGAGCGTTTGACCTTTCGTTTGTTCCACAGGCGCACTTGCGAAAAAAGGAATGTATTTATTCAAATAGCCACAGCAAAAAACAACCTTGTCATATTCGATTCCTTTGTATGTAGCTGTTTTTTCATCGAATTGTGTCAAGTCGAAAACTTCATCTAAGAGACAATCAATACTTCGAAAATAGTTGCGATTTCCTTCATAAAAGGCGAGGGCATCAATCCAGAACGCTTGTTGCAATCGTCCACTTCCAAATTCATTCTTGGCTTTTGAATAATTGGTGTCTGCCTCTGAAATAGGTGTTAAGTAGCTTTTGTATTCTTCTAAATCTTGACGTTTTTCCCAAAATTCACGTTCCTGCAACGAAGAGAACATTCGCCTAATTGTAATTGGAAAATAAAGTTGCGTTTGTAGTTGTTGTTCCAATGCTTTATAAAACGGAATTGCGTCGGCCATACATTCATCAAGGCGCCAAGATTTGTTCATGCGTCTAAAAACCATTGGATTCACCATTCCTGCAGCGATTGCAGTTGCATGATTTTCTCCTTTATCGAGAACTGTTACTGATTGACCAGCTTTGATTAATTTGTGGGCTAAAGTTGTGCCAGCCAATCCAGCTCCAACGATTAAAAATTTTTGTGGCTTCATTACGATTTTGCGAGCGCTAAGCTAATAATACTTATCCGTAAAGTTGGATTTGCTTCCTTTAATTCTTTCGCCATCGACTCTAAGGTGGAACCCGTAGTGATAACGTCATCAACAATAGCAACGTGTTGATAATTAGATAAGTCTCCTTTCACTTTAAAGATTGAAGTAACATTGTCCCAGCGTTGAAATTGGTCTTTTTTCGTCTGACTTTCAGTGTGTTTAGTTTTTAAAACTTCTTGATGAACCACAGGAATATTCCAGACAGATGCTATACCTTGAGCGATTTTTTCACTTTGGTTATAACCGCGAATAAATGCTTTTTTGGAATGTAAAGGCACAGGAATTAGGGCTTGAACCTCTTTAAAAATGGGATGATCTACAAGTTTCGTTGCGGCATAACTTCCAAGATAAACGCCGATATTTCCTTTGTATTGGTATTTAAGCGCGTGCAACAGTTTTTGGGAGGCCTTTCCCTTTTGAAAATAAAAAAGGGCATAAGTAGCCTCGAGGTTTACTCTACCCCAAAAGAGTTTATCGAGTGAACTCGGTTCTTTGAAGCCTTCAAAATAAGTTAAATGGATAGTTTCCCAACAAGTGTAGCAAATGTGCTGTTCTCTTACCGATAATTCTGTTCCACACCCCAAACAAATTTCAGGGAAAAGTAAATTAATCAATCCATCTTTCACTAACTGAAATTGTTTTTTTGAGTTGAAAATATTCATTTAGCGCAGGCTGAAAATTTTAAATTTATTCTTTTCGAGGTTAACGTATTCGGTTTTCCAAATTAGGTAAATTTAATCGAACCTCAAAATTTATTTTTAATAAAATCGGGTCTTTTTTTGCCAAAAATGGCTGTAACCTTTGTCCCGTAACAAGTTGTAATATTTGTAACAATAAGCTGTTTAAAACCGTCGAAAATTTAATATTAAAAATTAGGTTTCGGCTCTAATTTTACAGGGTAATCAGTCTTATAAAAATTTGATAATAAAGCAAGGTTTTTTTGTCATTTTTTTATAAAGTAGGATGGTAAAACATTGTGTATATCTTTCATTTGGGTGTTGAAAATCGCTGAAGCGTTTGTGAATGAAAGGATTTAGATTTGAGGTGTTAATAACATTGAGTTAATGTTGATTTCTTTAATTGATTACCGCGGGATTTTTGACAAATTTTGTATGCCTCAAAACAGGGTTGATAAGAGAAGACCGAGCGTTAGAAAACGAAAAATTGAGGAAATAAAATTAAATTTTGAAGATAATTCAATGTTGGCTTATGATAAAGCTGAATGACCAAATTATCTACAAACAAAAAGGAATAAAATTGTGTTAAAATATAAAAAAATAATGACAACAGAACCCATTTTAGAATCCAACAATAGTCGCTTTGTTCTCTTCCCAATCCAACACGACGATATTTGGAGTTTTTACAAAAAAGCAGAAGCTAGTTTTTGGACAGCAGAAGAAATTGATTTGTCACCAGATTTAATTGATTGGGAAAATAAATTAAATGATGATGAGCGTCACTTTATCAAACACGTTCTTGCCTTTTTTGCTGCATCTGATGGTATTGTTAATGAAAATTTGGCTGAGCATTTTTTAGCTGAGGTTCAGTACACAGAAGCGAAGTTTTTCTATGGTTTTCAAGTAGCAATTGAAAATATTCACTCAGAAACTTATTCTTTGTTGATAGACACTTACATCAAAGATAGAGCAGAGAAAAATCATTTATTCAACGCAATTGACACCTTGGATTGTGTTCGTAAAAAAGCAGAATGGGCTTTGCGTTGGATTGATAAAGGAACATTTGCAGAGCGTCTTGTTGCTTTTGCAGCAGTAGAAGGAATTTTCTTCTCCGGTTCTTTCTGTTCAATATTCTGGTTGAAAAAACGTGGTTTAATGCCAGGACTTTCTTTCTCAAACGAATTGATTTCAAGAGATGAAGGTTTACATTGTGATTTTGCTTGTTTGTTGTACACGAAACATTTGGTGAATAAATTACCTAAAGAACAAGTGCGCGACATTATCACACACGCAGTTGAAATTGAGAAAGAATTTGTGGCAGACGCGATTCCGGTTAAATTAATTGGAATGAATAGCGATTTAATGTGTCAATACATAGAATTTGTGGCAGATAGATTATTGGTGGAGTTAGGAAACGAGCGAGTGTATAACACAACAAATCCATTTGATTTTATGGAAATGATTTCTCTACAAGGAAAAAGTAATTTCTTTGAAAAAAGAGTAGGGGAGTACCAAAAAGCAGGAGTATTAGCAGGAAAAGAAAACCAAACATTTAGTTTGGATGAAGATTTTTAATTGAATTATATAGAAAAGCATGTACGTAGTAAAAAGAGATGGAAGAAAAGAGTCTGTGAAATTTGATAAAATCACAGCACGCATCGTGAAGATGTGTTATGGACTTGATCCTTTGGTATCTCCAGAGGCTGTAGCAATGAAAGTGATTGAGGGAATTTATGATGGGGTTTCAACTTCAGACTTGGACAACCTTGCAGCAGAAGTTGCCGCCGCAAAAACAATTGATCACCCGGATTATGCGTTGTTAGCGTCACGTATCGCCGTTTCAAACTTACACAAGGAAACGAAGAAAACGTTTTCAGAAGTAATGAGCGATATGTATCACTACATCGATCCTAAAACTGGTCAAAATGCAGCTTTGCTTGCAGACGATGTTTATCAAATCATTCAAGAAAACAAAGAATTATTAGATTCTAGTATCATTTATGATCGCGATTTTAGATACGATTACTTCGGATTTAAAACATTAACGCGTTCGTATTTGATGAAACTGAACGGGAAAATCGCAGAACGTCCACAGCAAATGTTGATGCGTGTTTCTCTTGGGATTCACAAAACAGATGTTAAGTCAGCAATTAAAACGTATGATTTAATGTCAGACGGTTGGTTCACACATGCAACGCCAACTTTGTTTAATGCAGGAACTCCAAAACCTCAAATGTCTTCTTGTTTCTTATTGACAATGAAAGAAGATAGCATTGGCGGAATTTACGATACATTGAAATCATGTGCGCAAATTTCACAGTCAGCAGGTGGAATTGGTTTGGCTATTCACGACATTCGTGCAACAGGTTCGTATATCAAAGGAACAAACGGAACATCAAACGGAATTGTGCCAATGTTGCGCGTTTTCAATGATACAGCTCGCTATGTAGATCAAGGTGGAGGTAAACGTAAAGGTTCTTTTGCGATGTATATTGAGCCTTGGCACGCTGATGTGTTCGATTTCTTAGACTTGAAAAAGAACCACGGAAAAGAAGAACAACGTGCACGTGATTTATTCTACGCACTTTGGATTCCAGATTTATTTATGAAACGCGTTAAAGAAAACGCTCATTGGACCTTAATGTGTCCGCATGAATGTCCAGGTTTGTCTGATACACACAGTGCTGAATTTGAAGCGCTTTATACAAAATACGAACAAGAAGGAAAAGGTCGTAAAACAATTCAGGCACAAGATTTATGGTTCAAAATATTGGAATCTCAAATCGAAACAGGAACGCCTTACATGTTGTATAAAGATGCTGCGAATGCGAAGTCAAATCAACAAAATTTAGGTACAATCAAGTCTTCAAACTTGTGTACAGAAATTATCGAATACACAGCACCAGATGAGGTTGCTGTTTGTAATCTTGCTTCTATTGCATTGCCAAAGTATGTGACTGAAAACAAAACATTTGATCACGATAAATTATTCGAAGTGACTTATCAAGCAACTTTGAATTTGAATAAAATTATTGACGAGAACTATTACCCAGTTCCTGAAGCGAAAAAATCAAACTTACGTCACCGTCCAATTGGTTTAGGTGTGCAAGGATTGGCGGATGCATTCATCATGATGGGCTTCCCGTTTGAGTCTGCTGAAGCGAAAGCGTTGAATAGAGAAGTTTTTGAAACAATCTATTACGCCGCAATGACTGCCTCTAAAGACTTGTCAAAAGAATTAGGCCCTTACGAAACATACGAAGGATCTCCTGTATCAAAAGGAATTTTCCAATACGATATGTGGAACGTTACGCCAACAAATCGTTGGGAATGGGACGTGTTGAAAGAAGAAGTGAAAAAATATGGTGTTCGTAATTCTTTGTTGTTAGCGCCAATGCCAACAGCTTCAACAGCACAAATCCTTGGAAATAACGAATGTTTCGAGCCATACACTTCAAATATTTACACACGTCGTGTATTGTCAGGTGAATTCATTATTGTGAATAAGCATTTATTGAAAGATTTGGTGAAAGCAGGATTGTGGAATAAAGATATGCGTCAAAAAATCATGACTGCTAACGGTTCAATTCAGAACATTCACGAAATTCCACAAAACTTAAAAGATTTATACAAAACAGCTTGGGAAATTTCTCAAAAAGCAATCATCGAGCAAGCAGCAGACAGAGGAGCATATATTTGTCAAAGTCAATCGTTGAACATTTTTATGGAAAACGCAAACTTTGGAAAATTGACTTCAATGCACTTCTACGGTTGGGAAAAAGGATTGAAAACAGGAATGTACTACTTGCGTACGAAAGCGGCAACTGATGCAATCAAATTTACAGTTGAAAAAACTGTTGCAGCAGAACCAGCAGCACAATTAGTAGAAAATCAACAAGCAGCAATCGCATGTTCATTAGACGATCCAGACGGATGTGAAATGTGTTCTGGATAGAAGCGACGCTAGTCGGTGACGTCCAGAACGGAAATTCACGAGCTTGCGAGCTACATGTGTTCTGGATAGAAGCGACGCTAGTCGGTGACTTCCAGAACGGAAATTCACGAGCTTGCGAGCTACATGTGTTCTGGGTAGAAGCGATGCTAGTACTTTAAATATTTAAACCTCATTGAAGCAATTTGATGAGGTTTTTTTTGTGGAAGTTAATTTTAGAAACCTATTCTAAGACCGTTTCAAAAGTCGATAATTTAGGCTTTTTAAAAATTTAAACCCGGAGTTTACCCTTGTAAATGAGAATTTTAAATTTTAAGAGTAACGACAAGTAGCGGGTTTTGCAACGGTCTTATTCTTCTCCTTCTTTGCTTTTATAATACTTATAAAGCTCAACTTGTGCGTGGAAGGTTGGAATGTCAGTTCGGCGGTATTGATTTTTGAAATCAGCTGTGATTAATCTTGCTTTAACGCTTCCACTCCATTGATAGTTGAAAATGAGGTCAAGTTCTTTTTGAACATTTGCAGATTCAACCAATACACCAACTTCGATGCGTTTGTCGAGGTTGCGTTCCATGAAATCAGCACTCGTGATGAAATATTCGGGTTTGCCGTTGTTTTCAAACTTCAAAAAGCGTGCGTGTTCCAAATACCGATCGACGATGCTGATAACTTTGATGTTATCACTCAAGCCTTTTTTTCCTGGAATTAAACAACAAATTCCTCGAATAATCATGTCAATCTTAACACCAGCTTGGCTTGCTTGATATAATTTGTTAATCATCGTTTGATCTGTCAAATTATTAAGCTTGATTTTAATTCCTGCTTTTTTACCTTTTTTAGCAGCCGCTATTTCCCTTTCAATTAAGGCAATCAGTCGGCGTTTGGCATTAAAAGGTGAGACTAATAATTTACGGAAAGCAATCGGTTCAATGTGATTTTCCAGTATTCTAAACACTTTTCGAACTTCATTGGAAACTTCTGTTCGAGAGGTTAAATAGGCAAAATCACTGTAAATGCGCGCTGATTTTTCGTTGAAATTTCCCGTTCCGATATAGGTGATAAATTGTTCTTTATTGTCTTTTATACGTTTGATTTGCAACAGTTTAGAATGCACTTTTAAATTAGGAAAACCATAAATTACTTTTGCTCCAAATTCTTTTAAACGCTCACTCCAATACAAGTTGTTTTCCTCGTCGAAACGCGCTTGCAATTCAAAAATTACCGTCACTTGCTTTCCATTGAAAACAGCTGCCATCAAGGCATTCATGATTTCTGATTTACTCGCAACTCTGTAAATATTGATTTTTATATCTTTTACTTTTGGGTCAATTGCCGCTTCTCGCAGTAAATCAACAATGTAACTAAAGCGTTGATACGGAAAATGCAAGAGCACATCTTCTTTTAAAATCGTTTCGATAATACCTTTTTCTCCTTCAAATTCAGGAACTTTACACGGTGCTTGCTTTGGGTAAACGAATTCAGGTCGCCCAAAATCCGGAAAAGAAATGAAGTCCTTGAAATTGTGGTAACGCCCACCTGGAATCGTGTTGATACCTGCTTTTAAATTCAAGGAATGTAAGAGATAATTCAACAAATCATCAGGCATTTTTTCATCGTAAACGAAGCGCACAGGAATTCCTTTTTTGCGTTGTTTTAAGCTTTTTTCAATTTTTTCAATAAAAGAAAGTGTCAAATCATCGTCTAAGTCCAACTCGGCATCGCGCGTAAACTTGAAGGTGTAGGCATCAATTTCAACAGGTTCAAAGATGGAGAAAATTTCTTTTAAATAAAGGCGAATAATATCGTCGATGAGAATAATTCGGATGTCATCTCCTTTTTTCAATTGGTAAAAACGCGAGAAATCTGTTGGAATTTGAATCAATGCGTAACGAGTTTTATTCTTTTTTTCCACGATTTTAACAGCCAAGTAAATGGCATAGTCGCGCAACTTTGGAAAAGGATTTTTCTTATCTAAAATGATTGGGAAAATCGCATGTTTCAACTGTTCGTGGAAATAGATGCTCAATTCTTTTTTATGAGCAAGGGTAATTCGTTTTTCGTCCGTGTGGTGAATGCGTTCTTTTACCAGAGCACGAAGAATTTTTCGATAAGCAAGTTCAAACTTTTGTTGCTGTTCAATTACAACTTCGCGAATTTCTTGGTAAAGTTCAGCTGGAGTACCATTGAAACCATCTGCTCTTTGTTTTTTTAGCGCTATCGAACGGCGAATATTTGCCACGCGAACACGGTAAAATTCATCCATGTTGTTGGAGTAAATCCCTAAAAATCGCATACGCTCAACCACAGGTACTTGGTCGTCTAACGCTTCCTGTAAAACACGGTCATTGAAAGAAAGCCAACTTAATTCACGGTTAATTATTTCCATTATGACAAAGATGCCAAAAAGTAAATTACCAAATAAACAAAGGCATATTAAATTTTTGTGAAGAAGTTCACAACGCTAAAGTAGAATAAAGGACAACGATTTATGCAAACTCGATTAAAACGGCTCCTTTATCTACAACGTCGCCTTCAGCTATACAAATTTTGCTCACTGTTCCGATTCCTTCAGCTTTAAGAATGTTTTCCATTTTCATTGCTTCAAGCGAAAGCACATTGTCGCCAATTTGGATTTCATCACCTTCTTTGACAAAAATCTTCAATACGCGTCCAGGCATTGGCGCTGCTAATTCTTTAAGTTTTTTGATTTTTGGAACATCTAATCCTAAAGAGGCAATCAATTCATCTAATTCGCCACGTTTTTTAACTTGAAAAACACGGTGGTTAATTTTTATGGTCAATTGATTATTTTCAGAATCATCTTTTACGATTTCACCATGAAACTTTTTGCCTTTGTGAAGCAACAAAAAATAAGTGTGATCATACCATTTTATAAAAGCACCATCGCTTGATTGTACTTCTTGACCATCTAATAACCAACGAGAATCTGACTGCATGTGACAAATATAATGGAAAAATTAGTCACAAAAGTAAATCTAATCCTTCGCGTTGAAATTTTAAACAATCAGAATCATCAAATCGTTTAAAGTAAAAATTTATATCTTTAATCTCTCTAAAACTCTAAACATGAAAAAAATAGTTGGTTTTTTAAGTCTTTTTATTGTCTCAAGCTTGGCTTTTGGTCAAGTTAAATTAAAAGAAAAAGCACCTTTGACAGACGTTAAAATGAAGAATGTACAAGGTGGTGAATTATCATTAAATGATGCTAAAAAAGAAAAAGGTTTAATCGTTGTTTTCAGCTGTAATACCTGTCCATTTGTTGTTGGAACTCCTGATTTTCCAGGTTGGGAAAGTCAATACAACGAATTGAATGAACTCGCAACAAAAAACAACATTGGTTTTGTGTTGGTAAATTCCAACGAGGCGAAACGTGAAGGTGCAGATTCATTTGACGCAATGGTTGAACATGCGAAAGAAAAACAATATACAATGCCTTATTTGGTGGATTTAAACTCACAATTGGCTAATGCGTTGAAAGCAGTTACGACACCACACATTTATATGTTCAATGCCAACATGGAATTGGTTTACGTTGGATCAATCGATAATATTTGGGATAGCAAAAGAAAAAGCGATGAAGCTTATTTGAAAAATGCAATTCAAGCACTTGCGGAAGGTAAAAAAATTAAACCAGCAAATACCGCAGCAAAAGGTTGTAGTATTAAAAGAAAAATGTAATCTGAGGTTGTAAAATGTAATCTTCGAGAGCCTCAGATTACATTTGATAACCTCAATTTTATAAAAATTGTATGTGTAAATGAAATTGTTGATTAAGGTTTTCGATGTCAACAGTTTAAAATAAAAACAAATGAAAACACTCCTGATATCAATCTCCCTATTTCTTGCAGTTGGTGCTATGGCACAATACCAAGGAAATGGTGGTAAACCTAAAAGTTATAAGTTAGTTAGCGACTTTAAAAACATTGATGCCCGCTTTTTTGCTGAACCCGATGTTGCTGCATTGCGCGCGGAAGACGAACTAACAGACGATACAGGAACTGCCCCTTGGCGTTTTGGGTTTAACAACTACACTTCTCTTTCTCTAGAAAACGCGGGAACTTGGGTAGAACTTCCGAATGGAGATAAAATTTGGCAGTTACTTGTAAAATGTGAGCATGCTTTGAGTGTAAATCTTACATTTTCAAATACAAAAATTCCAGCGGGAAACGAACTGTATGTTTATAACCCATCAAAAGATTTTATCCTAGGGAAGTTTGAGCAAAATCACATTTACAATGGCGTTTTAGGAACGGAATTAATCCCTGGAAATACAGCGATTTTAGAATACTACGTTAAAAAAGGGAACGAACTTGGAAGTGTAAATGTTTCTACCGTAACTCACGGTTACCGCACAGCAAATGAATTTCAAGTTAAAGCTTTTGGAGGTTCAGGTGCTTGTAATATGAATGTAAATTGTCCAGATGGATCAACTTGGATTCCACAAAGAAACAGTGCGGTTATGCTCGTTTCTGGAAGCAATGGATTTTGTTCAGGAGCTTTGATTAACAACACAGCAAACGACGGAAAACCTTATGTTTTAACAGCAAATCACTGTTATTCTGACCCAACAGGTTGGATTTTTAGATTCAATTGGCAAGCAAGTGATTGTGCAAATCCTGCAAGTTCTCCTTCTTTTCAATCCTTGAGTGGAGCTGTTTTACGCTCAAGAAGAACACCTTCAGACTTTTGCCTAGTTGAAATCACAGGAGGTTTAGAAGGAAATACTGTTCCTCTCGCTTTTCAACCTTATTTTTCAGGTTGGAATCATTCAGATACACCACCAACTTCAACAGTATCAATCCATCACCCATCTGGAGACATTAAAAAAATATCATTCGACGACGATCCAGCTACTGCTGTGCAAGCAATGAGCTCAACTGAAGCTGCAAGTTCTTGGTCGGTTCAATGGGATAGAAACACAACAACTGAAGGTGGTTCTTCAGGTTCTCCATTATTTGACCAAAATCGACGCATTATCGGACAATTATGGGGTGGAGGTGCTTCATGTTCTAATTTGAATTCAGCTGATTATTACGGAAGACTTTTTAAATCGTGGGAACCAGATGGTAGTAACACTACGAATCAATTAAAATACTGGTTAGACCCGCTCGATTCTGGAGCAGAATTTATTGATGGTTATGATCCATCGAACGCAAATCCAGTGCTTGTTGATGCTGGTATTTCTTCACCGCAAGGGGTTTCTGGAACTTTTTGTGGAGCTGAAATTTCGCCAAGCGTAAAAATTTCAAACTCAGGAACAAGTACATTAACAGCAGTTGATATCATTTACTCTTTTGACGGCGGAAGTCCTCAAACTTACAATTGGACAGGTTCGCTTCCACAATGGCAATCAACAATTGTAAACCTTCCTGCGGCAAACTTAACTTCTGGAAACCATACGTTTACAGCAAGTGTGAACAACCCAAATGCAAGTGTTGACGAAAATGCAAATAACAATTCAACAAGTTCAACTTTTACGGTTGTAATTGGTGGTCAATCAGTTCAATTAAACTTGTCTTTGGATTGTTATGGTTCTGAAACAAGTTGGGAATTGCAAGATGCAACAGGTACAGCTTTGTATGCTGGCAGTGGATATTCTGACGATCAACCAGGTTTGGTAGCAATTGACCCTTGGTGTTTGCCTTACGGCTGTTATTCTTTGGTGATTGCTGATTCTTACGGCGATGGTTTTGATGGTGGCGTATTTTGTCAAGAAGATGGAAGTTTGGACATCGTTTATAACTCAATAAGCCTAGGAAGTATTCCTTCAACAAGTCCAAATTTTGGTTCACAAAAAAACATTGATTTCTGTTTTGATGAAAACGGTGTAGGTTTAGAAAATTTAAGTGAAAATACGCTATCAGTTTATCCAAACCCAGCTAAAAACTTCTTGACTATTCAGTTGGGAACGAGTTTGAAAGGAACAGTAAACTTCACAGACATTTCAGGAAAACTAATTTTCAGCAAAGAAATTACAAGTACACAAACTCAACTTGCTGTTGATCAGTTAAGTGCAGGAACTTATTTCTTACAATTCAATCTTGAAGGACAAGTTTTGGTAAAGAAAATTATCATTGAATAATTACTAAGGAATGGCTGGGATTTATCTGCACATTCCTTTTTGTAAGCAACGTTGTACTTATTGCGATTTTCATTTTTCAACGAATTTTGGTTCGTATAGAAAAGAATTGATTGCTGCTTTGTGCCGAGAACTCGAACTTCGCAAAGCCGAAATTCAAACGGAAATCCAAACAATTTACTTTGGTGGAGGAACACCGAGTTTATTAGAAAACGAAGAGTTGAGTTTAATCCTTGCAACAATTCGGGCAAATTACAGCATTTCAGAAACACTTGAACTTTCCTTGGAAGCGAATCCTGAAGATGTATGTGAAGAAAAACTATCACATTGGAAAAAGGAAGGCGTTAATCGATTGAGTATTGGTTTACAGTCTTTTAAGGAAAGTGATATGCAATGGATGAACCGTGCACACTTAGCAAGCGATGGCGAAAAAGCTGTTCGTTTAGCGCAACAATTCGGATTTGAAAACATCACCGTTGATTTAATTTATGGTTTGCCTCAACTAACACAAGCTGAGTGGAAAAATCACTTAGAATTAGTTACCTCCTTGGGTATTTCACACATTTCAGCTTATTGTTTGACGGTTGAACCAAAAACAGCACTTCATCATCAAGTTAAACACAATCAATTGGTTACACCCGATGAAGAAACGCAAAGTGAGCAGTTTGAATTGATGATTGAATTTTTGAAGGCAAAAGGATTTGAGCAATATGAAATTTCTAACTTCGCCAAGAATGAACAGTATTCAAAACACAATTCTGCTTATTGGCAAGGCGTTCATTATATTGGAATTGGTCCTTCTGCTCATTCATTTAACGGAAAACAGCGCCGATGGAATATTTCCAATAATTCAGTTTACTACAAAAATGTTGGCGTAAACAGCAGTTGGTTTGTAATCGAAGAATTGAGTGAGAACGAGCAATGGAATGAATTATTTCTTACCGGTTTGCGCACGAAATGGGGGGTTTCAAAAACAGTAATTGATGGATTAAATTCATTTTCAAAATCAGAAAAGGACTTGCTTCAACACTATATTACTGATGGCAGCATGATTGAAACAGTTACAAATTTCATCCTCACCGATGCCGGAAAATTACGCGCAGATGGAATAGCCAGTTCGTTTTTTAGAGTTTAATTCTTGGTCTGCACTAAAGAGTCTGGAACGAGGTTTTCTTTGAAGGAGTATGAATATGGGAATTGATTTTTGAAATTGCGCGATGAATAGACCATTGAAGGATTGTTGATTAGATTCTGCTTTTCACACAAAATAGATAACTATTCGGAAGTATGTTTTTAATTGAGATTTAGTTTGTCGTAACTGAAAAACCACGCAATAGAATGACTTTATTTTCAGTACATTTTAGCAGAAAAGAAGAATTTCAGATTAATTTTTAGGCAAACAAACTACATTTAATCAATTGTGTTTAATTTCGCACACTGATGAAGAAAATAATAAGCTTATTTTTTATAGTAATTTGTTTTCAATTTTTTGGTGCTACAACAAGTACTGAGAAAAAAGAATTCGATTACCAAGAAAATCTTTCTCATCTAATTGGCTTTTTTGCTGAGGCAAATGATATCGGTCAGGACGAACAAGAAAATCAACCCAAAGTATCTTTTGTTGGACATTCTATTGTAGCCTTAGGTTCAACGAATCCAACTGTTTTAAAAATTGAATTTAAAGTTGTTGAAAATTATTTTAAAAGCCACTTCAAGTTTTTTGATTTCAATGACTCCAATGTCATTTTGCTTGAGCATAACAAGCGCAAGAAAGAAAACCAACGATTCTACGTCGTTTTTTGTAATTACAGATTATAGAATAATCAATTCCCCCTTTATCCTAAAATTTGGAGGTTAAAATCAATTGAAAGTGTGGTTTAGCGTCCCATTTAGTGTAATCTGAACAATTTTCTAGGTTTTGAATTAAAATTACTCAGCTGTTTTTTAATAAATAATTGTAAAACAGTGTTTTAATTTAATTATGACATTTTTAAAAAGCTGTTTTTTAAACGGTCAATTATTTAAGTGAATGTTATTGTGCTAGAGAAATTCTTCCGTTTTGGTTTGCAACGGTCTTATAAGCGTTCAACTTCCGACTAAGCGCCCAGATTTTAGGATCAACAAAATTCTTAATTACAAAAAAATCAATTGAAATGAAAAAGACATTTTTCACAAGTGTATTACTTGTGTTGTTCGTAACTGCGGCCTGTTCAGAAAAAATTGTTGCAGACGAAAACAAACCAAAACAATTAACAGACAAACAAATTAGTGCTTTGCACTTTGATATAGCTGAATTACAGCAATTGGAAGGAGAAATAACTTTAAATGGAAAAGTTATTCCAGACGAAAATAACCTAGTGAATGTTTTTCCAATGATTGGTGGAAAAGTCATTAGCGTAAATTTTGAAATTGGTGACTTAGTTGACACACGCAAAGCATTGGTAACACTCAATTCTGGTGAGGCTCGTGAATTCGAAAAAGAACTTTTAGCTGCCGAAGATGAATATCAAATTGCAAAAAAGAACTACCAAATTCAACAAGATTTATTCAAAACGAGTTTTAGTACTGAACGAGAATTAGCTTATGCCAAAAAGGATTTGCAATTAGCTAAAGCTGAGTTAGATCGTTTGAAAGAAGTTTATGAAGTTTATTCCATAACTGATGGTGGAAAATATGTAGTAAAATCGCCAGTTGCAGGATTTATTCTTGAGAAAAAAGTAGGTCCAAATATGCAAATTCGTTCAGATGCTTCGGATTATCTTTTTTCTGTTGCTCGCTTAGATGAGGTCTATGTTGCGTTTGATATTTATGAGAAAGACATTCCGAAAATTAAACTTGGACAACAAGTTAAAATTCAAACAATAGCTTCTGACTCAGTTATTAGAGGAACAATTTCAAGAATTGAAAATTTGATAGATCCCGTAACAAAAACAATTAAAGCCCGCGTTTTATTGAAAAACGACGGTTATAAACTAAAACCTGAAATGTTCTGTTCTGGAAAATTGAATTTTAAAGAGAATGGACAAATGATTGCAATTGATAAAAACGCAATCATCTTTGACAAGAACAAATATTTTGTGATGGTTTTTCATTCAAAGAAAAACATAGAAACCCGCGAAGTTGAAGTTTACACGCAAACGGATAAGGTTGCCTTTATTTCAAGTGGACTTGCTGCTGGAGAAAAGTTGATTACTAAAAATCAGCTTTATGTATATGATGCCTTGAACGATTAAGTTCATTTTTTACTTATTAATTTCTTATAAATCTTATGAATAAGTTCATTAAGGGCATTATTGGTTTTTCTTTGAAAAACAAAGCCCTCACTTTCATTTTAGTTGGAATTTTATCTGTTGCCGGTATTTTCAGCTTTTTAAACACACCACTTGAAGCATTTCCAGATGTCACCAATACGCAAATTATTATTGTAACTGATTGGAAAGGAAGAAGTGCGGAAGAGGTTGAACGTTTTGTTTCTATTCCGATTGAAGTAGCAATGAATTCAGTGCAGAAAAAAACAAATGTTCGTTCTATTACAATGTTTGGTCTTTCAATAATCAAAATTATTTTTGAAGACGATGTAGAAGACTTTTTTGCGCGCCAACAAGTAAACAATTTGTTGCGAAATGTAAAACTTCCAGATGGTGTTGAACCCAATGTACAACCGCCTTATGGTCCAACGGGTGAGATTTTTCGCTATGTTTTGAAAGGAACAAATCGCTCTTCCATTGATTTATTGACCATTCAAAATTGGGTAATCGACAGACAATTGCGCGCTGTGCCTGGAGTTGCTGATATTGTGGCTTTTGGGGGACAAGAAAAAATCTATGAAATTCAACCCGATCCTTTGCAGTTGGCAAAATATGGAATAACTGTTTTTGAACTACAAGAAGCAATCAATAACAGTAACCTCAATGTTGGAGGCGATGTTATCAATACCAACGAGCAAGCGTTTGTGGTTCGCGGACTTGGTTTGATAAACGACGTTTCAGATATTGAAAACACAATAGTTAAAAACTACAACGGAACACCACTCTTGATAAAACATTGTGCAAACGTTGAAATTACAGGTTCTCAGCGAGTTGGTAAGGTTGGCTTAGACGATAAAGACGATGTTGTTGAAGGAATTATTGTTATGCGTAAAGGCGAAAATCCTAGTGAAGTTTTAGGACGCGTTAAAGAAAAAATCGAGCATTTGAATGAAAACGTATTGCCGAGCGATGTAAAAATGGAAACCTTTTACGACCGTGATAATTTGATGGCTTATTGTACGAAAACAGTTTCAAAAAATTTAGTGGAAGGAATCATTTTTGTAACAGTAATAGTGTTTTTGTTTATGGCTGATTGGCGAACAACAGTTATCGTTTCAATCATTATTCCATTGTCGTTGTTGTTCTCCTTTTTTATGCTCTACTTGAAGGGTATGAGTGCGAATTTATTGTCATTAGGAGCAGTAGATTTTGGAATCATCATCGACGGAGCCGTCGTAATGGTGGAAGGAATTTTCGTGGTGCTTGACCACCAAGCAAAGAAAGTTGGAATGGAGCGCTTCAACAAAATGTCGAAAATGGGCTTGATTAAAAGCACTGGTGTAGAGATGGGTAAAGCGGTTTTCTTTTCAAAATTGATTATCATCACTGCCTTGTTACCAATCTTTGCTTTTCAAAAAGTGGAAGGTAAAATGTTCTCTCCGTTGGCTTTCACTCTTGGTTTTGCACTGCTTGGTGCCTTGTTGTTTACCTTGACTTTAGTTCCCGTTTTATCCTCTATTTTATTGAAGAAAAATGTACGTGAAAAACACAATTTCTTTGTTCGCTTTTTCGATAATCAATTTGGACGAGGCGTTGAATGGTCGTTCAAGAACAAGACGAAAATATTCCTTATTTCTGTATCGATTCTTGTTTTCAGCTTGTTTTCAACCAAATGGTTAGGAACAGAATTTTTACCAACCTTAAACGAGGGAGCACTTTGGGTTGAAGCAAAAATGCCAATGAGTATGTCACTTGATGAAACGACAAAACAGGTTCGAATTTTAAGAAAAGAACTCAATAAGTTTCCTGAAGTGAATGGTGTTCTTTCCCAAACAGGACGCTCCAACGACGGAACCGATCCAAGTGGATTTTTCTACGTGCAAATGCAAGTGAACCTAAAACCTAAAGACGAATGGCGAAAAGGTTTATCTGTCGATGATTTGATTGCTGAAATGGATCAAGAAATGAAAAAGCATCCAGGTATCAACTTTAATTATTCGCAACCAATTATTGACAACGTTGCGGAGGCGGTTGCCGGAATGAATGCCAACAATGCAATTAAAATTTTCGGTCCAGATTTACGCGTTTTAGATAGTTTGTCAACGCTCGTTCTCAACGCAATGAAAAATGTTGAGGGAGTGAAAGATGCAGGTATTCTTCGAAACATTGGTCAACCTGAAATGCAAATCCATTTGGATAAGCAAAAAATGGCGGTGTATGGTGTGAAACTTAAAAACGCACAAGATATAATTGAAATGGCAATTGGGGGTAAAACAATTTCTGAAAAATACGAAGGAGAATCGCGCTTCAATATTCGAATTCGTTACCCACAAACATTTAGAGATAGCGAAGAAAAAATTCTCAAATTGATGATTCCAACAGAAAACGCATCCATAATTCCATTGAATGAAATAGCTCAGATTAAAAAAGTTACAGGTCCAGCATTCGTTTATAGAGACAACAATAAACGATTTATTGGAGTGAAATTTTCGGTGCGCGAACGCGACTTAGGAAGTACAATTGCAGATGCTCAGAAAAAAGTAGAAATGGCTGTTAAGCTTCCAAAGGAATACGAAATCGTTTGGACTGGAGAATTTGAAAATCAAGTGCGTGCAACGGATACTTTAGTGAAAGTAGTGCCGCTTTCGCTTATTGGAATTTTTATTTTGCTACTTATTTTGTTTGGGAATTCCAAAGACGCTGGCTTAGTATTGTTGAATGTTCCCTTTGCTTTAATTGGTGGGATTTTCGCGCTCCATTTGACAGGGATGAATTTTGGAATTTCTGCAGGTGTTGGATTTATTGCTTTGTTTGGAATTTGTGTCCAAAATGGAGTAATTCTTATTTCTGTTTTCACCAAAAACATGAAAGCAAAAATGGCTTTAACCGATGCAATAATTGAAGGTGTTAAAAGCAGAATTCGTCCAGTTGTGATGACGGCATTGATGGCTGCGATTGGATTATTGCCTGCTGCATTGTCAACGGGAATTGGTTCTGAAAGTCAGAAACCTTTAGCCATTGTAATCATTGGAGGACTAATAACAGCAACTATTTTAACGCTACTTACTTTCCCTGTAATCTTCTATTGGGCAAATTTAAAAAGCTACAATAAAAAAATTAATAAACAAAAAGCTATCGAAGAATGAAATCTATAACACTTATGTTGCTCTTGTTTTTCTCATTGAATAACTGGGCACAAACGAATGAAAAGCTTAAAATTGATTTTGAGCAAGGAAAAGCAAAAATGCTGAAAGAAAATATTGCGTTGATGGCTGAATATTACAACGTTGACATTTCGGAAGCTGAGCTTATTCAGGCAAAACTTTGGGATAATCCAACTTTTGTCTGGAATGCTGAAATGTACAGTATTGCCCAAAATAGCTATTTCAGGTTTGCAAACCAAAAGCTGATTCAATTAGAGTATGTTTTCTCTGTTTCTGGAGTTAAAATAAATACGATTAGGGAAGCAAAAATCGGCAAAGAACTCGCAACACACGCTTTATCAGATGTTATTCGAAGTTTGGTTCTCGATTACAGTATTGCTTACTACGATTTTGCAAGCCTGATGGAAACAAATAACCTGTTGAATCAATCCCTTGGACAATACGATAAATTGATTGAACGTTGCGCGAAAGGAAAAGAATTGGGTATCAATTCAGAAAGTGAATTAATCCGCTTAAAGTCTGAGCGTCAGTCTATTTTAAATGAAATTAATTCCAATTTGAGAAGTGCTTTGGAAAGCGAACACAAGTTAAAAATGTTGATGCATTTGCCATTGACAGTATCGCTTGAAGTGACCACAGACCCCAATCCGCTTATTCCAAATTTAAAAGAAGAACAGTTAGCAGAATTGTCTATTGCGAATCGTCCCGATTTTATGATTGCAAAAACAAACATTGAATTTTATAAAGCAAATCTCAAAAAGCAAAAATCGAAAGCGGTTCCAAATGTAAAATTAGGTTATCAACCTTTAGATGGAGGATCCAACTTTGTTCGACCGTATTCAGGGATGGTTTTTGAAATGGGAATTCCAATTTTTAATAGAAATCAAGGTGATATTGCAGCTGCAAAAATCAAAATTGATCAAAATAAATTATTGTTGGAATACAAAACCGATGAGATTAAAAGTGAAGTGAACACAGCATATCAAACTTTACAAAAAGCCATCGAATTAAGAGCATCTTTCAATTCCGAAATTACAAGTGATATGGAAAAACTCTCTGAAAATGCACGTGTAAATTTTGAGAAAAAGAACATTAATCTTTATGAATACATTGATTATCAACGTAGTTACTTAGAATACAAAATGAACCTAATTCAAGCAACTAGAAACTATTATGATGCTATTAATCAATTGAATTTTGCCATTGGCGCTGACATTAAAAAACTTTAAAATGAAACAATTATTTTTTTCACTGACACTTTTCGTTGCATTGTTTGCGTATTCGCAACAACCCGAGAAAACGAATTATTTTGATAAATACCAAAAGTTCAATAAAAATTTCTTGATAGGTTTTTCGGTTAACAACTCCTGGGCAAATTTTAGAGATTTACGCGACTCTTCTTTCTACCGTCCGAGTTTGGGAATTCATTTAAGCTCGGAATATTATATCTACAAAGGTTTGGGGATTTCGGCTGATTTTGGTTTGCAACAACGCGGAATGGGAATTTACACTCCCGACTTAGATCAATCCATTGGGAATCCTGATTCTACAGGCCGATTAAGATACAAGGTCTCAACAATCGAAATGCCTCTGTTAATTGTTTATCGCCACAACAAGGATGTTTTTAGAAATACCAGACTTTCCTTAGGTTTTGGAATCGTACCAATGTACATTTTCAAAGCGGAACGTATTTGGAAAAGCATTGACGACGGATTTCACCGACCCGTTAGTTTAAAAGAAAACTACAACACGTTTGATTTTCCTTTGCGATTTTCGTTGGGTTGTGACTTTGATGTGGCTGGTGGAAATATTTTTAAAACGAACTTTATTTTCGACTACGGATTCAAAGGTATTTACCTAAATCCATCAAACAATGTGCGCTCAAATAAGAACATTTTACTTGGAATAAAACTCACGTTTTTATTTTAAAAAGGACTTATGAAATATTGGATTGTGATTGTTGCATGCGTAATGCTTCCTTACGTCTTTGCACAAGATTCAGTTTTGGTTTTCGACCGTCCAGGTGTTGCTGACAGCCCATATTTAACAATGCCCAAGAAATGGTATTTCGAGGCAGGATATGGGCTGACAAGCACAAGTAAATGGCCGGATTTGTTGGTGCCAAGTTGTATGTTAAGAAGAGCTATTTGCTCCAAAGCGGAGTTGAGAATAGCCGTCAATACAACCCCTCAATCTCAGGATTTTATAACGAAAACAAGAGCTTATGATGGAAATTTTACTTCCGTTGGTATTAAACAAAAGTTGATAAAAGAAAAGAAATTTATACCCGAAACAGCGATTTTAGTTAATACCTATTCGGGCTTGTGTTTTACGAAAAAAAGTAAGATAATTAACGCCTTTGGTTACGAGACTGGATTTCTTTTTCAAAACAATTTATCTAAATTTTTCAGCATTAACTACAACTTTGGATTTATTAGTTTTCTTGGCCAAAAATCAAGCTATCTCAACGAGTCAACTTGTTTGAATTTTAATTTAACCGACGAAATTGGAGCTTTTGTTGAGAACTTCAACTATTGGAATGTAAACACTAATTTCTTTGAAGCAAGCTATGATTTTGGTCTTATTTATGCCTTAAAAAACAAATACCAAATTGATGTTTCCTACATTGCCAATCATTCAAAAAAACGTACTCACTACGGAACGCTTTTGCTTGGTTTTTCACTGAAGATTTGAGAAAATAATTGCTTGAAATAGTTAGGCTGTCTTTCTGGTCAAATAGTAAATGTTAATCATAACAATCGCTGCATTGGTAATCACAATCGGGACAGAGGATAAAAGTGTTCCGTAAACGATGAAAAACGCACAACCAAAGCTATTGATAACGCGCAAATAAGTTATTTTTTTCATTATGAAGGAAATCAAAACGAGTCCTGATGCTACGTAACCGATGTATTCTGTATATTCTTGCATGAAATTTCAAATTAGAGGTCGGAAAGATACTTGAATTTCACAAGAATCAAGCATAAGCCTTTTCGTTTTAATAGATTTCCATCAAAAATTGCGAAGGTTTCAATTTGAATTATCTTTGCAAAATGACAAAACAACGATTAAGCATTTTCATTTCTGGAAAAGGTTCGAACGCAATTAATCTTATTCATTATTTCAAAAAATCTTCAGAAGTTGAAATTGCCGCAGTGTTGTCAACAAAAGAAAATGAAAGCGTAGAAAGCCTTTGTAAAACGGAGGGAATTAATTACGAATCATTTGCTCAAAAACCAATAGAAACGCTTGAATTAATCAATTTTTGCGATAAAAATAAAACTGATTGGATAATTTTAGCTGGGTTTTTAAAAAAAATTCCAGTAGAATTAGTTCAGAAATTCCCCAATAAAATCGTTAATTTACATCCTTCTTTGCTTCCTAAATTTGGCGGAAAAGGAATGTATGGAATGCATGTTCACAAGGCTGTTTTGGAAGCGAAAGAACAAAAATCTGGAATCAGCATCCACTTTGTAAATGAAGAATTTGATAAAGGAAAAATCATTGCTCAGTTTGAAACCGATCTTTCACCAAACGAAACACCTGAAAGTTTAGCCGCAAAAATTCACGAATTGGAAATGAATTATTTTCCAGAGGTCCTCAAACAACTTTTAATAACGAAGAAATAATTAATCTTTACCCTTGTTTTTCAGAATCCTAATCCGATTTTGAATTTAAACTTATCTTTGTCTAGTGAAAAAACTTTATAAATACCTTCTCAATAAGCTTCCTCGTCCTTTATTAATTCGATTGAGCTACGTTTTCAAAATTTTCGCGCCAATTCTTTACAAAGGAAACAAGGTAGAATGCCCTGTGTGCGAAAAATCTTTTTCTAAATTTCTTTCTTACGGTTCTGATGTTGCGCATCGTGAAAACGTCTTGTGTCCTTATGATTTAACCTTGGAACGTCACCGCTTGATGTGGTTATATCTTAAAAATGAAAGCGATTTCTTTACAGCAAAGCAATTAAACGTTTTACACATCGCACCCGAACAATGCTTTATTCACCTGTTTAAAAAGCAACAAAACTTGAACTATCTAACCGGAGATTTGGAATCACCAATCGCGGATATTCATTTTGATTTACACCAAATTCCATTGGAAGAAAATCGTTTTGATGTTGTTTTTTGTAATCACGTTATGGAACATGTGGACGACCCGATTCAGTGCATGAAAGAAATTTTCCGTGTGATGAAACCTGGTGGATGGGCAATTATGCAAGTGCCGCAAGATATGTCGAGGGAAACAACTTACGAAGATCCAAGTATCACTTCTCCCGCTGAACGAGAAAAGCATTTTTGGCAAAAAGACCACGTGCGCTTGTTTGGTAGAGATTATCCACAATGGCTTGAAAAAGCAGGATTTAAAGTTGCTGTTTACGACACGAAACAAAAATTTGATCCAGCAGTTATTGCCAAATACCGATTAATGAAAGACGAATTGTTGTACATTGCACGAAAATAATTTATGCGTCTAATTATTGTTTTTATTTGCTTGTTTTCAAGTATTTCAATTGCTCAAAAAGCGGTTTATTTACACCTAAACCCAAAAGTTAATGGTGTTGCGATGTCTTTAAACACGAATTACACAGCCTTAGACGGCAAAGCTTTTAAACTCGACCATTTCGATTATTATTTATCTGAAATTTTACTAAGCCACGACGCTGGACAAGAAATAATTTTAGACGATGCGATTTTTCTCGTTGAACCCGATAATCACAAGTTTTTACTGGGATTTTTTGATGTCAACCAAATCGATCAATTGAATTTTACGGTTGGCGTTCCTAAAAAATGGAATACGCAATCGGGTGCAGCATCACAAGATATTTCTCTCTATCCAGAAACGCATCCTTTGAGTTTTCAAGATCCTTCAATGTATTGGGGTTGGCAAGCAGGTTATATGCACATGATTATTGGGGGATATTCCGATTCACATTCTGACGGAGATCCAGATGCGTATTTCGAACTACACAATTTAGGAAGCAATAATCAAGAGTCTGTGAGTTTGTCAATCACTCAAACAAATACTTCAGCAAATCAAATTGATATTTACGTTGATTGCAACATCGAACAATGGATTAAAAATATTCCTTTGGCAAGCGTGGGTGTTATTCACGATGAAGTTGGGATTAATAAAACAATTCTCGACAATGTTCAAACGGAACCTGTTTTCACACAAGCACTTACTGCTTCATTGTCAGAAATTGAAAATTCAAAAATCACCACTTGGACTGAAAATCAAAACCTATTCCTGAAATGGGAAGCCTTAAGCGAAGGAAGTGAATGCAAATTAATTGACCAACAAGGAAAGTTAATTCAAACGCAGATAATCTTTAACGCAACGGGAACGATAAGTTTTAAAAACTTAAAATCAGGTTTCTACCTTCTTCAATTAGAAGATAAAAACGGTCAACTTTTGCACACCAAAAAAACAATTATTCCTTAAAAAATGGCGCGCACTTGGCTGTTTTTTGGTTTTTGTTCCTTCTTTATTCTGACAAGTATTTCAAAATGCGAAAAGGCGACTTCAGACCCAAACCAGCTTATTTTTGTGCCTGCACCCGAAGATAACCCAACAACCGTAGAGAAAGCCGAACTCGGTAGAAAATTATTTTTTGACAAACGTCTTTCAATAGATGGAACAGTAGCTTGTGCAACTTGTCACGACCCCCACAAAGCCTTTACCGATCAATTGAAAACCAGTATTGGAATCAAAGGACAAACAACTGAAAGAAATGCTCCAAGTATTTTAAATGCTGGATTCCTCAAAACAGTGATGTTTGATGCGCACTTAAAAACATTGGAATTACAGGTAATTGTTCCGCTGCAAGAACCAACAGAAATGGGTCATAATATGAAAAAACTCATTCCTCAGTTACGCGCGATTGCTGAGTATCAAGAAGCAGCACAACGAATTTTCAAACGCGATTTTGATGCTTACGTATTAACACGATCAATAAGTGCTTTTCAAAGAACTTTAGTTTCCATGAATAGTCGATTTGACCAATTTCAAGCGGGAAATAAAAAAGCACTGAGTAAAGATGAACAAGCAGGTTGGAAACTGTTTTCTGAAAAATTGTACTGTACTCAATGTCATCCTGCGCCTTATTTTACAACTTTTGAAGCGGCAAACAATGGACTTTATTTAGATTATGGAAAAGACAAAGGTCGCTTTCGAATCAATTTAGATTCTTCTGATATTGGGAAATTTAAAATTCCTTCCTTGCGAAATAGCGAGTTGACCTTTCCATACATGCACGATGGAAGCATGGAAAATTTGGAAAAAGTAATAGCACATTATTCACAAGGAGGAAAAAAACATCCCTTGCAAGATAAACGAATTGTGCCTTTTGAATTGACAGCCAAAGAGCAAAAGCAATTGACCTTATTTTTAAAAGCGCTTACAGATACGAGTTATTTGAAGCGATTGAATTAAGTTCTGCGAACGAATAAATTTTGAGTATGAAAAGAATTGTTTTAGGCTTTGTATTTGCTTTTTTTGTTTGGAGTAGCAATCAAGCGCAAGTCACTAGCACGCCTTATTGTATTGGAGAAACGCACGTCATAAATTCTTCAATTTTGAAGGAGCTTCGACAATTAAACATTTATCTTCCACCAAATTACGAAACGACAAAAACATATCCTGTATTGTATTTATTAGATGGGTCTTTGGAGGAAGATTTTTTACATATTGTTGGGTTGTTTCAATTTTACAAGCTTCAATTTCAGCAACTTGATTTTATAATTGTAGGAATTGAAAACGTGGATAGAAAGCGCGATTTTACCTTTCCAACGAAGGATTCAACCTTGAAAAAGGAAATTCCAACCTCGGGAGGATCTGAAAAATTCATTCAGTTTTTGGAAACAGAAGTCAAAATGTACGTGGAACAAAACTTCAAGACTTCAGGAGTAAATTATTTGATTGGTCAATCGCTTGGAGGTTTGTTGGCAACTGAGATTTTACTCAAAAAACCACATTTGTTCACACACTACTTAATCGTTAGTCCGAGTTTGTGGTGGGATAATCAAAGCTTACTGAAACAAGCCACAACACTGCTTGAAAACCAAACGACTGTTGTTCCTTACGTTTATGTATCAGTAGGAGGGAAGGAGCATCCTGTGATGCGAAAAGATGCCAAAAAGGCGTACAAGATTCTTAAATCAAGTCACAAAATTTCCAACTTGGATTTTCTTGAATTACGAAACGAAACCCACGCTTCAATTTTACACCAAAGCATCAGTGAAGCTTTGAAATTGTTGCAAAAGCAAAAGTGAGGTTTGTTGTGAGGGGTTACTTGTGAAAGTATAAAATTTCAACTTTATTTCTCGGTCGCTTTTGTATCTTGTAAGGCTGTGTTTTGAATTTCGCAAAGCTTTCCTTTTTCGTCGGGGCGTGGGGGAGTTTGGAAATCGTTTCAGAGATGAAAACTAGTTATCTCGCCTTCAATAAAGCAATCATCTCGTCTTTTTCTTTCAATAATTGTTTGTACAATTCTTCTACTTTTTCTATTTCAGTGTTATTGTAAGCGACAAATTGTCCGCCATTTTGTTCTTGAATATAATTATTGAAAATCAAGCTTTCATTAAAAGATAATAGTTGACTTAGGTTTATTGACAAGGCTTTTGAAATAGCCACTAATGTTTCAAATTTAGGAGATAAATCGCCTTTTTCAATTCTACTAATTGTCTTTTGATCTACTTTGATTTCATCTGCAAGATTTTGCTGTGAAAAGCCTTTGAGTTCTCTTACTTTTCTAACATTTTCTCCTAGCTCTTGATTTGTCATGCCTAAAATAGTTTTATTGAGCCTAAGTTAGAAATATATTTTGAATAGATTGGGGAATTGAATAAATATTTTTGGAGAAGCTTCAGAAACACCTTAAAAATAATTTAAACGAAAGGTTTTGGCGAAGTGAATATTGACTTTTACTGAAAAATTTAACCAATAAATAATTAAGCTAATATGAAAAAAGTAACCCTACCCTTCATTTTGTTTTTTACAATCTTTCGATTGAATTCACAAATTAACTTAGAACACTCCTACACGGTTAATGGATCATCGGGGTCTATTCTAATTACCCAACTTTCTGTGTCGGGATATAAATATAGCTTATATGAATCAGGAATAAATCAAGTTAAATTGTACAATTTGAATCATAGCTTGTGGAAAACGATATCATGGCCAATAGTATCAGGTAGTAATTCTTACTTTGGTGGAGTTTCGGAAAATTTATTTGATTTGGATAATCAAGTAGAAATATTGGTAACATATTATACAACACAATCACCATCGGTTTATAATATGAAAATCCTTAATGAGGACGGCTCCCTGTTAAAGGACTTTCCAAATCGTAGTGTATACACGATTCAAAGCGCAGGTGCAAATGTTTATAAATTAATTGTGACTGATGGTAATACGATACGAGAAGTTTATTCTTTACCGGGAACATCAAGTAATTTAGGCGTTCCAAATAATCCAATGAGCGAATTGTCTGGTATTTCATTTCCTAATCCAACATCAGAAACCATCTCAATACCTTATCAATTAGCTAATGGTCAAACAAGTGGTCAGTTAAATGTTTATAATTCAATAGGTGTTTTAGTTGAGTCGTTTCAAGTAGATTCAAATTTTAGTGATTTAATTTTAGATGTATCGAATTATTCTAATGGTTTGTATCGATATAACATCGTTTCAAATGGAATTGAGTCAGAATCGAAAAGCTTTGTAAAACAATAAACCTACTAAAATGAATTACAAGAACATTGAACAAGAAATAATTGCTTTAAATAAAGAGATGGAAGCAAGAATGAACGAGCCTGAAAATCAAAGGTTCATCATTGATGATGGCGTAATGAAACCAGATGTTTACTTTTCTAAATCAATTCGTTTGGCTTGGATGTTAAAAGAGCCGTATGATTCAGAAGATGGAACAGGAGGAGGGTGGAGCTATTTTGATATGTTCCCCGAAGGAAAGGATTTATACCTTGAGCAGTTTCGTCATGGGCATAAATCAACATGGCATCCGATGATTTATATTTCTTACAGTATTCACAATAACTTTCCTAAATGGGAAGACATGAAATACATTAGAGAAGACCACAGTATGTGCGATGTTGTAAGGCATGTTGCTTTTATAAATGCTCAAAAATTACCATCCAAAGGTTTCACAAATACTGATTTTGAAGATTTGTGGGAGTCTATAGAAAAACATTCTGATTTACTAAAAAAACAAATTGATTTATTAAACCCGAGTGTTTTCATTTTTGGAAACACAATTGGACTTTACAAAAAAATATTTGATTTGGATTTTAGTAAATTTCAAACTCATGGTAGTTCCAAGTTTATTGAAAAAGACGGCAGATTATATATTTCTGCATATCACCCTTCTCAACGCATTGTTACACGCGACGCTTATATAAATGATATTATTGAAATAGTAAGTCGGTGGTCTAAAAATCAATAAATTCACTAGAATGAAAATAAGAAGTCTTATATTAATTTGGAGTTTATTTCTTTCAATTAACTCATTTGCAAGCGAAGAAGCTTATTATGCTGTATCAACTGTGAGCTTAAATTTAAGGAAGTCCGCCTCAACAAACTCAGAAACAATAACTACGATAAATAAAGGCGACACAGTTAAAGTATATTATGTAAATGAAGGTTGGGCCTTCGTTAAGTATAATCAAAAATACGGTAGTGTTTCTAATGAGTTCTTAACTACCATTAGTTATAGAGAAGAAGTAAATATTGGAAATGTTCATAAAAATGGTTTTGTGGCTGGTTTTGTGGACGTTTTTGGGTCTTGTTTTGCTTTAATTTTTTTTATTGGTTTTTGTATTATTTCATATCGTTTGAGAAAACCTGATGCAAGATATAAAAATGGGTACAAAGAAGAACAGTTGAGTTCATGGCAATATTTTAAATTAGCTATTTATGCATTTATTATATCTGCTTTTTTTGGACTTATAGGTGGAATAATTAATCTTTTTAATTAATAAACATGGAAAATAGTCTGTTATATTCTTCAAATAAACTTTTTCTTTTTTTAAATGGAAAAATTGAGGACATATTAACCCCATGGATAATTAACATTGATTTTCAAAAAGAAATTATTACAATTAAAAAGAAAAATTGGTATTTAATCGGAGTTAATGAATATATTCATGCTTTTAGGTTAATTAAAAGAATTGAAATCAAACAACATATATTTGGAGCTGACATAGAGATAAGATCTATGGGCAATACATCAAAAATATGTTGCATAAAGAAAATAAACGCTGAAGAAATTAAGCTTGCTTTGATTGATTATAATCAAGGTAATAAAGGAGGGTTTATTATTTGTTGAATGAAGGATCAAACAAATTAAATGTAATCAATAGCCGCTCGCATTGTTATTGTTGTGTTTTTAATTTTCTTACAAAAAACACAAAAGTTATAGATATGATTATTACTTATCTCAAAACGGGTTGTTTATATAGACATAATCGCTTTTGTTTTTGGCTATTAAACACCTAGATAATCGGAATAAGAAAAAAACGAATTAACTCCAGCAGCAAATGAAACACTCACAAATCCTTTGCCTCAATGTGCTTGATAACAACGTTTTGAGAAACCACAATTTTTTGTCCAAGTCGTTTTTATCTTCGATGAGTTTTTTATACGAATAGTCAAGTTCTCGTTGAATTATTTTTAAAATGTGAGTAAGTATGTACCATAACAATTTACATAACCAAAGAAATTGAAGTGAAAGAAGGAGTAATCAAAGTAGTTCCTTCTTGGCAGTGGATATTGGGAATTGAATAATCGTTTACTCCACCACCAAAATATATTTGTTCTTTTTGCCTTTGCCGAGTAGAACGTATTTGATATTATTTCATTGAGAGGTTTATAATTAAGCGAGTTTAACAATGTTGTCTTCAAGTTTAATATTGAAATTTATTTCTGCTTTTAATGCTTTAAATACTTTTAGGATGGTGTCAATTGTTGCACTATTTGCACTGTTTTCAAGTTTGGAGATTTGAGCTTTCTGAACCCCAATCAGTTTACCAAGTTCTTCTTGTGTCAAATGGCGTTCTTGTCTGACAGTTTTTATCATTTTTCCCAAAACGTCCATTCGAAGTTCATATTCATATTCGTCTCTTTCTGATGTTCCAACTTTGCCAATATACTTGTCTTTCATTTCTTCAAGCGAGTACGACTTAAGTTCTTTAGTTGCCATTTTTTTACTTGTTTTATTTGTTTTCAAAATACTTTTCTTTAATTCTTACAGCCCTATCAATTTCATTTTTTGGAATTTTGTCTACTTTTTTTACGAAACCGTGAGTTGCCAAAACCAGAGTTTCTTTATTTTCAGTCTTGTCCCAAAACGCAAGAAGTCTGATTTGAAGTCCTGCGTATTTTGTCCGAAACTCCCAAATATCACGTTCTAGTTTTTTAAAAAGTTTGGGGTCATTGGTTTGCTCGGCAAGATCAATGTTGTAAAATATTTTTTTGATGGTCTTTCTGTCAAGTCCTGAAATGAATTCGTCTGCTTCCTCTAAAAATTTTGTTTCAAAATATCTCATTCAATTATGACTTCTTTGACAAAACAAAAATAACAAAAGTTTCTAAAATTAGAAACTTTATTTGAGTTTTTCTATTGAAACAGTTAGACTCCTTACTCACTTAAGTGAAATTTTACCTAACCCTCACTCCACCACCAAAATGTAATTGTTCTTTTTGCCTTTTCCGAGTAGAACGTATTTGTTGTTGATGAGGTGTTCAGAGGTGATTATGAACCCTTCCGTCACTTTTTCTTTGTTGACAGAAATGGCGTTTGCTTTCAGTTCGCGGCGGGCTTCTCCGTTGGAAGGCAAGAAACCTGTTTTTGCAGCTAAAGCTTCAACTATACTGATGCCTTCACCGAATTCTTCTCGAGAAATTGTTGCTTGTGGAACGCCTTCAAACACACTGAAAAAATCCTTTTCGCTCAACGATTTTAAATCGTCTGAAGTAGATTTTCCAAATAAAATATTACTTGCCGCAATTGCTGCTTGTAAAGCTTCTGCGCCGTGAACACGCGTTGTGATGTCTTCCGCAATTGCTTTTTGTAAAATGCGTAAATGAGGCGCTTCGTTGTGTGCTGCTTCCAATGCTTCAATTTCTTCTTTCGAACGCAAGGTGAAAATTCGGATATAGTTCACAGAATCGGCATCGCTAGAATTCAACCAAAATTGGTAAAATTGGTACGGACTTGTTTTTTCAGCATCGAGCCAAACACTTCCGCCTTCTGTTTTTCCGAATTTCGTTCCGTCTGCTTTTTTGATTAACGGAGTTGTAACGGCATACGCTTCTCCACCTGATTTACGGCGAATTAATTCCGTTCCTGTCACAATATTTCCCCACTGGTCTGAACCACCCAACTGAATGATGCAGCCGTGGTGTAAATTCAAGTGATAGAAATCGTAACCTTGCACCAATTGGTATGAAAATTCCGTAAAAGACATTCCTGTTTCCAAGCGTTTTTTAACGGAATCTTTTGATAACATGTAGTTTACAGTGATGTGTTTTCCAACGTCGCGAATGAAATCCAAGAAACTCATGTTCTGAAACCAGTCGTAATTGTTGACCATTTCCGCTGCATTTTCCCCAGAAAAGTCTAAGAATTTCTCCAATTGAGATTTTACACAAGCCACATTGTGATTCAAGGTTTCTGCATCCAAAAGATTTCGCTCTTGTGATTTTCCAGATGGATCGCCCACCATTCCTGTTGCTCCACCGACCAAGGCAAACGGTTTGTGTCCCGCGCGTTGAAAATGAACCAAAGTCATGATTTGCACCAAGTGACCAACGTGTAAGGAATCAGCTGTGGGGTCAAATCCGATGTAGCCACTCGAACTTTTTTTCATCAGCGCTTCTTCCGTCCCAGGCATGATGTCGTGAATCATCCCTCTCCATTTCAATTCTTCAATAAAGTTTGTTGGCATTTTATTTTGTTAATTCTTTGAATACTTCTTCTAATGTTTTTTGCTCGATTTTTAAGGTCAAAATCAACCAATTTTCTTTTTGTGCAAATTGTGCAACCTCTTTTCGCAAGTCCACTTCTTCGATTGTTTCTAGCAACCAACCATTTTGAACGGCTTGCACTTTTCGAACCGCAGGAATTTTTGATAATTGTGCTTTCGATACTTGCTTGTCAAATTCCACATAAACCGTTTGGTGATCGTTTTCTTTTTGTAAAGAAGCTGCTTTGTCGTCGGCAACAATTTGACCTTTGGAAATAATCACGATTCTATCGCAAATCGCTTCCACTTCTTGCATGATGTGCGTGGAAAGCATGACTGTTTTTTCTTTTCCGATGTTTTTAATCAACTCGCGAATTTCCACTAATTGATTGGGATCTAAACCTGTTGTTGGTTCATCTAAAATCAAGACTTCTGGATCGTGAATAATAGCTTGCGCCAATCCCACACGCTGACGATATCCTTTTGAAAGCGCACCAATTTTTTTGTTTTGTTCTACTTCCAAACCAACCGCATCAATCATTTCAGCAACGCGCGATTTCAGGTTTTTAATTCTGTAAATTCCACCCACAAATTCGAGGTATTCCTTCACGTACATATCGGTGTAAAGCGGATTGTTTTCCGGCAAGTATCCAATAATTTGACGTGTTTTTAAATTTTCAACGTCAACTTTCATACCTGAAACATACACTTCACCCGAAGACGAAGGAATGTAGCCTGTAATGATTTTCATGGTGGTTGATTTTCCAGCGCCATTTGGACCAAGGAATCCAACGATTTCGCCTTTTTTCACAGAAAAACTCACATCGCGCACAGCGGCTTGTTCTCCGTAATATTTGAATAAATTTTTTACCTCTATTGACATCGTGGGCGAAGTTAGTGAAAAGTTGCTGAAATCACGAAAGGAGAAAGGCGAATGAAAATTGGAGTTTGGGAAATTAGCTTCAAATATGGACATTGAATAGTATCAATTTGAGGCGATGCATTCATTTAGCGATGGTAATCTTTAAACTAGTTGAATTTTAAAATTTAATGTGTTTTGTAAATCAAAATTTACTTTTTCACTCTACTTTCCTATACAAAACTTACTAAAGATATTTCCAAGCAAATCTTTATCAATTTGGATTTCTCCAGTGATATTTCCGAGTTGGCGCATTGCCTCTCGAATGTCCATTGCGATGAAATCACCTGTGGTTCCGTTGTCTAAATCGTATTGCGCTTTTTCGAGTGCGTTTGCTGTTTTCAATAATGCTTCGTGGTGACGTGCGTTTGCAACAATTGTTTCGTTTTGTAAATCAAAAGTCCCAATGATAAGCTCAACTAATTTGCTTTTCAAACGGTCAATTCCCAATCCTTTTTTTGCACTTATCGCAATGCTGTTTTCAATTTCGATGCTGTTGATGTCAACTTTATTCAGCACCAATAAAACTTGTTTGTCGGGATGAAGTTGCATTAAATCTGTTTGCCAAGCTTGAACTTCAGAAACATTTTCTGGCTTGCTAGCGTCTGCCATGCACAAAACAATACTCGCTTGTTCGATTTTTTGTTGAGAACGTTCAATCCCTAAAGCTTCGATTGTTTCGGTCGTTTCTCGGATTCCTGCGGTGTCAATTAATCGGAATAATATCCCATCAATATTTAAAGTTTCCTCGATGACATCTCTTGTTGTTCCCGCAATATTTGATACAATTGCGCGGTCTTCGCCTAATAATTGATTTAATAAAGTACTTTTTCCTGTGTTTGGTGCTCCGACAATTGCAACAGGGACTCCATTTTTAAGTGCGTTTCCAAGTGCAAAAGATTGCGCCAAACGTTTCACAATTTGCAACACTTCAGCCACCAAAGCTTTCAATTGTGTTCGGTCGGCAAACTCAACATCTTCTTCAGCGAAGTCTAATTCGAGTTCAATCAAAGAAGCGAAATGAATCAATTTTTCACGTAGGTCGTGAAGCTCGTGTGAGAAGTTTCCCCGCAACTGACGAAGTGCAATTTGGTGCGCTTGTTTGGATTGAGAAGCAATTAAATCTGCCACCGCTTCCGCTTGCGACAAGTCTAATTTTCCGTTCATAAATGCACGTTTTGTAAACTCACCCGGCTCAGCCAAACGACAGTCTGCACTCACTAATGTTTGAATAATTTGTTGCTGAATGTAAGGAGAAGCATGACAAGAAATCTCAACGCTTTCCTCTCCAGTGAAACTTTTTCCAGTGTCAAAAACGCTAATTAAAACTTCGTCAATGGTTTCACCAGCACGTGATTTAAAAATTCCAAAATGCACTGTGTGAGAAGCTTTATCGGAAAGTTTTTTGCTAAAAAATTGTTCTGTTTTTCGCTTCGCATCCATTCCAGAAACACGTATAATGGCGATAGCACCAATGGCGTTTGGGGTTGCTAAAGCACAAATAGTGTCGTTGTTTTGAGACATGTTGCAAAATTAATCCAAAAAATAGCGTGAAGGACTTTAAGTTAACAATTTATGATTTGGTCCTTTCTTGCAAAAAATCAAATTCTACAAATAAACAATTTAAACAAATCAGCTGTTTTATGAATTATGACAAACGAAGAATATTGCCATTACAGCGACTTACCTTCTCCAATGGCTTACATGAACATCAAAGAGGAAAAGCAAACCGAAACGAGTTTGAGTGACGGCGACATTGACCGAATCATTGAAATGGCATGGGAAGACCGTACTCCTTTTGATGCAATCAAAGCACAATTTGGTTTGTCGGAAGCGGAAGTCAAAAAATTGATGAAAAAAGAGTTGAAGTTTTCAAGTTATAAATTGTGGCGCGAACGGGTAGAGAATTGCAAAACCAAGCATGCTAAATCACGCAACCCAGAAATAGATCGCTTCAAATGTAATCTACAACGCAACATTACTCAAAATAAAATCTCAAAGAGGTAATTACCCTCATCAATCGTGGTTTTCACTACATTTGCTCGTTCTTCTTTACGGATGGACAAATAAATGTTAAATAAGAAAAAGGAAGATTTATTTCCGATTGTAAATTCATAATTTTAAACCATGAGATTATTTTTATTCGTCATTTTAATTGGTTTGCTTGGTTCATGTGCAGACCTTCAAAAAAAGGAACAGTTAGCAACAATTGACACAATGAATCAACGTGTAGATTCTTTAGAAAAAGAATTGAAAGTACACAAAATCGATACCTTAACAGAATTGAAACTTTCAACTAGTACTGTTGAATTGCGCATTAAAAACAATTTAATTCTTGACAAAGTTGATGTTGAATTAGGAAAAAAAATGGATGCCTACAAACGCATGCGCAGAGCATTCAATCCCTTAGGAGAAGCTTTCAAAAAAGTTAAAAACAGCATCAAAGAAGAGCGTTTAGCATTAAAAAATCTTCGTTCAGACATTGTAAACGGACACGGTGAGCGCGAGAAATACGAAGAATATTTAGCATTTGAAGCAGATAAAATCAACAAAATCGCTGTTTTATTAAACGATTATAAAGAACAAAAAGAAGTGATTTTCAAAACTTACACGGAACTTCACGCAGAACTTTACTCCTTTTCAATGAGTTTGTTGGAGAAGAAAAATAAAACATCAAAATGAAACAATTAGGATTTGTTTTACTGTTTATTCTTGGCTCATTTTCTGCATTTTCGCAAACAGAAACAGACATCCAATTAGCTCAACATTATTATTCCAATGGTGAATTTGATAAAGCAACGGGCTATTATGAGAAAATTTACAACGCAACACCAACTAAGGTTTATTTCAACCGCTATTTAGAATGTTTGATGCAAATCAAGGATTTTAAAACGGCTGAAAAAACAATCAAAAAACAAATTGCAAGCAACAAAAACGACTTAGAATTAAAAGTGATTTTAGGTCAATTTTATGACGACACCAACGAACCCGCAAAAGCGAAAAAAGCTTACGAAGACATCGTTGAGAATGTTGGTAACAATCCTTCTATAATTATTCAGACCTACCAAGCTTTTGCCGCAAAAGGAAAATTTGATTATGCAAAATTAACCTTGGATAAAGGTCGAAAAGTGGCGAATTATTATCCTTTCAATTTTCAATATGCTGATTATTATGCATTAACAGGAAATAAAACGGAAATGGTGCGCGAGTACTTAGATTACGTTGAAACGCAGCCTACAATGTATGAATCCATCCAATTGGCAATGAATCAACGCATGAAATTATCCAATAGCGAAGAAGCCGATTTTTTATTGTTAAAAGAAGCCTTGTTACAGCGAGCTCAGAAACTGAATTCAAACCTTGTGTTTTCAGAAATGATTGTTTGGCTTTTTGTGCAAAGTAAAAACTTTGGTGGAGCTTTCACGCAAGTTGTCGCATTGGATAAACGCACGACAAACGACGGGTATCGGGTGCAAGATTTAGGAATGATTTGCCTTGAAAACAAAGATTATGCTTCAGCTAGGAAATGTTTCAATTATGTGATGGCATTGGGAGAAAATGGCCCAATTTTCTTTGAAGCTTTAAAATCACTATTGAACACAAGGTACTTGGAATTAACAACGAATCGCGCATTTTCGCAAACAGAAATCGATGCTACTCTATTGGACTACGAAAACGCAATTGCCAAAACGGGTAAAAGCAGACAAAGTGTTTCTATCATTTTGGAATATGCCCACATTCTCGCTTTTTATGCAAACAAGGCTGAAAAAGCAATTGAGATTTTAACGAATTTAATGCAAACGCCGGGCTTAACAGACATTCAAAAAGCACAATTAAAAATGCAACTTGCAGATGTTCACGTTTTAGGTGGCGATATTTGGGAAGCTTCATTATTGTATATGCAAATTGACACAGATTTTAAATTTGAGTCAATTGGAGAAGAAGCCAAGTTTAAAAATGCTCGGGTTTTTTACTTCGACGGAGAATTTGATTTCGCGCAAGGACAATTGAACGTATTGAAAGAAGCAACCTCCAGATTGATAGCAAATGACGCAATGCAGTTGTCTGTTTTCATAACAGATAATTTTGGTTTGGATAGCAATTATACCGTTATGACTTGGTTTGCAAATGCTGAATTGTTAATTGAACAACATAAATATGCAGAAGCTTTTCAATTGTTTGACAGTATTCAGTTGAATTATCCATTTCATTCTTTAGCAGATGAAATTTTGTTCCGCAAAGCAAAAGCAAACGAAATGCAAGGAAATTGGCAAAAAGCCTTAGATTACTATGAAGATTTATTGAAATTTCACGGACAAGATATACTTGCAGATGATGCGCTTTTCAGAATGGCAGACATCAATGACAATGTTTTGATAAACAAAGAAAAAGCCTTGGAATTGTACCGTCGTTTGGCAATTGATTACAAAGGAAGCTTGTTTTCAGCCGAGGCACGTAAACGCATACGTGTATTGCGTGGAGATAAGAATATCGAAGGAGAGGATGATGAATTATAAAAGCAAAAAGTAAGGGGCAATAATCATTGCCCCTTACTTTTTGCTTTTTATGTTTATGTTTTTATGGCATTTCTCTTGTGAAAGCAGGAATTCCAGTAATATCCATTCCCGTAATCAATAAGTGAATATCGTGTGTACCTTCGTAAGTTACAACCGATTCTAAGTTTGCCATGTGACGCATCATAGAATATTCACTTGTGATACCCATTCCACCATGAATTTGGCGAGCTTCACGTGCAATATTTAAAGCGATTTCAACATTGTTTCTTTTCGCCATAGAAATTTGAGCTGAGGTTGCTTTACCTTCATTTCTCAATTGACCTAAACGCAATGTCAACAATTGTGCTTTCGTGATTTCAGTAATCATTTCAGCTAATTTTTTCTGAACCAATTGAAATGCACCAATCGGAACATTGAATTGAGTTCTTTCTTTTGAGTAGCGAAGCGCTTGATCATAACAATCCATAGCAGCACCTAACGCACCCCAAGCAATACCAAAACGTGCAGAATCCAAACAGCTTAATGGCGCTCCAAGTCCAGATCTACCAGGTAAAATATTTGCTTTAGGAACTTTCACATTTACGAAAATCAACTCGCCTGTTGCAGAAGCTCTCAAAGAAAGTTTTCCGTGCATTTCTGGTGTAGAAAAACCTTCCATTCCTCTTTCAACAACTAAACCATGAATACGGCCTGTTTCATCTTTTGCCCAAACTACTGCGATATCAGCGAAAGGAGCATTTGAAATCCACATTTTAGCACCATTTAAAATCACATGGTCACCAGCATCTTTGAAATTAGTTGTCATTCCGCTTGGATTTGAACCGTGATCAGGCTCAGTTAATCCAAAACATCCCATCATTTCGCCAGTAGCTAATTTTGGTAAGTACTTCATTTTTTGTTCTTCCGTACCATATTTCCAAATTGGATACATCACCAAAGAAGACTGAACAGAAGCCGTTGAACGCAAACCTGAATCACATCTTTCTAATTCTTGCATGATTAGACCGTAAGAAATTTGATCTAAACCTGGACCACCATATTCTTCAGGAATATAAGGGCCAAAAGCTCCGATTTCTCCTAAACCTTTAAGTAAATGTTTTGGAAACGTTGCATTTTCAAAATGTTCATCAATGATTGGAGAAACTTCTTTTTTCACCCAAGCTCTCGCTGCATCGCGCACTAATTTGTGCTCGTCAGACAATAAATCGTCCATTGCATAATGATCTGGGTGTGTGTACAAATCTGTTTTCATGCTAAATTATTTTTAAGTGGTGCAAAAGTAAGTATTGTATTTATGACAAAGCAATCTAATTCTAATTAATTTTGTGACCGATGATTCCAATTTTTCTTGCCCTTTCCCCTGAATTTAAATTGCTTGAAAGAGAAACACAATTAAGTACATTATTGTTGTTGATAGTACTACTTTGTTTTTTTTTCATCGGTTGGGGTGGAATGCGGATAAATGGATTTTTAAGTCTTTTAGTGAAAAACTTTTTCAAACTTTCTACGAAGGAAAAGGAATTTAAAGAGACTTTAAAAATCAGTTTGGGTACAAATTTACTTTTAACGATCAACTTTTTTCTCTCGCTTTCGCTTTGTGTGTTCTTAGTTTTTCAAAACTACCTAACAACCTTGAATGCAAGTTTATTGGCTGTAGTTTCTTCATTTCTCTTTTTACTTTTACAGCAATTCGGTTTTCGTTTCGTCGCTTTTTTGACAGGAATAAGCGATATTACAGATGCAATTGTAAGTGTAAATCGAAATGTTTGGCAATTTGGAGGAATTATATTGCTGATTCTAGCAACCGTTTGGACATTAAACTTGAATCAGAACACGATTTTTACAATAGTTTTTATTGTTTTATTGATTTTAATGCTGCTTTTAAGGGTTATAAAAGGGTTGATTTTATCGCTTAAAAAGAGAATACGATGGTATTATTTTATTTTGTATCTTTGCACGCTTGAAATTTTACCTGCCTTTGTTTTTATAAAACTGGCTCTAGGTTTTTTTCAATGGGAAATGTGATGGTTGAATTATATTAAAATCGTCTAAAATTGGCTATAAAAACTATACTGGTCTCTCAACCTAAACCCGAAGGAGAAAAGTCCCCTTACTATGATTTGGCTGAAAAGTACAAATTAAAAATCGATTTTCGACCATTTATTAAAGTGGAAGGAATAGATGGAAAAGAGTTTCGTGCTCAAAAAGTAAATATTTCAGAACACACAGCTGTAATTTTAACCTCTAAAGTTGCTGTTGATCACTTTTTTAGAATTGCCGAGGAAATTCGCTTTGAGGTTCCAGAATCAATGAAATATTTCTGTATTTCTGAAGCAGTTGCTTTGTACTTACAAAAATATGTTGCTTACCGTAAACGTAAAATTTTCTTCGGAAAACAAACAATCAACGATTTGGCAGACGTGATGAAAAAACACAAATCTGAAAAGTTTCTGCTGCCTTGTACTGACATTTTACGCGATAATATTCCTATTACTTTGGAGCAACAAGGAATGACATTTACTAAAGTTGTTTTATACCGTACAGTTGCTTCTGATTTGTCTGATTTAGAAGATGTTTATTACGATATGTTGGTGTTTTTCAGTCCTGGAGGAATTGAATCTTTATTCAAAAACTTTCCAGACTTTAAACAAAACGATACCGTAATTGCAGCTTTCGGACCAACTACAGCAAGTGCAGTTGTTAAACACAATTTGAGACTTGACGTTCACGCTCCTCATCCAAAAGCACCTTCAATGGTTGGCGCAATTGAATTGTTTATAAAGGAACAATTAAAGAAAAAATAAGACTGTTGCAAAACTCGCTACTTGTCGTTACTCTAAAAATTTAAAATCCTCATTTACAAGGGTAAACTCCGGGTTTAAATTTTTAGAAAGCCTAAATTATCGACTTTTGAAACGGTCTTAAAATAGTTTAGTCTGTTATTCGCTGTATCAATTCACGCATTCCTTCACTTGCGTTTGCCTTGATTTTTATAAAATTCGATGGAACTTCAAATTCATCACTATTTGGATCAATAACATAGCATTTGCAATTTCCAGGAGCTAAATGAACCAAACCTGCCGCAGGGTAAACTTGAAGCGAAGTTCCAACAACAACAAGAATATCAGCTTCTTGAATAATTTTTGCGGCGTCATTTAATGCTGGAACTTGTTCTCCAAACCAAACGACATGCGGTCGCAAAGGAAAACCGTCAGGACATTTATCATTTGCTGTCAGTTCCCAACCTTCAATAGGATAATACCGATCTTCTTGATTCGGTCCAGACGATTTTGCTAAACGAATATTTCCATGAAGATGTAAAACGGAACTAGAACCAGCTCGTTCATGTAAATCGTCGATGTTTTGTGTAACAACATGAACCACAAAATATTTCTCTAAAGAAGCTATTAATAAATGCGCTGAATTTGGTACGGCTTCAATCACTTGTTTTCGGCGTTGATTGTAGAAATCGGTCACTAAATCAGGATTTTTTTTCCATGCTTCTGGCGTCGCAACATCCTCAATGTTATATTGTTCCCAAAGACCACCTGCATCTCTGAAAGTTCCAATTCCACTTTCTGCGCTCATACCCGCACCTGAAAAAACAACCAATTTTTTTTTCATAAGATAAACTTATTGTTAAATTTACACTAATATACTAAATTTTTAATCATGAAAAAACTTTTACTTAGCCTGGCGATTTTCGCTGGAATTTCTTCGGTAAACGCTCAAACTCCAGTTGGAACGGTGGTTGGGAATTTTACCTTGACAGATATAAATGGTAACACACACACATTATTTGACTATTTAGACGCAGGAAAAATGGTGGTTATTGACGTGTCTGCAACTTGGTGTGGACCATGTTGGAGTTATCATAACACAGGCGCATTAAATGACTTTTACAATGCTAAAGGTCCAAACGGGACAAACGAAGCGATGGTTTTCTTCATTGAAGGAGATACACAAACTAGCGTTGAATGTTTATCAGGTGATGCTGGATGTATTGACCCAAATAATGGAAACAATTCTCAAGGTGACTGGGTTACAGGAGAAGACATGCCAATCATCAATTTAACAACCCAAGCGTCTTTTGAAAACACAGGTTTAGACATCGCTTATTTTCCAGTAATGTATGTAATTTGTCCTAACAGAACAGTTTACAAATCTGGTGTTGCTGGAGGAATTGGAACTTTGGCTTTATTGAATAGTTATGTTGGTGGTTGTCCTGCACCAGCTTCTCAACCTGCTGATGTTGCCGTTTTAGCTAATAAAGGTGAAACAGCTCATTGTGAAGGAATCTATACTCCAAAAGTTCAAATCCAAAATAATGGAACTGATGCTTTAACAAGTGCAACAATTTCTATTACACAAGGTGGAAATGTTGTTTCAACTGGAACTTACACAGGAAATTTGGCAACTTATGGTGTTGCAACAGTAACATGTTCAGACATTCCAAACTTTACAGGAGGAACATTGAACGTTACAGTTTCTACAACAGGTGATGCAGCAGCGTCTAATAACACATTGAACATTGCAGTTGCTGGCGCTCAAGCAGCAGCATCACAATTTGTTTCAATCCACATTACAACAGATAGATATGGTTCAGAAACAACATGGAGATTAAAAAATGCAGCTGGTCAAACAGTTCAATCGGGTGGTCCTTACACCAATTTATCATCTAACACAACAGCTGTTCAACCAGTTGTTTATGCTGAATTGAACCCGAGTGAGTGTTACAAATTTGAAGTTTTAGATTCTTACGACGACGGAATGTGTTGTAACTACGGTAACGGTGGATATGAGATTAAAGATGCTACTGGTGCAGTAATTGTTTCAGGAGGAGAATTTACAAGTTCTGATGTTAAATTATTCAAAACAGGTGTTTTAGGAATCAACGAATTAGCTCAAGTTGCTATGAATGTTTATCCTAACCCTGCTTCAACAGAGGTAAATGTTTCTTTTGAAGCGAGCAACGCTGACTACACTGTAAAATTAGTTGACTTACAAGGTCGTGTAATTGCTATCCAAAACTTATCAAACTTAAACGGAACTCAAGTAATTTCTATCCCAACTTCAAATGTTGCTAAAGGAAGTTATGTAGTTTCAATTACTTCAAATGGTATGACATCAACTAAATCAGTTGTTATCAAATAAACCATTTCTTCAAAAAATAAGAAAGGCTGCCTCGAAAGAAGTAGCCTTTTTTGTTTTTTACAATGTTAAATTATGTTTTTTGGGTATCCGCAATCTTACCAATACAAAATACTTTGTTTTGAAATTCAAGATTTTAACCGAAGTGAGAACTACTATGCTTCAATAATTTTATTTTCAATCAACCAATCAAATTCTGTTTGAAAAACTTCTTGTTGCTCAGGTTCGTTATGAATTTCGTGGAAAAGTCCCGGCCAATATTTAACTGTAACATTTGCCTTTACATTCTGAATAAATTCTTTAGTTCCTTCAGGAGAAGTCAAACGATCTTCTAAACCATGCATTATTAAAAGAGGAGTTTTAATTTTTGCTGCATGCTCAATCGCATAAGGTCCAGCAAAATGAACATTTACAAAAAATGCAGATGTAATTTTATCGTGCACTAATTTATCAGCTTCATACGCTTTTACAACTGCTGTATCTCTTGAAATTGCTGCCGTTTCCAGACCCGTTGGTTGTGTTAAAGTTGGAACGAGTCCCGCACTTAATTTCCCTAAAACAACTTTCCATTTTGGTGGCTCAAAAGCAAGACGAAGGTACGGAGAGGTGACGATGGCTGCATTGATTGTTGGCTGTCTTCGAATCAAGTAATTCAAAGAAAGATTTCCTCCCATACTGTGACCATACAAAACAATTGGTAGATTAGGAAAACTCGATTTTACCTTTTCTAAAAACAAATCTATATCCGACATTAAAGCCTCATAATTTGGAGTGTGACCTCTTTTTCCTTCCGAATTTCCGTGACCGCGAAGATCGATAGCCATTGTAGCAATCCCTTTTTTCGCAAAGTATTCAGCAACATGAAGATAACGATGTCCATGTTCCCCCATTCCGTGAATTAAAGCAATTACAGCTTTACAAGAAACTTCTGGAACGAGCGAAAAACCATTTAAAGTTAGTCCGTCTTTTGTTTGAATCGAAAAAGGTGATTTCATAGTCTGATTTTGAATTGTAAAAGAACTAAAAAAGAATTTAGAAGTGAAAGAATTTTGCCAGAAGTTTAAAAAATCAAGTTGAAATGTTACAATTATCCTTACATTTAATTAAATATTATCGAGATAAATGAAATTACTTTTTACACTTTGCACGAGTTTGATTTTAAGTTCGTGCGTTTACCATCACGGAATTTTATCCAATGCATCAATGTCTTCAAGTGGAAATACAGAATATGTTGACATTGCGATTGGCTACAATAAAGTAGGTTATTTTGCTGGCATGGGAGGTAGAAAACAAGATGCATTTTTGAACGAAGCTAAACGAAGCCTGATGGCAAATTATGAATTAGGGCCAAATCAAAGTTTTGAAAATATTTCGGTGGATGTTAAAACAACTTTTTTTGGCGTTTTTCAGCGTGTTGAGGTTATTGCAATTGCAGATGTTGTTCAAAAAGAAACAAATGGAACGATTACTTATAGCGATAATTACAAACAACTATTAATTACTCGCAATCCTAAAACAAAAGCACATTTGAAACTTAATGAGAAGGCTTTAGTAATAAGTGGAGATCTAACTATTAAAAACTATTTAGTGGTTGGTTTTTATAAAGACAAAGCTGTTTTGTTTGATTATGCAGAAAATGGAACCATAAACATTACAAAGAAAAAAGTTAATGAACTTTACACTTTTCAACCAACTGAAGAATTAACGAAAGCTGTAGGGTTTACTGTTGGAGATTCTGTTTCCAGAGAATTTCAACAGTCCTATACTTCAGGAACAACACTAGAAGGTCAGGTTATTGCAATGAACAAAAGAATGAGCCTCGTTGATTTTGGAGGAGAAAAAATCATGTATAATTCAAAAAATCTTTACAAGATGAAAAACTAAAAAGTGAAAAATTCTTCGAATTCAAATTTTAAAAGAAGCTATAAATTCAGAATAACTTAGAAGATTATGAAATAAGAATAAAGTTAACTTTGAAAGATCAATTAAAATAATTCAGAAAAATGATAATCGAATTAGTTAACTTATTAAAAATTAACTCTCAAAATGACATTTAATTTTTAAAACTAAACAATAATTATTAGAATAATTTAAAACATAAATAGTTCATAAATCTAAAACAACAAAAATGCCAATTGATAGAATTAGCATCAAAAATTTTAAGTCTATTAAAGACTCTGGCAACATTTATTTACAGTCTATTAATATATTGATTGGAGCAAATGGGGTTGGTAAAAGTAACTTCATTTCATTTTTTAAAATGCTAAATAGTATTTCAAAAAATAGATTAAGTTTTTTTGTTGCCGAAAACGGTTATGAAAACAGTTTGTTATATTTTGGGAGGAAAAAATCAAATTCAATAGAGGGAAGTATTGTGTTCAAACCAGAAGGCAGAAACACCAATAATCGCTATGACTTTAAAATAGTACCAAAAAAACAAGCTTCTGGATTTTATTTTGAAAAAGATGAGGGAGGTTTTAATACTAATTCAAATGGATTTGAAGAATCTTGGATTTATGAAGATTTGGGTGGCAAGGGAAAAGAAGAAAGCGGAATTGCAGAAAACAGTCTTCAGCGAGCTGATTTTTTAAGAAATTTCTTTAACAGTTTCAATGTCTTTCATTTTCACGACACAAGTTCTAGTTCATCCTTGAAACAACCAAGTAAAACGTTAGATTACAAATATTTAAAATCAGATGGAAGTAATTTAGCTGCTTTTCTTTATAAAATAAAAGACACACATCCTAAGCATTTTAAAATGATTGAGTACACCATATCATCAGTTGCTCCATTCTTTGAAAAATTTGATTTATCACCTGATGATAGAAATCCTGATGTGATTTTTTTGAATTGGTTAGAAAAAGGCTCTGATGATTATTTTAATGCACATCATTTATCGGATGGTACTTTACGATTTATTGCACTTTCTACCTTACTTCTTCAACCAATTCTTCCTAATACAATTATTTTAGATGAACCTGAATTAGGATTACATCCCTTTGCAATTACAAAATTAGCTGGAATGATAAAAAGAGCTGCGGTTCATTCTCAGATTATTATTGCCACACAATCTGTAAATCTAATAAATGAATTTTCTGCTTCTGATATTATTGTAGCCGACAGAGAAGATAATCAAACAGTATTTAAAAGACAATCTGAAGAGTCACTTCAATCTTGGTTAGAAGACTATTCAATAGGTGAATTGTGGGAGAAAAATGTAATAGGTGGTAGATTATGATAAGAGCGATCTACATAATTTGCGAAGGTCCCACAGAGGAAGAATTTGTAAATAAACTTCTAAGACCCTTTTTTTATAATAATCATATTTTTGATGTGCGTCCAATATTGATGAATACTAGCAAAGGACAAAAAGGAGGAGATGTGAAATACGATAGACTAAAACACAACATTGATAAGTTACTAAAGAGAGAAACAGATATTTTAGTATCTACATTCATCGATTTTTTTAGGCTAGTTAATGATTTTCCAAAATTTGGAGAAGCAAAAGCTATTCAAAATAAAATTCAAAGAGTTGATTTTTTAGAAAATGCATTAACAATAGCAATAAATCACCCAAGATTTGTTCCTTATATTCAATTACATGAATTTGAAGGCCTATTGTTTGCTTCAAAAGATGGTTTTGAATTTTTACCTGACATAAAACAAGCAAGCTTAAAAAGTTTATTATTAGCAGTAAATGAAAAAGAAAACCCCGAAGAATTGAATGATGGTGAATTGACTGTTCCTTCAAAAAGACTTGAACAACTCATTCCAGGATATCGTAAAACTTTTCATGGACCTTTAATTGCAGAAATAAATGAAATAGAAGTTTTGTTAACTAGATGCTTAAGATTCAAAAACTGGGTTCAAACTTTAATTGAAAAAGCAAATCAATAGGAATAATTTTATAGCATTTACTCTCATTTAGATTGTTTTTTTTTCAATTTATTGATTTCATTATTTTTTGAGCTTAACTCCTTTCGCAATAATCCTTATTTTTGTCAAGCACATTAATTATGGATAGAAACCAAGATTTACTCAATAGAAGAGAAGACGCCAAACTCGGAGGAGGAATTGAGCGCATCAATAAGCAACACCAACAAGGAAAATTATCAGCAAGAGAGCGTGTTACTGTTCTTTTGGATGAAGATTCTTTTCAAGAAATTGGCGCATTTGTTGAACATCGTTCCAATGCATTTGGATTGGATAAAACCCGATTTCCTGGCGATGGAGTAATCACTGGTTATGGAACAATCCACGGAAGACTTGTTTATGTTTTTTCTCAAGATTTTACTGTTTTGGGTGGTTCTCTTTCTGAAACACACGCTGCGAAAATCTGTAGAATTATGGATTTAGCAATGAAAAACGGTGCACCGGTTATAGGATTGAATGATTCGGGTGGTGCTCGTATTCAAGAAGGTGTTGTTTCATTGGCAGGTTATGCTGATATTTTTTACAGAAATACACGTGCTTCTGGGGTGATTCCACAAATTTCAGTAATCATGGGGCCTTGTGCTGGTGGAGCAGTTTATTCACCTGCATTGACGGATTTCATTTTCATGGTGGAGGAAACTTCTTACATGTTTGTGACAGGTCCAAACGTTGTGAAAACAGTGACACACGAAGAAGTAACTTCAGAAGATTTAGGTGGAGCAAAAGCGCACGCTGAAAAATCGGGAGTGAATCATTTTACGGCTGGAAACGACGTTGAATGTTTGAAGCAAGTGCGTGATTTGGTGACTTATTTCCCGCAAAACGCGTATGAGCAAGCGCCTCAACCGAGTATTTACTCATTTAATAAAGCAAAATTAGAGCAGATTGGAAAAATTCTGCCTGATAACACAAATATTCCTTACGACATCCGCAAAGTGGTGGATTGCGTAATTGATGATAATAGTTTCCGTGAAGTTCAAGCCGATTATGCTAAAAACATTGTCGTTGGATTCGCACGTATCGAAGGAAGAACAATTGGCGTGGTTGCCAATCAACCGTCTGCAATGGCGGGTGTTTTAGATATCGATGCGTCAAGAAAAGGAGCGCGGTTCGTTCGTTTTTGCGATTCATTCAATATTCCACTTTTAGTATTTGAAGATGTACCTGGTTTCTTACCTGGAACAGATCAAGAATGGCGAGGAATTATCACACATGGTGCAAAATTATTGTACGCCTTTTCAGAAGCTACCGTTCCTAGAATTACGGTAATTACTAGAAAAGCTTACGGTGGAGCATTTGATGTGATGAACTCTAAAAGCATTGGCGCTGACTTAAATTTTGCATGGCCAACAGCTGAAATCGCTGTAATGGGAGCAAAAGGTGCTGCGGAAATTATTTTTAAAAGAGAAATTGCAACAGCAGAAGACCCACAAGCAAAATGGTTGGAGAAGGAAGCTGAATACGCTGAAATGTTCGCAAATCCTTATCGTGCTGCCGAACGTGGAATCGTGGACGACGTTATTCTTCCCGAAGAAACAAGAGCCAAATTGATTGCTGGCTTCAAAATGCTGGAGAAAAAAGCAGAAACTTTACCAATGAAAAAACATGGAAATATACCTTTGTAATGTAGAATGAAAAATGTAGGATGAAACTGAAAAGTGAAAAACGAAGAGTTAAGAGTTAAGAGTGAAAAACGAATTCAGCCGTCAACTGACGGAAAGGATTAAGGAGGGTGACAATTAAATAATTACATCATCTTTACCTTGTTCACTCCTAAAATCCTTCTCTCGTTTGTCTTTCTCTCATTCTCTCCTAAAGTCCTTCACTCTTAAAGTCCTAATATCCTGATGTCCTTCACTCATTCACTCCTAAAGTCCTTCACTCCTAAAATCCTTCACTCCTAAAATCTTAAAATCCTAATATCCAAAATCAAAATAAAAAAATATGAAACATCTTATCGAAGCTTTCCCGCAAAACATCATCGATGCAATTACAATTGGAAATGGTAAAACCTACAAACAACCAAAAAACGAAATTAAAAACATCTTAATCTGCGGATTGGGTGGATCTGGAATCGGAGCTAAAATTGTATCTAACTGGGTTCAAGACGAAATTAAAGTTCCAATCATTATCAGCAACGAATATTCATTACCTGCTTTTGTTGACGAAAATACGTTGGTAATTGGATCTTCTTATTCTGGAAATACAGAAGAAACAACAATGAGTATTGCTGAGGCTCACAAAGTTGGCTGTCACATTATTGGAATTTGTAGCGGTGGTCAGTTAGCATCATTCTGTGAAGAAAACGGTTACGATTACGTTATCGTTCCTGGTGGAAACCCACCAAGAAGTGCATTGGCTTTTTCAGTGGTTCAATTACTTGATATTTTAGCAAAACTAGGATTGACATCGCCTACAAACGTTGATAAAATGCGTAGCGCTGTTGATTTATTGAATGCAGAAAATGCTGAAATCCACGCTAAAGCAAAAGAAATTGCAGACTTCCTTTACGGCAAAGTTGGTGTTTACTACGCTGAAACAAAATACGAAGGAGTAATCGTTCGTGCGCGTCAACAATTCGATGAAAATTCAAAATACTTAGGATGGCACCACACGATTCCTGAAATGAACCACAACGAATTAGTTGGTTGGACAGGTGGCGATGCACGTTTTGCGCCTTTGTTTTTCTGCACAGGAGATTTACACCCACGTAACCAAAAACGTTTGGAAATTACAATGGCACACGTTGAAAAAATCTGTGGCAAAATTTACAAATTGGAAGCAAAAGGTGATTCATTCATCGAGCGTTCGCTATACTTGATTAACGTTGTAGATTGGGCTTCATACTATTTATGTAATTTGAATGGTGCGGATATTATCGACATCGCAATCATTGATTACTTAAAAGGTGAAATGGCAAAGTTTTAAATGAATACAAATAAAAAAGTTACTTGTGAATTCCTAGGTCTCATTGATTACAAAGAGGCCTGGGATTACCAAGAAAAATTATTAAAAGAAGCAATCGACTTAAAAATTGCTTTTAGAAATGGTCAAACGATCGAAATTCCCCATAACTATTTACTTTTTTGCCAGCATCCGCACGTTTATACACTCGGAAAAAGTGGAAAGCCTGAACATTTATTGCTTAATAAAGAACAATTAGCTGAAAAAGAGGCAAGTTATTATAAAATCAATAGGGGAGGCGACATTACTTATCACGGGCCTGGTCAATTGGTTGTTTATCCCATTTTCGACTTAGAGCAATTTTTTACAGATATTCATAAATACATGCGTTTTTTGGAGGAAGCTGTCATTCGTACATTGGCTGATTTCGGAATTGAAAGCGGAAGAGTAGAAGGGCTTACTGGTGTTTGGATTGAAGGAACAACAGAACGCGCTCGAAAAATCTGCGCAATGGGCGTTAAATGCTCGCGTTGGGTCACGATGCATGGCATTGGTTTTAACGTAAATACAAATTTAAATTATTTTTCCAATATTATTCCTTGCGGGATTGATGATAAAGCAGTAACTTCAATGCAGCAAGAGTTAGGGTATGAAATTGACATAGAAGAAGTCAGCAAAAAACTCTTGAATCACCTTTCAGATTTGTTTGAATTTAAACTTTAATGTATGCTTAAAAAATTGTTGCGTTACCTGCTTTACTTCATTTTAGTAGTGCTTGTTGGAGGAAATTTATTCATCGTTTTATCAGGTCGCTATTATTTATACAGTGGAATTTCTAAAACCTATTTGATAGGTAAAACAGGTCCAACAATTTACGATTTAGAAGTTTTTCCAAAAGCAACAATTGAAACCTCTGGCAAATCATTTCAGTGGAAAGAACACGCACGATTCAATCAAGCATCTTTTACTGCAAACGAGGAAAAATTCCACAAAAAATGGAAAACTCAAGCTTTTTTAGTGTTTCAAAATGATACGCTTCTATTTGAAAAATATTGGAATACACACACACGTGAAACGGTATCAAATTCTTTCTCCGCAGGAAAAACAGTCATTAGTTTATTAATTGGAATTGCGATTGATAAAGGTTATGTAAAAAGCGTTGAAGAACCTGTTGGAAATTATATTCCTGAGTTTAAAGAAAACGGAAGAGACAAAGTTACTATTCGTCATTTATTGTTGATGGCAGCTGGTTTTGATTGGGAAGAAAGTGGAGTGAATCCCTTATCTGAAACAGCAGAGGCTTACTATACAGACGATCTTTATGGTTTAGTAACGCGCCAAAAAGTGGTTGTAAAACCAGGAACGATTTTCAATTATCAAAGTGGAGATACGCAAGTTTTAGCTTTTGTTTTAAAGAAAGCAACCGGAAAAACGATAGCGGAATTAACTGAAGAATGGTTGTGGAAACCAATGGGGGCTGGACAAACAGCTTATTGGAGTTTGGATAAAGAAAATGGCGATGAGAAAGCGTATTGTTGTTTGTATGCTTCACCAAGGGATTTTGCATTGCTTGGATTCCTGATGTTGAATCAAGGGAAAATCGGTTCGAAACAAATTGTGCCTGAATGGTACATGCAAGAAATGGTAAAAACGCCACCGATTCAAACAGAAGAAGGAATTGTAAACACACGCTACGGATTTCAGACGTGGGTTTACCCAAATTTCGGAAATACTGTTCATTATTACAGAGGTTTAGGAGGACAATATATCATGGTGATGCCAAAAACAGGAAGAATGGTTGTGCGTTTAGGTCATAGAAAAACAACGAATTACCTCATTCCAAAAAACAAAGAGAACGACAAAGAATATTGTAAAATAAACAATCAAAAAGTTGGGCACTCTTGGGATATTTTCTATTATCTTGCGATGGGAGAACGAATAGCAAATAAAATTAAAAAATAAATGAAAGAAGGTTTATTGGGTCCAAAAGTGGAAGGTGTTGGAGTGGCTGTCATTCAAAGTGTAAACGAAGAAAAGGAAAAAGAATATACCGTTTACTTGATAAATTTAAGAGAAGATATTATGGAAGGAATCATCGTTGCAAGCACTGGTTATGGTGAAAACACAGCAACAGGTGAAAAGATAAAAACGTCCACTTTACGTCATGGAATTGAAGTATTACTTCCTAATGAAATTGCCAAAATTGAACCAATAATGCCTGAAGTTTTTGGATTATCAAATGAATATTGGGTGAGTTTTTGGGTAGAAGACGTGCTTTATGACAAGCGTTTTGTCTTTCCTGCAGAATCTTTAATCGAAGAAAATTTTAAATATTTGGAGTTGTTTAAACGAAAAGGTGTGCTTTTGATATAAAAACAGTCAACTTGAATCCTGAAACTACTACAATTTTTATAGCCGATGACCACGAATTGGTGGTTACAGGGATTGCTTCCATTATTAGGAATTGCTTTCCAAATGCGATTGTGAGTACCTTCAAAAATGGAGAGTTATTATTTCAAGCGGTTGAAAATGATGTTCCAAATTTGGTTTTTCTGGACTATGAAATGCCCGTATGGGATGGGAAAACAACCTTAATTGAATTAAAGAGAAAATTTCCAAAATTGCCTGTTTTAATGCTTTCCATGTTAAATGAGAAAGCGATTATTCAATCTTGTATTTCTCATGGTGCAATTGGGTTTTTAAATAAAGATTGTAGCTTGGAAGAGTTCAAAATGGCCATTGAATGTGCGCTGACTGGGACTGTCTTTTATTCACGAGAAGTTTTAAAAGCACTGAGTGAAATCACTGTCAATTCTGAACAAAATAAGTTTTCAAATTTAGAATTTACAGAACGAGAATTGGATGTGCTTCGTTTACTTTGTGATGGATTAAGCCCAAAAGAAATAGCTGAAAAATTGTTTTTGAGTCCGCGTACAGTTGAAAAACACAAAGACAATATTATGCAAAAAATGGAAGTGAGTTCCGTTTCAAAATTGATTTCTGTTGCTTTGAAAAATAAATTAGTATAAGGTGAAAAAGTATCAAATTATACTCATCATTCTCATCTTTTTCTTTGGACTAAATGCTGAAGTTTTTTCGCAAGCTCAACTGTTGAAAGCAATTGAAAAAACCGATGAATTATTTGATGGACAAAAAGCTTACAATCATTTAGATTCCATTCGAAAAACAGCGAAATTGACACCAAAAGTAAAATTAGTTTTACTTCAAAAATTAACGCAACGAAGTCTTGAAATAAACGATTATAAACTACTTTCTAAGTTTTCCATTCAAGGAATTGAATTGTCTCGCCAACTTCAAAAAGACTCACTTCAAGCTTATTTCTATAAGTTTCTTGGAATTTCTCAAGTGTATTCTAAAAAGCCAGAGGCGGGAATTTTGTCGTGGAAAAAAAGCGCTCAAATTGCTAAAAAGGCAAATCAACCCTATATCGAGGCAACGAATTACAACAATATTGGTGGTACATTAATAGATTTAAAGCAATTTAAAGAAGCCGAAAAATACTTGTTGCTTTCCATTGAATTGTCTGAAAAAAATGGAAAATGGAGTTTGCGAAACAAGCTGTTAAGTAACCGTTTATTGGCAACTTTATACACGCGAACAAACAGAAGAAAAGAGGCAGCACCAATTTACGAAAAAGTACAAAAAGCAGCTTACGAGTTGCAAGACACAAATTTGATTTGTTCCAATTTAGTTTTTCATGCACAGTTCTTATATGAAAACAAAAAGATAAATGAAGCACTTAAAAAAACCGAAGAAGCCCTTCGTTTGATCGAACCTTATGGTGATAAAAACAGCTTGATGACTACTTTGATTTTTCATTCAAGTATGTTGGCGAATGCAGGTCGATATAAAGAAGCATATGAAGCACACGTTCGAACATTTTCGCTTTTTCAAGAAAGCTATAAAGCGGAAAATCAAGTGCAGATAAACGAGTTGGAAACGAAATTCAAAACGAAAGAAATTGAAGAACAAAAAAAGTTATCTGACGCTAAATCTTTGGCTGAAAAACGACAAAAAGAGAATTATTTGATTTTACTCATTTTACTGGTTTCTTTAGTTTTAATCGCATTTCTTGTTTTATATTTGCGAAATACAAAAAAAAACGCAGCTATTAAATTGCGTTTTCAGGAAGAAAGATTAGCTTCAATTATTGAAGGTCAGGAACAAGAACGTGCGCGAATTGCGAAAGAATTGCACGACGGAATTGTTCAAGATTTGACCCTTTTGAAAATGGAAATGGTAAACCAAAATCTAGCGCCATTAGCAACGATTAAACTGGATAAAATCACCAAGGAAGTACGTGAATTATCCTACCAAATGATGCCGGTTACTTTACGAGAATTGGGATTAATTTCGGCACTTGAAGAATTGCTTCACCGCAGTTTGTCCAAAAACGGAATAGCTTTCGAGTTTGAACATTTTAACTACGAAGAGCGACTTTCAGACAAAATCGAAGTGTGTGTTTACCGCATCTGTCAAGAATTATTGAACAACGTTTTGAAACACGCTGGAGCAAGTCGCGTGAGTGTAATGTTGCGCAAAACAGATTCACAATTGACTTTTATTTTTGAAGATAATGGAAAAGGATTTGATCTTTCAAGTGCCAAAAAAGGTATTGGTTTAGAAAGTTTGAATTCGCGTATTGCCTTTTTAAATGGAAATCTAGAAATTGACTCAAGCGAGCAAAAAGGAACGACAGCTTTTATTCGAATACCTATTGCTTAAGAATTTGGGTTTTTAAAATTGACGTTTTTGAGCGGTCTGAATCCAACTTTTAATAATCGAACAGCGCTTTTAACACTGTTGAAAATATTATTTTAGTAATTTTAGCCTGCTGAATAACTTAAATTCAGTTTAATTCATCAATTAAAACATCATTCTATGAAAAAATCTTTACTTGCATTAAGTTTTTTACCATTGTTTTCTTTTGCTCAAATGACAGAAGCAAACGATCCGGCAATTGGAACAACTGCCACACTTTATTTATGTGACTCAAACACCGTTCGTTATGAAAATGTTACGGGAACTGGCGTTACTTGGGATTACAGTAATTTATTGGGGGTTCAAGAATTGACAAAGACTTTAACCGTTGCTGCAGTTGACCCATTAACTGTTGATTCTATTTTTGTTGGAGCAACAAAAAAATACAGTATTGATAATTTGTTAACGACTTATTACAATACATCAGCAACTGAGCGCGTTTCGCAAGGAAATATTTTCTCAGAACCAAGTTTAGGTGAAGTATTTGTAAATTGGAGTGTAGACAATCAAAAATTAAATAATTATCCATTCGTAGTAAACGACGAATTATACGATGCTGTTGATGGTGGAATTATTAGTGCAAATCCACTTGTTCCAATTGATACTGTTGCTGACGGTGGTTCTTATTCTACAGTTGATGGAGTTGGTACTTTGAAGTTACAACAAAATGACTACACAAACGTAATCAGATATTACATCACAGACACTTTAAATACGGTTATTTACAATTCAATTTTTGGTGAACAACCAATTAATTTGGTGCGTGAGTGGTACGAATATTACCATTACCCAACTTCAAATCTTCCAATTTTTGTGGTTGTTTCAATTAAATTAACTTCTGCTTTACTTAATAATCAAAGCACTTTAGTTTTGTCTAAAGATATGCCAAATGCATATATTGGATTGAACGAGAACAACATCGGAACTTTCGATTTATATCCAAATCCAGCAGATCAAGTTTTGAATATTAATTCTGAAGGTGATTTTAACTATTCAGTTTCAAATGTAAATGGAGAAGTTTTAGTTAACAACGCAAATGCAAAAACACTTGATATTTCTTCATTCAGCGCAGGAATTTACTTCGTGAAATTACAAAACGCGAAAGGTGTTCAAGTAAAAAAATTCGTTAAGAAATAAAATACAACTATCTCAAATTAAAGGGGTTTCGTTTCGGAATCCCTTTTTTTGGGTAAAACTTATTTTGAGGTGCTAGAGGTTTTAATTCGATTTTTTTTCTAATTTGGATTTATGGAAAAAAAGAGCGAAGATCAAGCGTCAATTCAATCATATTTGTACAGTTTATTTCTGACTAACAAAATAATATCAATTTTGATGCAAGGAAATGTTTTAAAACAACTCAAAAACTTTGCATCTAAAAGAATATGAATCACCTAAACACAAGATAAAATAAAGGTTTTGTGTTTTTCAGCAGACCCTATTTAGACCTGAACATTTTGATAGTCACATGGCCATTGATGAAAAGCATATTAACGGTGAGTTTTATACTGTTCTAACCAATGCTACAAGTGGAAAAGTAGTTTTATTATGCTCAACAATTAAAGCCTCAGAACTAAAGATTTGTTTAGCAAAATTTGATTTAAAACCCCTTGATAAAGTTGAATTTGTTACCCTTGATTTATCTCCTACTTTTGAGAAAGTTGTGAATGAAAACTTTCCAAAAGCCATTCAAATAGCGGATAAATTTCATGTAATTAAAAACGGGATAGAATACCTTCAAGCCATTCGAATACGATTAAAACAACAGGAACTAAAGAACCAAAGAGAAGAGCAAATCGTGCATGAAATAAAATATAAAGAAAGCAAGGACACGAGGCTTGTTGGACCAAAAATGCAAATATCTAAAACGTACTACCCGAAAAAACTACCAAATGGTGAAACTACACCAGAACTACTTTCGAGAAGTCGCTATCTAATGGTTATAGAGCCCCATAAATGGAATGAACATCAAGTTAAAGGAGCTTCATTATTGTTCGAGCATTTTCCAGAACTAAAAAAAGCAGTTGATGAAATAAATTGTTTTAGAAACTGGTACAAATCTAAATCAATTGAATATGAACCATTTGAAAATGAAAGAACACTAGGGAATTGGATTGACTAGGTTGAAAACAATGAAACTCATGAAATGAAGAACTTTAGACATCTTATAATCAATCACGAACAAAGAATAATGAATTTCCATCGACATGGAAACAAAACAAATGCTATTGCAGAAAGTGTAAATGCAAAGATAAAGGACGCTATTAGAAAAAATAAAGGTTCCAGAGATTTAGACTTTTTTCACTTTAGATTGATCATGGTAATTTAATCCCAGCACCTCAAAATAAAATTAACCCCTTTTTTTGTTTGTAAAATTTCTTTCATACCTTTGCAAATACATGAAGGCTTCTTTCGTTTTCTTCTTTACATTAATTCTATTCACAGGTAACATTGGAATTCCTGTTTTTACGCATGCTTGTGAAGAAGATGGAATCTTTCGTTCTTATTTCATAAACACAGAAAATCATTGTGAAAATGAACAATCAAGTTTGCCTCCTTGCTGCGAATCAGAAGAGGATGAAAAAGACGATTGTTGCCACGACGAAACGGATATAATTCAATTAAAACTTGATTATTCTTTAACTTGGAATCAATTTCAACTAGATAACTTTTATTATCAAGTTGCTGAAATTAAAGCAGTTTATGCGAATGATTTTTCACTGTTAGAAACAGTTTTCACTACTAATAAAGGAAAAGATCCTCCTCCCAAGTCTTGGGGAAAAACATTACTTATCGAGCAACAAGTATTTAGAATTTAGAAGATTAGACAGGAAACTAATGTCTTAATCTTTTAAATTTTAATATGAAACATGTCTTTTTAAGCGTTTTACTGAGTTTAGGTTTTTACTCTGCTTCAAACGCACAAATAAAGGGGTTGGTGCAAGGCGCCGATTCTATTTCAAAAAAACCAATTTATGGAGCAAAAGTCAAATTACTTCATGCCAAAACAGGTGTGGTTACAACAGAAGAGGGAACTTTTGAACTCGTTTTACCAAAATTATTGCCTGATACATTGGTGATTTCAGCGATTGGTTACTACGCGGACACAATCATTCTCGATAAAAAAGATCGCTTCATTTCGCTTAACGTAACACTCTATTCAGAGAAATTATTAGAGGAAGTGATCGTGAGTTTCAAACGAAATTCGCACGGTATTTCTAAACTGAAAACCTTACACGTCGAAGAATTAACGTCTGCGGAATTGCGAAAAGCTGCTTGTTGCAATCTTTCGGAATCCTTTGAAACAAATGCCTCGGTTGATGTCAATATTACGGATGCAGTTTCTGGTGCGAAGAAAATCCAAATGATGGGTTTAGATGGTGTTTATACCCAAATTCAATTAGAAAATATTCCGTATTTACGTGGATTAGAAAGTTCGTTTGGACTTCAATCAATTTCAGGAACTTGGATAGAATCCATTCAAATAACAAAAGGCACAGGAAACGTTGTAAATGGCTACGAATCAATGGCGGGTTTGGTTAATTTGGAATTGAAAAAACCAAAAGAGATGGAACGTTTTTATGCCAATATCTATCAAAATATTTTTGGTCGCTCTGAGTTAAACCTTAATGGAGGTTATAAATTAAACGAAAAATGGAGCACAGGTTGGTTGGCGCACGCATCAACTGTTTATGGTAATATAGACCACAACAACGACGGTTTTCGAGATTTACCGATGGGTGATAATATTGCATTCATGAACCGATGGGATTTTGATGGTAAAAACAAAGAAATACAATTTGGATTCAATGCTTATCAAGATCGAAAAGTGGGAGGACAAACAGGTTTTTACAGAGGTAAACCTGCAATTGTTAACCCAACAGCGAATTATGGTGTTTTACTGAATTCGAGACACATCGACGTATTTGCTAAAACAGGATTTTTTGGTAAAAAACCAATGCGCTCCTTCGGAATTCTTTACAATTTGAAGTATCAAACGATGGATGGTCAGTTTGGATCGCGCCAATTTGATGGAACTGAAAAACGGGCTTATATCAATGCAATTTATGATGATATTATTGGAACAAGCGACCATAAAATAAAAGTTGGAGGAAGTCTTGTGGCACTTGCAATTACTCAAAAAGCAGATTCTTTGAGTCAAAATCGAACAGAAATTGTTCCAGGTATTTTTGGTGAATATACATTTACTGGTTCGCGATTTACAGGTGTTTTTGGTGCTCGATACGATTATCACTCTTTGTATGGAAGCCAATTATCACCAAGAATTCACACCAAATACAGCGCTTCTGAGTTTACAGATATTCGTTTCACAGCAGGAAAAGGTTGGCGTGTGCCGAATTATATCATTGACAACATTTCTTTGCTTGCCAATGCCAAACAATGGATTGCACCGACTGAAACAAAACCAGAAATCTCTTGGAATGCAGGAACTTCTATTGTTCATGAATTTAAATTTAGTGGACAAAAAGCATCCATTAGTATCGATTATTATTACACACGATTTACCAATCAATTAGTTGTTGACCGAGATGAAAGCGTTAATGCAATTGTTTTCAGTAATTTAGAAAATGCCTCATATTCAAATAGTTTTCAAACAGAAATAAGTTTGACACCGTTTAAAAATTTCGACGTTCGTTTGGCATACAAATTCTTAGATGTGAAAGCAGAATATGGTGGAGAAATGCGTCAACAAGTGATGATTCCTAGAAATCGTGGTTTTATGAATTTAGCTTACAAAACGAGAAATAAACGCTGGGAATTTGATTTGACTTGCTCTGTTTTTGGAGCTTCTCGTTTACCTGTTCAAACAAATAGTGCGGATACAACGTTGATTTTATTCAATACTAAAGGGCAAGTTTATCCGATGGTAAATGGGCAAATAACTTACGTTTACAAGAAATGGAACTTCTATTTGGGAGGTGAAAACTTGACAAACTTTAAACAGAAAAATCCAATTATTGACGCGCAAAACCCGTTCAGTAATACGTTTGATGCAACCAATAGTTGGGGTCCAATTATGGGAATAAATGTTTATGCAGGACTTCGTTTTGCTATTGCTCAACCGAAAGACAAAAAACCGAAACACAAAGAACATTCAAATGATCACGAAAATCACAACCATTAAAATTAAAAACATGAAAAACACACTTTTTTTAGTCCTTTTTATGCTAATCGGAACTTTTGGCTTTTCGCAAAAAGCAGAAAAATTCAAAACGATTAGCATTCAAACATCCGCAGAATGTGGTGATTGTAAAAAACGTTTAGAAGGAAAATTAAACTACACAATCGGAATCAAATTTGCAGAATTGGACCTCGAAAGCAAAAAGTTAACGGTGAAATTTGTAAGCTCAAAAATTACGGAAGCGGAAATCAAACAGTTAATTGCTGCTTTGGGATATGATGCAGACGAGGTAAAAGCACCAAAGGAAGCTGTTCAAAAATTACCGTTATGTTGTCAGCCAGGCGGAATGAAGCAGTAATATTAAATCTTCAAAGTTTATTAACCTGAATTATATTGTTAATGAATTGATTATCTGTAATTTAAATAAAAAAACAACAAACTAATTAGTCACGGCTGACGAAGTTACTGTACACTTCACTTCGTCAGCCGAGGCGAATAGTATTTTTATGTTGGCGGTTTTTTTTTATTTATGTCAAGCTATTTTCCGTTCACTTGTCAATGCTTATATTTAATTACTTTCCAATATCCTGTTTTGTCGCTACCAATTCGTTCTATTTTTCCGCTGTCTTTCAGTTCTTTAATTTTTCTTCTTACGGTACTTAAACTAATTTTTAAGCGTTCGCTAATTTCCTTAGCTGTTATTATGTTGTCTTGCTCAATTAATGAAAATACAGTGTCATTTACAGTGTCATTTTGTGGTTTTACAGTGTCATTTAGAGTGTCAGCAAGAATGTGTATTTCGCGATTTTTGAGTGAAAAATCACCTTTGAGCACTAAGTTTGAAAGAAAGCGGATTAAAAACTTTTCTGTCCTATAAATTCCATTTGACAAGTCTTCGTAGTTGGCTCTTACCAAAGCATTTCTGAAATACCACGAGTAGTCGGCAAACATGTCATTGTTAACGTTTTTGAATCCTAATCTTCGCAAATACTTGATTAAAAAGATAGCGGTTGTTCGTGTGTTACCTTCGCCAAAAATGTGGATTTGCCACAAGTTTGAAATAAAGTGAGCTATGTGTTCTATAATTTCATGTTCGCTAAGTCCTTTGTAACTAAATTTTCTTTCCAGCTCAAAGTCGTATTCTAAAGTTGCTATCAAACTGTCAGCACTTGCATAAAGGACAGTTTCTCCGTTCAATACCCATTCTTTTTTTGTTATGTTGTAATCACGAATTTTTCCTGCGAAATTGTAAATACCTGTAAATAACCTTCGATGAATTGTCAAGTATTCTGCTGGTGAAAATGTAAAGGTTTGCTCACTCAACATTTCAGCTATTCGTGCCGAAACTTTGTCGGCTTCTTCGGTTCTGTCTTCGTCTGTTTTGCTTGGGTGTTGTTGGTAGTAAGTTTCAATGCGATTTTTAACTTCATCAATGGTAATGTCGCCTTCAATATTTTGTTTGGCGGTTTCAATGAGATATTCAGACGGTTTTAAGCCATCCACTTGTTGTAAGCCAATAGCCGTTTTCCAAACCTTTGCTTTCTCCGCTTTGTTAGGCTCACCTTGTCTTAAATATTCATCAAAGTTTTCCATTATCTATTTTTGCTAAGGTCGTTTTTTTTCTTGTTTTAAATTGTCAATGGATTTCTTTGGATTCCTTGCGGTTTTTTAAATTGCAATATTTCTGACACTGGACCCGTTTTTTTGAGTTGCGCCCGCGGCAAAAAAAATTGGAGCTAAGCGTTTGTTATGTATTCTGTATTAATTTTAGTAGGCCAGTTTCTTGTTATTCATTTCGACGTTAAAATTCACTTTAGCCCCCAAAGCTTCAAAAACTTTCATAATAGTTTCAAATCTTGCATTTTTAACACTGTTTTCTATTTTTGAAATTTGTGCTTTTTGAACTCCTACAAGTTCTCCAAGTTGCTCTTGCGTCAAATTAAGTTCTTGTCGAGCTTGTTTAATTGCTTGTCCTAAAAGATCAATTCTTAATTCATTTTCGAATGCCTCTCTTTTTTCAGTCCCACTCTTTCCAATGTGTTTGTCAATCATTTTGTTTAGCGGTACTGTTTTGAATTTATTATTTTCCATGGTTATTTATTTTTAGTTTTATATTCAAAATATTGTCGTCTAATTTCCTCCGCTTTTTTAATTTCCTTTACTGGAGTTTTTTGTGTCTTTTTGATTATTCCATGGGTTGACACAACTAAGGTACTCTCCTTTTCTGTATTGTCCCAAAAAGAAAATAGTCGATAAGATTTTCCATTATACAAAGTCCTAAATTCCCAAATTAAATCATTAAGCTTTTTGAAAAGTTCTTTGTCACTAACAATTTGTGATTTCCGAAGATTGTAATAAATTTTTTCTCTCGCTTTATCGTCAAGATTATCTAAAAATTCGATAACTTCTGGTAATAATTCAACTTCAAAGTTCGATTTCATTTACACTTTTTTGTAAAATTAAAAATTTCCCTTTTAGGAAACAATTTTATAGCGATAATTTTTTAAACCGAGTACTTCTTTACAGAAGCACAACGTTCCCACGTCTATGAAAGGAGACGATCTTTAAAGTTAATTTATTTTGCAATCCAAGATTCCGGGTCCTGGGCCAGATGTATGTTAAAAAGTTCAACTTTTAAAATCAGAAATATTTTTTTTTAACCAATCAATTAATTTTTTATTTCTTGACCTTTGAGTTGTTTCATTTCCTAAGATGTAATAACCTTTATCATCCATAAAAATTGAGAGCAAAACACCTTTCTCCATAAAAATATCAATTACAATTCTCGCATCAATTGAATGTTGAAATGAGGTATTATTTGAAGTGTCCATAAATGTAATTTCCGAAAAGTGACAAATTTTAAGAGAATCTTTAATTGTATGAACTTTGAGTATTTCTTTATTCATTACTTTTTGATTCCAATGTCTTACATCGTAATCAGTTAGTGCTAAAAAAGTTTTCATTGTCAACGGCAAATGATAAACCTTAATGCTGTCAATTTTGAATGTTAAATTTTGTGCAGTTACATTTAAACAGCAAGAAATAAAAATAATAAATGTAAGTTTCTTAATCATGCTATTCTGTTTGTCAATGCACTTAACCTTCTAAACCAAAAAAGACAGCTTTTATCTGCCTTATGCTTTTCCCGTTTTTTCTTAGCAAATGTTGTTTGCAGTTCTTATTTTTTCATAAAAATAATAAAAACGTAGCTTAAAAAAGCCGAAATTTTCAGTTTGTCGAAGGTAGTGATTTTTAACACGGAAACATAGGTTCAAAACCTAACTTATAAGTAGCAACGCGGTAATTTCGATTTTAAAATCGAACGTTGAGGTTGATAAGATTTTAAGTCATTATTTCACGACAATCACCTTTTGAAAACTGCTGAACTTCTCTTCAAAAAGAAAATTGAAATAGTAAGTTCCTGCTGAAAGGTTTGCTTTTTTAGGAAGTTCAAAAGCTTTATTTCCAACTTTGACCTTTTCAAAATAACGTTCATAAACGATTTTTCCACTTTGATCAGTAATGAAAAGCTCAATATTTCCTTGTGTTGGCACTTGAAATTGAATTTTCACGTCGCCATCACTTGGATTGGGGAAAACTTTAGCACTAAATGGATTTATGCCGTCAATGGTAGTAATCGAGTTGGTAGAATCCTTCAGCAACCAAACTTCATAAACGACATCGCTGGCGCTCGTTGCTCCGGTGTTGTTGTTGGTAAATGCACTTTTGTCGGTGGAGTAAATCCCTCCCAAAACATACCCAATTAGAACTGAATCGCCTGTAAATGTTTCCATTTTCAATACGTCATTGCTATGGTGTTCTAGTGATTTATTGGGAATAAACTCTGAACTTGTTCCGATCAAATTTGGCATTTCTGTTCCAAAAACAAACTCTTGTAAGCTACCGTTAGAATCGCGAACAACCAAACTGATTGTTTTCACAAAAGGAACTGTTTGGTCGTTTACCAATTGTCCGTTGGAAAGGTAATATTGACTAATTCCACCAAAGAAAATAGAGTACATTTTTTCCAAGTCAGCATCGTATAAACCAACATTGGCAGAGTGATAATTACTTAAATATTGGTTGAAAGAAGTTATTGGTGTGTGTCCAGAAGCTTTTACATCAACAGGATACAGAAAAGGTAAATCAGCATTTATTTGAAAAACGCCTGAGGATATTGTGTAACCAAGTTCATTATTTGGAAAAACCTGCGGCACCAAATTGTAGTCACGACGGTGAAGATTCACTTCATCCACGATTGATGAATAATTTGAAATTGATAATTGCGCACCTGAATTATTGATTTTAAACTTACGAATTGCACTTGTATAGGTTTGCGTATAAGTTGGATTTCCCATTGGGTTGTAGCGACCATCAAAACGATGTCCTCCAACTAAATAAAATGTATCTCCAATTTTCCCTAAATGTCCACCTGTAACAGCAAAATTTTCATCGCTCATTTGTTTGAAAAAACCGTCAATTACTTGGTCGTTAATGATTGCGTTGATTAATCCACTCACTTGAATTGAAATCATCTTTGGGAATGTGATATGGTCATTTGCTGTTGGACTAAAAGCATAACCACCTATGAAATACAAAGTGTCTTCATCTTGATAAAAATTCATATTCGTTGATTGCAATTGCTCTTTTATCGAAACGTCTAAGGCATTAATACTTGCGGTCCAAGATTGATTGGTGTTGATATCTAAAATATAGATGTCGGTATTATTTTGATTTTGCGGAAAGGCATTGAAGGGTTGTCGTGCGTGTAATCCGTCTTTTCTTCCACCAATTAATAAAACTTTATCGCCCGATTGAGCAAAAGCATAAGAATGTAAACCGTTAAATCCATTTATAGTTTTTGGAACTAATTTTACTTCGTAAGGAAAGGTGTTTTGTTGTGAAAATAAAAAGTTAAATAAACCTTGGAAAAGTAGAAGGGTGAAAATGGATTGCTTTAGCATTTTGAAAATTTTTCCCAAAAGAAAGAATTTTGTTTTGAATTGGATGTAACTATAGTTACTTACACACTACTTTACTTTACTTTTTGCCAGCTTTCAACTGAAACTGCAATGTAATGTAGGCATTGATACCATCCGATGGCAGAATTCCTGGACCTGGATAAGAAACAGCGCGACGGGTGTAGTATTTTGAGTTGGTGAAATTATTCACTCCAAGTTCAATTTTGAATAGTTCGCTCACATCGTATCTTCCTGAAAAATCGCCCACAAAATATGCTGGAATTTGTCCAATAACAGCATCGCCTGAAGGTTCAACTGAATTGGTTGCATCGGTAAATTGTGCACTATTAAACGAGCCTTGAACTTGTAATGTGAGTTTAGCTGTTTTGAATTTTAATCCCGATTTTACAATAAATGGACTTACATATTCCACTTGTTTTCCAACATAAGATGTTTCTCTTGAGCGAATATAAATTGCATTTGTGTAGGCAGCGTTTACGAACCAAGAAAGACCATTTTTTGCTTTTTCATTGTGCATTTTGAGGAAATCTATTTCTGCGAAAATTTCAATTCCCATATTGCGTGCGTCGCCAATGTTTGTTCGCTCTTTGTAAATCGTTCCTAGTTTTGGTGCTAAGCCAATTTTGTCGCCATAATACAAATAATACAAGGCTACATCATAGATTAAAAAGTTGGAAAGTAATCCTCTTGTTCCCAATTCTACTGTAACACCGTATTCGTCTTTCATCAACGTATCGACAATGAAATTGGGATTCGTAACGCGTATATCTGTGAAGTTAATCGCTCTGTAATTTTGAGTTGCGTTGGCGTAAACTGTTCCGTTTTTCAGGATTTTTTTTGAAAGTCCAAAGCCAAATAAAGGTAAACTTCGTTTCACAAATCGTTCGCTTTCATTGCGGTAAGTTGCAATTGTATCTAAGTTTACAGGGTGAATTACATATTGCTTGTAAAATCCCTCTGACGAACTTGTGATGTATTCATAACGCATTCCGAAATTGAATCGCCAATCGTCATTCAAGAAGAGAATGTTTTCAATAAAACCAGCAATATTTTCTGATGGAAATTGGTAAGATGAATTTTCTAAATCGGAAGGGTTTGAAAATGAAAAATCGGCAGTTGAATCCGCTGAAGCGTTGCCTTGTTTAGCAGTTGTAAATCCTCTGTAATATCTTGCACCGACAAGAAATGCACCTTTTGTTTTTGCGTTTAATTCATAGCGTTGTAAATAACGTGTTTCTGCACCGACATTTTTAAATTCACCTAAAATCATTGTGCGTGGTCCGCCAACATCTTCTTTGGTAATTTTTTCTAAGAAACCTAAACTTTTGCGGTCGGATAACATCCCAAAAGCGCGAACGTTTATTAGCGCAGATTTTGTAACTTGAAAATCATAATGGAGTGCCAACATTTTCCAATCCACAGCAAACCAATTTCTGTTTCTAAAACTTTGACGGATATCATTTTCAAATTGTAAATCAGTTAAACCACCAGGCTGTTGAGTGAGGTAATTCATTTGGGTATATTCAAGTTTTAGTAGCTGTTTTTCAGTAAGTTGAAATGCCATTTGTCCAAAAAATTGATGCTGGTAAAACCCAGCGTTTTGACGGTAGCCGTCGCCTCGTTTAAATTGGTGGTAAACTTGGTAAGCGAATTTATTTTTTGTTCCCGAAATGCGATTAAATGTACCTAAATAACCATAAGTTCCACCTGTCAAGCGACTTGTGAGGTGAAAAGGTGTTGAGGTTTCAGGATCTTTGATTACAAAATTCAACAAGCCACCGAATTGCGTACCAAACTGCAAAGAAGCGGAACCTCGAATGATTTCGATGGATTTCAACGCTTCAATTGGAGGTGTGTAATAACTTTCTGGGTAACCCAAAGCATCAGCACTGATGTCGTAACCGTTTTGACGCGTGTTGAAATTTGCAGCTCTGTCTGGACTTAAACCTCTCCCGCCAATTCCAACTTGAATTCCTGCGCCATCACTTTCCCAAATATTTAGTCCGGGAACTTTTGCAAAAATTTCACGAGGATTTGCTGTTGATTTTGCGCCACTCAAATCACTCAATTCAATAACAGCGTTTGTTCCTGTGTTGATTTGAACTCCTTTTAACGCAGGTAAATAACCCACGTCAAAACCTTCCATTCGCTTGCGCACGATGTTAACTTCATTGATTTCAACAATTCGCGAACGCATCGAAATTTTAAGCTGTTTTTCACTTGTTGCTTCTTTTGAAATAAGCAAGTTTAAGGTATCGTAACCCTGTAATGTAAATTGCAATTGGTCACCATTTTCTACTTGAATTCCAAAATTTCCACTTCCGTCTGATGAAGCATTTTTATTGGTGGTCAAATTTTTGATGCGAACACCCGGAATTTCTGTTTGTGATTCATCGGTTATTTTACCTGAAACAAATGTTCGTTGCGCCCAAAATTGACCACAAATCATCACCAATAAAAAAGCAAAAACTCCTCTCATTTTTTAAATTCCTCCAACCAAGTTCTATTTTTCAAATCGTTTTTTATTGTAACTAAGTTCTTTCCTTTTCTAACGAACAACTGAGATGGTCTTCCGTTCAAAGTGACGTAAATTTCTGCGTGAATTTCAGGTTTATTAATTTTTAATGGTAAACCAGCAACATAAAAAGTTTTACCATTATACTCCTTGTACAATATTTGGGCATATTGCAAAATCATATCTGGCTGAGTCAACATTTGATCGAGTTGAATAGGAGTTAAAAATTGCTGTTGAGGTAATTCCATCTCGCGTTTTGTTTTACTATCCACGACAAAAAATCGTCCATAGCCTTCTTTGTGCATAAGCATAACGCGCCAAGAAAAACGAAAACCTTGCTCGTGCCAAAACAAATCTCCATCATAAGCGAGGTATCGAAAAGGCACTAAAATTTGAAAAGCAACAAATAGAATCAAAGCCGAAGAAACGATTTTTTTATTGAAGGTAAGGCGCATTTTTTCGGAAAACGATTGCATTTTTTCCTTTGTAATAATTTGAAGTAAGCGTACGTGGAAATTCGGTGAAAAGAATATGAGCGTCGAAAAAATCATAACCCAAGGAAAAACACCTATTGGAAACAAATACCAAGTAACAAGGTGAAAAATAATCACAAAAATATATGCAAACGGGCGAGTGAATTTGTTTAATAGAAAAAATACGATGAACAAATCATAAACGCAACCTGTCCAACTGAAAGCATAAGCTACCCATTCCTGTTGCAATAATTTTCCAACTAAAGGCAAATGATGATGTGCTTGCAACCATATTTTCAATGGATTTGCGTCCAACAACCAATCGGAGTTGAGTTTGGCAATTCCTGCAAAAACATAAACGATTCCTAACTGAAACTTTAAAATTCCGATGTTCCATTTTGGTACAAAGTATTGTTTTTGTACAATGTTCAACCTTGAATCGAGCGAGCAATAGCGATTTGCAGGTAAAAACAGCATTAAAAAAGCAATCAAGCTCACGAAATAATAGTGGTTGAGGTAGTTCGTTTTGTCGAGCAGTTCGATGTAGGTGAAACTCACAAACAATACGATTGAAGCAATACGATAAAAAAAGCCAAGCATAAAAAACAAAGCGCTCACAAAAAGCAAAATGAAAGGCAAGAACATCCAATTTCCAGGAAGTGGTTTCACCCATTCAAAACCGAGAAATGGAAAGAAAAATGTTGGCTCAATGTATAATTTTTGCACCCAACCATTTAAAATAAAACGAGAAGTGCCAATAATCATCAAAGCTCCAAAAATTATTCTAAAAACAATTAATGGAGCAATGCTAACCGTTAGGAAAGGGTTAAAAAATTGGCGAATTTTCGCTGTATCAATCACCGTCGTTATCTTGATAAGTAATTAAAATTCCAAAGGATGCCGTCATATCTGTTTTGACGAAAACGACTTGTTCAGAAATGGTATTAAATAAGTTTTCTAAAGCAGTAGGGTTTTGTGTCAATTCGGTTTCAAATGTGGAATTAAATTGAGAGAAGGAATTATTAATCGCTTGAAAATTTGTTTTAATAGTTGAGTTTAAATTTTCTTTTTTCAAGGCAACTAAGTAATCGTCAAACCCAATACCATCAACACCATTTGTTCCAATACCTGAATAAATTTCAGCGATATTTTTCAAGCTTGCTTCTAATATTTCCAAAGAATAACCTGAATATCGTGCCTCCAAGTATTCTGGACGTTGAATTCCTAAGCTATATTTTCCAAGTGGAATACCCAATTTAGCTGCTTTTGCTTCTTCCCAATCTTGGCAAAAATCGTTGACCAACATCGAAAACATTGAGGTTGATTCGTTTCCTGTGGAAGCAATAAAAGTAGATTTAAACGTTGACCAAGCACTGACAACAGCATCTGTTTCTGTTTTCATTTTTTGAATAATCGCTAAGCAATATTGGTTGTAAGATGCAATAGTTGTCAATTTCAAATAAGCGTCTGTTTGAAAGAACAAGTAATCCAAGGCAGACAAACCGATTGCACCCGCATTTGTGACCGTTGATAAATTGTACGTTCCTGTATTGATATTGGATGAAATTTGAACTGTATCAGAAGGAAATCTACCAATTGTGCTTTTAAATCCGGTGTTCATTGCTGGACCGAAATCAAAAGTTTTAACAGCTTGAAAACTTAAATAGCAAGCTTTCAAGTGCATTTTAATGTCTTCAAATTTCGCTTCCGTTGGATTTGATTGAAAAGCAATGAATAAGCTTTCTAAACTATCAATTTTGGTTTTAAAATCGGCATACCTTGGAAGAATGATGTTGTCTGCAAAATTTTGAAGCAATGCAGCTTTATCAAATTCATCTTTCTTGTTGTCTTTATCACAAGCTGTTATGAAAAAAAAGCAACTTACCAAAAATCCAAAAATGATACGATTCATCTTATTTAGTGTTTAGATTTAATATTTAGCATCTAATTCTGAGATAATTGCATTCATATCGGCAATTGTCATTTCCCAGAAATTTGATTTGTATAAATTCATCAATGTTGTGTGTGAAGCAGGTGAAAATCTTCTAGTTGCTTCAGGAGCGTAACGTAAATTCCACGAAAAAGCATAAGCTTCTGATAAAGCGTGTAAATATTTAGCATTATCAGTTCCGAAGAATCCGATAGCATCTTGTAAATATTTTTTCGCTTGAAATGCTGAAATTTCTTCCCATTCTTTAGAAATCGCTTTGATTGCTTTGTCTCTGTCTGACAAGTATTTATTTGAAATTGCAGCACGACCTTTTCTGAAATTTGTAATCATATCTGCATTTGAGTTCAATGTTGCGTTTTGATTGTTGCAATATTTACCCCAGAAATCAGCAGGAATAGTTGTAGGGAAATCAATACCAACTCCGAAATAGCCAAATGCTTCATCAAAATGATGTTCCATGGTTGTATAATACAAACCATTTGTAGCATCAACAGCACTTGTGTTATCGACATCCATTTTAGAAGAACTGAAATACACATTCAAAGCTTGATGCATGAAAACTGCTCCCATTAATCCTTTTTCAATTAGTTGTAAATATTCCTTTCCGTTTTCATCAAATAAATAGGTTGAAGTTCCAGAAGTTAAGACACCCGCTTGTCCATCAGTAGCTTGTGAAGTGAATGAATTACTTGCAAGTGCCAATTTGTCCATCCAAGTTTCAAATAATGTTTGGTCAACTGGAAAGCATTTATCTTTTAGTTGCTTTGTTGAGGAAAAACTAAAATTTCCATTACCGTCTCCACCTGTGTTTGCGAACATTGCTTTCAAATCATCTGCTGAGATTGCAGTTGTTGTTGCCGATTTCATTAACACAACCATTTCACGCAATTGATTCAAACGTTCTGTTTGTCCGCTGTAGTTTACGGTGTTGTTTCCATTAGCGTCGTTAAATAAGTAAGTAGTTGGAATTGTGTAGGGTGCATCGTAACTACAAGAACCATCATCTTTTTTTGCGTCTTCAGAATAATTATACGCTTCAGGATCTGTACATCCTTTTTTCTTACAACTTGTAATTGATGTTAGTGCTAAAAATGCAACAACAAAGATTTTTATATTGGTTTTTTTCATATTAGTTTATTTTAGGTACAAAATTCGTTACCAGCTCGGGATGTTACAATACCACAAAAAAGGTATATTAGAATGGTTCTAAATAATAAAGTGCTAAGATTAATGCTTTATGCTCTTTTTTTAATGAAATCAATGTTTGTTTATAACCCACATTTGCTTTAATGGTTATCATTAAAAATTCTTATAATTAATTGATTTTCAAATTATTGTTAATATTCGATGAAAACGTTGTTTTGCTCGAAATTTCACAGATAATATATATTTGGCGTTGAATATCAATTATTTAGGGTTTACATTTACTATAAATATTTCAATTATGTGTTTAGCAATATTAGCAATCAAAGGAATCGTTGGCTTCGCAATCGTCGGAGGCGCAGTTCTTACGGGGGTATTGATCACAATCATTATCGAACGTCAAATGAGAGAACATTAAACAATTTCTCTTTGAGCGTGTTTTAAAACTATGTTAAAACAAACGCTATTCTTCTCAATTTTTCTAGTGACTTGTTCATCATTTGCTCAGAAAGGCAAATCAAAATATAAAGATGCTTATTTTGCATCAGGTTGTTTTTGGTGTGTGGAAGCTATTTTTGAGACAGTAAAAGGTGTAGATTATGCAGAATCTGGCTATACTGGAGGAAGTACAAAAAATCCCACTTATGAAGCAATTTGCACAGGAAAAACCGGTCACGCAGAAACAGTAAAAGTTCATTATGACACGACAGTAATTTCTTACAAGGAATTACTTCGTGTCTTTTTTAATTCCCACGATCCAAGTACACTCAACAAACAAGGACCAGATGCTGGCACACAATACCGTTCGGCAATATTTTATTCCAATAGTTACGAAAAGACGCTTGCTACAGATTACATTAAGCAATTGAAAAAGGAAGGTAAATTTAAAACGATTACCACTCAAGTAGAACCTTTAACTGTTTTCTATAAAGCAGAAGCTTACCACCAAGATTTTGAAAAGAACAATCCAGATAATCCTTACATCAAAGGCGTAAGTCATCCGCGAATGGACGCATTCAAGAAAAAATCAAAAGATTTATTGAAGAAAAAGAATTAACTTTTCTTGATGAATCAAATCACTTCAACTGTTTCATTGCTTCAAGAAACTCATTGTCTAATGGATTAAAAACGGTGTAGAATCCTTTTTCTGTCCAAATTTGACGTGCTATTTCAGCTTTCAAAAGTTCACCAATCAATTTTCTACTGTGTTTAAATTCTCTCGGGAAATATTCAACTTTGTAGAAATCACTTGCGAAATCAACTAGTTTTTGAGCAATTTCATCCGTTACAAAAAATGATTTATTGAACTCCTCAGCTGATTTCCATTTGTTTCTTTTGTCTTTAACAAAATCAAATGAGAAGGCATTGATTGCGCCACTCCATTGTAAACTTGTGAGATAAAAGCTTGTTCCAGAAGAATCATAAGGAACAAAAACATCTGGAGTAATTCCACCGCCACCATAAACTGTTCGACCACCTCTTGTTTTATATTTTAATGAAGGAATATAAATGCTACTGTCTGGTTTATATAATTCACCATTTGTAAAACGTTCTTCATCCTCCATGTAATCTTCATAACTCCCTTTGTACGGACGTTGGATACATCTTCCCGATGGCGTATAATATCGCGCAATGGTGATTCTTAAATTACTTCCATCGCGAAGCTTTCGGTCTTCTTGAACCAAACCTTTACCGAATGATCTTCTTCCGACGATAATTGCTCGGTCATTATCTTGTAAAGCACCAGCTAAAATCTCACTTGCTGAAGCAGATGATGAATTTATTAGAACTACTGTGTTTGTGTTTTCCAAAATTCCACCCGCTTTCGATTTATAGATTTCTTCTCTTGTTTTTCTTCCTTTTGTTTTAAGAATAGTCAACCCTTCTTTAAGAAATTCGTCAGCGATATTTGTTGCAGAAGAAAGTACGCCACCGCCATTTCCTCTTAGGTCTAAAATCAATTTTTTCATTCCTTGTTGCTTCAAAGACAAAGCTTCTTGTCTAAATTCATCTGCTGTTGGAATTGAAAATTGGTCAATTAAAATGTAACCAACAGTACTGTTTACCATATATGCACAAGTAACAGTTTTGATAGGAATAACACCTCTTTTGATTTTTATATCTTTCTTCTGGTTCTTACGAACTACTTTTACTTTAACATAAGTTCCCTCATCACCTTTGAGACTTGCCATCACTTTTTCATTGGTGATTTTTTTTCCTGTCATTTTTTTTCCGTCCACCTCAATGATTTTATCACCCGATTTAAGTCCGGCAACTAAAGAAGGAGAATTTTCCATTACATGTGAAACACAAATTGTATCTCTCAATAAAAGAAAACGAACACCAATTCCACCAAATTTTGCATTGATTGATTCGTTGACCGCTTTCATATCTTTTGCTGCAATGTAGTTGCTATGCGGATCTAACTTATGCAACATTTCTGAAATAGTACTTTCGAAAATGCTATCCTTATTGATTTTATCGACGTATCGGTCATCCAAAAGACTTAGAATGTCTTCAAGTTTTTGAACTTCAGTTGCATTTCCACCAAATTGATTGATTGGTTTAGCTAGTTCACTTCCAAGCCAAAGTCCAATACATAAAAATAATGCAAGTAAAACTGGTAGTGTATAATTAGATTTTGGAGCTTCAGACATCGTCAATGTTTTGTATTTGTTCTACTTCTAGTCCCGCACTTTTTAGAAAATCAATACCTGATGTGTCTTTATAGGCTTCTTGGTAAACCAAACGTTTTATTCCTGATTGTAAAACCAATTTACTACAATCTTTGCAAGGTGAATGAGTAAGGTAAAGCGTTGCGTCTTTGCAATTGTTGGTTGATTTCGCTACTTTAAGAATTGCATTTGCTTCTGCGTGAAGAACATACCAATGGGTTTCACCCTTTTCATTTTCGCAACAATTATCGAATCCTGCGGGTGTTCCGTTATAACCATCGGAAATGATTATTGCATCTTTTACAATGATTGCACCTACTTGTTTTCTATTACAGTGGGATAATTTTGCCCAACTTGCAGCTAATCTTAAATAGGCTCTGTCGTAGCGTGCTTGTTTTTCGTTTATTTCTATCATTTTCAATTCACAAAATTAAGTAATTGCAACTTGTAAGTGACAAAAATCTGTTAAATGAATTGTTTTCCTAAATGAAATCAATGATTATAAAATGGAGAAATCATAAAATAAACGATAACTCCAGATACAGCAACATACAACCAAATTGGAAATGCAAATCTTGTCCATTTTTTATGTTTCACAAAATCGCCTTGCCAAGCAAATAAATAGGTGAATAACACGATAGGAATTACGGCAACACTTAAAACAATATGTGAAATTAAAAGCGGAAAGTAAACTCCCGGAAGGTCTCCTTTGTATTGCGTTGAATCAGAGGTAATGTGATAGGCTATATAACACAAAAGAAAAAGTACAGATAAAAATAAACTCGACTGAATAAGTGTTTGGTGAAGGTTTACGTTCTTGTTTTTTATAGCAATCAATGCGCTTACCAAAAGCAATGCGGTTAATCCATTGATTCCAGCATAAAAAGGAGGTAGGAAAGAGAAATTATAACCTGGAATTTTAATTTTAAAAAGTAGCGCAACAGCTAAAGGAATTACAATCGAAAGTATAATGATTAGCTTTCTAGCTTTTTTTACTTTTTCGGGGTGCAGTGACGTTGTACTCATCTTCTAATAATTTAAATATATCTTCTTTTAACCTTTGATATTCTTTTTTGTTCACTGTACCATCATATCCGGTCACTGCATAAACTCCTCTAACGTATCCTTTTTTGTCCACAAGTGTGAAAGCTCCAGAATGTGCGTAACCTCCTTCTGCTTCTTCATCTCTTCCTGCAAAGGTCTGAAAGTTCTCGATTCCTAATCGATGGGTTTCTGCTTCGTCGCCTGTTAGAAATGTCCAGTTTTTTGCTTTAATTCCGTGTTTTTTCTTGTACGCTTTTAACACAGAAGGTTGATCATTCTTTGGGTTAATCGTAAAAGAAATAAATTGAATATGTTTACTCAAATCCTCTGTTTCCTTATTCAAATTCTTCAATTGAGAATTCATTATCGGACAAATAGTTGGACAGGTAGCAAAGAAAAATTCGACAATCCAAATTTTGTTTTTGAAGCTTTTATTAGAAACTAAGATTGAGTCTTCATTGCGGTATGAAAAAGTTGGAATTGTTGGATAAAGTGTGTCAACCACCGTCTTTCCATTCATTTTTTTGTACTCTAAATCAAAGTTTCCGATATAAGGTAATTTTGATTTGGGTTTTGTTTCGCACGCAATAAACAGTAAAGACGAAAATAGAATTAAAACTATGTTTTTCATTTATTTCTTTTTCTTGTCGTATTGTTTTTGAAGTAAAGCGATATGTTCTTTCATTCTTCGAACCAATCCTTCCTCATTTCCAGGAAGAACCATTCTCAAATGTCCTTCTTTGTCTAAGAGTAGAACCAATTCTTGAAAACTTTCACCTCCGTAATATTTATCACCTTTTTGAACAAGATTTTGACCATTATGTTTGAATCCATAAACGGCTCTTGCGTCACCTGTTGCTATCATCCACAAAGAAGGATCATACGATTCAACATTGTCTTTCAAGGCGTCACGTACTATTTGCATATCTTCTTCAGGAAGCGCATTACCTTTACCATCGGTAACAAAAGAAATAATTTTAACGCTTTTTAATTTCTTGCGCTTATTTTTTCGAATGTGTTGGTAGATCATTTGATCTAGGTGCCAAAAAGAAATCGCACAATCTTCAGGACAAGTTTTTTGAAGTGTTGTGATGACAAGGACATCTCCTTTAAAATCAGCAAAAGTTGTTTCCTTTCCTTCGATTAAAAAGGGAACAGATTTCACCAATCCATAGTCATCTAGTTCTTTGAATTTGTGCTCGCAACCTCTTGTTCCGATTAGTACCAATAAAAAAGCCGGCCCAAAAACAAGTAAAAATGCAATTAATACTTTGCTTCGACCGGCAAATGTTTTTTCCACGATATGTAAGATTTAAACTCCGTAGGTTGCCCAAGCTTCACCAACAGCTAAAGCTTCCCAAAGAGCGATAAAAATCAAATATAACATAAACAAAAAGTAAGGAACTAAGATTACATAACGTAATGTTTTTTTCTCATCACCTAAGTGCATAAAAATCATTACGATGTATCCAGCTTTAAACAAAGTCATAATAATGAAAGACCATTTTACAAAAGGCCAAGCACCTGAACTTTGTTTGATAAATGCACCTAAAGCTACCTCTACAATTGTGATGGCTGTTAAAAGTGCAGTAACCATCCATATTTTTTTGCGAATAACTTTACCTTGCTCTTCTGAGTGGTGTCCGTGTAAAGAATATTCTATTAAGTCGTCTCTTTCCATGAGTTCTTATTTTTTAATTGTTAAACTAGGTAGAAGAATGTGAATACAAATACCCAAACTAAATCGACAAAGTGCCAGTAAAGCCCTGTTTTTTCTACCATTTCGTAGTGACCTCTTTTATGGTATGTTCCAGCCATAACGCCAATACAAATCAATATATTAATGATAACTCCAGAGAATACGTGAAAACCATGGAAACCTGTAATGAAGAAAAAGAATTGACCATATTGTTGTGGACCATATTCATTTTGTTTCAAATTAGCTCCGTAGATAACGCGATTTGCTTCTCCTGAGTACAATGCTTCATAATACATTTTTTCAGCTGCATCACCTTCGATTGGTGCGTCACCGATTTTATTTTTCTTACCATCTTTTTTAATGATAAGTTCCATGTGCTCATCTTTTACTTTGTTTACTTTAGCAATTGAACCATCATGTAAAAGGATTTTTCCTTCGTGTAAATGACCTTTTTCAGCAGCATGTTGGAACGTATGCATCAAATCTTCTTTGATAATATCACCTTTTTTGTGGTGTTTACCAGCTACTTCAACTGTAAAGCTTTCGATTTCTCCAAAATGACCTTTTACAATTGCTTGCGAACCATCAGCTAATTCAATTTTACCGAATTCTGAACCGTGGATAAAGTGACTCCACTCCCAAGCTTGTGAGCCTAAGAAAAAGAATCCACCGATAATTGTAGCAATCATCCATTTTGTAACTCCTTTTCTATCCATTCTGTGTCCAGCTTCAACAGCTAAAACCATAGTTACTGAAGAAACGATTAGGATAAATGTCATCAAAGCAACATAAATCAAGGGATAACCGTGACCTAAGAATGGTAATGAATTAAAAGTTTCTTCACCAATCGGCCATGCATCCTGTGCATCGTGACGTGTAAAACCGTAAGCGATAAGTAATCCCCCGAATGTCAATGCATCCGATACGAGGAAAAACCACATCATTAATTTTCCGTAACTCGTTTGAAAAGGTGATTCTTTTCCTCCCCAAAGAGTTTTGGCATCAAGTTCAGTTGTGTGTCCTGCCATTTTTTATGATTTTTTTGCAAGTTTAGTGAATAAAAACCAAAAAGAGTATCAAATAAATCCACAAAATGCCTAAAAAATGCCAGAAAATTGCGCCAAGCCTCAATGAGAGGTTGTTTTTGTTATCGAATTTACCTGTAAATGAATAGATTGACACTTTTAGTAAATAAATCATCGCAAAGAAAACATGTGCCAAATGAACGATACTTATCAAATATAAAAACGAAGTAGCTGAATCAGCCGTTTCTGTTGCTTTGATTTGAAGGTAATTTGATAATTCTTTTCCTTTATAATGTAATTTTCTGTTTTTGTATTCAAGCTCTTTTCCTTTGAAATAAACATGGAAATCTTTTCCAAATTCTCCTCTTACAAAAAAGTCGCCACGTCGGTCTTGAATATTCATCGCCAAATAACTCAATCGCATTTCATCAACATAATCCATTTTAGTTGAATCGTCTTTGAAAAGTTGTTTTTCTTTTATTTGAACAGGTTGATTGTTGAAGTATAATTCGAAGTCTTTATCATTATTCTTTACAACAATAGCGTCTCTTTCTTTAATGGATGCGAATTGACTCATGTAGTTTTTTAATTCTTCAAATTGCGAGTCTGTCATTTCTTTACCACCAAGTAAAAATTTATTTCCGTCAACTTCGATAAAGTCACCTTTGTATTTTATTTCAAAATAATCTCCATATCTACCATCGGTCACTATAATGTGGTTGTTAATTGGGTGAATACCGCCATCAATTAACTGATTGTAACCTTTCACTTGGAAATAAATAAATGCAACGCCGAGCGCAACTGTCAGCGCCATAAACGCCTTCAATAAAGATTGATTATTCTTTTTAGCAGCAGCAATTGCAAGGATAAAAGTTATACTACTTGCAACGATACTTCCTGTGCTCAACCAAAACCCTGAGGGAAGCGGGTATTTCAGCCAAAAAGAATCTCCCATCATAACAATATACGCAGATGTAAATCCAGCAAAAAGCATGATGATACTGAAGATACTAACGTACACAAGATTTTTTTTCATTTTTTCATTGACGATTGGGTCAATTTCATTCGAGTAATCCATAATTATATTTTAAAATTATTTTAATAGCTCATTCAAAACGTCTTGATTTCTGTCAAAGACATAAACAAATTGTATGATTGGTAAATAAACAAAAGAGGCAAACATAAGTTTTCGTGCATCAGCAACTTCGCAACTAATATATAATCTATATGAGTAAACGAAAAAGCCAATTCCTAAAACAGCAGCAATAATCAGCGACCAAATTCCTGTCCAATCCAATAACCAAGGAACCAAACTAAATGGAATCAAGGCAAGTGAATAAAGCATTATTTGAAAAGCTGATTGTTTTGATTTTCCAGATTTAGAAGGCAAAAGAGAGAAACCGCCAGCTTTGTAATCGTCATAAAGTACCCAAGCGATTGCCCAAAAATGTGGAAATTGCCAAGTAAATTGAACAAAAAATAAAATTCCAGGAAGAAAACCGAATTTATCCGTCGCTGCAATTGCGCCCAAAAATGGTGGAATTGCGCCTGGAAAAGCACCTACAAAGACCGCCCAAGGACTTACGCGTTTCATTGGTGTGTAAATGAAAACATACGAAATGAAGGCTACGAAACCGAGTAGTGCACTTTGCCAATTGATTAAATACAACAAAATACTTCCAACAACTAAAGAAAAAGCACAAACAATATAAGCTTCAGTTACACTCATCCAACCTTGAGGTAAAGGTCGATTGGTGGTTCTTTTCATTAGTTTGTCTAGTTCTCGCTCCCAAATTTGATTTCCACCATTAGAGGCGGCTGTAACTAAGGTTCCGCCTAGCATTAAGTAAAAAATTTCTTTCAAATCATTACCTCCAGCAAAAAGATAGCCAGATAAAGCGGAAAGTATAACAAGAAATGAAAGGCGAAATTTGGTAAAAACCAAATAGATTTTAAAAATGGAAGGTTTTTTTTGAGCTTCTGTTGTCATCGGGCGCAAAATTACGAATTAATTAATCGCGCTAACTTCATTTTTTTAATCCATGTTTCGCTTGTAAGAATTGTTACAATTGAATCAATCGAGAATTTATTACAAATAGTTGAAAAACTCACCTTTTGTTGCTTCTTCTTGAAATTTTCCAGAATAGAAGCTCGTTACTGTTGCTGAGGATTCATCTTTTATTCCACGAGAAGAAACACATAAATGTTTTGCATCGATAATCACTGCAACATCTTCAGTTCCAAGGATTCTTTTTAATTCTTCACCAATTTGAACTGTTAAACGTTCTTGCACTTGCGGACGTTTAGAAAAGTATTGAACTATTCTATTCAGTTTAGAAAGTCCAATTACTTTACCATTTGAAATGTACGCAACGTGTGCTTTTCCCATAATAGGCACAAAATGGTGCTCACAGTTACTGTAGAAAGAAATGTTTTTCTCAACTAACATTTCATTGTACTTATATTTATTTTCGAAAAGCGCAATTTTTGGTTTATTAGCGGGGTTTAATCCTGAAAATATTTCTTGCACATACATTTTCGCAACTCGATACGGAGTTCCTTTTAAACTATCGTCACTTAAATCTAAACCAAGTGTTTCCATGATTGCTTGAAAGTGATTGGCAATTTCATCAATTTTTTCAGCATCTGATTTATCAAATGCAGTGGAAAGCATCGGAGTTTCTATTGACGTTAAAATATGTTCGTCTCCAATTTGATCGTGAAGTTCTATTTCTAAAGTATTGTTAGTATTCATATTTTTATGTTTTCGTAGTTTATGATGTGGATAATTAAATGAAACAGCTAAAAGAATATTTTGTTTAATCTTTAAATCTAATGAGTAAACAAAACTAGTTTTTTAATTAAGAATACTGCTTTCGTCTATGGTTTTCAATAAGTAAAAATCCCTTCGCTAAAAGAGCTGATTTCTAAATTTTTAAGGAGAAATATTATCTGAATGACTTACATTAATACTTCTGAATTTTCATTATTATTTAATCTTGGGAGAAAAAAGCTTAACAAATTTTGTATTTTTGAATAAATCTAATCTTTCAAAATATGAATCAAAATTTACCTAATCCTAAAAAGATACTCGCTCTACTAACGGTTTCTGTTGGGTTTTCGAGTGTCGCTTTTTCTCAAGCAATAATTAGAGACACTTTATTTTATACTGGCAATGAGCAAAATTACACAGTACCTTGTGGTGTAACCAATTTAACGATTGATGCTTTTGGTGCAAAAGGTGCGAATGGTGCAAATAGTCAAAACAATACTCCTGGTGGAATTGGTGGACTTGGAGGGCATGCTCAAGGAGTTCTTTCTGTAACCTCTGGTCAATCTTTATCAGTTTTCGTTGGTGGTCAAGGCGTTGGTTTTGTAAGAGGCTACAATGGTGGCGGTGATGGCGCAAATACTGGAAATAATTTCGGTGCTTATGGCGGCGGTGGCGGCGGAGGTGCAACTGATATTCGATTAGGTGGAAACACAATTAATGACCGAATTTTGGTTGCTGGCGGCGGCGGCGGCGGTGGCACTGCGGGCTGTGAAGACAATACCGCTTTAGGTGGAAGTGGTGGAAATGGTGGTGGTGGAAATGGCGGATCTGGATCACAAATAGCTTATCCAGGAGATAACACAGTTAACCCTCCACTCCCTCCAGGAACAATTGGCGGTGGAAATGGAGCAATTGGTGAAATTGGCGGAACAACAGGAGTTGGTTGTACTGGATTTAGTGGTACACCGGGTCAGAATGCAAATGGATCAAACGGAGGAAATGGAGGTGGCGCTTCTACTTGTTGCTGTTTCAACTTTTTTTCAACACCAAATGGCGGCGGTGGCGGTGGCGGTTATGTTGGTGGTGGTGGTGGTGCTGGAGGTGCTGCAGGAACAGCTTTGTGTAATGGAAATTCAAAAGGTGCTGGTGGAGGTGGAGCAGGCGGTACAAATTACGTTGCATCAAGCTTGACAAATCCAGTTATGGTTAATGGTGTAAATAATGGAAATGGTTATGTTGTTTTTTCATATTCAAACCCAATTCCAAGTACACCTGAAACTACATCTTTTGCAACAGCAGTTTGTTCTGGAGATTCAATAGCATTTGAAGTAACACCAGATCCTTTAGTAACAGATTACACATGGACTGTAACAGGAGATTTAACAATAGTTTCTGGTCAAGGAACTGACTCAATTATCGTTACAGGAACTGGAAATAACGGTACAATTTCAGTAGTAGCTTCCAATTCTTGTGGTTCAAGCGATGCAACTACACCGGTTACAGTAACGATAAATCAAAATCCTGTTTTAGCAATTACAACTGGTGATTTTTCTGTTTGTCCAGGTGAACAAGTTACTTTAGAAGCAACTGGCGCAGATCTGTATTCTTGGTCAGGTGGTGTTTTAAATGCTACAGCCTTTACACCAACTACTACAACAACGTACGTTGTAACAGGTGTAAATTCAGCAACAGGTTGTTCTTCGCAACTTTCTCAAATAGTAACAGTAAATCCTGTTCCAAATCCAACAATATCGTCAAGTGTTCCAAGTCCATTTTGTGCTGGACAGAGTGTAACTTTAACAGGAGCGCCTGCAGGAGGTACATTTTCGGTTACAACTGGTGATGCAAGTGCATTAACTGGAAATACTTTTAACGCAGCAGCAGAGGGAACTTGGGTTGTACAATATATGGTAACAAACACAGAAGGTTGTTCAGATTCAACAACTATTAATTTAGCTACTAACTGTACAATTGGATTAAATCAATTAAGCTTAAATGGTGTTTTAAATGTTTATCCAAATCCAACAAATGGTCAGTTTAAAATTACAAGTGATTTGAGCGAAGGAGGAGAGTTACAATTATTTAATCAAGCTGGACAATTGGTTTATAAAAAGTCTCTTCAAAACTTAAAAGAAAATGACATCGATATTAAAAACTTAGAGCCAGGAATTTATAACTTACAAATGAGTTCTAAATCTAAAAAAATAACTGTTAAACTGAATGTAATCAAATAGTTAACACATAAATAATTCCTAAATGCTATCTCTTTTTGAGGTAGCATTTTTTGTTTTATTCAAATAATTTTTGTGGGATTTTTGTTTTAAACGTTTGTGAATTATCATTCAGACATACACTATTTCTAAAAATCAAGGAACAACTCAAGATGAGCATTTGTTTTGAATCCTAGTAAACACTGAAAGGTATTGAATTTTATGTTTTTAGTTAATGAACTGAAAATGTTGATTTTAAAACTTATTTTCGTTTGCTTTCAGATTAAAAAATATCCGTATGAGAAAGGGGTTAAAATTGTTCGCTACGGGTGGTAAGTATTTGATATAGTGACAAAAAAAAATTCAGATTCAACCCATTTTTACAATTCCTCAAAATCCACCAATTCTTTTAAAGAAATATCTAAGGCAATCGCTATTTTATGCAATATTGAAAGACTTGTATTCACTTTTCCTCTTTCAATTCTTCCAATTTGAGAAATATCTAAATCAGATTTATAAGAGAGTTCTTCTTGACTCAAACCTTTACGCAATCTTATAGAACGTAGGTTGGAACCGAATTTTATCAATAGTTTTTCATCCCTAGATTTTGACACAGGCAAATTAGCCCTACTTTTAACAAATTAAATAAGGCTAATTAGCACTATTTAATTATTTTTGATAACACCTAAACCACTAAAAACGAAATAGAAATGAAAATTCCCTATTCTTTTGTATCTTTGGTAAAGATTTAAAAGTAAGCAAGCCAACGCTTCATTTTGCCGCAATTCTTTTGCGTGAAAAAAGAAAATGAATTTTTAAACAAAACGAATTAATTGAAATACCTTGTTTACATATTACTTTTTTGCTTTTCTAACCTAAAAGCCCAAAACCTCATCACTAACCCAAGTTTTGAAGAAATTGATTCCTGTTATGGACAATTTGCTGATATTGGTTTTGATGTGTTCAAATGGACGGGTTGTAAAGGTTGGTCTAATCCAATAAAATCATCATCTGATTTATGGTGTGATGAGCCAATTATTGGAAATTTTATGCCTCCAAACTTAATTGGATACCAAAAGCCTAGAACTGGTAAAAATATGGCTTCAATATTGATTGAACCACAACCATTAATTCACTCATACAGAGAGTTTCTTCAAAACAATTTATCAAGTAGTCTTGAGGCTGATAAACTATATTTACTAACTTTCTTCTATGTTGTAGCGTCTGGAAATATATCTGGAAATTGCCCACCTAATCAGTTTGGAGTTTATGGCTCTGAAATTGAATTTAAGGATAGTGTTTCTTATTTCTTATCAAACTTGAATCCATTAGGTGTATCTGAAAAAGCAAAATTTATAGATGATACATTAAACTGGTCAAAATGTGAAATATTTTTCAGAGCTAATGGTGGTGAAAAATTCTTGATAATTGGTAATTTTCAAGATTCAAGTAATACGTCTTACAATGAACCATGTGATAGTTCATTCTGGGGAGGTTTAAATATGGCAAATGAATATTATTATTTGGATGACTTTTCTATTGTTGAGTATTTTGAGTATTCTATTCCTAATGTCTTCACTCCAAATGATGATAGTATAAATAATCTATTTTATCCTAATGTTATTGGTCTTGATGATTGGAAAATGACAATTCTAACCCGATGGGGTAATGAAATTATAACTTTAGATAAAAACAATCCAACTTGGTCAGGCGAAAATTACGAAGATGGAATCTATTTTTATGTTTTTAAAAGTCAAAGTCAAGAAATAGTAAAACAAGGGTTTTTTCAGTTGATTCGTTGAAAAACGAATAACATGAAACATTTATTTATTCTTATTTTTTCAGGATTTATAGTTTTGTAACTAATCAGTAATCACTCAATTTCTATAGTTATTAACAATTTCACTAGTTGCTTTTGATTTTTTATTGTTTGATTAACTAAAATTGAGGTGTTTATTAATAATTGTTTTTAACTCAATAACAAG
>VEQH01000106.1 GCA_018883325.1 Flavobacteriales bacterium | reverse complement strand
TCAACTAAAAAATGGACTATGCCAATTAGGGACTGGGGAATAATTTATGGGCAATTTTTAATTATTTTTGAAGATAGAATCAATAACTAAAAAACTAGTTTACACACTTTGTGGGATAGTGTCAACAAAAATTTAGCAAAACAAATCGTGCAGGCTATCATAGATATTTCAGCAGCTAAGTCCCTCAATGAGCTTCCAAAAGCCAAAAAATTATCTGGTCATAAAGACCTTTTTAGATATAGAATAGGTGATTATAGAATTGGTTTACAATTAATCGGTGAAAATCTGTGGAATTTTTAGATTTCGATAAGAGAAATGATTTTTACAAAAAATGGCCGTAGTTTTTCTTTCCGCTTTAAGCAATTTTTTTAAAACAACAATTTCAAGCAATTTCCTTCAAACTTCACAAAAAAACCACCTGATTGCTCAAGTGGTTTTCCTATTATCTAGTTTGAATTTATTTTACTTTGAAAGAAACGTATCTGTTTTTTGCATCTTGTGTTTCTTCATCGTCGTCTTCAGCTATTCCAGGATTTGGCTCAGCAGCACCTTTGTAAACTTTATTTAAACGTGTTTCTTCGATTCCTGCTGCGATGAAATATTTCGCAACTGCATTTGCTCTTTTACGCGCCATGTCTTCAAAATCAGGATTCTCCTCACCTGCTTTATCCTCTAACTTGTCATTGTGACCAATGATGTCAATTGATAAGTTTTTATCCATTTTCATTTCTTCAATCACGAAATCCATCATTTCTTTTGCGTTATCAGAAATTGAAGCTTTACCTGCACGGAAGTAAACTGTATGTGCTTCAATGATTTGATTTTTAGTCATTTTGTCAGAAATCTCCGGTGTGTTAGTGTACAACATTGTTGAGAATGTCTCTTCCACTTTCGGTTTTCTGCTGTCAAAACATTTACATTCTGCAACGTTGTCAATTACTGTAATGATCACATTGTCAACATAGTAGTAAGCATGAGCAATTACTTCTGCTTCACTTTCTTTTGGTTTTTTTACCTGTTCAAATTTTGTCGTTTCGTTCTTATCGAAGTTACCGATAGTAATAAATTTCTCATCACCTTTAGCTGTGTAGATCGCACAAACTTTTTCCCAACCGTAAAAACCATTGTAAATTTTATTATTTTGAGATTTAATTAGTTTATCTGAATTGTTGTAAATCGCACCCGGAGCACCATTTCCTAAAACTTCTTTTGAGAACAATGCAGATATATTATTAGTTGCAAATTTTGAAGATTCAGCTAAAGAAACTGAAAACTCAACGCAATATTTTAATCCTTTCTTCAATGTCAATTGTTCTGAACCTTTCATAATTGGAACTGTGATGTACGAACGTTCTGCAGCCAATTTACCAGGCTTATAGAAAACTGCTCCTGCATAATTTTTCCCACCACCATCTGCATTTGGTGCTTCATTTCCATAAACATTTATTGGAATACCCACATCTCCACCTGCTTCAGTCATAAATAAATCAGCTTTTATTTCAGTTGGAGAAGACAAACCTTCTGCTAATTCAATTGCGCCTAATTCACCAACAACCTCTTTCCTCGTTTTTTCAAAATCTTGATAAAGAATTTCTTTTTCATTTGCTTTTTTTCCACTTTTTTGTGCAATCGCAACATTTGAGAAGGTTGCAGCAGACAAGAGGATAAAAATACCGATTTTCATAGTTTTAGATTTCATAGTTTTTCACAGTTTTAATAAACACTTTAACCTTTTCTGGGTCAATGTCCGGATAAACTCCGTGTCCCAAATTTACAATATGTCTTTGACTTTTAAACGATTTCAATAATTTAATTGTTTCTTGCTCCACCACGCTTTCACTTCCATATAAAACACAAGGATCTAAATTACCTTGCAAAGTTTTCGTTTCTCCAACTAAAGCTCTCGTTTCAGAAACACTCATGTTCCAATCTAAGCCCAATGTTGTGCAGTTTAAACTTACAATATCAGGAATCGATGCAATCGCTCCTTTTGAAAAAACAGTTAGCGGAACGTTCGTTAACGCATCCACGATTTTTGCAATGTATTTCAATCCAAATTCAGCATATTGTTCTCTTCCCAAAATCCCTGCCCAAGAATCAAATAATTGTAATGCATCAGCACCAGCAACTAATTGAGCTTTCAAATACTGAATCGTCACGTCTGTTATGCGACTAAGCAATTCATGTGCCAAAACTGGATTTGTATATAAAAGCTTGCGCGACTCAGAAAATGTTTTTGACCCTTTTCCTTCTACCATGTAACAAAAAATAGTCCAAGGTGCACCTGCAAAACCTATTAAGGGAACGCGGCCATCTAAACCTTTCTTCGTTAATTTCAATGCTTCTAGCACATACGAAAGTCGGTCTTCAACATCGATATTTTTGTCTAACAAATCCAATTGTTCTTGCGAGCGAATCGTATTTTCAAACCAAGGTCCACGTTGCTCTAACATTTGATAAGGAAGCCCCATTGCTTCAGGAACTACTAAAATATCAGAGAAAATTATCGCTGCATCAACATCTAATAAATCAACCGGTTGAATAGTAACCTCTGCAGCAAATTCAGGTGTTTCCACCAATTCTTTGAAACCAGAAAGTTTAGCTCTTACGGCGCGGTATTCAGGCAAGATTCTCCCTGCTTGACGCATTAACCAAACGGGATAACGTTCAATCGCTTCTCCCCTATGTGCACGTAAAAAAAGATCGTTTTTAAATTCCATGGTGTGCAAAGATAAAATTTTGATTGAATGCTTCTACATTTTTAGTTCATGAATTGTACTTATTAAATAAGTATTTTACCTGTGTAATATAAACTAAAAAATATAACAGAAAACTAAAAAACCAATTAAATACTTTAACAATTCCTTGACTCAAAAAAACCGAAAATTAAACTTCAAAAACTGTTTGTCAAAAAAATTGAATAGTCAATTCTCTAGTACAATTTTCTTTGAATATAAAACTTTATCATTTTCCTCTATGTTTAAGAAATAAAAGCCATTTTCCAAAAAATCTATGGACAAAACATAATTATTACCATAAACATTCGAAATTTTATATTCTAAAATACCTTGAATATTTAATACCGATATATTAGCATTTACAAGTGGAATTTCAAACCTTAAATTAGTTTCTTCACAAAATGGGTTTGGATAAATGAGTATTTTCCTGTTTGTATTAATTTCATTTAAACTATTTGTCTCCTTTGGTTTGTATTCCCAAAAATCATTAAAGTAAATTGAAGATGAATTTGAAAATCCACAACCGATATAGCCTGCATCTCCAATTGAGAAACTCCTTGCTTCACCACGTGGTGCTCCTGGTAAACTAGCTATTACATTCCATGTATTTAAAATAGGATTATATTCCCAAAAATCTTGAAAACTTAATCCTGTTTTGCTACCTGATCCCAAATATCCCTTAGAGTTTAATGTAAAAGCAACTGCCTCCACTCTCGCCAATCCTGGAAAATCTTGTTTTTGAATCCATGTATCATTAGCTTGATTATATTCCCAGAAATCTTTTGTTTCTAGTCCATTTTGGTAACCTAACCCTGCATAACCTTTATTATCTATTGTGATTCCAGTTGGCTCAAAACGTAAACCGCCACCAAAATCATTTTTTAATGTCCATGTATCTGTTTGTTGATCCCATTCCCAAACATCTTTTAACATCCCACTTGTACCAGAACCACAAAAGATATAAGCTTTTGTTCCAATTGTAAAAACTCCAGCATCATATCTTGGAACAGGAATATTTGATTTTTGAGTCCAAGTATCAGTTGATGGATTATATTCCCATAAATCAGATTGTACACCTCCTCCACCTGCTAACAATCCAGTCGCGACGTAACCTTTGTTTCCAATTGAAAACCCTACCGCACCAAATCTACCGACATTTGAAAAGCTGGAAATCTGAGTCCATGTATTTGTGGTTTTATCATATTTCCAAAAATCACTTTCATAACCAGTACCTAAGTTATTATACCCTGTTCCCATATATCCAATCGAATCAATAGAAAAGGAAGCTGGTCCAAGTCTTTGAGTTCCTCCAAAATTTGCTTTCTGAGTCCAGGTCCCTTGCGCAATGAAACATCTAATTGAAAATAAAAAAAACAAAATGAATGAATATTTTAATAAAACCATAAAATGAACTTTTTTATAAAAATAATGAAAATTCAGTCTCAATAATGTTTAATCAAACAACTGTAATTTAGACAATTACCAAACAACACATCCCAACCCTTTCAAGCGAAGAAATTCATTCGTTTTACTAAAGTGTTTGCAACCGAAAAATCCTCGGTAAGCCGAAAGTGGCGAAGGATGAACAGATGTTAGAATAAAATGTTTCTTTTCATCAATTAAAATTGATTTAGAAATAGCCTTTGAACCCCATAGCATAAAAACAACATTCTCTTTTTTATGACTGATATGTTCAATGACTGCATCTGTAAACTGCTCCCACCCTATTCCTTTGTGACTGTCTGCTTTTCCTTCTTCTACTGTCAAAACGGAATTCAATAATAAAACGCCTTGTTTTGCCCAGCGTTCCAAATTGCCATTTTCTGGAAAAGGTTGCCCTAAATCTGATTCGATTTCTTTGAAAATATTATTCAAACTTTTAGGAAAAGGACGCACGTCTGATTCTACTGAAAAACACAAACCATTTGCGTGACCCTTCGTGGGATAAGGATCTTGACCTAAAATCACCACTTTCACATCTTCAAACGAAAAAAGATTGAAAGCATTAAACAATTTAGACTTTTCTGGAAAAATATGTTCCGATTTTTCGTTGTAAAATTGGTTTACTTTAACCATTAATTCAACGAAAAACGGTTTTTTCATTTCTGGCTCCAAAACCTTTTGCCAATCGCTATTTAGATTCATTTTTTTTGATTTGCCACATAATTTAATCCCAACTCCAAACCATAACGATAGTCCAAAATGATGTTATTTACCGAATTGGTTAAAATATTGGTATTCAATGATTTTTCTGGAGCAATTTGATCGATTTTTATTTCATCTTTTACTGAATCAATGTAATCTATCGAATTTTTCAATTTCAACTGAAAATTTTCGATGTGGTTCTTCACATTTTCGTCTGCCTTCAACAATTTCGAAGCAAAATACTCAGGTCGAATATAACTTGGTTTAAAATTTAAGTGCGTTGTTCGAATCAAAACGATGTCTGTTGCGCCATTTTCAACTGCCCATTTTATTGGAATTGGATCTGAAATTCCACCATCTGAATAAGCAACCCCATCAATTAAATGTTTTCCTTTGGTAAGCAACGGAACGGTACTTGCTGCGATTGTCATATCCAACCAATTGTCTTCTCTCGGTTTCAAATAAGATGTCGCACCGTTATCAGAATGCGTAAGTACGATGTAAAAATCTTTTTCTTGTGTTGCCTTTACCGCTTTTTTTAAGTCAAAAGGAAATTCCTTTTCAGCGATTTCTGTAAAAAAATCAAGGTTCATCAAACCATCAGAAAACGCTTTTGAAAATTGAATAAATCGTGGATCCTTACAAATGGATTTCATTGAATTAAAATAAGAACCATATTGTTTGCTAAGGAAATATGAAAGAGCCAAACTTCCACCAGAAACACCAATATGCGCATCAAATTGATCGAATTTTGACATGCGAAAAGCATCTAAAACGCCTGCTGAAAATGAAGTTTTAAAACCTCCTCCTTCTAAAATAATTGTTTTTTTACCCGATAGTAGCATGTGTAAATAAATTGATTGCCCAAAAGTAAAGAATCACTTCTGGATTGAAGGTTAAAAAAATGTTATTGAAATATGAGCTTCTTTAAAATTAGAACTTATTAAAAACTTCGATTACCTCATTGGTTTCAAGGTTTTCAAATCGATACATCCAAAATTTTTCATCTGCTTGTGCAGTAAACTTATTAATTGTAAAAATAAGATCTAAGTTGTTCTTTTCGGAATTAAATTGTTTTTCCAAACTAACACCGCCAGTAGCTTTGTTAGGATCAATGATATTTAATTGGCTGTCATAAATGGTTAATGAAGACTTCATTTTACTGACATTCAATTGACTCATTCTGATTTCTTTGACGCGCATTACACTTAAAGTATCATTTCCAATTACTGATTCATCGGTTTTTACACCATCAAATTCAACAGACGAACTAACTTTATATCCTGTGTAAGATTTATGTGCGTAGGATGAATTTGATTTATTCAAAGGAAGTTTAGAATCAGCGATAATTACATTTAAATCAAAAGTCGTTTTACTTGTACTTTTTGTATCGAAAAAAACAACTTTAATATTAAGTGTGTCACCAACTTTAGACTTTTCATTAAATCCTAAATTAAACTTTAAGTTATTGAGATACAAATATTCTAAACCTTCAGAATTTTCATTGTAAATATTGGGAATATTGGCTAAAGTGTCATTTTTTGAGTTTTTTATCAGAACAGAAATCCCAGGAAAACACAACCCATTTTCAACAAAATATCCTTTTGGATTTTCAATTCTTATTTCAAACTTTTTACCAATTGGAATTTTGTTACTGACCCATGTATTTTCATCAAGATTAAATTCAAAATCGTCAAAAGTAATTCCCTCTTCTATATATTTTCCTCCGACAAAAGGAATATTTCTGTAATTCTGACTAAAAACAGATGAAATAAAATAAAAGGAAAAAAATAATGTAAAAAAAGCGGAAAATTTAGTCATAAGTAGGTAGGTTAGTTTGTTTTTTTGGCTTATTCAATAACTTCCAAAGTAACTGTTGTAAGTCCTGCTTGGATGAAATTTAATTGTTTGGCAGCAGCCTGTGTTAAATCAATAATTCGCGAAGATTTTTTCGACATTCTATCAATAATTTTAACCAGCACGACTGAATCGTTTTTCAAATTCACAACGCGTACAATTGTACCAAAAGGCAAGGTCTTGTGAGCAGCGTACAAGCTATCGTTGTGTAAAATTTCACCTGACGATGTTCTTCTTCCGTTCAAGCTTTTACCGTAAAAACTCGCTGTTCCTTTTTGAAGATTTGACGCGGCAGAACTCAATAAAAGTGCGATTAAAAATGGTATTATTTGCTTCATATTTGTTCAAATTGGAGTACAATTTAGGTTTTTATTCCCGAAGAAAAAAATTATCAATCAACATTGAGCTATTTTAAGGCTGATTAAATTGCTAAAAAACACTACTTTTCAAAATTAAATTATTGGGTTACCAACTTAGAGCGCATTTTAAATAAAACGTAAATAGAATACGTTCACAGGTCTTCATCTTTGCTGAAAATTCTATTATGAAAACAGTTAGAGGATTAAGTCGGCGTGAATTTGAATTA
>VEQH01000052.1 GCA_018883325.1 Flavobacteriales bacterium | reverse complement strand
CGAACAAACTATCGTAATCTTGTTGTGTGTTTAAGGCTTGACGTTTATCCGATTGAATACCAACCTCAGGAATGTGTACATATTCAATTCCTACACTTTCACAAAAACGCTTTAAATGACTTTTACTAAAACCATACTTCATACTTAGTGCGTTTTTTCTCACATCTACCAAAACATGTACATTGTTTTTAATCAGTTTGTTTAAATAAGCTTCTGGCGAAACTCCTTCATAACCAATTGTAAAAAGTGTTGTTGTTTCATCGGTGTTTTTACTTGCTGTAACTTTTTGAAGTTCACTTTCCGTTAGCAAATGTGGAGCTTTTACACTGTTCAAAGCCCAAAACGGAAAATTAACGTAAGTATGTTTCATTAAACCATTTGCAGATAACTTTCCATAAATCGAAGTAACTTCTTGTATGATTTTTCGGTCTACATCTTTCAATGATTGCAAATAGTCTTGATTATCTGCCCGTTTAAAATGACTTTCTGTTTCACTCAACATGCCTTTTTGTACCATAGTAGTAAGGTCTGCATTGGCAGAATACGAAAAACAACCGTATTTGTAAGGAATAAAATCATATACCTTTTCTTGTTGACGCTCGCTCACCAAAAAAAGCAGTTTTTGCAAACGGATTTTTTCCAATTCTCCTTGGAAAGACTGCAACAAAGCAAGAATAATTTTACGACGATAGAACATGGGGTAAAGATACGATTTTTAGCTTTTATCAATTATTCATTTTCTTGCTGCCGTTCGACTAGATACTTCATTTAATAAACTCATTACAGCTGTATAATTCATACTAAGTAATTTATCGACCAATTTACTTTCGTACAAAATACCAAAATCAATATTGTTTTGAATAGAAAACGAATAAAGGTTCAAGGAAGTAATAATACTTTTTGATTCATTAGCATACTATTTTGCAAACAGATTTTCTTTGTATCGTATATCGATGTTTTAATTGTTTTAAAATTCGATATCTTCAAGTTTTAACTTTTGGATTTATGCTTATTGTTTTTACCGAAAAGAATAAAAAACATTAATTCTGGATTATTTAATTTTTTGCTTAAAACTGTTTTAATTGTTACACCCAATTTTATATATGGGGAAACAAATGTTAAACCTTTCTGCTTCAACAAAAATACTTATAACAGCTTGTTTTAAGGATTTAGGAGTTAGGAAGGTACATATAAGTTTGAATCAAATTAGCATGTTGGAAAAATTGGCTCCTCTGATAAACCAAATTCAAAAGGATCAAACATATTCATATTTAATGAATAATCACAATTAAAACATCTAAACCAACTTATGAAATCAGTTCCTATTTGAAAAAAATCATCAATTTTTCTTTTATACACAACTAACGATTCAGCATTACAACAATTACATTTCGTTCTTTTAAAAAAATGCTCATTTTTCTCTTCTAATTTAGCAAAACGGACATTTCTTCCAATTGGGTTGTCATATCCTGGTTCATCATGTTTGATATTTTTCATCATATAAAAGTCTTGAGAGTAGTTAGCTCTTCCAAGTTCTTTGAGGTGACCGATTAAAAACAACTTTGGAATTATATAATTTTTATTTTCTATATCTGTTAAACTGAATTTACAATTGGCATTATTTAATTTTTCTATGATATTAATACCTGTTAGAGTTTTAAAGTAATGCGGTTCAAATCCCATAAGTGAATTTTTCTCAGCCTTATAGATTGCTGTAACTATAGGAATTATTTGTTGACTAATTAAGAACTCAAACAAAATAAAATTTGGCAATTTGTTACCATTATGAATTAGTCGATTTCTCCATTGATTTATTTTTTCTAAATCCAAAATAATTTTGGGGTCATTTAAAAACATTAAGTGATTCAATATTTTTTTGATAAATTCCACCTTTTAATTTATTCAATTCAAATGCTTTTTTTAATCTTTTTAATGACTCTGAGAATTCTATTGTATGATAATTTTCAGCAGGAATTATTTGAGATGGAAAATTAAAAATATCTTCAATGCCAGGATTAATTTTGACAGCTAAATACGGATTAATTCTTCTTAAAACATCCTTTATGTACAGCTCTAAAAACCTGTGAAAGCTTAGTATCGAAAGGACAATGTTATCATACATTCCTGCAATTTCAAATCCATGACTTTTATTAAAGTCTTCTTTATCCACTATAAAATGATAAACATTCTTTTTGTCTTTGAAAGTCGAAAAATAATGATAAAAACCTTCACCTAATGATGCATAATAATTTGGTGTAGTTAGTTGAAAATCCTCACCAATTTTCACCTCATTTTCACGAATGAATTTCTCTAATTTTTCTCTCATAATCTTAAAATTTGTTATTAAACATGTTTAGTGATTTCCAATAAATCGTTATATTTATCTTTCATCCATTCCAAATGTTCTGGTTTGTATTTTCTTTTTCCAAATATCGCATCCTTGACTAATTCTATTAGAATCAATTCAATTTGTTCAGTAAAATCTAGCATTAGGTTGGTAATACTAATTTCCTTAGCTGAATTCTTTCCAACTATGAATAAATTATCAGCTTTTTTATCTTGGCTTAAATGAAATTGCGATAATCTGAAAAAGTCTTTTTCTTTTGACTCATTTTGTAAACTGTAATTAGTTATATGCGAACCAAGTTTGTTTCTAATTTCAATTAATTTATGTGTCTTCAATTTTTCTTTAATTACTTTTTGATTTTTAGAATTTAAAAGACGAGAAATGTCAATTACAGCTCCGAGTTGAATGTAATAAGCATTTAACACCCCGTAAAGTCTTAAATATTTTTCACCTAAGTTGCCTGATTCATTTCCTAATCCATTTTTATGGAATTCATTTATTGCTAATTGTGTGTCTTCGATTACATCTATACAACTTCGATACAATAAATCGTCTGTAATTTCATTGAATTTTAAAGCTTTAATTAATTTTTTTTGATTCTCATCATGGTTGAATTGGTCAGATTTAACGCTTGTGTATCTTAATACACTCAATAGTATTTGCGTACAATTTTCTATTTTTGAAAACTGAGTCATTTTGATTTGTTTATTATAAAATTTAATTTTATGATTTTTATTTATGCTTTCCCTTGAGAAATTGATAACTCGACAAAAAAAATAAAACCGTTATCATTATTCATTTAGGAAGTCTTTTCCAGAACTCATATTTCATAGATTTAATTAGTTAATGAATTAAAGTTAGACACATTAATTTTCATTAATAATTTTTACTTTATCTCCTATTTGAATTGAAAATAAAAGATCTTTTTCTATATCAATGCCATTGGAAAATGCTTGAAAAGCCATAAGTTTATTATCCTTTTTAAGTGTTGAAACTAAAACAGTCATTTTATCCTGAATATGAAAAACTTTAAAAATTCCTTTCGGAATTTCTAAAAAACCTAAACTTTGTTTAGTTAACGGATCGAAGATTTCGTTTCCCTCTTTATATACTAGAAATCTCATAAATGAGTTTACTTTATCTTGTGCTCCTCTGTTAATAACAATTTGGTAATTATCAATTTTAGATACTACTCTGATTTGTTTATTATCCATCATATTTATAATAGTTTTTAATTGAAATACTCTCTAAACTCTCTTTGTTTTTTTCAATAATTCTTTGGTATTCGTCTGGATATTCCTCCATAAACTCATTTTCAAATTGAATGATTTTTATTTGAGCAAATAAGTTTTTTGTTTCAACATAACCATAAGCCATTCTAATTTCAAAGCCATCTTTTACAAAAAACAATGAAACTATTTGAAAATATTCTAAACTGTCACAATTGTCAACTAAAAGCAATGATTGTTCTGGCAAATAATTTATTATCCGAATTTTATGATTAACCCGTTCATTATAAGCATTATTCAATTTATTTATAAGTAAAGATAATATGAGGACTATAAACATACATAAAATTAGAACCAACGCTAACCATTTAATGCTAACTTGCCAATTCCAATCAATAAAAATTGAGAGCAACCCCCAAATCCCACCAACAACTCCTATTAGGATTGATATTCCGTTGAGGCTTAAAATGTCTTTTAGCTTTTCTTTTAACATAGTCAATTTTCTATAATTTTTATCTCCTCCTCCGCCAACACATATAGTGCATACAACATCTAAACGAATTCCTTATTCGTTTAGTCTATTTCAGCATTTAGTTCCAACGCATTTTTTTGATTTCTTCAAAAAGTTTCTTTCAGACTTTTTGGTTTTTATTTTAAATACCAACTTATTGACTACACTACAGATTATTATATTAGCATTTGAAAATGTTTAATCTATTTTCAATCTTCTGTCATATCTCCTGTAATTAACCACATTGGGAGATAATCAGATTCAACGTCTATTGTATATTTCTTAGAGTTAACAGCAATGAGGCAAGCACAAAGAATTGGAAAAGATATCCAGCCTTCAGAGTCATTATTATTAGATTTTTTTGACCAGAATTTTTTGTGGCTTTCCAAAGCTTCAACAAGTGCTTCATTAAATCCCTCATTATCATTACTAAAAGTTAACAAATATAAATTCAGTTCTGGAACTTTTAAATACATCAGGTAATCAAATCTAGCTGATTCATTCTCATCAGGATCTGATAGTATCAGTGCTTCCTGCAATAAATTACCAAGCTTAGCTGTTGGTTGATAAAGCCCTTTCAAAAAACGAACAATTGCAAAATCTATCTCATCATAAGCGATCTGCGCCTTGCGCATAAAATCTTCTGGAATTGAAATTAATTCATCTATGGCTTTTCTGTCTCTTGATAACAAAGCTGTATAAAAATACCTAGTCCAATAGACAGGATCCGTGTAAGACAAATTATCTCTTACGGTTGTTACTTTGAAAATCTCATTACCCATTTTCAGTTCTACTTCATGAGGATTCATCGCATTTCTAAAGTGATTGATTCCTAAATCTTTAGAAACAGTTAGCAGTTTTAAAACATCTTTTTTTGATTGCTTTGCAACAACACCATCCCCAATTGCATCATATGCTTGTCTAAAAAGCGTACCTGCATTTTCAGGTTTTCTTTTTAATATTTCAGATAACAAATGTAATTTACCTGTAAAATAATCGAATGTATTATTTATCAATGTTTCGTTGAAGTTATGTCTTCTGATGATCTTTTTCATGATTTGTTTTTTTAGATTAAAATTAATATTAATTTGACACATTCATCCGAAAGTTTTTTGATAGGTTTACAAAACAAGTCTGTATCCCAATAGATAGGTTGTGTTTTGATGAATTATGGAGAAAATAAGTCATGTTTCACGACTATATCGAGTTGTTTTTCTGGTTTGATTTTCTTAGCTCCTTCGGAAATTGTGTCACAGACGTAGTTTAATGAGAGATAAAAAGGCAAACAAATTCTTATTTTTTCAACGAAATTGGAAAATGATTGCATTTTCTTTTTTGTTGTCCTTCGGATTAATTCGATGACCAAGTAAGAAATCAATGCGATGTAAATTTGAGATTTCACAGCGTTTTCGCTAGTACCAAGGAAAGTTTTAATCTGTAGATTTTGCTTGATTGCTTTGAAAAACAGCTCTATATCCCAACGTTTCTTATACAAATCCGCTACCGTTCTTGCGCTCCATTCCAATTGATTGGTTATAATCTCGATTACTTTGTTTTCATCTTCTTTATAGATATGTACGAGCCTAAGTTCATGTTGATCAATGCCGCATTCTTTTGCTTTAACACTGCTTAGTTTGATGATTTCATCTTTTAAAATATCCTGGTCTTCATTGTCTTTTAACTCTAATTCACGTATAGATTCAAAGGTTGTATTACCCTTGATTCGTGTCACAAAAATGTTTTCGGCTTGGATTCTTGTTTTCATTAGAAGAAAATCAAAGTAAGCTCTATCCTCAATTACAATGGTGTTTTTAGGAAAAATGAGTTGTGCTAAGCCATGACGATCATGAATTTTAGCTTCTGTTATGTTTATCATGTCTGGAATCATCAGTGTATCATCCCAGCAGGTATGTATTTTAAGCCCTCCTTTAGCTGTCCGAAATTTTGCCCAATCAAACATTGATAAACACAAGCTGATAGTGGTACTGTCGATTATTTTGATGCGATGGTCTTGTATTTCTTCAATGATTTTGCGCTGGTGCTTGGATGCCAACACACCCTCATAGTGCTTTAAGAGTCTGAAATACAGCTTTTCATAAATCATCCAATTACGTTTTCGATTCCCATCACTCATTGTCGAACGAGCAGGGCTTTGCAATAATCGTAAATCCTTGATAAACGTCTCATTTACACCGATTCCAGTTGAAATATCACACAGCGTCAGACATTTATTCAGCTGTCCGAAAGTCATAGCAACAAATTGGTCGTAAGTCTTATATTTACTACAGCCTTTGTTACCATTGAATTGTTTGGAGCAACTTTCTATCATCCATAAAGGAACAAAATCAATAATTTGGCGAATTAATGGTTTGCTGTTATTTTTACATCGTCTGAAGAGTCCCATAAAATTTTGCTTTTTTAGTCGAAACCAAAAATAAGGGACTTTTCAGATTTTTAAACTTTCGGATAGTTGTGTTAATTTGAAAATTGTTGTATTCTAGTTTTTGATATAATTTCGCCGGTTGAATGGTTTACTTTTTGGGTAACTTGGATATAATTGATAGTTGCACCATCGATACCGTCTATTGCATTTTGAATTTTAATAGCTGTTTCTTGAACATCCGATATTCCGCTATTTAGCATAATTTTAACTATTTCATCACGGTATTGAGGAGTGCCTTGTTCAGCTCTTTTTCCATCCGTGACTTTCCTGCTGCCTCTAGTAGAAGATCCGCCTTTTGATTCCATGATGTAAATATTCCCATCGTGTTCAAAAACATAATCAAATTGTCCTTGTTTTCCGCCTGGAGTTTCAAATGCAAGTGGTTTACTTCCAGGATATTTTAGCTCAATAACTGCCAAAGTGGAGGTATTGCCTAGATCTTCACTTGCACTTATTACTGCTTTTTCTGCATCCTTAAATTGCTGACTATCCTCACCAGGGTGTTTTCTAGCTGCTTCTCTTTCTTTAACTGCCTTCTTTCTTCTTGCAATAATGGCTTTAAGTTCTGCTTGCTTTTCAGGTGAAAAATCAGCATGATCTATGTTTATATCATCAATAAATGTGGCTTCATAATCGGGTTTTTTCTTTTTGACTGGATCATAAAAATCTCCGCGGCTATTTAATACCTTTTTTTCGTCCTTGAACTTTTTTACTACATTATCAATTGACAAAGTACCCGATGGATTTAGTTTATTATATTTTCTTAAGTCGGCAGCTAAACCAGGGTCTAGAGAAGATTCGATTCTTTGAATTTCCGCTTCAAATGCAATCTGCCTTTTTGTAGGGTTGGGAATTGTTACATCTTCTAAATTTGAAGTATTAATTGATTCATCAGTCGCACCTAAATTTTCTGATGATAAAGGAGATTCTTCATTGACAACTGGCAATGTCTCATCAGTCTTTCCAATACCTTCATCTAATTTTTTATTCGAAGATGGAATTGATTTGTTCTCCATTTCTGAATTGAGACTCTCTGGCTCAGAGCTGCTTACAGATTCAACCTTTTTTTCTGGTATTACATCCCCTACTTCATCCGCAGTTTGTCCACTTGACGTTCCCGTTTCTGGGTGCACATTCTCTGGAATTACTCTTGCAGGGTCATCGGTTTTTCCTGCGATTGTAGTAGGATTGGCGCTCGGGTTGTGCCATGTAGAAGATAGCTTATTCCATTTTGACGAAAAATCTGTTTTTCCTTTGCCAAGATCTTCCAAGAATTTAGCAGGATTTTTCTTGCCGCTGTTTTTGAGAGCCGCCAACATATCTGCCATATTGTCAAAATACATCATGGCATCCGAAATCTCATCGGCTTTCATGTGTGTCAAGGCTTTATTCAACATACCTGTATCGTTGCCAGCCAGCACCATCAATTCACTGAGCTTTTTAGCATCGTTGCCCATCTTGCCCATTACAGACTGAAGATGCATACCGTTCTTGAAATTCTTGTAAGTAGCCTGAAGTTCTTTTGTATAGCCAGCAAATTTTTTACTTATGTCATTCGCTAATTTCACGCTGCGGTTGGAAAATTTCACAAAAGATTTTCCGGTTTTTGTATCACCAAAGAAATTCTTAACCCACTTCCATTGCTTCATTTTACCACCAAACTTGAAAATTTTAAGTTTGGTTACCCAGCCCAATTCAAAACTGGTTGCGATTTCAGCAAATCCTTGTCCAAAACTAGCCCAACGTTCTTTGCCGCTCAAGCCTTTTTTGTTGTAAGTTGTATAGACTGAATAGAGCCCAATACCAACTCCAATTCCCGTTAATAAAATAACTAAGCCAGTAAAGAATGAACCCGTAAAAAACGTAATCATCAACTCTGCTACAAATACTAAAGATGCATAAAGAATGTTAGAGATAATAAGACCGACAAGTTCACCAAAAAGTAGAGTTACCAAAGCTACAATAACTTCCACCAAAACTAATATGGTAGCGATTATCGCGACAATAATGATGATGACAGCAAGTATTATTAGAACCATATCCCACAAAAAGCTTAAAATCCCTCCAACAAACGCCACTATGTTATCCGCAATACGATCAAGTTTGCTGCTTTGCCATAAATACTTCGACCTTACCAGCATTTCTTTCATCGTTGCATTCGCAGCATTTTGATTTTCCTTAATAACTGAGAATGTTTTAATTTTTAATCCTTTCTTATTCTTCGCTTGTTGATATTTCCATTTTGAATCTGCCTTACTGATAAGATCATCCAATCCTTTTGCAAATTCACGGATGCCTTTTGACATTTCTGTACCAGCAGCCTTTTCCAATGTTTTAAAACCTTTTATGATACCATTGGCAACTTGTTTTGAAATTGTATTATACGCCACTACTATTCTATTCGCCGTTTGGATACAACTATTAGCGAATCCACTAATTCCTTTCGTTACCAAACCTCTTGTTCGAGAAAGTTGAGAAATCATATTTTTTGTAGAAGCTTCGCCATTTTTAGTATCATTTGTCAAAGCCTGCTTGTTGGCCTTTCTGACTTTACCCACTAGAGAAGCAGCGAGTTCATCAGGAAGATCAGGTGCCTGGTCCTCAGCATCTCCCAAAGCTTGGTCCAATGTTTTGCTGAGCTTGACTTGATAATTGTCCAATTGCTTTTTGAAATCAATCACCATTTTCGACATGCTAGCTTTTGCTTCTTTTGCTTGCGATTGCAAGGCATTGATGGCATTTTTCTTGCTTTTCTTCAAGTCAGCAATCGTTTGATTCGCGTGATTATCAAGGTCCTGAATTTCTTTTACGCCAGCTTTGGTGATCATTTTAATGATTTCATCGCGCATTTGTTCAATCTGTGATGCCACCTCTGATGTACCTTCGGGCAATGCATCAGAAGCTTCTTCCGCACTAGTTCGGAAGTTATCTGCCATTTCATCACTGTTCTCGTCTAGTGTATCGTTCAGTTCTTGGATTACATCTGAAATAGTTTCTTTCGTGCCTTCTGCCATGTCTAACAATTCTCCACGAATCAACCACACCTTTTCTTTGTTACCACTATACTTTGGTTGCTTAGCAATTCGAAGAGCTTCATTTTGCATTTCCTCTTTTTGGCGGTAGTATGCACGGTAAGCTGTCAATTTCATCTCCGAACTGTACTTTTTGATTTGATAGGCGTGAATATTTCCAATCCTTAGTATTTTTTCTTGTTTAGCAAGAACCGAATTGTCAAGAACCTTCAATTTCTTGTCTGTCAATTTTTCTACTCGAGCGATTGAAAAAAGACGTTCACGTTCAATACGCTTTTTCTGATAATCAACTTTTTGCTTTACTTTTAAAATCGATGAGTCATATTTTTTTGAAACTTTGTATGCTTCAAAAAATAATCTTAGGCCAATCCTTTTTTCTTCTTGTCTTTCTGCATTTTCAACCCTTAATTTTCGACTTTTGACATTGCTTTTTACCAATGCCTTTGTATGTTCTATTTCTGCACGAAGTTTCTTGAGCTCAGATGCTGTGTTGAATTCAGGAAAAAAGTCTCCCTCAGAATTTTCCTCTTCAACTTCTTCTTGCATCAAATCCCCCTCAGATGATTCGGAACCAGTATTTACAGGCGCGGATTCAGAATCTACGTTTGCATTTGACGCAAGAGATTGATCCTGCTCTTCAGAATTATCTTTTGTTTCACCTTCTTCTGAACTAACTAGTTTTTGGTCAACTGGAGTTGTTGCTTTCTGATTAGTTGGTTCAGTTATAGTTTCTTGGACATTGCCGTCTTCTTGTTGTGATTGATCGGTTTCTTTTCCTTTTATTTCGACAGATGAATTACTTTGTTCAAAAGTTTGTTTTTCAGTCGATTGCTTATTATCAGTAGTGTTTAAAACAGGAGGGGACGTTTTATCACCAGAATTATTTTTGGAGTCTATACTATTAGTACTATTCGATTTTTGATCTTTAGGTTCTGCAGCAACTAGATTAGAAGGTTCATTAATAAGATCTTTGGTTTTTTCGTCCTTTTCCTTAACTTCAGTTGGCATTTCCTCATTCACAACTTCATCCTTTTGGACATCTTTATTGATTTGATCAGAAGTTTTCACTTCTCCACTTTTCTTTAAATCTTTTTTTGGATAAAAAGCTGTATTTGTCTGAGTTGTTGTTTTAGTTGGTACTGATTCGGAATCTGCAGCTTTGGGTTGATTGCCATTTTTTGTGAATAGTATATCTGCCTTTGGCACATAAGCTTCATTCGATTTATTCACCTGAATTTCAGCACCTTTGGGTTGATTAACAACCTTTTCGACGGCATGGTCGCCATTCATTTCATGCGCATCACCAGGTTTATTCATCTGCATTTCTGTATTCTCGGGTTGGTTGACTACCTTTTCGGCAGCCTGATCCGCTTCCATTTCATGCGCATCACCCGGTTTATTCACCTGCAATTTGGTCTGTACAGCAGATTTTCTACTGCCATACGAACGAAAAGGAGAATTTGATTGCTCCGCAGATGCCGGTTTTGATGCTAATCCTCTCATGCTACCAAGTAGTATATAAAAGGTTTTTGTGCCAAGGTAATTTTACGATGCTGATGTTCCATGGTAGTTTATCGAGCAAAATGTCCTGTGTTTTGCGTTCGATGGTTAGGTTCACGTTGTATTCATCCAGCATCAATTTCCCTGGTCGTTGCAAGAACTCTACCCTTAGTAAATCTGGTGAAGAATTGCTTAGAATTGTCCAGTTTTGCAACATTGCCTTCAACAATTCATCGATTTCTGTCAAAATATTTTCAGGAATCGTGATGTGGCGCGGAATACTTGTAATCATTGGAACATTACACAAGAATTTTTCAAATAAAAGGTTGTGGTCCCAGTCTTGCGTCTTTCCTGTTGCGATATAATGTAAAATATGAACTGCCAAGAAAGGATCTTTTATTGAATTGTTATCGTCGATCAGTTCAACTTTATTGAAAAAATGTTTCAAAAAAGGATGTGTCAAAATCAATCCAGCATTCTCAACAATAATTCCTTTTTTAAGATCCATATCGCCTTCTTCTTTTTGTTCTTGGGAAGCCGATTCATTTTCTTGTAAAACTTTTGAATCTTCATCAATGAATCCGATTTCACTGAAGTCAAGCGTAATTTGTGTAAGTTCTTCCAGCCAATTTTGCAATTCATTTGGCAAGGACATTGAAGATTGATTTTTGTTAGTTACCCAAAATGAAGTAATTGGCTTGAAAATTTCTGCAATTGCTTCGCTCGAAACTGCTTTTTGAGTTTGATATTTCAGAAACAGTAAAAACAATGCTTGCCAAAATCGTTCTTTTTCTACTTGATTGAAACCTTTCACGATGACATTCAAATCTTTTTGGTTTGTTCCCTTTGAAGTTTTTCCTTCAACAAAAGCAAATGCCTCTTGAATCAGCAGTAGTAAAAACTGTTCTGAAAACTGTCTGATCATCCTTAATTGGACGATAGGTTTTTCAAGTAAATCAAAAAACACCGAGTAGAACTTGATTTTCTTTTCAGAAATCAGTTTTTGTAAATTTTGTTCATTGAGCAATTCTGAGAGTTGCTCATTGGAGTTATACCAAGGTGCTTTCCCGTGTAAAAGAAAATAAAAAAATGAATCAATTTCCCTTTCTGTTGAATTTATAGAAATCCCCTCTAACTTATGGTCACTTGAAAAATTACCTCTTTCTGAAGCTTCAAGCAATGGCTTAAGTTGTTGATTTATTTCCAGCAATATATTACTAGGAAGCTGCTCGGAATAGAAACGGCCAGACTGTAAATTCAACGAGATTTTCAATTGGTCAAATTGGATTATTTTGTCTCCTAATTTATTTTCAATGCCAGCAATGTAATTTTCAATGTAAGGCAAAATCTGAGTTTTGATCCAATCTCCAACATTGTCTTTCAGGCGCAATCCATTCTCCATGGAATTTGTTTTCACTTTTACGCGAACCTTGTCGATGATATGTCTTTGGATAGAACTCAATGATTGATTTAATTAGATTTTGTCGATAAATTACGCTCAATAATATCGACTAAAACAGGTTGTACCTTTTCGATATAATGAAAGCGTTCTGTGATTTTTTGGTCATAAAACATTGCAATCTTTTTTACTTCTGCTAAAATTTCATCTCTTCTTGCAAGCTGAGTATTGCTTTGATGGTAATGTTGAAAATAAAGAAGCTTGGAAATATGAATCATTTTCGTATTCAAAAAAGTTCTAACAATCAACTCATAATCATCTGCAATTGCTACTGTCCGATTGTGTCCACCAATACTGAGATAAAATGTTCTCCTCCAGCATCTCAAATGATTTGGTACGCCTGAAATATGACGAATCGTGATCGGGTTTATTTCAGGCGTTTTACCAACAAGATATTTTTTTCCTTCATATTCAGATTCATAGTAAGTTCCGTATCCACCACAATAGGTGTCACCATAAGTTAATGAATTGCGTTGCCCATCAATTTCTGCACAATCTGAATAGAAAAAACCAGCATCTGAATTTAGTTTCGCAGCGGCAACCAATTCTTGTAGTGCGTCTTTGGTTAATTCGTCATCGTGGTCCAATTCAACGAGCAACTCTCCTTTACACAGCATTGCTGCACGGTATTTCGCTTCCCCGATATTTCCTCCTGACTTAGGGAAAATGGCGTAAAGCTTCACCCGTGCATCTTCATCTTGGATTTTTTGAAGATGCGCTATCGTTTCAGGTTTTGAAGAATCATCACTCACTACCCATTCCCAATTAGTATGAGATTGTGCTTTAAGCGATTCATAAGTCCGTCTTAGAACCTCTTCACTAGGATTAAACACAGATGTGAATACACTGACGATCATAATTTTTAAAGGTCAATGATTTGCCAGAAAACCTCACAAGTGTCTGTAACATCTGATGAAGAAATCACGAATCCCATATTAGGTGATTTAGAAAAAACACGAATGTTACCTTTAAATTCTCCACTTTCTTGCACTGTCAAGCTAATTACGGAGTCCGAATTTACAGCTGTTGTAGCCACAAATGCTGACCCAGTTCCGGTTATTAATGTCGCCCGTCCAGATGTTGGCGCCGAACCACCTGATGATAATGTTAATTTATTACCTTCTCGCAAGGTTAAACCTTTTGTTAAGACTAATCCATCAAAATCTGCAACCATAATCAATGAATCTTTAACCTTCCAATTAAATTCATTAATAGATTGAGTATGTATTGTTGATTGGGGGCCTACCATTGAGTCATGAATTCGCCAATTAAATTCAGACGAAGATTGATTGTGACTAGATGATTGTGGTCCTCCGTAAATAGATGTATCAAAACGATGCTGATAAATATTCATATTAGCAGAACTGTCACCATTTGAAACATACATTGCAGCATAGCCTCCTGAAAGCTGAAGTTGCCCGTAACTAGTATTCTCATCACCTTCACTTCTAACTTCTAAATCAATTTGATCTGATTGAATTAATTGTCCTGAAGTAGCATTATCACTATTTACGAATGAAACAATTCCTGTAGGAAGCGAATCTTCATTTAAATTTTTAAAGCTAAAAGTATTCAAGTCTGAACTATCTCTACCTGATATTTTTTGAAATTTTGGACCACCATTAAGATTATAAAATGTAATTGCTTCTGTAATCGTATTATCAGTTCTATTTTCTTCTGGTAACCTTCTATTTCCATAAGCTGACATATCTTTACCAACGTATGCAGCACCTTCGGTCAAACCATCATTAAAATTCATTCCTATGTATTTTATGATAGTTTCTCCAATTGTCAGTTCAGCATCTAACTTAAAAGCGCCACCATTTTCATTGGTTATTTCACGGTTTTCTGAAACAGTTGAGCCTGTTTCTAATACTGCATCTAATCCACTTGAAGCGCCTCCCTCTATCGCAAATGAGGTAGCCATATCAATAAGTATTTCGTTCAATTGTGCAGCGCTTATTCGCTGAAGACCATTCGTATAAATATACTGATTGATCAAGTCAATAATTTGTTCTCTTGTCATTGGTTTTGTTGCCATAATTATTTTATTTTAGTTTATGATTTATACCCAGTTGAGGTTCTTTTATTAGTTTTTATTTGATAATTTGTGCCTTTGCTTTAGTTCTTAATACTTATTAGTGTTTTCAATTAAACTGTTTTCTGAATCAAGAACAATCAGAACAGCAGAGATAAGGCAATGAAAAATCTGCTACCACTGTATTTGCTGGAATTGAACCAATTGCTGTAGAAGTATAAACAAGTAAGAAAGTACCTCCTTGTTTAGTTCCAGCAAAATGCTCCAATCCAGGATGTTTTTTGATGAATTCAGACAGTCTTTGGTTGAGCAAAATGAGTTGTTTGCGTTCTTCAATTTGATCCATAATTTCCTGAAGTTTTGCCAAGCTACAGCAAATTGTAAGTACCTGATTAATAATGAGTCTTGTCATAACGGGTTCTGTATCAACTGGAGTACGAGAAAAATCTTCATTGAAATCCATATTGAATATTGGGAGTTGATTAGATCTATATCTGAAAGATTGATTTGAAGAAGAAGATTCAGACCTCGGATATGAAACACTTTGTGCTGGCATCGGAGGTGTTGGAAGGTTACCATCTGCTACACCTTGGTAATTCCTTGCTAAAGAGCAGATATAACTAGCATTGAGAGAGATATTATTGAAATTTACTGGTGTCCATTGTGGTAAAGTCCTCGGAAAATCTCTAAATAATTCTAATGAGTGTGCCAATATTTCAACTGGTCCTCTTATTGTAAGATGGTATTGATAAGGATTAAATAAGTTGAATCTCAAGCCTTTCATTGATTGAAAAGTCTGAAAAATCAAATCATTTGCTGAACATCCAACATACGTTTGATAAGTATCACCTAAAAACTTACCTACGGTATTTTCTGTACGATCCAAGTTATCTTCAATTGGGTTGTTATTACTTGAGCCTAAACTACTTAAAGGCAAATCTTTTTTCAACTGAACATCGTAATAATAGTTAGCACGTGCATTCTCCCAAGGACTGATTACGCTATATCCAGAGAGGTAATGAGATGCGTTTCCTAAAATACACTCATACTCTGCTCTCCAAGATTGAAGCATTGCATTTAGATCTGAAAATTCACAGGGGTAGTCTTCCACATTTACGGTTGCCGTTGATGGTATTGTAATACCAAGTGCTTTTAGATCAAATGAAAGGCCGTTAGCTGTTTTTAAAGCGTTGATTTGGGAAATAGCATTTGTGTAGGTTAGACCTTGTCCTCCTTCAATACGAAGAAAGTTATAAGGTTCAAGATTATATTTAAGCGGGGTCTGAATTGCAGGAGTGTTTTGTAATAAGGCTGTATGATAACTTAAATTTCTACCTTGTTTGTTAACTAATGTTTTTTCGTAGTTCCAACTTTTCAATAAAGGCTCATCTACATTTTGATTCGATAGTTTGTAATAGAATGGAATAGCCTTATCTCCTAGTGGATGTGTCCCGAATTTAGAAGGTGTGATTTTTACAGATGTTGCTAAAGTTCCAGAAATATATGAGCCAAGTTGATTTTTCAATCTTTCCACTAAACTTTTGAATTTTTCAAAATTCTCATGACCATGACCTAAAATCGGCGATTTATAAAAAGAATGCCTGTAATTTTTATACAAAACATCTTGTTCAGTTGGAACTAAAACTCCAAGAAACAAATGCTTAGGAAAAGATTTAATATCAGGACAACAGTCGGTTGAACTGTGTAAAAACAATTCTTTCATTTCCATATAAGTATCTACAACATCTTTGAATAAATCGTATTTGTATTGGAAAAACTGTTCTGGCATTGTTCCAGACGAAAACAGCGTTCCGATTTGTGTACTGATATCTTGCCCCACAGTACCCATTCCAATCTTAGTCAGCATAACCTGAATACTGTCTTGCAAATCACTTACTATGTTGTCGGATAAAATTGCGCTTTGGTAAGCAGTTTTCATTGCATTTAATGTGAAAGTATTTGCTTGATCTAGTATAACACGTGGAACAACTACATCATTCAAATCCATATATGTTTCAAAAAGATCTTGTGGTCGGAATATATGGTCGTAACTCAAAATATGTTCTGCATTAGCTTTGGAAACCAATAAAACCCGCAAATTTTGAACTTCTTTAATTCCTAGGTTATCGCAATTGATACCAACACAAAGATCAGAATCTTCACTATAGCTTTCAAGATACAAAAGGACAACCATGTCATTTAAATCAGGCATATTCGAAAGAGCTGGTGCGGCTGTTGTTGAATCTTCAGGTAATAATTCCCATAATTCTATCTGCTCGTCACCAATGTAGAAATATGGTTTGTATTCAGCCTTATTGTCTATAAAAGGAAGATACTTGTTGTAAATGATTTGATCAAAATCAAATGTCTTTAACCCTTCATTCCCGATGCTTTTCCAAAGATGAAATAAATCTCCATCTGTAGTAATCCCACAACCTTGTGTCAATACAAGGACATTTGGGTTTTCTGCAGTATTGTATTTGACTTCAAACCCACAAACAATTCCTACACCACTTAAACAGATCCTAGACATACGGTCCTGATCATCGAAGTAGTTCAAAAATGTATTCAATTGTTTTGCCGTTAATACCTGATCGTCTTCGAAAGAGATGTAAGAAGGCGTTATGTCAGTTAATTTTGCTGTCATATTTTATTATTTTATTGTTCTTTTATATTTTTTCATGTTGACTGCCCCAAACAATGTCTTCTTTGTTATACTTGTTTAGTTAGTTTCCTTTTTTATTCGTAATCTTTAGTTTGTTTATTCTTCCAAAGTGCCAAGTCTTGCTCTACCTAAAATGATTTTGTTTAAATTAACTTCATCGTCACAATCATAAAGTCGTCCGACAGGATAAACAGTATTAAGGTTTATCATAATATCAATTAAAGGCAATAGAGTAAGTTCATTTTGTGACTGATCTTCAATATTTGTTTTTGCAAATAGATATTTTCGATAAGCTTCTTGGAAAATGTAAAGTTCATTTTTAATATCCGGAACTGAATTCTTTCTGCTTCCAACCCAACATATTTTTGCGATGACATGTGCAGGAAGTTCTTCTTGGATTACTTCTTCCATGAAAACTCTAAAATCTAGATTTGAAAACCTCTGTGTAAATCCTGGAAGTACAATACTTACTTTGTAAGAATATGGATCCGTTGAGCAACATGATTTGCAATCATCTGCACAAATTGGCAAAAACTGTTCTTCGGGTGCATTATCCGTTGTTACATCTGGTCTAAGTAAGGTATGCTCTACAAGATAATAACCTTCATCAGTAAAATCGTATTTACAATAGCGAATCGTGCTTAGCATTAGCTCTTTTAACAAGGCAGTCGTCGCTCGATATAGGCTTTGTCTTGCAATAATCCTAGTTGGTTCTCCAACAGGAATATTCGGATCAATTACCTGAAAAAAGTAATTTCCACTTGTTGAAATAAATACTTCCGTATTGCCTATAATCGTTCCTGCCGTAACTGTCTGGTGATCAAAAATATCTTCAACTTCATCTTCACTGGTTTCAATAAGTAATAAAATTGCTCTATACATTTCTTCTGCTGCGTCTTCAACAGAAGCATATTCTCGAACTGACCACAAAATAATGTTTCCATCATTGTTTTTCACTTTCCATTTGTACGTTGTAACTCCAGGTGTTGGATTAAATTCATATATCTCTACAACATTCGTATCTGCGAGATTTCTACGGTTGTAATTTTTCATTCCCATCAATCTTGCAATTCGTTTCTCTGCACCTGAAACATTAGATGTGTTCCATAAATCAGATTGAGGCTGCAAATAATAATTAAAAGATTTTCCTCGTGTAGAACTCAACTCAACATATTCTTTCAAAAACACTTTTTTTGAGTACAAAACCATTTCAGATGCAATAGAGCCGTATAGTTCCTTCATTAAAAAGGAATATTCGCTGAATTTCTCTGCAAAACGAGCTAGTAAGTGGTCCAATAATTCATTACGTCTCTCAATTGAATCATCCAGTGTTTCCATCAGATTTTCGCTCAATTGATCATTGTCGTTCATCGGATAATTCTGAACTAATTCGCTTAACCCTGAAATGTCTTTTACAGCTTGTGTAAAGTAGGTTCTTGTTTCATCATTTTGAACTGAAAGCAAGTCTTTTACCTTTTCTAATTGAGCAAAGTAAGAGGCAAGAACTTGATCGAAAAACAACAAATAACCTTTTAGCTGTTTTGCTTGAGCTTTTCGAGAATCTGAAACTGAAGAAGATAATCCGGCTTGACCAATTCCGTATGTGTCTGGAAAATCATTTTGAATGGTTGTATAAAATCCAGTTTCAAGATATTCACCATTAGGAAGTTTTGGCTCACGATCTATTCTAGCTAGTTCATTGTAGGCATTTTCCTCTTCGACTAATTGATTGAAAATTTCGTTGACTCTTATTTCATTATAGCGAACTGGAATAACATCTTTTCTGTAACTGAAAGTGCTATTGTCACACATTACAGGTCTTTTTCCGGAATCGATGCAGATGATCCATTCATTTTGTTCTCCTCCATCACAATTGCCGATGGTAATATCCCTGATAATCTTTACACCAGGGACAGCCATAATTATCTTCATCAAATCTGATAATCGGACTTCTGAACGAAGATTTGCTTTCAAAAGTTCAGTTGAATCAATGAATCCATTTTCAAGGAAAGGTCCATCAAAAATCTGGTCTATTCTATATCCTCTCTCCATCATTTGTTTCAAAGAATAGAAATGGACACTAGGCGAAAAATAATTTTCTATGGCAAATAAGACACGTGCATGAACTTCATCTTCATCAGCATTATTCTCCAATTCTATTTCAGCGCACACACAAACTTCATGTTTTTCAACCTCATTAATTTCTACAAGGTCTTCACACAAATTGCGATTGTCGTGGTATTTTGCTTTAATTTCTTTATTTACTTCAATGATTTCTTCAGCTCTTTCAATTGGAGTCAAATTAATGTCCAAATCATAATCAACAAGGATTTTGTTCAACCCTTTCATGTTAAACTGTGATTTCAATTCTGGCGGAAGAGCTGAAAACGCATCTGGATTGTATGACAATTTACTGTCTTTACAATTTACATACACGGTCCTTTGATATGGTAAAATCCAACAATTTCGAACTTTTGGAATATCTAAAAATATTTTTCTATAATCTAAAGCTGTTACTGCTCTCGAACTTAAAATGTCAGCTGCTTGATAAAATTGACCTCCAAAGTTTGTGCTGTTCTTGGAACTCAGTAAATCTTGCATAGGAAGATTTATCCTATTGCCTAGATCCGTAATTGCATAGGCAAGCATTTCAAGCATAGTAACACCTGGATCGTGTTCATTATAGTCCGTCCATAATCCGCCACCCATAGATTCGATATATTCAATTCCCTTTTGTTTTAAGAATTGATAATCCAAATCATTTTTAGTGGAAACGTCTTTGGGTATGGATATGGAATTTTTGATGTCTAACATGTTTCAGTAGATAAATTAAAGGTTGATGTACATACAATAATTTCCGTGGAAATGTCATGTTTTTTAGCAGAAACCAAAATACCTTTTGGGCTGGATGGTGAACATTGTCTGAGTGTCTCATCACCATTTTTAACAAGCTTTACATCTTGTAAGTAATCTACATAATCCAATTTTTCAAGATAATCGATTACCATCGTTCGATAAAGAGTTACCCCAAACTGGATTTCTTCTTTGGTTTCATATGCCCATGGAGAAAGGTATCTTATAATATCACTATTTAGTTTTTCAATGTGAAATGGAATATCAAGACCTTCATAGAATTTAACTTTCAATTTTACCTGCACTTCTTCGTATTCTGGATTGATTACATGTGTTTTGACATGCAATGAGTTCAATTGGCTCAAATAATTTTCAATTTGGTTCAATAAGGCTTTGCTTACACGCGGTTGAAAATTGTCAAACACATTCTTACGCTTTGTATCAGGAATTACTACAAGGGTCACATTTCCTCCTGAAACAAAAGAACATTCACAAGTGTGGTTTAGGCATTTAACCTTATACAATTCTGGAAATTGCTGCAATGTGAGTTTTTCATAATCCCATAAAGTAATTGCACGGTTTTTATGTCTCAAGCGTTCACTTACTCTTCTGTAATATTCGAAATCACTTTCAATTGGTTTCCCTCCAAACGAATTGTAAGGTTGAACAACTTTCTTAATCAGTGAACTGCGATCCACTAACTTACTGATTGTATTTGCTGAAATTCCTTTTTCTAGGTGTGAAAGATCATTTCCTTTGTTGTCAAATTCTGCTGTCACAGCTTGAGCATCAATACTCAAAACACGACAAACAGCATCGTATTTTTTGTTCATTCTTGCTCTCACCCAAAAAAGTCCAGAAGGAAGTAATGTATTGTCAGATGTTGCTTCTTTAGGAACAACAAATTTTACAATTCCTGTTTTCAGGAAATTATCCACTTGGTTAACAAGCATAAGTGGAGAGACAATTGGTTTCCAGAAGTTAGAGCAAAGTATATCCCAATCAATTCGATCTATAGATGTGAATGAGTCGGTTAAAGGGTTTTCTGTACCCTCCAATATTTGGATCAGTAAAGAAATTTGTTGTAGATTTTCAACATCTTCAAGTCCGATATATAATTCACCTCCGCTACCATAATATGGGGCGAGAGAAATCGTATTCGAAACCTGAACAGGAGCTGACAGTTTTAAATATTGATGTTCTTCTACTTGTCCATAAGGATGTTCATGGAAAAGTTGAATAGAACGTTGATTAAAATACTGTTCAGGATTTGGATTCAAGACGGTAACAAGTGCCTCTGCTGAGTATTCAACAGTCAGTTCCTCTACAAAAGGTGTATAAGGCTGATTTGGGATAAGAACTTCTTTTGATGTACATGAAAGTGCTAATGCATAAATCTTTGGATACAATTCATGCAGAAAAGATTGATTTAATGACAGTCGCAATGGACCAGTTTTGCCATTACTGATATTTGATGTGTTAAAATCAGTATAAAATCCAGTTTGTCCAGCAACCTGCTTAAAAAGTGTTATTGTGTTAGAACTTGAAGGTTGCGCAGGCATCCATTGATCATTGTTCCTTACCTCAACCGAAGCTTTAAAATAATTATTATTAGTAACTATACTATTATACTTTAGATAATAACCTCTTTGTGATAATGGTGCTGGTTGAGGAGGTTGAGGAGTTGAAGGGGTAAATTGTCCGAGTTGAAAAGGAAATTGTAATTGTATTTGGAATGCAGCATAATTCAAGAAACCTATTGGACCAGGATTGGTAAGTGGAATTGAAGGTTGTGCTGAAATTTTTTCGAACCAATCCCCTGCCACTGTGTCAAGGAAATTTTGGTCATAAGCACGATAAAGTCCATTAAAACTTGCAGGAGTATCCTTCCATTTCAAATTTACATTGATAAAATTCCACTTTTTACTGAAAATCTCCTCATTGTAAACTGAAAAACTCGACCCTTTAACCGGAATAGTAGTAAAAGGATAAAAGGGCTTTGTTATATTTATAGGACCTGTATCACCTTGAAGTACCATTTTCTTCATTCCTAAAACCCCTACTTTTATTTTAAGCAAAAGAAGAGCTGAAGAAATACGTTTGTAAACATTAAAACCATCCAAATTGTCTGTTTTAACTAGAAATCGGAAAACTGGTTCTGTTGTTTTGAATTGTTCACCATGAATAGCCTTGTTATAAGATGTTACAGCTTCCATTTCAGGTTGTAAGGTTGTAACAAGTGTTAATCTTTGCACATTCCCTGTGTTGTCCTGAGCAACAAACCCAGTATTGAATGTATTTGAAATTGAAGCAGATTCACGGATTGTTGTCGAGACAGAAGAAAGCTGAACTGGTCCGACCCATCCTTTTTCTCCAGTATAAAAAACTTGGACATTATTAATTAAAGCTTGTTGAGTAAGAATGGGTAACATACCAAAATTGAATCTAGCCTCAACAACTATATTTCGTGTTCCTTCTGACAATGCTAAGGTTGATGATGCTACTGCAAAACCCAATTTTGCGTCTGGTAAAGAGGGTGCTCCAGTTTCGATGTGATTATATCCAAAAGGTCTCCAGGAAGTATCATCTCCAGGAAATTTTTCCCCAGCACCATTATATGAATTTGCAACAGGTGCTCCTTTAATAGGGTAAGTCCAAGCAATTTGATTTTTTGGATCATTGTAGATATTCTTGAATTGAGCAACTTTCGCTTTATTTACAACAATTTCATCTATCAATTCATAAGTACGTTTTTTACCCACCGCATCTCTCTCTCCATCCAATTCAGTACCCACTGGCATTTGTGCATTGGCAATATTCTTTGCAAGTTCGAAAAGAATGTGAACTTTATCACCTTGCTCCGGTAGTTTTGAAATTTGGAGAACCTCAGAATAATAAAAGTCAAGATGCTTTTTGGAAAGCGAGTTGAAATGATTGCTTGAAATCTCCAGTAACCTTAAAAAGCAAATAAATAATGTTAAGTGGGGAGTCAACTTATTAGAGAGCTGGTAAGTCTCAAGCAACTCTTTTAATTCAGTATCATTCTTGAAAAAAGCTTTCCAATCACCATCCTGAATGTTATTTGTATTAAAAAATTTGACATCATCAGCAAAGTTGTACGCAAATTGCATCCATTCTTCGATTCCAAATCCTTGCAGTTTAATCGAATCAGGATTCAATGAAGGCAGATTCCTGTCTCCTTGATCGGTCCCTCCTCTTTTAAGTACGCTTGTTATTTCGTTGCAGTCGCTCATGCTTTAAAAGCTATTATATTATTATAAACTTGTTCCTTCAGATCTGTAGTAAGGATATACCATGTTCATTCTTGAGTTAGTTGAACGAATAGTATAATCCAGTTCTATGTACAGGACTCCATTCAAATCATCACTTTTACTAAGATCAACCGAATTCAGATTGATCCGAGGTTCAAAATACAGTATGGCTGAACGAATTAAATCTGATGCATATGTTTTCATTGTCAGGTCTAATGGCTTAAAGAGTACTTCCTCCAGATTACACCCAAACTTTGGTTCCATAATTCGCTCGCCAAGTCTCGTTGTTATTATCACCGCCAGACTTTCTTTAATATCCTCCGCTCCAGATCGCATCAAAACCAATTTGGAGCCTTTGTTGAATTCAGGAGGAAAACTCCAACCTGTTCCTAAAAATGCATCATTATAATCCATGTGTTTCGTTTATCCAATTAGTACTGTTGCCAACCCGGCTACTACTACACCTCCATGAGCAGTTGAATCTCCCATTCTTACAGCAGGTAATCCTCCTATCAATACCGTTCCAGAACCCATAGTCAATGAATCTGGAGGTCCTGTACATATTGCAAGGTCCCCTACCCTTGCCGCTGGCAATCCACCTATTAAAACAGTTGGTGCACCAGGAGGCATGATTGGTCCTCCAGCATGTGGAACAGTTCCAGTTACTAAAGGACAAACATGCATATCCGTTATTCTTGCTGCGGGTAGTCCCATGTTTCTTTTAATTAATTTATTTGTACAAGTGATCCTTTAAGTACTGCAATTGCATTGGAAGAAACTTCAATTCCTGCAGTACCTTCTGCTTTGAGTTGAGCGCTCGCTTTAAAATTGACATTTAGTCCTTCCAGCGTTAAATCACCTTTTGATTTCAATTCTATATTTCCTGCACTTTCGATTACAATCCCACTACTATCCATCGTCAAAATGTTCTTATTTTCGTCTTCCAATTTGATTACACCAGCATCTTCATCCAAAGTGATAATCTTTCCAGATGGTGTTTCCATAGTCATGGATTTCTTTTTGTCGTCAAAGACAAATTTCATTTCACTACGGGTAAAAAATCCTTTAATATTATTGTCATCTTCTGCTGGAATAGGAGCAGGTTTTGCGCTGCTATTGAGCATTCCCAACACTACTGCATTATTTGGATCTTCGTTGATAAAACCGATTACAACTTCATCACCAACATCTGGTCTGAAAATAGATCCACGATTATCTCCAGCATCCAAAAGTGCTAGTCGACACCAAATTCCTTGTTCTGTTTCACTTACAATTGGCAAAGTCACCAAAATCCTATCTTCTCCATCTGGATCGTCTTGTAATTGTGTAACAACACCAAACTGTAATCCTTTAGCTGCTGGCAATAAACCAGAAGCAGGTAAAGCATTTATATCATAAGTTTCAGAAAACCAAACTGGATTCATTCCAAACTGTACATCCACTGTCCAATTTCCTTCAGCAATTGAATGAAAAACCCCAGTAACATAAATATTACCATTAAAGCGATTTCCCAAACCTTGTAAGTTCAATATCTTACCAGGTTTTACAGTCGGAATGCCTTGAAACCTTACTCTTCCCCTAACTTTAGATAATTGCTGATAAAGCAAAGTTGAATCAGCCCAATCTTGTGATTCTTTTACATTGAGATTTCCTCCATGCTTTAATTCATAATTTTTTAGCCCAATTACATCAGCTAAGCTTTGTACAGTAAAGTTTCCGTTCAACGAAACATCTGGGTCATTAGCTTCAATTTCTACAATTTCCTGTTCTCCTTGGTTCCAGCTGTAGGACGAAACCTTATTGAACTGATTTCTCGCATCAATTTCTGCGTCAAAATCGAGAATCGTGCTTCCAAATGCAACTGTTTGTAGCGAAGCTTGTTTCAAATCGGGCTTTGCTATGGTTATCTTGCCATCATCAACAAAACAAAGCTTTCCATTTGCTTGTGCCCTTGAAACAATAAAATCCCAGTCGGACGCATTGAACTGTACAAGTTCTTTGTGTTCATAATTTGTATCTTCAATTTCATTTTCAAGTGAATAAAGATCAATTATGTCTTTGAATACAACGCTGTCCTTGCTATCATAGAAGTATTTACTTTTTCTACCAATCGTCATTTTCACTGCTTCATCCCTACATTCTATCGTAAGGAAAGAAGTATTAGTGCGTACCTTAATGCTATTTTTGATAACGATTCCTTTGAAAATCGTTGCTTCATCAGAATGGTAACCTGCTGTAATTTCAATTTTCTTTCCAGGTATGAGGTAATCTTCATTTGAAACTGGAAAATCTGCTTTCGAAGCGTCACCATCGATAATCACGATTGTCGCAGTCGGAAGCCTGTTAACTTCTTTAGTCACTACAATTGAGAAAATCTGATAAGTCAAGGGAATTTCCGTCCCTTCCACCAAGATCTTGTAAGTGACCAGATCACTTTCCTTGCTCGTTTTTATGGCAACACTGTTATCCATTTCTAAGATGGTTTTTGAATTGGTGGAAATATAATTTGCTGTCCAGCGACTAGTTTTCTGAAAGAAGTCAATTTGTTAACCCTTGCAACCTCAAGATAATATTTTGAATCCCCGTAAACTCGAGAAGTCATCAACGGCAAAGTGTCCCCTTCAATAACAACACGAGCGTGTGTTAGATCAGGTGAATTTTTATTTTCTTCTGCAATTTGCTTCGCAGCTGCTGTAAAAGTTTTAAACTTTGCCTTTGCAATGGCACGCAAAGGCTTACCATCTGAACCAAAAAGTTTGTATTCAACATTCAAATCAGTCAAAACACCTTCAAAAAGTAGACTTCCCCAAATAATCTTCAGGTAATTGGGTTTGTGTTCTGTACCATTGTAATTCAAGACAATGGCCTTGAATTTCACTAAATCAGCGTCTACTCCCGTTTCTTTGGCTGTTTTTGCATTATTATTATTTTCTAAACTGGAAGTTAAATTTGTTTCTGGATAATCCTTGAAGATTCCTGTGCGGTCAAACAAAAATTCCAGTTCCAAATCCTCAGGAAGTGTCCGTGTATACTTTAAATCTATTTTACTAGATCCCTGTGGCTGGTCATTGTTATATCCAACTTTGAAAACAGAAGAATACTTCTCTGGATTAACCAAAGTAACAAAATCATTTCCACCAGGTAAATTCGTAACTTCATTTTGAAATTCGGGATCTGAATATGCTTTGATCTGTAACTTACTAAGTGAACCATTGTTTGTTTCTGCCATAAATCCAGTTTTTTAACGTTCCTTTCTATTGTCAATAATTGTCAGGACCTGTTCGATATAATCTTTTACAGTTTCTTGTCCAATTTTCTCAGTTGTCTCTGAAAAACCCTTTTCTTCTGAAACACTGATCTCTAGGATCATCTCTTTGATTTCTAATGGCATTTTATTTCAATTTACTTATTTTCATTATTAACTGTAAAATAACTGTAGGCCAATTCAATCGATTCAATAACAATTTTACTTTCTGTAGCGTTAAAGTCATCAACTGACCATTTTATAGGAAAACAACCTTCGATCGTCCAAGTCATCAATGCTTTTGCAGGTGATTTTGAATTTTTATTAGAGCCTTTCGTATTCCCAATAATATTATTAGGAACATTTGGAATGGATAATGAAAAAGGAATTGAATTTGTATAAAGACTAACTATTATCTGTCTTTTTTCAAATTGGAAGTTCTTTATTGCATTATTACACCATTTCAACAAACTCGAATCCTTTACAACCAATCCCCTTTTCAGGACCAAGTTGGGAAACTTGGTCCTGACAGGAAGTTTATGCTTAAAACGGTTTTCACCTCCTTCAGCATACTCTTCTGTTTCAATATCTACTGACAATCCAGAAACGCTCTGAAATTCAGCATCAATTGTATCATTAAAGCCATTGATGGAGACACCGAAATAGAACCCAACGGGTGGATAGTAGTTGGTTATATTAGCCATTATTGAGAATCACTAAACCTTCATGAACAATCTCCATAGACTGTATCATTACCTCGTTTCCATCAGCCTTTAAATCACCTGATTGAATTTTGATTGGCCATGCATTCTGAACATTCCAGACAACTACTGGCTGATGAAATTCATCGAGTAATGAAATTGTAATGTTAGCTCTACCCACTGTTTCCAATTGAACTGCGGTAAACCAATTAAAATATTCATTATTTCCTCTAAAAGTTCCTCTTTTCATTGTAATGTTTGAGAACTTTTTCAATCCTGGCATCTTAATCTTGCTATAATCTGGACTTGCCCCTTGACGATATTCAATGACTTCTCTTTCAATATCTAAACCGGTAATTTCGGTAAAACCTATTTCTGTTCCTAACCAATTCACAGAAAAGTGAAACTTAGGTAGTGGATATGTACTCATATATTATTTTTTAAGTAAATTAAATTATGCTTCTTGCATCATGTGCGTAAATCTCAAGACAATGAACTCGGCAGGTCTTACAACTGCCATCCCAATTTCAACAATCATTCTTCCTTCAAGAATATCTTGAGCGGTCATTGTTTGACCCAGACCTATACTGACATAAAAGGCTTGTTCGGTTTTAGCGCCAGTCAAGGCACCAGCTTTCCATTGCTGCGTTAAAAATGATTCAATCATTCCACGTACCTTAACCCATGTATTGGCATCATTTGACTGGAAAACAAAAGCTTCTGTAGCTTTCTTGATTGATTCTTCAGCGAAATTGAAAAATCTTCTTACAGGAACATAACGCCATTCGTTACTATTTCCGTCCAAAGTTCTAGCTCCCCAAATCAGGATTCCACGACCTGTAAAAGTGCGAATCGCGTTTACCGATTTTCCCGTAACGCTAACATTCATGTCTTCCTGCTGTTTATTATCTACTTTGTAAGTTGGATTAATAACGTAATTAAGGTTAGTATTTGCCGGTGCTGACCAAACACCACTGTTTGCGTCAACACGGGCATAAACTCCTGCAACACCTGAACTTGGTGGTAATTTGATTGGAACTGAAGCAATGGCTGCAATTACCTGGTTGTAGAGGATATTATTGGAAACTGCAAGCTCAGCAAGCGTTACCGAAACAAGATCTCCATCTGAGATAACCTCCAGTTTGTTGATAAGTATATCAATTTTACCTAAAGCACCTTTTGCTATTCCAATGGCTGTAGAAAGGTCAGCGGCAATCACCTCCACATTGTCGATTGCCCCACTTACTGCAGTTTGATCATCCGTTCCGTTCAATGTTGAGATTAGCGTACCTAGTTGAGTTATTGGTGTTCCGAGGTTATTGTTTATCCACGTAACCAATTCATTGGCAGCATCTGTTACCGCAGAAACATCCGCGTTTGTTGGGTCAGGAGCATTGTTTACAGCTGTTCTAGCAACTGTTACCATTTGAAGAGCAGAATCACTGATTGACATGAACTGTCCTCTGATAGAAGTAACATTAGACAACACCTGAGACATGAGTAAAGCTGCAATTGGGTCACTTCCATCATCTACTAAAGTTTGAAGTCCTGCCAAAGCACCATTCAACATAATTACATTTGAAGCATCTACAGAATCAGAGATAATTGTTGCCTGACCAGCATAATCTAATGTTTCAGTAATCGTAACATTTACTGCTGAATCTGCATATTTATAATCAAGAGTTGTATCAACAAAAGGATAATAAGCCGCGCCATATTTCAGGTACTCTGTACTTTGGTTCATTTCATTCCTTAACTTTTTAACTGGATCAGTTCCTGAACCGTTCATAGCGGCATCTGTATAAGTATCCATGATTGTAAACCTGTCTTGTAACTTGTTACACTGCGTCAGTGCGTCTTGATAAATTACATAAAAATCCGGCTCTGACGACAAAGAAGTAGCATCTGGAAAGAGCAACAGGGTAGGTTCATCTTCTTTTTCAATTGCCTTCAATCCACCTTGCAGGGCAGTTAACGTTACTGTACCAACGCTGTAAGTTCCTACACTCGTAACATAGCACGGTCCACCGCCATTTGCAAAAAACAATTGCAAGGAATAATACATTTTAAAGGTAGTTGATGTCGGCGGAGTCACTGTAATCGACGGCCCGATCACTGTAACGCCTATACCTGCCTGATTTTGTGCAGAACCAAAGATTCTTTCATATTCCAACATGGAAGAAATACGTACAGGAACAGGAAGTCCATCTGCAATCTGTCCTGGTTTTTCTGTATACCCGATAAACGCCGGTATCGCGGTTGCTACTTCTGCGACGGATGGTGGGAGAGTTGAAATCTCCTCTACGTATACGCCTGGTGTTTTGTAAGCCATAGTTTATTGTGTTAGATAAAAATTACTGAATAAATGTCTGCACCATCCTTCTCAATTGAAATGACATCTGCATTGGGATAGCAGTATGGTGGATTGGGACTGAGGTCAGGGGGTATTTGTACTGGGTTAAAATCGCTTCCTTCCAATTCGATGTACCCATACTTAACAAGCGGCTGTTTATTGTTTGTTACGAATACTTCATTTGTGTTGATTTTTTTGTATTTCCAAAAACGCTTTAGGTTTAGGATATGAACTAAAAATGTAACAAAGTCATTTTTTATTTCTTTGTCGGCGGTAAGAATATCATAATCTGTACTTCCATTGGTAATTATAATTTTGAATATTCCTAACAAACCAATTTGTTCTGCTAAAGAAATATCTTTTAGTAGCTCTTCTGTTTCGTCATGATTAGCCAAAAATGTATCATCAATGTTTGGAAGAGTTGGTGGATTTGGTGGGTCAGGTAATGGGTCAGGTGTGGGTTCTGGTGCAGGCATCAATGGAATTAATGGGAAGCCTGAATATGGACTAATATTCGTAAATAAATATGTTCTGTTGGATTCAAAAGGCAAATCAGTGTAATTTGCAAAATATTCATCTTTAATCTTTACCATAAATCGTAGCTCAAATGAGTCAGAAATAGGAATTGTAGGTAGCAATGGAAGTGCTGGATTTGTCTCAACACTTACCATAATTCTGAATCCTCCTGGTTGTTTGATTAGTCGCA
>VEQH01000051.1 GCA_018883325.1 Flavobacteriales bacterium | reverse complement strand
TGATCAACCCATCTACGGTGCTTCTAGAATAGGAACGATAAATACAGATACCCGACTTTACGAAAACGGCACATCGCCTTACCTTATCCCAGACGTTGTCCAAAACACTTTAGGAGAAACTTCCTACGAAATCACCAATTACCTCGGTAACGTAAACGTAGTTATTTCTGATAGAAAGATTTGGAACACCACCGCCAATGCGTTCAAAGCAGTACCGAAAAATTATACCGATTATTTTCCATTCGGCATGGAGATTTCGAGTAGAACCTCTGTGGGAACGTATCGATATGGGTACAACGGTATGGAAAAAGACAATGAAGTCAAGGAAAATGAAGGCAATTCTTACACGACCGAGTTTAGGCAATATGACCCGAGGTTAGGGAGATGGCTGAGTTTGGACCCGTTGAAGGCGCAGTTTCCATGGCAAAGCCCTTATTGTGCGTTTGATAATAATCCGATTTATTTTACTGATCCGTTGGGATTAAAAAGTCAAGATAATATTCATATTTGGGAAGATGGAGTAATGTCGATAGAGAAAAATGATGACCCTACCAATACATACTATTTTCATCATTGTGATGGTACAACAGTAATACTTGGCGATAAATTAATAAAAACAAATACTGGAATGGTAGAAATGCCTCAAAACACAGATTTTTATAAACAAGTTACATATAATGATAGAAAATATCTTCCAGGCGATGCTGCAGCTGGTTTTTTAGCGGCAACATATATGTTTAGTAGGGATAATTCAAGAAAAGTAAAAATAAATCAATTTATGACTTCTGATTGGACACACTCTAGTCATCCATCAAAAAAAGCATGTGTTGACGTTCAGTACATTGGAGATGATAAAACACCACTTAATGTTCAACCTAGATCAGAAAATAACAATGTTAACATATTGAAAAGTAATGAGTTGGCTAATAGATATAGGGAGTTTGGGTTTAACCAGGATGGGCCTTGGAGTGTTATCTCTCTGGATGGTGACTTTAAAAGACCATTATTAGATAATTCTGCTGCGGCAGTAGATCACAATCACCACTTTCATATTCAAGGCTGGGCTCCTCCAGATGGTAGTTTTAAACCAATAATAGGCAAAGTTAATTCACAATTGGTAAATAGTAGTAACTTAAAGCCATTAACTGAGACTGTAAGTCAAAATATGACAAATGCAGAAGAAACAACTTATATTTCCAATAGAATACAACAAGTTGGTATAGATGGTTTAAATTGCTGGGAATGGGGAAGAGGAGCCACGCTGGGAATCTGGCAAAGAATGGGGGTAGATACTAGGAAATCTAGTGACTGTGGTAAAAATCAATAAAAATTACTTCTTCTAAAGTTCATACTAAATTAATCCGAAATGAAAAACTTCTTTAAAATTTATTTTATTCTGTTTTTTTGCTTTAACAAAACTTATTGTCAAATCGACAATTTAAATAGTTGTAAAATGGAAATGATCGGTGAAAGATTTCAAATTATTTCTGAAGATTCTGTTCAATTCATTGTTTCAATGAGAAAAAATTTAAATCTAGAAAATCAAGATTGCAAGTACCTTTTGTGTGAAGGATATTATAACAACGCTCCAATGGAAGGAATAAATGTCATATGTATTTTGACAGTAAATACTAGCCAAAAAGAAAGATTTCATAAAATTGATTATTATAGCCTGTTTAAAAATAATAAAGATCAGAAAATCATAAATTCTATACAGGCAGGGTTTATTTATGATGTAAATTCAGAATATAATGAGGTCTTTATTGGAAAAGAAAAAATTAAAGAGCTTCTAAAAAAAGACCTTAAGAAAGGATTTAAGAAGAATTAAAAAAAAGTGTAATTTATGTTTAAATATATTTTAGATTCATCCGCCGAGCCCAAAGTAATAGGAGTTAGAGATGGTGGAAGTCAAATTGTTTTATCTGATAAAAATCAAAACGACTCAACCCTAAAGAAATTTTTATGGCCAAAAAGTGGATGGCCTGATTTAAAAATTGACAATTTGTCAAAATATGAATCTGAACTAAACTTTAACTTAAAAAAGCAAGCTAAAATTACTGATTTTTTGTCTCACTCACCTTACATTCATATTATAGGAATATTCTCTGCAAATTTCATTAATTTATTGCAAAAATTTAAGCTGAATGAGCACATAGTTTTCAAAGAGGTTTTTGTTTATAGGAATAATGAAAAAATTCAAGAAAAATATTTCCTTATACAGCAACCAATTTTAAATAAAGAAGTTGACAGGAGTAATACATTTTTTTATAAACCACTCCAAAGAGATATCAATAGTAATGAAATCTGTTTTAAATTTAAGGATGAATCACATTATTTAGGCTCAGTCAGCTCTATAAGATTATCAAGAATAAGCTTTAATAAAGCTGAAATTTACGATTACGATTTTGTTTCGTCACTTACTGATGACTTTGTTTCAGACCGATTAGCAAAAGCGATTGAAGAAGCAAATTTTACTAATATTGTTCTGAAAAATCTAGATTCAATAAATTGTTCAGAGGTAATTCCTCATGAATAAAAAAAAGACCAACTAGTTTTATTAATGTATAGCGCCACCCTCACCGAACAACACCTCTACGGAGCTTCGCGCCTCGGTATGCGCCGCATTGACAAGCGTTTGTACGAAAACGGTACTTCGCCCAACGTTCTTCCCGATGTGCAACAAAACACCCTCGGAAACATCGCCTACGAAATAACCAACTATTTGGGTAACGTAAACGCAGTTATTTCTGATAGAAAGATTTGGAACATCACCGCCAATGCGTTCAAAGCTGTAACAAGAAATTATACCGATTGTTTTCCGTGTGTTATTCTAGCTTTTATAAATGTAGAATATGATTGGCTTGTTATATTACAAACTATGCGGGTCTAGAACTTTTAAACCCTCAATGTTTTTAAAATCAGAAGTGTTGCGTGTAATAACCACTAAGTCATATACCAAAGCGGTCGCAGCAATGATTGCATCAGGTAGTTTAGTTTTATGTTTTTTACGAATATCTATTGTTGCTTCCACCACTTTTTCGTTTAAATCTAATACAGTGGCATCATTGATGAAGCTATTAAGAATTGTATAATGTTGTTCAGAAGCATTATAACCAAGAATTTCAATTTTTGTGACAACCGATACATTAGGAACTGCATCCACAACAGAATTCATAAAATCAATACCTGAAATAGGAAGTTTATTACCGAGATAATCAATAACGGCATTTGTGTCAATTAAATACTGCGGTTGTTCCATTCGTTGCGGCTTTGATTTACATAATTTTGAAGTTCATCAGCTACATCAGAAGGTAGTTTTCCGGCATACTTTTCAGAAAGTTTTTGTTGTGGTTGAATACTCTTTTTTAGCACTTTGATAATGTTTAAATCTTCCAAGTCTTCTAAAAGTCTGTATGCCTTGTTATTGTTGATTTGTACTAATACCGTTTCCATTTTTAAATCGTTTTAATTTTTTTATGTTTTTTAGCCAAAGAAGAATATCAAATGACTAGACGTTAACTTAATCTATATCTTACAGTTTTTTTTCAAACCAAGAAATAGTTTTAATTCTATAAATCATTTAGAAGATCTTCAACATTACATCCTTTTAACTTCCCTGCTTTTATAAGATTCAATTCTTCATCAGCTTATTTGATATCTTCCATCAACAATGCCTTTTCATCTGAAATTGTTTTAGTTTTTACATAAGGTAAACTTTTTAAAACTTCTAATAAATGCAATGCATTACTGTCTTTTATGTCTAACAAAACTCTCATTTTATTATTGTTTATTAATTTTAAAAGTAAAGTTAATGATTTGTAACTGAACAATTCCTATAATCTCTTTCATTTTTGGTATCACATTGAAAAGCAATAGTTACATTTACAAAGAATGCTTGAAATGGTTTTTTAGATTGAAATAACAAAGAGTAAAAAAAAATGAAAACAAGTAAAGTTTATGTTTTTAATGATATGAAAAATCAAACTAGATTGCTTTTTTATGTATTCTTCTTACTGCAATTAAGTTGTTCAGGTCCAGTACCAATGATAGAAACTGAAGTAGAAAAAAAATGGAATGATAGTATTGAAAAAGTTTATCCATATAATATAGTACTATTTAAAGGAATAATAATGAATGGTATTCCTGATTGTGGTGATAGTTCATTTAAAATATATGTATATTATGTAAAAGAAAAGAATTCGACAGACTCAAATGAAAGTATGAAAAAAAAAGCCATTGACATAGCAAAATCGTATTCTCATATAAGAGATTATAAAGAATGTGTTGAATTTATTTATGTTAAATTCATTGATACAACAAATTATAAAAATAATTTTGGAGGTAAATATGATATTCTTAACGATAAAATGCAAACTGGGATAGAAGTTTATTAGTGATGCTACTACATATAAAACTTAAAACCTTACCTTCGAAAGAATAACGGTTTATTAAATTGAGTCTACTCCAAAGCCATAAAACAATCCCACAATTAAAACATTCTTTCTACACCTCATCCATTTTTAGTATCACATTGAAAAGCAATGGTTACATTTACATTGAATGCTTGAAATTATTAAGATATGGAAAATGGTTTCTTAGATTTTAATATGTGTATTGGTTCTAAAATAAAAAAATGTTTTAGAAATTTTAGCAATAGACAAAATGACGAAATTCCAGTTGAAAAGCGGCTTCAAGAGTCTGATGGGGAAATAATTATTGAATTATCGAATGGAGATTTTTATTTATTTAGTCCAGATTCAGAAAACTTTTCAATTAAAATCGATAAAATCATTTTTGAAGAAAAGAACAACCTTTTCATTGATGTATCAAGTGATTTGTTTTGGCAAAATAGATTAGATGTTGAAATAATAAATATTTCAAAATTATATTCAAAATTCAGAGACATTCATTTTGGAATAAAAATCACACTTAGCAATAATATTAGCTTTAAAATTATTTATGAATCTGAAAATGAATTTGATTTTGATTTAATCTTAATCAAAGATGGTCTATTTATTGAAGCCTATGAAAGATAAAAAGTCATTATCTTTAAATATTACTAAAATATTAAAATTGAGATGTTTAATTAATATTTAAGACTCAAAGTAGTCTATCATAAACGGTGGTAAAATGAGTTTTAATTGTTCTGTGTAATTAGGGTCTGCTGAAAAACACAAAACCTTTATTTTATCTTATGTTTAGGTGATAAATATTCTCTTAGATGCAAGGTTTTTGAGTTGTTTTTAGAAATTTCCTTGCATCAAAGATGATATTATTTTGTTAGACAGAAATAAACCATCTTCTTCGTTGCAGTCAAATCGAAGTATTAATATACATCTTCATTGACTGCGTCTAGAATCTGGCTCATTTCTGACTTTTTCAGCAGACCCTAATTTAGGCTTTCTAAAAATTTAAACCCGGAGTTTACCTTTGTAAATGAGGATTTTAAATTTTTAGAGTAACGACAAGTAGCGGGTTTTGCAACGGTCTTATAAAGAGTTCAAATTGGATTTATCTTTTCTACATCTATCACTGCAATATTTTACGTTTTCCCACTCTTTTTCCCATTTTTTGCGCCACGTAAAAGGACGTTGACAAACCAGACAAATTTTAGAGGGAAGGTGTTGTTTTTTCGTACCTTTCATACTCAGAAAGACAAGTTAAAGGTTGAAATGTTTTGAAAAACGAAGTTTAAAAAAGTAAAATCAAACAGCAAATTCTCAACCTACTGGATAGAAAAAATTACACAAAAAGGTAATCAATAGCGCAAGCGACCAACCTGTATAAACTTCAATTGGACGGTGTTTGTTAAGGTAAAGTCGTGAAGCGATTGTTAACCCAGAAGCAAAAACCGCTGCAATTAATAACCAAAAAGGGAAAAAATTATGTTCAAGAATGAAAGCAATTAAATAACCTACTAAAATTCCTGCTCCGCCAGCGTGCATTGAAATTTTAATCCAGCGATTGATGTACATAAAACAAGCGGTAACAATGCCTCCGGAAAGTGGTAAAGCATAGAAATACTTTGGTAAAATATTGTCAGGTGCTTTGTACAAAAAGATGGCAAACAAAACCAAACAATGCGCAAACATTACAAGCAAAGGAATATTTCGCTCACGTTGGTTTTCCATATCGATTGTAGAAATAACTTTCTTTTTATGCAAAGCCACAAATGAAATCCCAGGTAAAAGCGCACTGAAAATCGTGAAAATATAAAACAATTGCCATTTCAAATCAATTGGTAACTCATACATGCCAAGCTCTCGCAAAACTTTTTGTTGTGATTCCAAAAACAGGGTTAGGTACAAACCATAAACTGGCATTAACAAAGGCAAGAAAACCCAAGAGAAAAAGTGTGCAAAAATGGCTCTCATTTTAGTTCTTTACGCATACGTGCAACAGGAATATTTAATTGTTCGCGGTATTTTGCAACCGTTCTTCGAGCGATATTGTAACCTCTTTCATTCAATAAATCCATTAATTTTTCGTCTGTAAGCGGATTTCTTTTGTCTTCTGCTTCGATAGCTTCGGATAAAATTTTCTTCACCTCACGCGTTGAAACTTCTTCACCACTATCCGTTGAAAGCGATTCAGAAAAGAAATATTTCAACGGAAAGATTCCAAAATTAGTTTGAACATATTTGCTATTTGCAACACGAGAAATTGTAGAAATATCTAATTCGACAATGTCGGCAATATCTTTCAAAATCATTGGGCGCAATTTGGTTTCATCACCCGTCAAAAAATAGGGATGTTGATAATTCATGATCGCATCCATCGTAAGCAAAAGCGTTTGTTGACGTTGTTTAATTGCATCAATAAACCATTTTGCACTGTCTAATTTTTGACGCACAAAAGTTAATGCATCTTTATCAGATTTTGAAGATTTTGCTCCTTCAGCATACGAACGAAGCATTGCCTCGTATTCTTTACTAACTTTTAATTCTGGTGCGTTTCTACTATTCAAGGAAAGTTCAAGTCTTCCCTCGTTTTCGAACAACATAAAATCGGGAATTATTTGCTGATAATTCTTAGCTGATTCTCGCATGGAGCCTCCCGGTTTTGGGTTGAGACGTAGAATTTCGTCGATTGCTTCTTTTAAATCTTCGTCTTCAATCTCTAGTTTTTTGGCAATTTTATCGTAATGTTTCTTTGTAAATTCATCAAAGAAATCTTCTAGTATTTTTTTTGCGGTATAGCGAACGATATCGCCATCTTGCTTTCTTTTAATTTGAAGCAACAAACATTCTTGTAGATTACGAGCACCAACGCCAGCAGGGTCTAATTCTTGAATTAGGCTTAAAATAACTGCGACTTCTTCTTCGGTTGCTTCAACGTTCATTGAAAACGCCAAATCATCGACAATTGCTTCTAAATCGCGATTCAAATAACCCGATTCATCTAGGTTTCCAATTAAAATATCGGCGATAAGAAACTGTTTGTCGTCTAAGTCTAAAAGATGTAATTGCTCAGTCAACTTTTCTTGAAACGATTGTTCTCCTGAAAGTGGAATTACGCGTTCTTCGTCGTCTTTAGATGAATTATTCGCTTGTGTTTTATAGTCGGCAGAATCGTCGTCGAGGTAATCAGACAAGTCAAAATCGTCGTCGCTATCTGTGTCGTCATCAAATTCATCATCTGTGTTGTCGAAATCGTCTTCTTCTTGATCAGTTCCTTCTTCTAATGCAGGATTTTCTTCGATTTCTTGTTTGATGCGTTGATCTAATTCCATAGTCGGAACCTGCAACAATTTCATCAACTGGATTTGTTGTGGCGATAAACGTTGTTCGAGACGTTGTGCTAATTGCTGTTTAAGTGCCATAGTAACTTGCTATTTCCCAAAGTTACGTTTAATTGATTATTTTCTGCTTAATGACTTGGTAAATTTCAAATGTTTCCATGTCGTAAACATAAATCAACACATGCATATTTTCTGGATTGTAAACTCCATCTAATTGATTTGGAACAACAAAGCTATAATTGATATAATATTTTCCGTTGATGACATCACTTGTTTTTAACACGCGACCAAAAGCTTGATTGTTCAAGTTTCCTCTGTGAATGTCTCTGTGAATATAGTTTTGGTTGTGTGAATTATCACTCATTTTTTGGTCGCCAACCAATGAATCTTCAATGATATACCCCACAATTGCCAACTCATTTGTAATCGAAGAATTTAACTTTTCAATCTCAACATGTAAAAACGCACCCTTCGTTTCTTCGTAATAATTCAATTTTGATTGCATGTTTACATTTAGCACATTTTCAGCAAGTTGGGTGCTAACCATTGACGACCACGAACCTGGACCTTGAAAAATTGAACCAGTTTTTACACGATTTACAGTTCCCCTCGGATTTCCTGGAAAACCATCATCGTTTTGTCCAAAATAAAGCCCGATTTCAATTCCTTGTGGATTAGTAAAGTCTATCGGATATTCAGGCAAGGAAACAGTTTGAAAATCTCCTTTTCCATCGGGTCCTGCGTGAATCGAAGCGGTGAAAACGCGTGTGGGATTGTTTACGTGTAATTGATGAGCTAACTCAGCAGCAGCTGGACAAAACACACACTTGTGTCCTGTAAAATCTTCGATAATTATATTTCTGTTGCTATTCGTGTTTGGCGTAAATTCTGGCCATTCATTTGCAACATAGTCGCTCCAATTTCCAGGATAAAGTGTTGTATCTAAATCTAATACAATAACTTCAGGATACGGATTAGAAATTCTGTCGCAACTTGAAAAAAGAAAAGCAAAAAGAAATAATGAAGCAAAAAACAGATATTTCATATTAAAAACTTTGAGTGAAACTTAAAGTCAAGCCATTATTGGCAGGTACAAATCGACAAACCCCACCAACGCAAAACAAACCTGCACGCTGTCTTCCGTAAGAAACAGTGAAACGAGTTGCCTCACGAATATATCCACAAGTAATTATCGGATAATGAACTCTTTTTTCCGTCGAAGGATTTCCAAAATTATATTGGTTCATAAAGCTGAAAAAATAGTTCGGGGAAATTGTGTATTCCACCAAAACTGTTGCCCAATCTCCTTTGTCGTTGATTGTTCCGTCTGCTTTTTTACGAAGAAACAAACCTTGAAATTCTGCACGAATTGAATTTTTTGTATTGATTTTGTAGGCCAATTCAACAACTCCAATATGCGAAGCAATAATTCCTGAGGCGTCATTAGAAATCTTTGCTACATCGTTGTTAATGTTGATATTAAAGTAACTTACAATAAAGTTAAATTGCTTATTTATTTTCTTTGTAATGTTAAAATTTATGTCTCTCCAATACAAACTATCACTTTTATCGAACGGAACTGTTTTGTAATTCACGCGGTTTTGATTTCCTGCAAAACCTGTTGTATGGCGAATTGGTTCGAAAGTCGTGGAAACATTGGCACTTAAAGTTAAACCTGTTTTACCACCCAATTTTGTTCCTTTTTTAAACGTGTAAAGTACATCAACTTGATAGGCAACTTCTCCTAAAGGCTGTGTGGCGTATGGATACAAAGTAGAAACCAGGTTGTAAGTATGCGTTTTATTTAAAGAAGGTAGATAATTGATAAAAACATCTTGTAAATCTTTCGTTCTATCAGATCTAAAACTCATATTATCAACCGATTTTCCTGAGAACAAAATTCCCAAACCTTTTTTCGTGTACGTTAAATTAAAAACGCAAGCGTGACCCCAATTGTAATTGTATAAATTATCACTTGATGGATCTTGCTCTTTGGTGATGTATTCCACATCGAAATTAAAATTCTTGTAACTTAATTTTGTTCTTCCGCCATACGTGCCGACATTTTCAGGAAGAATTAAATCCGGATTGTTATCCTTTTGATACTTGCTAACAAACGAACCTCCAAGAACAATTCCAAGCGGGAAATCTTTTAGTTTCGGGAAACTTTCATTTAAGTTAATTTCTGCATCAATTGCACGAACGATTCCGTCACTTCTCTCCACTCTTCCTTCCCTGAAGGTCAAACGTTGATAACCATAAATCGACTTTAAAGTGACTCCTTTATAAGGTCTTACGATTAAACGAATTCCGTCTAAAACATTATCATAACCTAAGGCGCGATCCTCGTAGGCTCTCAAGGCTAAACCAGAACCAAACTGTTCGTAAATTGAACCCAAGGTAACATCCACAAAATCATTTCCATAGCCAACATAGCGCATGCCAATTCCCGTTCCGTCGAAGCGATCTGGATATCCTTGAATTCTTGGCAAATAGGATTCTGCTCGCATTCCTGCTCTAAATTTCCCATTCGTGTAAAACACATTCATGTAGGAATTTAAAAGTGCTTTTTCAGGAGGTTGATTTGCACCAATTACAGAATCTGCATTCAAATACTGAAAGGTACTTTCGATATTTCCTGTAAACGAACCTTGACTAAAATAACTTAATGATATTAAAGTTGCTGTGACGAGTAGAAATGATTTTGTCATTGAATGGTATTATTTTCCAGCAATTTTTTTGATTTCTTGGTATAATTTTTCTTCGTCACCAGGAGCGTAATTGTTGTGTGAATAAACGATGTTTCCATCTTTATCAGCCAAAAATGTATGCGGAACATTATTTACACCCATCGCTCTTTTGAAATCACCATTGGTATCCATCCAAACTTCAAAATCCCATGCTTTTCCATTTACGTAAACCTTAACTGCACTTTTTGTTTTTTCATCATCAATCGACACAGCCACTAAAGTTACACCTGTTTCTTCTTGCCAATCGGCGTACAATTCATGAATTGTATTTAATTCCTTTTTACACGGAGAACACCATGTTGCCCAAAAACTAAAAACAACTGGACCTTTAAATACATCAGCTGTGTTAACGGCTTTTCCATTCATGTCCTTCAATTGAACAGAAGGAATCTTTTTTGCCATTGCAGAATTTTCTTCTTTATCTTGAGAAAAACCGACAAAAAACAACAACCCAAATGCGATAATTAGACTTACTTTTTTCATTTTTATTTTTTTATCTGCTGATTTTCAAAAACCTTGCCGAAACCAAAGTTAGAAAAATTTAATACATCTCTAAATCTTTGTTAAATTTTGATTATTGTTTATATTCTTTTATATTTGTTTACAATATCCAGATTATGAAAAAAATATACGCCATACTTTTCTCTTTGTTTGTAGTGACTTCTTATGCGCAAATCACAATAAACTACGACAACCAAACAGAAGATATCTCAGGTCAAACTTACAATTTGGTTGCTCCGAGTTATGATGGATTTGATGTTCCGTTTCACATTAACAATGAAACAGGTTCAACAAAACAATGGCGAGTTACACGTTACAGAGTAAATGTTCCTGAAGGTTGGTCTGACTTTTTATGTTGGGGACACGGAACAGATCCTTTTGGTGGAACTTGTTTTTCTTCAGCTCAAATGAACGCTAATCCATGGACTTCTCCAGCTTCTCAATCCATTCAATTTGATGTAAACAATGGAGAATATGCTAAATTAAAAGCAACAATTAACCCAGATGATTGGGTGAGTGGAACTGCACATTACAGATACTACATTTCAGAAGGAAACGTATATGTAGATTCAGTTGATTTAATGATTCAATTTACTGCTAATGTTGCTCCAAAAGAACCGATTTCAGTTTCAATTGTTCCAAACCCTGCAACAGACTTTATTCAAATTTCCATGAATGGAATTGAGTCTGCATCTTTTAAAATGGTTGATGCGCTTGGCTCAACAATGATTAAAGAAACAATTTATTCAAATAAGAAAATCAACACCTCTGATTACAAAAGTGGTTTGTATTTCATCGTATTTGACATTCCGGGTCAAAAGCCTATTACTCGAAAAGTGATTATCAAACATTAATTTTTCGTTACCTTTTATTATTTTTTATAGGCGAAAATTACTTTGCCTAACTTCGTATTATGTTTAAAAAAAAGAAAATTGACCGTGGGTCAGGAAAAAAAAGAAGTGCAATTACCTCAATTATAATTAAAGTATTTGAACGCAATCCAGAGCAAGAACTTACACACAAAGAAGTTTCAACGCTTGTTGACGCAAGAGATCCAGCATCAAGACAGTTAGTTTTTGACTCATTAAACCTCCTAGCAGAGCAAAATACACTTAAAAGAATCAATCATTTTACTTTCAAATTAGCAGTTAACTCCTCGAATTATTTTGAAGGAACAATTCAGATTACGCAACGTGGTTCTGGTTTTGTTGTCTGTCAAGGAAGGGAAAAAGATATTTTTATCGCACCGCAAAATTTAAGTCAAGCAATGAACGGCGACCTTGTGAAAGTTCGTGTGTTCAAACAAGGACCAAAACGCGACGAAGGTGCTGTTGTTGAAGTAAAAGAACGAGAACGCGTACAGTTCGTGGGCACGCTTCATTTTAGAGAGCGAAACATCTTATTGATTCCAGACAATAGCAAAAGTGGAATTGAAATCATTATTGCTAAAGAAAATTTAAACGGTGCAAAAGAAGGAGAGAAAGTCCTTGCTAAAATTATTGCGTGGCCAAAAGCTTCAGGAACTCCTTATGGTGAAATTATAGCTGTTTTAGGAATGCCCGGTTCGAATGATACAGAAATGTTATCTATTCTTTACAACCAGGGAATCGATCCTATTTTCCCGCAACAAGTTTTGGACGAAGCTGAATTTATTCCAATCGATTTAGACGCAGCGGAAATTGCCAACCGACGTGACTTTAGAGAAATTTTAACATTTACAATTGACCCTGTTGATGCGCGCGATTTTGATGATGCCATTTCTTTTAAAAAATTAGAAAATGGACACTTGGAAATAGGTGTGCATATTGCAGATGTTAGTCATTACGTTCGTCCAGGAATGGCAATGGATGCCGAAGCATTGAAACGTTCAAATTCGGTTTATTTAGTGGATCGCGTAATTCCAATGCTGCCCGAACAACTTTCAAACATTGCTTGTTCGTTGCGTCCGAATGAAGATAAATATAGCTTTTCTGCAGTTTTTGAAATGGATGAAAATGGGAAAGTTTACAATCAATGGTATGGTAAAACAGTAATTCACTCCAATCGCAGATTTACTTATGAAGAGGCGCAAGAAATCATCGAAGGAAAAGACGGCGACTATCGAGAAGAAATTTTAACTATTGACAAAATCGCAAAAATTCTTCGCAACAAACGTTTGAAAAATGGTGCGCTCAGTATTGAATCGGAAGAGATGCGTTTTAAACTGAATGAAAAAGGAAATCCTGCTGAAGTGATTATTAAAACGTCAAAAGATGCACATAAATTAATTGAAGAATTTATGTTGCTTGCCAATAAACACGTTGCTACCTTTTTATCAAAACCTGCAAAAGGTAGAGATCCATTCCCAATGATTTATCGTGTTCACGACAAACCAGACATTGAGAAAATGGGAATGTTTGCTGTGTTCATTGAAAAATTTGGTCATAAAATCAATTTGCAAGACCCTGCTCAAATTGCTAAAAATCTAAATGCCCTTTTTGATGAAATCAGGGAAGAGAATGAATTTTCGTTGATTCAGTCTATGGCAATTCGTTCAATGGCTAAAGCATCGTATGAAACAGAAAACATTGGACATTATGGTTTAGCTTTTGATTATTACTCGCATTTTACTTCGCCAATTCGACGTTATGCCGACTTAGTTGTTCACCGTATTTTGCAAGAAGAACTGACGACCAAACAACACCGTTATGGTTCGGAGTTAAACGATATTTGTAAACGTATTTCAAAAAATGAGCGTAAAGCATCTGAAGCTGAGCGCGAGTCAACAAAATACTTCCAAACTTTATTTGTTTCTGAACATGTTGGTGAAACGTTTGCTGGAACAATTTCAGGAATAGCTGACCATGGAATTTTTGTTAGAATGGATAAAAATCACTGCGAAGGAATGGTTCCAATGATGGAAATTCCTGGTGATCGCTTCTATTTTGACCAAGATAAATTTAGAATTATCGGTGCAAGAACTCACAAAGAATACAATTTCGGTGACAAAGTTCGAGTTTCAATCAAACAAGTAAATCCAAGAAAACGTCAAATAGATTTGGAATTGGTGGTTTGAATCCAATTTTATTAATCGAACTCTGAGGTTTGAAATAAAAGTTAGAAATAGCTGTTATTACTTCCACAACAAACTACCATCGCCATAGCTTAAAAAACGATAGTTATTTGCTAGCGCATAATCGTAAATTGTTTTCCATTCATTGCCAACAAATGCGTGAATCAATAACAACAACGTAGATTGTGGTTGGTGAAAATTTGTTAGAATTCCATTTACCGTTCGAATGTCATAACCAGGTGCAATGAGCAATTGTGTTTTGGTAATCAAACGTTCCAAACTGTTGCTTTCCATCCAAGTTGTAAGTGCTAAAAAAGCTTCTTTTTTGCTGTAATCTTGTGGTAATTCATACGCATCCCATTGTTGGAGCGCAATAGAATCCACTGAAAGTTGTGGGTTAACAATTGTTTTTACCCCCATCCAGTACAAACTTTCTAGTGTACGCAAGGAAGTTGTTCCAACGACGACGATACAGGTTTCCGTTTCGGCAATTTTCACAATTAATTCGCGCTTCACTTCAATAAATTCAGCGTGCATTTCATGTTCACCAAGTGTTTCGGACTTCACAGGCTTGAACGTTCCTGCACCTACATGTAAAGTCACAAAATCGTGGCTTATGTTTTTGGAGGAAAGTTTTTCAAAAACATTTTCTGTAAAATGCAAACCAGCTGTTGGAGCTGCAACCGAGCCTTCAAATGCTGCATAAACGGTCTGATACGTGGTTTTATCTTTTTCTTCAGTGTCGCGTTTCAAGTAAGGAGGAAGTGGAATTATTCCAGCGTGATGTAGAATTTCCGCGAAACTACAATTTGATTTATTCCACGAAAATTCAATCAAAAAAGAATCCGACAAACGCTCGATTTTTTTTGCTTTTAAAACAAATGAAGTCGCATCCACTTCTAAAGTCATTTCTAGATCTTCATTGCGCCATTTTTTTGCTCCACCCACCAAGCATTTCCACAAAACAGTATTCGTTTGCAACATTGCCGTAGTAATGTCGGGATAACTTTCATGTGGCTCTAAACAGAAAATTTCAATTGTGCTTCCTGTACTTTTTTTGAATAACAAACGAGCTTCAAAGACTTTGGTGTTGTTCATTACCAAAAATGTGTTTTCTGGCAAATGTTCGTTCAAATTGGAATAAATATCCGATTGTATATTTCCATGTTTATACACCAATAAATTACTACTATCTCTTGGTTCTAAAGGATATTTTGCGATACGTTCTTCTGGAAGGTCGTATTCGAATTGGGCAATAGTAGTATTTTGAACGGTGTTTTTTTTGGTGCTCATTTTGGTTTAATAAATAATTTAAGTTGTAAAAAATAAGTCTGTGGGCAAACCAAAGAAATCTTATAATTTGCCTTTCATTTTAGAATTCACAAGATCTAAAACATCAATTTCTTTGAATTAATACTTATTGGTCTCAAAGATATAAAAGATTACAAAAAACAAACGGGCAACTATATTTGATTAATTCTTAGCGCACGATTTAGTTTCAAGTTAACTTTGTAGGAAAAGATATTCTTTATGAAACCAAATGCTTTAATCCACGAATCATCGCTTTATTTACAGCAACACGCATACAATCCTGTAGATTGGAAACCTTGGAGCCAAGAAGCTTTTAACATAGCCAAAGAAGAAAATAAACTCGTGCTTGTGAGTATTGGTTATTCTGCTTGCCATTGGTGCCATGTTATGGAACATGAATGTTTTGAAAACGAAGAATTGGCAAATTATATGAATCAACACTTTGTTTGTATCAAAGTTGACCGAGAAGAACGTCCGGACATTGATCAGATTTATATGACGGCAGTTCAATTGATGACACAACGTGGTGGTTGGCCATTAAATTGTTTCACTTTGCCTGATGGTCGTCCGATTTATGGTGGAACTTATTTTCCAAAAGACCAATGGATGAATGTGTTGAAGTCTTTAGTTTACACGCAAGAAAAAGATCCAGAACGTGTTTTGGAATATGCTGCTCAACTGGAAGAAGGAATTTCTCAAAGTGAATTAATTGCTACTCCACAAGCTATTGAACAATGGAATGAGGAAAAACTACACGAAATGTTAGTTCGTTGGTCGAGAAACTTTGATAATTTGGAAGGAGGTCCCACAAAAGCACCCAAATTTCCTTTGCCAAACAATTACCTTTTCTTGATGGAATATGCCAAGTATTTTCAAGACGAAAAAGTAAAAAAGCACGTGGAATTGACACTCGACAAAATGCTTTACGGTGGAATTTACGATCAAATTGGTGGTGGTTTTGCGCGTTATTCAGTTGATATGCTTTGGAAAGTTCCACATTTTGAAAAGATGCTTTATGACAATGGCCAACTTATTCAACTCTACAGTGAAGCCTATCGTTATTTTAGAAAAGACAGTTACAAAACCTTAGTTTATCAGACTGTTGCTTGGTTGGAACGTGAAATGCTGGATGCGTCTGGTGCATTTTACAGTGCCTTAGATGCTGACACAGAAGGCGAGGAAGGAAAGTTTTATTGCTGGTCGAAAGAAGAATTACAAGATTTATTGGGAACTGATTTTGATTGGGTAAAAGAATATTACAACATTAATCAACGAGGTTATTGGGAAGAAGAAAAATACATTTTACTCCGAACAGAGAGCGACACATCTTTTACTAAAAAACAAAATTGGTCAACTGAAGAACTTAGAAAAAAAGTGAATGACGTGAATGACTTGTTGTTAAACGAACGCAATAATCGCTCACGTCCTGGACTTGATACGAAATGTTTAAGCTCTTGGAACGCTTTAACAATCACTGGACTTTGTAGTGCCTATCAAGCCTTTGAAGACGATCAATTTTTAATTCTTGCCAGAAAAGCAGGAAATTGGTTATTAGAAAAGCAACTAAAAGAAGATATTCTTTACAGAAATTACTCAAATGGCGTAACTTCAATCGAAGGATTTTTGGAAGATTATGCAACAGTTATTGAAGCTTTTATTGCACTTTATAAATTAACGGCGGAATTAAAATGGTTGAAAGCAGCGCAAATTTTAGCTCAAAAAGTTGAAAAAGAATTTCAACACCACGAAAGTAAAATGTGCTTTTTCACAACAAAAAATTCGGAATTAATAACGCGTAAAATGGAATTGAATGACAATGTTTTACCTGCAAGTAATTCAATTATGGCGAATAATTTTCTTTTCTTAGGGCATTATTTTAGAAATGAAAATTGGATTAAAAGCGCTGAACAAATGTTGGCTAACATCTATGATGGTATGGAACAATATGGTTCTGGATATTCCAATTGGGGACTTTTACTTCTAAGATTACTAAATGGTGTGAATGAAATTGTTACAATTGACAACACCCGAGAAGTTCAACAATCGATAGCTTTTAATTTAGATACATACGCTATTGCAACCTTCCATTTAGAAATTCCAAACTCAGAAAATCACAAAAGCGACGGTATTTACGTTTGTAAAAAAGGCGTTTGTTTTCCTTCTATTGATTCAGTCAGTAAACTGAAAGAATTGATTTAATAAAAAAGGCATTGTCCTAAAAACTCAACTATTCTTAGTCATCACCTTTACAAACTGAAAGGATAAAAATTCCTACCTCAACCTAATCCCCAACTCCTTCAATTGTTTTTCATCCAAAGGTGATAGTGCGTCGATCATCGTGTCGCGACCGCTGTTGTTTTTCGGGATTGGTTATTATTTATCAATCCTATCTTTTTTGTGTTTTCTAGCTTTGTAAGTAACAGGTAACTTAATGAAAGACTCGAAATTAAATGAAACATCAAATAAATCACGTAGATTAACACCTAATGCTGAAGCAATTTTAGCATAGGTTAATAATTGTGGATTTGAACGACCATTTTCAATGACAGAAAGATTGGATTTTTCCATTTCTAGAATATAGGCTAGTTCCTGTAAAGACAATTTTTTTGCCTTTCTCAACTCTCTAATTTTTGCACCAACAAGTCGAAGTAGTTCTTCGTCAGTATTTCTTGACATTGTGGCAATTTCAATGATTTTTTTTCATTATAAGTTATGTATATACATAACTTATTGTATTTTTGAACTTTAAATTTTTTAAGAATGAAAGTTATGAAGAAGATGTTTCTAATTAGTGTAAATTTATTTACCGCAATTCTTTTTGTAAATATTCTAAATGCTCAAGTTGCAGGTAGTTTAGATTTAAGCTTTGATCCTCAAGATAACTACATATTATCGGACGTAAATGAATCTGTTCAATTACCTGATGGAAAAATAATGGTAGTTGGAGAATTTTCTAATGTTGGGGGAAATACAAACATGAACAAAATTGCTAAACTTAATAGCAACGGAACTCCAGCAACTGACTTTATATCTAGTGTTTCAGCTCCTTCACTTAATAGTGCGTCCTTTAAGCTTTATTGTCTCGCTTTACAAAGTGATGGTAAGGTTTTAATAGGTGGGAATTTCACGAATTACAGCGGATTTGTAAGAAATAAAATTGTTAGAATATACCAAGATGGAACAATTGATTCATCATTTGACCCAGGCTCAGGATTTACAGGTATATTGAGTAGGGTAAAGGATATAAAAATTCAACAAGATGGTAAAATATTAGTTGCTGGAGATTTTACTTCCTTCAATGGTAATAATCTATCTGGAATAATTCGATTGAATCAAGATGGGTCATTAGATAGTTCATTTACACCTCAAACAGGAATATATCAATTCCAAATAAATTCAATTGATATTCAGTCAGATGGTAAAATTATAGCAGGTGGTCCATTTGCATACATTGGCTCAGTAAATGTGAGAATTGTTAGGTTCAACAATGATGGAACAATTGATTCAACATTTAATCCAAATGCAAATGGATCTGCAACAAATATTAATAGAGTTTTGGTGCAAACAGATGGCAAGGTATTAATAGCTGGTCAATTCTCCAGTCTTAATGGAAATCAAAATATTAAAAACATTGCAAGAGTTGATTCAAATGGAATTATTGACCCAGATTTTATCGTAGGTTCTAACCCAGGCGGTATGATTCATGATATTCACTTGGATGCAAATGGTAAAATTGTAGTTGTAGGTACATTCGCAACTTGGAATAACTCGCCATCTAATAGAATTGTTAGATTAAATTCTAACGGAACTTTTGATTCGGAATTTAATAGTGGTAATGGTACAAACAATGGTATTTATTGTGTTACGAACCAAGCTGATGGAAAGTACCTGATAGGTGGAGGCTTTACTCAATATAATAACATCTACAGATATTCATTTGCTCGTTTAAATGGAGATGGAACGAATGATATTCTTGATAATTATTACAATGAATATAACTCTTATCCTAATCCTTTTAATGAATCATTGACAATTGAATCAGGGAATATAATTCAAAATATTTCAATTTCTGATATTTCAGGAAAAATAATATTTAATAAGTCGAACAATCTTCCAATTATAAAAATAAATACAACTGATTGGAAAACTGGTGTTTACTTTATAAAAGTGAATAATCAAACAAATAAAATCATTAAATAATAACAAAGGGAAAGTTTAAATCAAAATCAAAACAGAAAATTATGAAATTAAAAAATCTATTCTTACTAGTAATGGTGTTTTCATTGACAAGCACAATAAAAGCACAAAGTATTCAACCTTACCTAAAGTATGATATTTGGAGCAAGAAAGTCTTAAATACAAGATCAACTCAAGGATTTATTGAACTTGGTGGTGATTATGAGCACATTCTTAACGACAAGATTGGTATAAATGGTGGTGTTTCTTACAGTATATCAACACAGTCTGGGGGAAACAATTTTTTTTCCTTAAACGTTGGGGGAAATTATTACTTGAATGATCAAAATGATGGTTTTTTTGCAGGGGCTAATTTCGGGTATGGATTCTATAAAAATGGTTCCTACCTTGAATATTATGCGAAAGCGGGATATGCAATTGAATTAGGAAATGGCTCATTAAAACCACACATTGGTATTGGCTCTTGTAGCTTTGGTTCAAATGGATTTAGAGTTGGTGGATTGTTGATACCAATAGGAGTGGCTTACTCAATCTTTATATAAAAATAACAACATTCTCTTTATACTCTAACGGACATCATCATTGGCGTCCGTTTTATGATTACAAAAAGGTTATCCACTCAACCTAATCCCCAACTCCTTCAATTGTTTTTCATCCAAAAAAGATTTTATAGCAAAAGAGCTTTTGGATTTATAACTCCTAATTAGAGAATAAATTCAACTTAGTAAGATTTTAATTGCTTTAATACATCTTTTAATCTACAGACGCTTATCTTTTCTTGCAGTTGGTAGCTTTCCGAATTTATTGGTGCAACGATGAAGGTGTGATAAGGTTGTAATAGTTCCAATGCGCGATAAAATCCTTTTGTGGGTTGAGGTGCAGTTGAAGCTTTACATTCGATTGCAAGTATTTTTCCATTTAATTCTATAACTAAATCCAATTCATCGCCTGTTGCTGTGCGAAAGAAATACGCAGGACATTCCAAAGCACTCAATAGTTGTTCAATCACCAAACCTTCCCAAGAAGACCCAAAAACAGGATGACCAAATAGTGCTTCGTTGTTCTTAATCCCTAAAAGTTGGTGTAATAAACCACTGTCTCTGACATATATTTTTGGTGATTTGACCATGCGTTTTTTCACATTGATTTCGAATGGAGGCAGTGAACGCAGGATAAAAGTCTGCTCAAAAATATCAATGTATTTGCGAATACTTGGGTGGGTTAAATCCATCGAACTTCCCAATTTACTTAGGTTGAGCAGTTGTCCTTGATTGTGTGCGCACATCGTCAAAAAACGACGCAGTTGTAAAGCAGGAGTTTGAAAACCCAGTTGTGGTAAATCTCTCTCCACATAGGTTTTTAAGAAGTTTTCTCTCCAAATGGAACTAAATTCATCATTTTCTGAAAGCACGCTATCTGGAAATCCACCACGATTCCAAAATGTGTTTAAATCCACAATTGTTGGGATTTCATCTATTTGAAATGGTGTTAAGTTTAAGTATCCGATTCTTCCAGCCAAGGATTCCGAACTTTTTTGAACTAAATCGCGTGATGCAGAGCCGAGTAATATAAATTTTCCATTTTGACGGTCTTCATCTACAATACTTCTTAGTACAGAAAATAGTTCAGGCACGAGCTGAATTTCGTCCAAACAAATTGTTTTAGAGGAATTCGTTTTAAAAAATAATCGTGGATCTTGTAGTTTATTTAAATCCTCCAAGTTTTGTAAATCAAGGTAAATGACATTCGATTCTGTTGTCAAAAGTTGCTTTACCAAGGTAGATTTCCCGCATTGCCGAGGTCCTAAAATGGCAACAATTGGGAATATTTTTAGGTATTTCTGAAGTTCTGACTCTAAATTCCGTCTTAAATACATTTCGTTTTCTGCTGATTTTCAGCAACAAATATAATCAAAAAACCAAAATCATGCAAATTGAAACACTAGCTTTCAATTTGCACGAAAATTCTAAATCGACCAAAAACCCAATTCATTCAATTATTAATTTTAAAAGTTGATTTTGGTTTTGCAAGCACAATTTGCAAGCATTTTTTAAATGAATTTCGTTTTTTTTAAACAGAAATTGTGCATACTCAAAATAGATACTAAAATGTCTTTTGGATATGAAGTAAAAGTTTTCCGGATTAATTTTAGAAAGCAATTTTTCTTCTAATTTTTGATTGCCTAATTTAAAATCAGAAATAAGACAAAAGATTTGCATTTGGCGGTAATAACCTTTCCTAACAAATTCATTTCGAATTGGATATTTTAAGAAAGCATTTTCCACTACATTTCGACAATGTTGGTAGTTCCTAGTTAACAATAGTGCTTCGCTAAAAATATATTGAGCAGCAGGAAAGTCCCAAAAATGTTTTCCATCTTTAGGTAGATTTTCTATTCGGTCAGAAAAATCAGAGATAATCTGTGGGATTTGAGATCTATCACCATAGAAAAAATGAAAATATAATTTAACTGAAAAGTATCTGCCAATTAAGTAGGGATGCACATTTTCAGGAAGAACAATTGGTTCTATTTGTCCAAAAATCACTTTTGCAAGGGATGCGTTATTCGTCCAAAGAGCTTTTAAAAACAGCATGCAATGACCATATAATTTACCTTCAATTGTGTTATTGTTTTTTAAGTATTCCTCAAAAAGAAGGTAATAGTATTCTACCAAATTATCATAATCCGGAAAATGTTCAATGAAAAACTTTTGTGCAACAGGGATGGATGCCAGTTTAGAAATATTTTGCTTAAATGTTTTCGGATCTTCACGAAAACGTTTAGCTATTTTTCTTGAAAATGATTGAATGCCGCCGTCATGCCACTCAATCTGATTAATGGAATCAAATTCAAAAAAAGAAAAATATAGTTCTAATTCATTTTCACTAATTGGTTTATAATTCAAAAATTTTTGCTCGTACTCTATCCAATCTTTGTATCCAAGGTATTGAGACAAAATAGTTAATGTCTGAAATGAAGGATTAAAAGGATAATTAACAAACCCATAAACCCGCTTAAAAGTGATAGGGTTAATTAAATGCTTCGTCTCTTGCCAAATTATATTAGACAATTCATCGCAGTCGGTTGGTCTAGTTAATTTTATACTTGATTTTTCAAGAACTTGCTTTTTTAAACTTTCAAGAGCTTCTTGATTAATCTCATTTTTTTTCCTAGGCATAACTCAAATATCGCCATTTTTTCAAACGTATTAATGTACATTAATGTACAGTTTCGAAAGATGGTTATTTCGTTGTTTTGTAGAAAACGTAAATATGCATCTCAATGTTTCAAATATTAAAAAAGAGAAAATATGACATATCATGAAACAATTATTGATTTAGTTCACCATGTTCTATCTAAAGGAATCGAATATTATAAAAACGTAGACAGTGGAAATGCTTTCGACAAAATTTTAAGAAATTACCATCAATTTAATTTGAATGGAGACAAAGTTTACCGAAGAACATCTAAAATGGCTCAGCATTATCGTTACTCGGAAAATGCTTGGAAATTAAAAAATAATTTAAGCGAACTCTATTTTGAACATTTGATTCCCTTAAAAATCACGAAAGAGAAACTACAAGAATTAATCGCATCAGGTAATGTTTCACATGATTCAATAAAAACGATTCTTGATGAAAATGAAATTGTTGTTATTACGCGAGATGAACAGAAAATAGTAGATGCTGATTTTAAATCTTCATTGCCAAAAGAAAGTTTAGATCGATTAGCAGTTGTAGGAATAAAAATCGAAGAGCAAACAAAATTAAATCGGCTATTTTAAAATGAAAAGAAAAAGCAATTTTGGTTTTCTGATTTTGGGTATTCCGATGGGAATCTTCCTGTTTTATTTGTACTTTTCGACACCCTCCTTAAATCGAAAAAACACAAAATCTTTTACAGGAGTTGTTAGCAGTTATAAATTCAAGGACACAAAATCGAAGTATGGAAGTGATGAATACTTCATTTTACTTAAATATCAAAACGCTAAATTTGAAATAGAAGACAACTTCTTGTTCAAGAAAAAGAAAAAAAATTTTGAAAAAAACATTGACCTGGGAGATACAATAATTTTGGTAATACCTAAAGAAATCACAGAAAATCAAAATGTAATTCCCTTGTATGAGATAAAAAGCAAGGGCTTGACGTTTTTTTCATTTGAGGACTATGCGAAACGAATTGAGTCTGGCAAACTATTTTATTTTTGGATTGGACTAATTTCTCTAATAATAGGTTTTTCGAGATTAATCTACCCAGCCCCAAAAAGCAAATAGAGTTTTTTTGCCAAAAATTCAGCTTAGATAGTTCATTTTTAAAGTTTCAATAACCTGGTTTTCTTCTTCGCTCAAACCTCCAGATGCATTGGCAACATCGTTCAATAATTCAGAAATACTATTTTTTATTTCTAAATCAAAAGTTGAAAGTACTGTTAAAAAATCAGTGTCATATTTTACTTTATTCTGATTTAAAAATGTTAAATCATCTAAATAATTTAAAACCAAAATCTCATATTGTTCATCATTAATTTCGTCTTTATACAGTGGGCGTAAAAAGTTCAATAATATCTCTTTGATGAACTCTTTCTCTTCATTATCAAATGTCCCATCCGCAATCGCTACAAGAAAAACAGGATAAATCAGAATCAGAATTTGAAATTCTTCAAAAGACATTTCTGTATTAACTTCTTTCTTGAATTTATTAAATATATTTTCCATGTTAATCTTTTTTAAAGAACTTAATTAATGTAAATAAAGATGCGTACATACCTACAAGTAAAAATCCAACCCCCATATTGAATAAACCTCCTGATTTTTGTAAATTGATGAAAATCCCGCCTAAAGCAAGTAAAATAACTCCTCCGATCAATGAATAATAAGGAACGTTATATCTAAATTTTAGTTTTTTTAACTTAGTTTCAAAATAACTGGCTTGTGCCAAATCATGGCTCGTTAGCGTTAAAATTCCAAAATCCACTTTCTCAATTCCTGCTTTTAACACTTCTCTTGATTTTTGAGCATTTAATAAACTAATTATTTGATTGAGTTGACTTGCTATTTCTTTTGGATTTTCAGAAAATTCAATATTTGAAATTTCTCCAATAGTAGAAATTTCTCTTGCTGTATTTTCGTGCTTCAACCTCATTTTTTCAGCCTCTAATTGAGCATTTGCTTGGGCTTTCAACGCCTCAGCCTGAGCATTTACTGCACTTGCTCTAATTTGAGCTGCCTGAACTCTACCTGTTACTCGATATGGAGTTGCGTGACCATTTCCAAACAATTTATTGGAGATTAACTTACCCGTATTTTTACCTAGTTCTCTCCCAAGTGCTTTACTAAAATTGCTTTTTGCCATTTTAATATTTTTTTTGATTTTTCCAAAAATATTGTAAAAGCACCTATATGCTAGAGTACATTAATTGACATTAATTTGGCTAATAATCTAGTTCATTACATTGGTTTTATCCAAAGAAGTTTTTAGCAAAAGAGTTTTTGGATTTATAACTCCTAATTAGAGAAAAAATTCAACCTAGTAATATTTTAATAGCTTTAATACATCTTTCAAACTACAGACACTTATTTTTTCTTGCTATTGGTAACTTTCCGAATTTATTGGTGCAACGATGAAGGTGTGATAAGGTTGTAATAGTTCCAATGCACGATAAAATCCTTATGTGGGGTTTGGTTATTTAGAAGCTCTTAAAAATTTAAAAACCAAAATCATGCAAATTGAAACACTAACTTTCAATTTACATGAAAATTACTTTAATCTTATCCCCAGCTCCTTCAATTGTTTTTCATCTAAAGGCGAAGGTGCGTCAATCATCGTGTCGCGACCGCTGTTGTTTTTCGGGAAGGCGATGTAATCACGAATGGATTCTGAACCGCCCATTGTGGCAACCAAACGATCTAAACCGAAAGCCAAACCTCCGTGTGGTGGCGCGCCGTATTCAAAGGCATTCATTAAGAAACCAAATTGTGCTTGCGCTTCTTCTTTAGAAAAACCTAATAAGTCAAACATTTGTGATTGCAAAGCTCTGTCGTGAATACGAATAGAACCTCCGCCCAATTCAACACCGTTCATTGCCAAATCGTAAGCATTCGCACGAACTTTCCCTGGATCGGTAGAAATTAAATGGAAATCTTCTGGTTTTGGTGAAGTAAATGGATGGTGCATCGCATGGTAACGCTCGTTTTCTTCGTCCCATTCTAATAATGGAAAATCCAATACCCACAATGGTTTGAAAACATCTGGATTGCGCAATCCCAATAAATTTCCTAAATGCAAACGCAATTCATTTAATTGTTTGCGTGTTTTATTTGTTTCTCCAGAAAGCATCAATAATAAATCGCCTTTTTGCATGTTTGCTTTTTCAGCGATTGCTTTTAAATCAGCTTCTGAATAGAATTTATCTACGGAAGATTTGTAAGAACCATCCTCGTTGTAGCGCAAGTAAACCAATCCTTTTGCTCCAATTTGTGGACGTTTCACCCACTCTGTTAATTCGTCAATTTGTTTACGCGTATAAGCTGCTGCTCCACTTGCATTGATTCCTAAAACGATTTCAGAACTGTCAAACACCACGAAATTTTTTCCTTGTGTCAATGCTGTTAAATCAACGAATTCCATTCCAAAACGAATGTCTGGTTTATCAGAACCGTATTTTTCCATCGCTTCCGCATATGTCATTCGCGGAAAATCGCCTTCAAACTCAACACCTCTAACTGTTTTAAATAAATGCTTGATTAAACCTTCAAACATTTCCAAAATATCGTTTTGCTCCACAAATGCCATTTCACAGTCGATTTGTGTAAACTCAGGTTGTCTGTCAGCACGTAAATCTTCGTCGCGGAAACATTTCACAATTTGGTAGTAGCGGTCGAAACCAGAAACCATCAATAATTGCTTGAACGTTTGTGGCGATTGCGGCAAGGCATAAAATTGTCCTTCGTTCATTCGACTTGGTACCACAAAATCGCGCGCACCTTCTGGAGTAGATTTGATTAAAACAGGTGTTTCAACATCTAAAAATTCTTTTGAATCTAAATATTTACGAGTTTCCAATGCCACTTGGTTACGCAAACGCAATTTTTGCAACACGGGGTTTCTTCTTAAATCTAAATAACGGTACTGCATACGAATTTCGTCGCCACCATCGGTTTCATCTTCAATCGTGAAAGGAGGCAACTTCGCAGCGTTCAAGATTTTCAATTCCGTCACGTTGATTTCGATTTCACCAGTAGGCATATTCTTGTTTTTGCTACTGCGTTCAATGACGATACCAGTTGCTTGAATCACGAATTCACGACCTAATTTTCTTGCTTGTTCGCACAAATCTGCATTCACTTCCATATTGAAGGCTAACTGTGTAATGCCATATCGATCACGTAAATCGGTAAATGTCATTCCACCTAAATCTCTTGAACGTTGCACCCAACCAGCTAAAGTTACTGTTGTTCCAACGTGTTCCATTCTTAATTCACCACAAGTGTGCGAGCGATACATAAGCTTAATTTTTAGGTTGCAAAAGTAAGAAACTAATCGCTAAAGGAAAGCCGTAAAGCTTATTTAATTGCGAATAATAGGATTGTAAAATAAGGTTTTTGAGTATTCTTATTTTCCATTCCAATTGGTCATCGTCATAGCAAGACCAATTGTTGTGAAGCTTTTAATAAATTCGGTTGCAACATCTATTCTGGCTGATAAATCTAAATTTTCTTCTTTTGACCATTTACCAAGAACATAATCTGCTTGACGACCTTTTGCAAAATCATTACCAACACCAAATCGAAGTCGAGTGTATTCTTGAGTATTTAAAGTAGCTTGAATATCTTTCAAACCATTATGTCCACCATCACTTCCTTTTCCTTTCATGCGTAATTTTCCAAAAGGAAGTGCAATATCGTCAGTAATAACAACTAAATTTTCAATTGGGATTTTTTCTGTTTGCATCCAATAATTAACTGCTTTACCCGAAAGATTCATATAGGTAATTGGCTTGATTAAGATTAAAGTTCGCCCTTTAAATTTCACTTCCGCACGAAATGCAGCCTTGTTCAAAGTAAAAGTTCCACCTAATTCTTTTGCTAAAGCATCTACCACTTTAAAGCCGATGTTGTGACGCGTTTCTTCGTATTCTAAACCAGGATTTCCTAAACCAACAATAAGGTATTTCATATTTTAATTATTACCAGTTTGGACAACTGTTACAATCATTTTTAGTGTGAATATAAAATAAGCCACCAACAACTATTTCACCTGCTGCATATCCAAAACGGTGTCTAGCATAAGCATCATAGTCATTTGGTCTTGTTTTTACACGTGATTGCATCATAAAACCTGTTGCTGCATTCATTTGTACAAAAAAGTGTTTGAAAAACTCAAAACGCCCTCCCAAGTGACCGGAAATACCAATACCAGACATTGACATAGTTGCTAAATCCTTTCTTCCTGCAAAAGTGAAATCATTGAAACTTAATATTCCACCAACTGAACCACCTAAAAGTGTTGTGAATGCAAAATTTCCACTTCTTGAACGGTGCCAAACTCGCAATTTAGCCATTTCAAGACGGATATAATTTAATCCATTGGTGTTTTCATAATGAAAACTTTGTTCATCGGTAATGATACTATCGCCTGCGTATGTTCCAGACCAATTTGTAACATTATCGACTCCTGCATTAATTCTTCCTGTCAGCAAATAAGGCGTATTGTGAACCATTACATATTTCATATGGTCATAACCAATTGAAATATTCCAATTATTTCTAAAATTATACCCAACTCTTGCGTTGAATTGCGGAACCGTTATTGTATTAGGATTGAAGTAAGTTTTAATATCTTTTGAAGGACGATCTACTGCTTTAACTCCAGCGATTTTAAAATCATAACCTGCCCCAACAAATTGAATTGTGCTTTTGGTGTAAGAACTTAAATTGTATCCCCAATAAACATTCAAAGTGCCTGAAGCATTTGATTTTTTGGGTTTTGGCTTTTTATAGGGTTTGTATTGAGCATTTAAACCCAAACAAAAAACACTTAAAAATAAAGCTAATAAAAATCTCATCTTGTAATTATTTTAACCCAATCTCGCTGTTCTAAAATGCGCTCTAAGCGATAATGTACTTTTTTATTAGCACTGTGCCACTCAACTAAACCATAACCTTTAGCAAAATAAGAGGTAGCAGTTGCTTGACGAGATTCTTCTTTTTTAGTAAACGGATTTAACACAGTTAGTTTCACTTTTTCATCAAAAACAAGTGCATCCACTTTTTCACCCATTACTTCTATTTCTTTGTTTCTTTTGTATTTGCGTTTCACTTCTTTAACCATAACAGTTGAATCTGTGACTCCTTTAAATTTCACCGCAAACGAAGTCTCTTTTTTAAGATTCATTGGAAACAAAGAATTTTTGTAAAGCACTGATTTTTCTTTTTCCTTTTTATAATTTACAACCATGTGATCCTGAATATTCAAGGAATCAATATTGTAATTGGTTGCCTCGAGTAATCGTCCATCACTTGCATATCTTTCAACTACTAAATGCTCGCCTTCGTTGTCTGTTACAGTGTAAATTCTACTAAATTCCTCTTCAAGTCCTCTTGCAACATCGCGATATAAATAGACTTTAGGAACAGAATCTAATTTATAAAAATAAGCAACATTGGGATTTACTGAGTGAAATTTTGTTGATTCTGAACACGACCAAATCAAAAATCCAGTTAGAAAAAATAAAACAAAAGACTTCATTATTTTGTCATTTTTAAAAAGGCAATTTCTTGCTCTGTTAAGTGGCGATAATATCCGCGCGGTAAATCTTTTTTCGTTAAACCACCAAATTGAACGCGGTCTAATTTTACAACTTGATAACCTAAAGCTTCAAACAAGCGACGCACAATTCTGTTTTTTCCAGAATGAATTTCAACGCCAACTTCTTTTGAAGTTCCATTTTCTACGTACTCAACCTTGTCAACTTTTGTACGTCCATCCTCTAAATCAACGCCGTTTAATAATTTCTCTAAATCTTCTTTAGCAACTGATTTATTCAATTCAACGTGATACATTTTAACAGCTTGGTAACGTGGATGTGTAAGTTTTTTTGCTAAATCTCCATCATTGGTAAACAACAATAAACCTGTTGTTTCTCTGTCCAAACGTCCAACTGGATAAATACGCTCACGACATGCTTTGCTAACCAAAGACATTACTGTTTTTCGTCCGCGTGGATCATCCATTGTTGTGATAAATCCTTTTGGTTTATTCAATAAAACATAACGTTTTGTTTCCGCATTGATTGTTTCACCATCGTATTGCACAACATCACCTTGATTGATTTTGTAGCCCAATTCTGTAACAATTTTTCCATTTACTGAAACTACTCCTGTTTCAATCAACACATCAGCCTCTCTTCTTGAACAAACACCAGCATTTGAAAGGTATTTATTCAATCGAATATTGTCTTCTCTAAAAGACGGAAGCGGATCTCCTTTTTTGACCTTAATTTTATAGTCAATGTATTTTCGTTTATCTCTTGCGGTAACTGAATCGTCTTTACTACCTTCTTTTTTTACAAAAGGTTTTTTAGTGTCATTCGTTGTTTTTTTAGCAACCGTTTTTCTTGGTGCTGACCCCGATTTTGCTGGGGATTTTCTTGTTGGTTTCATCATTAGATTACAAAGATACTTATAGCAATTAACATATCAAAGATAGCGTTTCAGAATGCTTTATTTAATATAAGTAGGGTCTGCTGAAAAAGTCAGAAATGAGCCAGATTCTAGACGCAGTCAATGAAGATGTATAATAATACTTCGATTTACCTTCGGTGCTACTCCGTGGTGACTGCAACGA
>VEQH01000105.1 GCA_018883325.1 Flavobacteriales bacterium | reverse complement strand
ATTATTAAAATTGGATTCAGACCGCTCAGAAACAATGAGTTACGAACAATACTTTTGAAGGTTTATCGGGATAAATCGATAAAGTGTTGTGAAGTAAATCGTTGTTTATCAGCGGTATTCCTTTTCACTTTACATAAAAACCAGTTATACTTCGTTGTTTCCTCTCAATTTAGCCCGCTACCGCGCAGCAGCAACGAAGTTAAATCTTCGATAAAACGCCTTGTCTAACAGATTTTTATGTTAATCTGAATTTCAATTTTACAATCGAACTCAGGTTATAAGATTTATGTTCGGAGAAAACGTTGCCTTAAAAAAAAGTCCTCCATTTTTTCTTTGAAAGCGATAACCAATTTTCGGATTGAAATAGAAATTGAAGTTTTTAACTTTTGCATTATATTCAGAAGGAAAATGAGTGCCACAAAATCCTTCTTGAATATAAACGTTTCCATGAAAATAGAAAGTCGATAAACCAATTCCAAATTCAAGATAACTGTTCTTTTTTCCGATTAGAATATTGTAAGAAATTGGTAAACCAAAATTATAGGTATTAGGATAAGGATATGAATTTAAAAATTGAAAATTTTTGATGTTTGAAGCATAGATTCCACCAATTGAATACGATTTTTTAACAATTCCGTCTGCGTCAAATAATCTATCATAATTCAAGGAACCAATAAATCCTTGACCTAAGAATTCAACGTAAAGATTATTTTTTTTATAGGTGTCATTTTGAAGTTGAGAGAAACTTAAAAATGAACAACAAATAAAAATTAGTAGAAGGTATGAGCGCATATATTAATTTTTCAAAATCTAAGTTAAAAAAACTATTAATCCCGACTCAAAAATTAGAATCGGGATTAATAGTTTTTTTAACTTATTGATTAGATGTTAAATGCAGCTTTCACTTTATCAACGAAATCTAATTTTTCCCAAGTGAATAATTCAACTTCTTTAGAAATAACTGTTCCATCTGGTCCTTTAAAAGTTTTTGTAACTACTTCATTTTTACGTCCCATGTGTCCGTAAGCAGCAGTTTCTTGGTAAATTGGATTACGTAATTTCAAACGTTGCTCAATAAAGTATGGACGCATATCGAAGATTTCACTTAATATTTCCGCAATTTCTCCGTCTGTTTTGTCAACTTTTGAAGTACCGTAAGTATTAACGTATAAACCACAAGGTTTAGCAACACCAATTGCATAAGAAACTTGAACTAAAATTTCATCACACAATCCAGCTGCAACTGCATTTTTCGCCATGTGACGTGTAGCATACGCAGCAGAACGGTCAACTTTTGAAGGATCTTTTCCTGAAAATGCACCACCACCATGAGCACCTTTCCCTCCGTAAGTATCAACGATAATTTTACGTCCAGTTAAACCGGTATCTCCGTGTGGTCCACCGATTACAAATTTTCCAGTTGGGTTGATGTGGTATGTAATTGCATCGTTAAATAATGCTTGTAATTCTGGTTTCAATTTCGCTTTTACACGTGGAATCACAATTTCTACGATATCTTTTTTGATTTTTGCTAACATTTCTGGCTCTGCTGCAAAATCGTCATGTTGTGTAGAAACAACGATTGTATCGATTCTTTGTGGAACGTTATCGTCAGAATATTCAATCGTTACTTGTGATTTTGCATCTGGGCGTAAATAAGGAATCAAAGTACCTTCATTGTTGCGAATGTATGACAATTCTTGTAAGATTTTATGAGCCAAATCTAAAGCTAAAGGCATGTAATTGTCAGTTTCTTTAGTTGCATAACCAAACATCATTCCTTGGTCACCAGCTCCTTGATCTTCAGGGTTTGTACGTTCAACACCTTGGTTTATGTCAGAAGATTGCTCATGGATTGCTGAAAAAATACCACATGAATTTGCATCAAACATATATTCTGACTTAGTGTAACCAATTTGACGGATTGTCTCACGTGCAATTGCTTGAACATCTAAATAAGATTTTGATTTCACCTCACCTGCTAAAACAACTTGTCCAGTAGTTACCAACGTTTCACAAGCAACTTTCGAAGTTGGGTCAAAAGCCATAAAATTGTCAATTAACGCATCTGAAATTTGGTCGGAAACTTTGTCCGGATGTCCTTCAGAAACGGACTCAGAAGTAAATAAATATGCCATTTAAAAATATTTTAGGTGCAAATTTAATAATTTAATAAGAGTCTCAAGTCATCTTATTGAAAAATCAAACTTTAGCGATTTATACAATGCTTTATTTAAAAGAAAAAAGCTCATTTTTGGGGTAAAAATGAGCTTTTGTTTTAGTTTATTTTGACTTTAATCGCAATAAATAGACTTGTATTCTTTTTGATATTTTGCAAGAATTTTTTTGCGCTTAAGTTTTAAAGTCGGCGTTAATTCGTCACCATCAATAGAAAATTCTTTTGGAAGAAGGACAAACTTTTTAATTTGTTCCCAATTTCCATATTCTTTGTTCAAAGCACTAACTTCTTGATTAATGCGTTCGTGAAGTTTTGGATGAGCAGCGATTTCTTCATTTGAAAGTTTTTCAAAATCTAATCCTTTTCTTGTTGCCCATTCTTTTACAAATGCAAAACTTGGAACGATAAACGCAGCTGGGAATTTCTCTCCTTCACCAATTACCATTATTTGTTCGATGAAACGAGATTCTTTGAATTTATTTTCCATTCCTTGCGGCGCAATGTATTTACCACCAGAAGTTTTGAAGATTTCTTTTTTACGATCTGTGATTTTTAAGAATTTACCTTCTTGGAAAATACCAATATCACCTGTGTGGAACCAACCTTCACTATCAATCACTTCTGCAGTGGCTTCTGGATTTTTGTAATAACCCATCATCACGTTTGGACCTTTAACCAAAATTTCACCATCTTCTGCAATTTTCACTTGAACACCATCAATCAATGCTCCAACAGTACCAATACGAATTCCTTTGTCGAATGAGTTAACCGAAACAACTGGTGAAGTTTCCGTCAATCCGTATCCTTCTAAAATTGGAATATCAGCAGCTAAAAAGATACGTGCCAAACGAGGTTGAAGCGCAGCACTTCCTGAAGCAATAGCTCGAACTTTACCTCCAAGTGCTTCTTGCCATTTAGAGAAAATTAATTTACGTGCAATTTTAAGTTTGAAATGATACCAACCTGATTTTCCAACAACATCATATTCTTCAGCTAGGTCAACTGCCCAGAAGAATAATTTTCGTTTAATTCCAGTCAAATCATCACCTTTTGCCATGATTTTATCGAAAACTTTTTCAATCAAACGAGGAACAGCTGTAAACACATCTGGTTGAACTTCACGGATGTTATCTCCAATTGTGTCCATTGATTCAGCGAAATAAATTGAACAACCAATGTACATATACAAGTAATGTAACATGCGTTCGTAAATATGACAAACAGGTAAGAATGTCAATACTTTAGAAGAATTATCCGCTGGAATTGGGCCTAAACAAGCTTCCACATTTGAAAGGATATTTCGGTGTGAAAGCATTACTCCTTTTGGTTGACCTGTTGTTCCTGACGTGTAAATAATTGTAACTAAGTCCTCATATTTAACGGTTGCCATACGTTCTTTTACAACCGATTCATCTGTGTTCTCCGCTGCTTTATCAATTGCCGACCAATTGGTAAAACCACTTACTTCATCAAATGTCATTAAGTGTTGTAAACTCGGAACATCACCTTGTACATTTTTCATTTTATTGGCTAATTCTTCATTTCCAACCACACAGATTTTTACTTCTGCATCGTTCAAAATAAAGCGATAGTCGTTTTCTGAAATATTCGGATAAAGCGGCACAAGTACAGCACCTGCTTGTTGAACCGCGATGTCAAATAAATTCCATTCTACACGATTGTTACTCGAAACAGCAACACGATCACCTGCATTAATTCCTAATGAAATTAATCCTCTTGACAATACATTTGCTTTATCTAAGAAATCAGCAGTTTTCATTCCTGTCCAATTTCCGTTTGTTTTTGTAACAAACATATTTGAATTTGGGTAGTTTTTTAGCTGATGATATGGGATATCGAATAATCGTTGTGCTTGAATCATAGTTTAAATTTTTAGTATTCCGAAAATAGGAATTATAATTTAAACTTTGGATTTAAAATTTAAATAATCAATATAAATTTTGAAAAAACGTACCTATCTAAAGGTAATTTTCTTTTCTACAGAAAGAAGTAACTAAAAAGAACCACTAAAAGTGTTGAAACTACATTTAGAATAAAACCAATTTTTGCCATTTGATGGATTTTAATCAATCCAGAAGAGAAAACAATGGCATTTGGCGGTGTACCAACGGGCAACATAAAAGCGCAACTTGCGGCTAAAGCGAGTGGTAAACATAATTGTAAAATTGGAAATCCTGATTCTTGAGCAAACGCAGCTACAATTGGTACAAAAATCGTAACTAATGCAAGGTTTGACATAATTTCCGTAGCGAAAATTGCAATAATTACAACGATGAATAATATCGTAATAAATGATACATCTTTATAATTGCTGAAAACTTTGGTCATTTCCATTACAACACCATTTTTTTCAAGCAGTGCTGCTAAAGCCAAGCCTCCACCAAATAGTAAAAGAATTCCCCACGGAAGTTTTTCAGTGTCTTTCCATTCCAATAAAGGTTTTTTTTCCGATTTCCCAGGAATGATAAATAATAGAATAGAACCTAAAATTGCTGCACTTTCATCTCGGTAAGAAAATCCAGTCCAATTAACTATTAAATCTTTAAATGACCACAATACCACGACCAAACCAAAAATCGCCATTGCACGATATTGTTCATTAGTCCAAGGTTGTTTTTCAAGTTTGAAATCGTGCACATCATTTCGTTCTTTGCCAAGCATGATGTAAAAAATGACGAAAACAACAAGTAATAAAGCAAGACTTAGTGGAATACCAACTTTCATCCAATCCCAAAATGAGATGTGAATATTAAAGTTTTGTTCTAAAATACTCGCCATCTGTGTGTTTGGAGGTGAGCCAACTAAGGTTGCCATTCCACCAATACTTGCAGCATAAGCAATCGATAAAAGTAAAAAAAGTGAAAATTTTGATTTTTGATGCGCCACAGGCATTGCATTTATTATCGCAATTGCCATTGGCAACATCATTAAAGCGGTTGCTGTGTTGGAAATCCACATACTCAACAAACCAGTACTCATTAAAAAACCGAGCAAAATTCTCGGTTTACTGTCACCAACAACGGCAACGATTCTTCTTGCGATTTGTTCGTGTACTTTCCATTTCTCTAAGCCGAGAGCTAGAACAAATCCGCCAAAAAATAAATATACATTTCCATTTCCGTAAGCAGCAGCTAAATCACTTGTTTCTAAAAGTCCCAATGGAACAGCTAAAATCAGCGGAAAAAGTGCGGTTACGTAAATGGAAATGACTTCAAAAATCCAAAAGAAAATCATCAAGCCTCCGAGTGCGATAGCGTTCCAAAACAATGATTTACCTCCAGTTAGAAATAATATCATCAGAAATAAAAACAAGCCTAAGGCGGCAAGCATATTTTTCCAGTCGAATTTCAGCATAGTATAGAATTAGCTGTTTAAACCATTCAATGCATCAACAAAATGATTAGCTTTTTCTTCTACATCGGCAACAATTGCACGAAACTCAGCTTTTCCTCTTGCTGTTTTTATTCTTCTGATTGTAGTGTCTTGAAACATAGCTGCTTCATTGATTAAATTCTCAGTTGCATCAACTTTAGTTGCATCTGTCGCTTGAATGAAATAACATTCGTCAACTACGTCGTAAACTAATTCGTTTAGACTCTTTTTTAAAATTCGCTTGTTAGCCATAATACTATTTTTTTTCAAAAGTAAGAAGTAAATAGCACAATTCTACTAACGCATTTTAATTTATAACCTGAGTTCGATTGTAAAATTGAAATTCAGATTAACATAAAAATCTGTTAGACAAGGCGTTTTCTCGAAGATTTAGCGGGCTAAATTAAGAGGAAACAACGAGGTATAACTGGTTTTTATGTAAAGTGATAAAGTATTCCGCTGATAAACAACGATTTACTTCACAACACTTTATCGATTTATCCCGATACCACGGAGTAGCACCGAAGGTAAACCTTCAAAAGCATTGTTCGTAACTTATTGTTTCTGAGCGGTCTGAATCCAATTTTAATAATCGAACTCCTATGTTTGCATTCGTAATTAATTTTGATTAAAAATAGATGGAAAGAATGAGAGCGGTGAATCGAACAAATAGCATTTAATGCATATTCTACCTGAGATTTCGCCTCATTCTTTTTTTATCTCTAAGAGTCTGAACAGAATGTAAGGAGTAATTGATTTAGATATTACATCCAGGATATCCAGTTAGGAGTTAAGACGGAGGAGATATTCATCTTATTTAATTTTTTTTTAATTTATTTATTATGAAGATTTTAAAGCAAGTTTTGGGCGTTGATGTTGCTCAAAAAGAATTAGTGGTAACCTTAGGAAGGTTAAAAGAAGATTTATCGTGTGAACTTTATTCTTATGGTGTTTTTAAGAATGATCAAAAAGGTTTAGATGCTTTGTTAAAATGGTTAAATAATAATGTTGATTCAACAATACCTACTCGTATTGTAATGGAAGCAACGGGTGTTTATCATCAAAGTTTAGCTCATTTTATGTTGGATAACCAATTTCAAGTCAGTGTAGTTTTACCAAACAAAGTAAGTAACTACATGCGAACACTTGAAATCAAAACATTAACAGATAAGACTTGTAGTGAGGCTATTGCGCGTTTCGGACTAGAACGAAAACTAGAAGATTGGAATAAGCCAGATGAAGCCTTTTACACCCTAAAACAACTTACAAGAGAAAGAGACCAAATTGTTGATGATAGAACAAGTCTTAAAAATAGATTGCATGCTGAGCAAAGTGAATTCAACCCAAATAAAAACACAATTAAAAGAATAAATGACAATATTGCGTTTTTAAATCAACAAGAGCAACAGATAAAAAAAGAGATAAATGAGATTCTTAAGCAGAATAATCAAATCAAAGAGAAGGTTGATATAATGACTACTATACCTGGTATGGGTAAACTTACAGCAGTCATTATACTTTCTGAAACGAATGGTTTTGAACTCATTAGAAATAAAAAACAACTTACAAGTTACGCAGGACTAGACGTCAAAGAGAAGTCGTCTGGAACGTCTGTTCGTGGTAAAAAGAAAATCTCAAAAAAAGGAAATAGGCACATTAGAAAATCCCTTTATATGCCTTCTTTATGTGGCGTTAAATTCAATCCAATTCACAAAGAAATGTATGTTCGATTAGTAAGTTATCATGGTATAAAAATGAAATCACTAATAGCCATCCAGAGGAAAATGTTGGAGCTGTCTTATGTGTTGGTGAAGAACAACACTATATTTGATCCATTGTATGAACAAAAAAAGGGAGCCATAAAAAATGTAAGCTCCCTCAGTAACTAGCTCAAGGCCGTTATGAATGACAAATATAGAAAAATAGATGATTTTTCTTGCATGTTAACACAGAATCTCAGGTTT
>VEQH01000104.1 GCA_018883325.1 Flavobacteriales bacterium | reverse complement strand
AAATGACTTTGAATTCAAAGTCCTTTTTTGTTATATATAAGTTTGTAATTTCAACTTAAATTATTTCATTTTTTGAATGAAATTTTTCTATTTCAATTTTACAATTCTTTTTTGAATTTGATTTTTACCAGTCTTTACGTTCACAAGGTAAATTCCTTGAGCAAAATTTTCACCAAATGCAAAATTCTTTAATTCTTCAATTGATTTAAAGCTTTGTTTTTCGATAATTTGTCCCATCGAATTCAAAACAGTTAATTCAATTAAATTATCCAAAACTTGAAAATCAGCAATTGAAAATTTAAAGCTATTACTAGATGGATTTGGAAAAAGATTTAAGGAAGATTCATCAAAATTAGTTAAACCTAAATTTCCTTCAAACAAATTGTTTTCCTCTTCTTTGTCATTTATTAAGTCATAATCCTCAAAATCAGAAACAACGAACGCTGAAGGAGTTGTAATATTACAAGCACTACCGTAATCAGACCATGAACCATTTGCTAAAACTGATACTTCAACAGAATAAGAAGCGTTTAATTGCATTCCTTGGGAAACTAATTGACTAGGTCTAAAATAATTAGTAAAAGTAGGATTATGAATTACATTACTTAATCCAGGACCATTAATTCTAAATCTATAATCCGTAGCACATCCTACACTCGTGCAAAAAACATTCGTACTCATTGTTGGAATATTTGCTCCACACATAGCGTTTGTTAAAGTTGGGATTTGTAATGTAACATTTCTAGCTGGCCCCCAAGGACACCAATTTCCATTAACGAAAACACGACATGAAATGCTGTATGTATTTCCATATTGAACATTTGCAACTTGATTCAAATATGACAAACGCATTTGAGAACCAACCATTTCTAATACTTCATTTACATTTGGTCCTGTTACTCTATATTGATACGGAGTAGCATAAAGAATAGAGTTGACATATAAATTTGTAGCACATGAAGCTATATTACTGTTGATGAATCCTTGACGCAACTCAGTAATTGGTTCACAAACAGTTGAAATAGTACATGGTGTTCCCCAATCGCTCCAAATTCCATTAACCCTTACTTGTACTGACATTTGATAAGATTTACAATACTCAACTCCTGGGAATTTTCTAAAAGTTATACCATTGTAAGTTGTCAAGTTCATAACACTATCAATAATTGTAGTTGGACCATCAACAATTCTATATCTGTAAGCTTCAGCGCCCGGAATAATATTAGCAAATAAGGTGTCTTGCTGCAAGTAATTTATTGTTCTACCACAATCAGAATTTGACATTGTAGTTGTTGGTATTGAAATTCTAACAAAACAAGAATTGCCTGGATCACTAAAATTTCCTGTTGGTGAGGTGCGTGTACGAACAACAACATCATAACTAACTCCTGCTATTGGATGTGGTGCTGACAATTCACTTAAAGTAAAACTATTTAAAGATTTGGTTAAAACACCAACTGTTCCATAACCTGCTGCAGAAATAGAAAACTGATATTGTGTAACACCAGAAACAGCATTACATGTTATTGAAGTTGAAGCTGAAGGTATATTTAAATTATCACACCAAGCCGGAGCAAGTTGAGTACTTGCAGAAGCAGGAGTAGTAACATTACAGCTTGGACCATACGCGCTCCAAGCACCTGTAGTTGCATCATAGTAGGCAACTCTTAACTGATATGTTGTAGCATTTTGTATTGTACCAAAAGGCATCCATGAAAAACGGAAATTAAAAGCAGACCTTCCTTGATTAGCAACAGAAGCTGCTAACGCATCATAAACTCCAACTAAACTATTATCTACATTCCTAACTTCCCATCGATGTCCACACATTTGATTTGTCTCCGCCAAAATATTAACTCCAAGACTTGTTACCGTAGTTCCACAAAAAGAAGGACCAACAACTAACGGAACTGAAGGTGTTGTAACTTGACAATAAGGACCATAAGCACTCCAAACAGAACCATTAAACCAAGAAACTCTTACCCTGTATGTAAAACCATAACCAATATCACAACCATTAAGCCATGTAAATCGTAGCGCATACTTTGACCTACTTGGAACAGCTTGATTTCCAGCAATAGCATCATAAACTTGTAAAACAGTTCCATCTGCCTTAGAAATTTCGAACCTATGTCCTTGACCACGATTAACACTACTCGTCATGTTTGTACCCAAAGAGTTAATGTTTCCATCACAAAATGCATCAGAAAGTCGAGTTGTTTGAGCGTTCATACTAAAAAGCATAAAAGCAAAAGAAAACGCAACTAAAAGTTGAGTTTTAATATTTTTCAAGTAACACATAGTAAGTATTTGAATATGAAATTAGTTATAAAAGTTGAAACTTAAAAAAACGAGGTGATATTTTTATCACCTCGTTTGATATTTCAAAACTATTTACTCATTTTAATTATCTTTTTAGAGAATATAGTATCAGGAGTTTCAACAAGCAAATGATATGAACCATTTGGATAGTTCGTTCCGAATGTTTTGGATTCAATTGAATTAAGTTTGAAATTCTCTATTAATCTACCTGTATTGTCCAAAACTTTTATTATAATTTCTTTTTCATTAGAATCAAAACTTAACGTAAATTCATCACTGGTTGGGTTAGGATAAATTGAAATTAAATTTTCCAAATTTTGATTTTCTGTAGTTGATGCAGAAACTAAATTTATTGATTCTGTTTCCTCTCTTATTTCTGTAGAATTTGCAGTCTCTTCGTTATTTTCAACAATTGACAATGTAGTTGGAGTGTAAACATAGCATGCTGAACCAAATGGAGACCATTGTCCACCTACTAAAACTGAAACTTCAACTTTGTAAGTACTGTTGTTTTTAACTCCTTCAATTTGACTAAATCTGAAGCAATTTGACATTGCAGGTGAATTGTAAATTAAGTCAGTAACATTCGGTCCATTAATTCTAAATCTATAATCAGAAGCACAACCAACACTAGATGTGAATACATTCACACCTAAATTAGGAACTGTTTGATTACAATATGTTGTAAGTGAAGAGTTAGTTTGTAAATAAATAGCGCAACCTTCACCCCATGCACCCCAAACACCACCAACCTTAACTCTACATTTAACTAAATATGAAGTTTCGTAAGTAAGATTTGCAACATTTTCTAAGTTTTGTAGTTTAAAACCACCATTCCCAGTTGATGTAACGATTTCGTTAATATTTCCGCCAACTACGTAGAACTGGTATCCTTCAGCATATAGAATTGATTGTGCATAGATATTTGTTCCACAAGATGAAACTGTTGCGTTACAAAACATTGGTCTCAAAACAGTTATTGGATTACAAACAGTTATAATATCACAAGCATCACCATAAGGCCCCCAAACACCGTTTACCATAACTTTAACATCCATTTTGTAGGTAGTACAGTATTTGATACCAGGGAAATTAATTAAAGTTATTCCAGTAAAATTAGATGGCGTAGAAACTGTATCTTCAATGTAAGTAACTCCATCAAAAATTCTAAATCTGTATGCTTGTGCTCCTTCAACAGGTAAAGCGTGTAATGTATCTTGTATCAAATAATTGTAAATTAACCCACAATCAGACTGCTCAAGAATAGTTGTATAACCTCTTAGACCTAAATTACAAGCTTGTCCTGGGTCAGAAAAACCAAAACCCAAATTTCTTCTTGTGCTTACATCAACTTTGTAAACCATTCCTTCCAATTGACTTTCAACTGGCAATTCATTAAAATTAAACGAATTTGTATTCTTAACTAAACTTGCAATTGTATCAGATTCATTTCGGATGATTGTAAACAAATACTGTGAAGCACCAACTACTGGATCCGCAGAAATAGTAACATTAGCTGAATCAAGTGTAACATTACCACACCATTCAGAAGATAATTTTGTAGAAGCTAAGCCTGGCGTTTTTACGTTTACACTTGGCCCATATGCATGCCAAACTCCAGCTGCAGCATCATAACATGCAATTCTTATTTTATATGTTCTACCTTCAGCAATTGTTCCGTAAGGCATCCAAGAAAATCGAAAATCATAAGCAGATCTTCCTGGGAAATCTAAAGAAGCTTGGTAAGCATCATATACTCCAACAAACGTATTATCTAAATTTCTAACCTCGTAGCGGAGTCCACACATTTGATTAACAGTTGCTCTAATATTTGTTCCCATACTTGGAACGGTTGTATTCTGAAAAGCTTGACCAACACTTAACACTTCTTGCGGTGTGTTAACTGTACAATATTCACCGTAAGAACTCCAAGTCGTACCATTGAACCATGAAACACGGATTCTATATTGCATATTAAACCCAATCGAGCATTCATTCAAGAAGTTAAATCTAAACAAGTACTTTGATCTTCCTGGAAATAAATTTGCCGCAGCAATTGCATCGTAAACACCAATAACAGTTCCATTCAATTCACTAACCTCGAACCTGTGACCTTGACCTAAGTTGGATGTGCATGTAATATTAACACCTAAGTTCGAAATTGTTTTTGAACAAATTGAATTTGCTAACCTTGTTGATTGTGCATTGGCAAATGAATAAACCAACGAAACAACTAATAGAAATGTAAATTTTCTTAACATGTTTGTATATTTTTTCAATTCTGATTGTAAATCGAGCGCAAATATACAGACTTTTCTACAATTAACAAATTTGTATTCATTAACATTAAATAAATTATTAACAAAAAACAAAATAAATTAACAATTAAAATCAACATGTAATACACTGAAAACAAAATATTTACAAAAAAAAATGCTACTTAATTAATTAAGCAGCATTAACATAAATTCAAACCGTCGTTATTTATCCTTTCACAAACTGAACTTCAGTGTTTAAAGTAATTTCATCTCCAACTACAATACTTCCGGCTTCTGTAACTGCACTCCAAACTAAACCAAATTCACTTCTTTTGATTTTCCCTGTTAATGAAAGTCCTGCTTTTGTTTGACCATAAGGATCAACAGCAATTCCATTAAACTCAGCTTTTAATTTCACAGATTTTGTTGTTCCACGAATCGTCATGTCTCCTACAATCTCCAATTCGTCGTCGTTAATTTTATTTACCGCTGTTGATTCAAAAGTTAAATCAGGGTGATTTGCTGCATCAAAAAAGTCCGCTGACTTCAAATGTCCATCACGATCCGCAACTCCTGTGTTAATGCTATCTATTCCTGCTCTAAAAGAAAAATTCGCTGTAGAAAAATCGTCTCCTTCAGTTGTTGCTGTTGCAGAAAAGTCTCCAAAGGTTCCTGTAACGTTAGAAATCATCATGTGTCTAACTTTAAATCCAATAACACTGTGTGTAGTGTCGATATTCCAATTTGTTGCCATTTTTTTTGTTTTAAAATTTATAGGACAAAAGTAAATCACAAGCTGTCAATAACTTATTGACTTATGTTAAGCGATTCGATAAATTGAAAGAAAAATCCATTTTAACTTTTTTTTACGAATTAATAGTCTTTAAAAAATTACCATACTTCTATCAAAAAAATTACGTTTAGACTTTTACTAAACGAACTGTCAAATCATTTTTACTACTTTTGAAATTATGAGAAAGAAAATTACCATTTCAAGTCTATTTACTTTGTTGCTTTTAAATTCCTTTTCGCAAATAGTAACTAAAGAGCAAATTAATTCCGAGAACAAGTCAATTCATAAGAAAAAAGCAGAAAAAGACACAAGTAGTCGATTTTACGCTGAGGCAAGTTTTGCAAGTTCCTTTAGAAGTCTTGAATCAAACGTCGACTTTTTAAATAAACCGCTCGGAGAAAGGGCAAATGAATCTAAATTAGGAATCTGGAGCTATTCTTTGGGGATGACAACACCAATGAGTAATCACATTTATTTTGACGGTGCTCTATCATTATTAAGAAATGGTGAGCAATACAGTTGGGAGTCAACTATAAGCGATAGTACATTCAACTATCAGTCAAAATATAACTACATTGCGCTGCCATTGCAAATCAAATTACAAGGAGGGAAAAATTTAAAATATTTTATCGGTGGTGGTTTAATTCCGCAAATGAATTTCTCTTATCGACAAAATCAACAATGGACTGATTCACTCGGAGCAAAAGGTGATGAAAAAATAAAAGTAAACAATGAAATTAATTCATTTGCTTTTTCTTGGCTTGTTAGCGCAGGGTTAGAATTGCAATTTGAAAACAATTTTGGTTTACGATTAAGTGCTAACTACCGCAATCAAATTAGTAACACTTACATTGAATTCAGCGATTATATCCACAAAGCAAGCGCAATTGGAATTAATATTGGAATCACTCGTAAATTTTAAAAATGAAATTAAAAGAAATTACGCAGTTTTTGGAATCTCAATTTCCACTTTCTCTTCAAGAATCGTATGATAATTCGGGATTATTAATTGGAAACCACGAAATGGAAATTGTTGGTGTTTTAATTTGCTTGGATAGCATAGAAAAAATTGTAGACGAAGCCATTGAAAAAAAATGCAATTTAATTATTGCTCACCATCCCATTATTTTTAAAGGATTAAAGAAAATAACGGCGTCTAATTATATTGAACGCGTTGTTTCGAAATGCATTAAAAATGATATTGCATTGTATGCGATACACACCAACTTGGACAATCATTTTCAAGGTGTAAATCGTGAAATTGCCAATCGAATTGGACTTAAAAACATTAAAATTCTTCAACCGATAAATGGAAATCTAAATAAACTTGTTGTATTTGTACCAAAAGATGCATTGAATCAAGTTGATGAAGCTGTTTTTGCTGTTGGAGCTGGGCAAATCGGAAATTATTCTGAATGTCATTTTAGAACGGAAGGAATCGGAACTTTTAAGGGGAATGATGCTTCAAATCCAAGTATTGGCCGTACAAATGAACGGGAAAATGTTGCCGAATATCGAGTTGAGTATTTGGTAAGTAATTACAACTTAAAAAAAGTTATTACTGCTTTGTTTGCCGCTCATCCGTATGAAGAAGTAGCGTACGAAATTTACCCAATTCAAAATGAAAATCAATTTGAAGGGGCTGGAATGATTGGTGAATTGGAAACAGAAATGGATGAAATCACTTTTTTAAGTCAACTCAAAACAACATTCAAATGTGAAGTGATTCGTCATACACAATTGCTTGGAAGAAAAATCAAAAAAGTAGCAGTTTGTGGTGGTTCTGGAAGTTTTTTACTTTCAAAAGCCATTCAACAAAAAGCAGATATTTTTATCACGGGTGATTTCAAATATCATGATTTTTTTGATGCAGAAGACAAGCTAATAATTGCCGATATTGGTCATTTTGAAAGCGAACAATTCACAACTAATTTATTAGCTGAAAGATTAAAAGAAAATTTTACTAACTTTGCCATCCATTTAACAGAACATAATACAAATCCGATAAACTATTTTTAGCCCATGGCAGCAACTGCAACTAAGAAGGAAGCTACAATCGCAGAGAAGCTAGATGCGCTTTTCGAACTTCAAAAAATCGATTCTGAAATTGATAGAATTCGCACTATTCGTGGTGAATTACCACTTGAAGTTCAAGATTTAGAAGATGAAATTAGCGGTTTGAACACTCGAATTGCTAAAATCAACGAAGAAATTAAAGAAATTGAAACTGAAATTTCTGATCGTAAACAAGCTTCTAAAGATTCT
>VEQH01000139.1 GCA_018883325.1 Flavobacteriales bacterium | reverse complement strand
CTATTCGACTGTGGGAAACAGAGAATAATGTGGTGGAGTACGATGGGAATTGAGACTTCGTTATATTCAGTTTAAAAGCTGACCGTGAAAAGTGAAGAATTAAAAGAGAAAAGTAAACAATTATAACAAAAACGAGAATGACACAATTGCTTTCATTCTCGTTTTTTTTTCGTGACCCCGGAGATCGAGAAATCTAACTTTTATGAGGATTTGAACCAGATATTTGACTGTGGAGAATTAGTCATGTACTCATCAAAAAACTGTGATCATACTTTATCGCCAAAATCAAATCAAACGATAAATTAGATTTATTTTACCGTTTATTATTATTTGAAACAATAATTTACCGTCCAAAAAGAATCATACTGTATATTTTGTATTTTTTACCGTTTACTTGTTAAATGTAGTATATTTACAAAAAGTTAATTATGTCCGAGTTACTTTATCCGATAAATCCAGACCGAAATAAACCTTGGAATGATTTACCAGAATTACCAATCCGAAATGAATTGATTGATTCAATTCCTATTTTAAAAAAACTAGGGGATGCGAAAGCAGCGTTAGCCAAACTTCAAGGTAGAAGTGTTGTTATCCCCAATCAAGGAATGCTAATAAATTCAATTAGTTTACAAGAGGCAAAAATCTCATCTGAAATTGAAAATATATTCACTACGGATGACGAATTATACAAAGCATATAGTGACGGAAATAGCGAAGCAAATGGTGCGTCAAAAGAAGTATTGAGATACCGAGAAGCACTTTGGTCAGGGTATAATTATCTTTTGAAAACACAGCAATTCAATCAAGAATACTTCCTCCAAATTTTTCAAGAAATAAAACAAACTAAAGATAAAATAAGACCTCCCTTTCTTGAAACTTCTATAAAACAAGGTGGTACGGGTCCAAATGCAGGGAAAGTAATTTATACGCCACCACGAGGAGTAGGTGTAATTGAAAAGAAATTGTCAAACTTGATAGATTTTTTGAATGATGACCAATCATATAACATGGATTACCTCATTAAAATGGCTATCGCACATTTTCAATTTGAAGCAATTCACCCCTTTCGTGATGGAAATGGCAGAACAGGGAGAGTTTTCAATATCCATTTTTTAACAGCCAAAGGGTTATTGGATTTTCCAATTCTATTTTTAAGCCGATATATTCTCGATAATAAAACCGATTATTACGCAGGATTACAAGGGGTTTCACAAAGAGGAAAATGGGAAGAATGGATACTATTTATGCTTAATGCAGTTGAACATACTTCAAGGATTACTTACAATAAAATAAATGATATTATTTCCGTTAAAGACTCAATCTTAGACTACATTAAAAAAGAAGGTAAATTCCTTAATCCCAATGAATTAATCGAGTTCATATTTAACCAACCTTATACAAAGGTTAACCAACTCGTTGACAACAATATATATGCCGAAAAAACAGCAAGGAAATACCTGAATGAACTTTGTAACTTGGGCGTTCTAGAGAAAAAAACAATTGAGGGGAAACATTATTATCTTAACCTTGAATTATACAGAATTCTGTCAGAATAATATGCCTTATTGTAACTTTTGTTTTTTTCTAATAATGCAATAAACTTGAGGAATAGAACAACATTTAATCATAAAATCATCCGCTTTAGGTTCAGCCAAAAAAAAGCCCCAAACCAAGTAGGAATGGGGTTTTTAACTTTTTGTGACCCCGGCAGGATTCTAACCTGCAACCCTCAGAGCCGAAATCTGATGCGCTATACAGTTGCGCCACGGAGCCTAAA
>VEQH01000103.1 GCA_018883325.1 Flavobacteriales bacterium | reverse complement strand
AGCATAAGCTGTTCGACTGATTGGTATTCTTTTGCCGGAACGTAAGATTGCAATATAACTGTTTTTTTCAAAAGATTCAATTTTTGCTAATTCGTTGATATTTAGAATGTACGATCGATGAATGCGAATAAAAATTGCTGGATTTAACAATTGTTCAAAGTAATTCATCGTTTTCTTTTTCAAATGAACCTTTCCTTTGTGGTGGATTTTCACATAATCGTCGTATGCTTCTAAATATTCAAGTTCAGAAGTTGGGATGATACTAATTTCTGAACCGTCTTTTATCACGATGCGATTTTGCTCTTCAGGTTGTTTATTCGGAATTTCAGAAAGCGCTGCTTTTGAAGTTGAATTCGTTGTTGGATTTTGCAACCATTTAGTAATTGCTTGTTGAAATCGATCTTTAGAAAATGGTTTAAGTAAATAATCTAAAGCGTTGGTTTCAAATGCTTTTAAAGCATATTCATCGTAAGCAGTTGTGAAAATAACAGCAGGTTGCTCGGTTAATAATTCGAGCATTTCAAAACCGTTAATTTTTGGCATTTGAATGTCTAAAAACAACAAATCGGGTTGATGTAAGGCAATTGCTTTAAGTCCTTCAAAACCATCGCCACATTCTGCAACTACTTCAAATTCTGGATAAGATTCCAAATATTCTTTCAATAAAACACGTGCTAAAGGTTCGTCATCGATTAAAATTATCTTCTTCATACTTGAGGTATTTTGAGGTTGACAGTGAATTGAGTAGTAGTTTTTTTAACGGAAAGTAAATCAGCGCGTTTGTAAATAATTCCAAGTTTTCGCTCCACGGATTTTAAGCCATAACCTGTACCGTTACCATTTACAACAGCTGATGAATCGTAAGGATTGGAAATTAAGATGCTTAGAATATTTTCTTCGCATTTGATTTCTAAGCGAATAGTGATTGCTCCAAGATTTCCGTTGAGTCCAAATTTGATGGCATTTTCCACTAAAGGTTGAAGAATCAAGGAAGGTAATTGTGCATTTTGACAATTTTCATCCATTTCGATTTCAAGTTGCAAACGTTGACCGAAACGCACTTTTTCGATCGACATATATAGGTTTAAATAATCAATTTCATCGGCTAAACTATTAAAGTCTTCTTTGCCTTTTTGTATAGTTTTTCGCAAAAAGTCTGATAGGTTTAGTATCATTTCGCGTGCATTTTCTGGTTGCGATTTCACTAAAGCATTAATTGAATTAAGACTATTAAATAAAAAATGCGGCTGAAATTGTTGTTGTAAATTGTTCATTTCTGCTTTTGCCAATTGCCGTTCTTTTTCAATCAACCTGCTGTAAGCCAAATATTGCTCTTTCAAGTGTTTATCTATCCAAAGCTGGTGAACAATTGTCAATAAAAGCAAGAAAAGAATAAACCAACGTACAAAAAAGAGATGCTCAAGAAAGTCAATGTATAATTTATCTGTTGATCCAATCCATTGCCCATACCAATGAGTGAAAAGAGTGATTAGTAAACTGAAAATGGTAATTGTACTGATGTGAACAATACTAATTGCTGAACGCGAATGATAAAATGAATGAATGCGTTGCAAAATGAAAAAGAATACAAGAACCCAAAATAAATTATGGAATGCATCGGAAAATGCTGCGTCGTAACCAATGTGATTACTACGCAGCAAAAAATAATAAGCTAAATGAATGAGTGCCAATAGAATTGTAAACAGTACAAATCTATTTTTACCAATTTTTCGAATCCGATTTATCATAGCTGTCAAGTTCAATTCCACCCATAACGCACGTACCTTTGATGTAAAGCGTTTTTGGTTCGAGGATTAAATCTAAATTATCGGGAGAACGTTTGTCGTCAACTCCACCTAATACGGTTGTTAAGTCTGAAATTACTTTCCAAGTAGAAGGTACAAGCATCGTCACGCCACCCATAAAGCATGTCAAATTAATTGTTGCTTCTTTTTCGAAATCTGCTTGCGTCAAGTTAATTTCAGCGCCGCCCATTACACTTGTGATTGACATACCTTTTAAGTTTTTGCTTACTACAATATTTGTTGCCCCACCTAAAACGGCACTTACCTGCACATAATCATCATCGTTGAGTGAACTATCAGCATTCACTTCGTTTAAGAAAGACTTTTTTTTTGTGTCTTTGAAAAGTGATTTTAAAACCATTGAAAAACCAACCAAAATAATAAGAATCGGCCACAATAATTTTGGATTTATGTAATCGGGTAGGAGATCGTGGAGCATAAAAGTTGCACCAATCAGAATCAAAATATAACCTGACATTTTTTTGAAACTGTGTTTAATCAATGTAATAAAACCGATTACGATTAGAATCATTTCCCACGATAAAATCCAGTGAGGAATTTCGGTTCCCATTTGTTTTAGCAAGATTAAAAATCCAGCGATGATGATAAAAAATCCCGCAAGAATTTTACCTGTTCTTTGTCTTTTTTCCCAATTTGCATCCATTTGTAAATTGTTAAAGTGTTGTTTGAATTTGTTTTCTTTTCTCATGATTTGTTGTTTATTTGACAAATCTAGAGCTACAATAAAGTATACAAAAGTAGTTTTCGGTGAAAGGTAGCTATTTTTCGGTGAATTGTAGATTTAGTTATTTTACAGTCTATGAAGCAATTGAAAATTTCAAACTTTAGGTTTTGTGATAGGAGTGAAGTTCTAAGGATTTAGATTTCTAATTACAATTTATTAGTCATTAAGTCTAATTAATGTAAACTGATGATTCAACTATGAATATTCAAACTTTTTAAAAGTTGATTGTAGTTTTTGAGAAGTAACTAAAGTAAATATTTCAAAAACAACAACGACAAGCCAAAATAAGCAATGATACTTAAATAAAGCTGACCATAAGAAGTGTAACCTTTTGTTCTGAAATAAAGATAATTCAAGGTTCCTAAAACTAAACCAAGAATTGCCGAAATAAACAAGGGACTCATTCCATCAAACCAAATTGTTTGAAATGATGCGTGAAATGCTTCGCATGAACTATCAACCACTCTTCACGTTTAAGATTTCCATAAAAAGGATGAACAGCTAATTTTTCAGGTTCTAATTCTCGTTCCTCTTCATAGTCAACCCACGCAAGAGTAAATTCATCGATTGCGTCATCTAAATCAGCATTTCTCAAAGTGGTATCGGGCAATGCAAATGGTACTTGGATGTTTTGAGCCATCGGTTTGTCAGTGTATAAAAACTGTTTTAACTGATTTGCTTTCTCTTCTGGAACTGCCAATTTAAAGTCGCCTAAACCTCTTGACATACTAATTCCGTCCGTCAAATGTTCAACCATTCTTTGTGCAGACATGTTTCCCCATAAAGGTTGCGTATTTGCATCCAATTTCCCTAACACTTGTAGGAAAGTACTTAAATCTGTTTCGATAAATGACATATTATTTTTTACCTATTAAAATGTGGAGGCTTTTCGGTACCACTTGAACGTTTAATTCACTTCTAACGTCAACAGGTTCGCCATCGTAATGAGCGATTTGTTGAGAAAGGTTAATTTTTGCTTTTTCAAATGAAATCACTTCAGCAAATTGCGATTTATGAGATCTTTTTGTGAAAAACTGATAAATAATTGCTGGTGTTCTCCAAAATGAGAAAGGTTTAAGAATGAATAATTCAATCTTTCCATCTGTCGCATCCGATTTAGGAGACACAACAAATCCATTTCCAAATTCGGAAGTATTGGCAATTGTACACAAAACAACAGGCATTTTTTTAATCTGACCGTTGGTGTCAATTGAAATATTAATTGGATTGTACTTAAAGAATTCTTTTAAAACGTGTTTGATATACGTTCTAAATCCACGTTTTTTGTCTTGGTCGAATTTTTTTGCAATTACAGCATCTAATCCATAACCTCCAATACCAAGAAAGGGTTTATCGTTTACCAAAACTGTATCCATTTGGATATCGTACATATCGTTTATACATTCGATAGCTTTTGAAACAGAAAGAGGAATATGCATGTGTCTTGCTAAACCATTTCCTGAACCAATTGGAATGATTGCCAATTTTGTGTTCGAACCAATTAAACCTGTTCCAACTTCGTGCACAGAACCATCACCACCAACTGCACAAACAACGTCAATTTTGTTTTCAACGGCTTCTTTTGCCAAATCAACAGCGTGACCTTTGTGTTGCGTGTACTTAATTTCAAAATCAAATAAGTCGTGATTGAGATACTCGCGAATCATAGCTGGAATATCGTCTTTACGTCGAACTCCAGAGATAGGATTTATAATAAACCAAATTCGCTTTTTCATAGTTGTAATTAGTTGTAGTTGAGCTATCAAAAAGCTTACCACAAAAATTAAGTTTTCAAATATCGTTTTTTTTGCCTGATTAACCAAGTTTTAATCTTGATTTCATCTATTTGAACCTTTATTTTAACATTTGATTAGATTTTTTAGTCCGCTTTAAACTTATTTTTGAAGAAACATTTAACATGGCAAAAGATCCACTCGAAGCGAATAGAGCACAACTTTTAAAGTTGTTATTAGATAAATCTGCATTGAAACAAGACATTGCGGATGATTGCGAGAAAGTTTTTGATTCTTTCAAGGAAAAGATAAAAATCGAGTTAGATACTTTGCAAAAATCAATTACTGACCCACGAATTCGATTGAATTTTGTGGACAAAGGAAAGTTTGAAATACATGTTTTTATAGGAAGCGATGTGCTCGTTTTCAATTTGCATCAAAATGTTTTTCGCCTTCCTGATAATAATCCCTTGTGGGGAACGAATTATTTCAGCAAGAATGAAAACAATGGTTATTTCGGAATTATCAATGTTTATAATTTCTTGGCGGAATCTTTTCTTCAAAATCGAATGGATGATCGTGGCTATTTAATTGGCCGCATATTTATCAACCATGAACGTCATTTTATGATTGAAGGAAAGGGTGCAATTGGTGCTCATTTTCGCGATCCGCAACATTTATTGTTAAATGATCAATTAATTGGAGTGATTGTTCAAATGGTTTTTGCTTATGCATTGCAGTTCGATTTATACATTCCGCCATTTGAATATTATAGCGAAGTATCTGTTGCTCAGATTCAATATATCGGAGAAACATTAAAATTGCAAACAGCAAAACGTCTTGGTTTTAAAATGAGTGCCGACGATAATGAAATTTTTTGAAAAAATTGTTTGAGAAATTATTGCAGTTAAAAAAAATCATTCTATATTTGCACTCCCAAATTTAAGGGAAGATTGACATTTTGGCCCATTCGTCTAGTGGTTAGGACGCCAGGTTTTCATCCTGGAAACAGGAGTTCGATTCTCCTATGGGCTACCAAATTCGTTAATTAACGGTAATTTGGCCCATTCGTCTAGTGGTTAGGACGCCAGGTTTTCATCCTGGAAACAGGAGTTCGATTCTCCTATGGGCTACTTTAAAAGATTAAACAACAACAAAAAATTAAATAATAAACAAATGGCAAATCATAAATCAGCTATCAAACGTATTCGCTCTAACGAGGCTAAAAGAGTGTTGAACAAATACCAACACAAAACAGCTCGTAACGCAGCTCGTAAATTACGTGAGATTAAAGATCGTAAAGAGGCTGAAACTTTATTCCCTAAAGTGGTTACAATGTTGGATAAATTGGCTAAGAAAAATATTATCCACAAAAACAAAGCTGCAAACTTAAAATCAGGTTTACAATTGCATATCAACAAATTGTAATCTGTTTTAAATTCAATATTTCGAAGGGGCTCAATGCCCCTTTTTTTTGTTATGTTTGTTGTATGAATAAGCTTTTGGTCTTGTTTTTATTCCTTGCAATTTCATTGATTTCTAGGAGTCAAGTAGCTGCCTCCATTCAGCTTGATTCATTAAAAATCAGTTACAAAACCGGTGGAACTCTTGATTCTGTAGATCGAATTTCATTGGTTTATCCCTTTTCATTTGCAACCAATAATTTTCCAAACTTTCAATTCCTTGATGCCAGCTTTTTCTTAAATCCAGAAAAGGGAATTTTGTTTTCAACCCCAACAATAAGTAATCAATTACATTTCACGGCTTTACCGCATATCGGTTTTTCGTATGTGTTCGGAACACAAGGAACTCAACTATTGAATTTTAATTACCAACAAGCGTTCAAACATAATTTTATTGTCAATGCTGCTATAAAAAGAAATCAAACACAAGGTATTTATAGAAATTCAGCGCATCAAAATAATCTTTATGATTTGAAAATTGGAAGAATTGGTAAGGTACATACTTTTCTTTTTTCAGGTCTTTACGCCAATGAATCTAGCGCTTGGAACGGCGGAGTTCTAACTGATTCTTTGGTCAATATTTTTGCGCCAAGTTTAATTCCTGTAAGAAAAGAAAATGCACTTTCAACGACTAAAAATCGCGTATTGAATTTGAAAAACCACTTGAGATTAGCGGGTGATTCAGTCAATTTTCTGCGCTTGCAATTAGTCAATAATTACAGTAGTCAACAGCGGACTTATGCTGAAGATGATAGTTTAATGAATTTATATTCAATTATTTATATCGATTCAATTTCAACGAATGATACATTGAATACAAATCGTTTTAACAATTCACTTTCTGTATTCTTAAAAAATAAAACACTTAGTTTAAAAGCAGGAGCAAATCTCGATTTTTGGAACTATCGCGCTTTTGCTATGAAACGTGACACTACAGAATTGGGTATTTTTGAGCAAATAGCTTTTCAATGGAAAGACTATAACGTGAAACACAAAGGAAGTTTAAATTTAGTAGGAGCGGGGAGAGGTTTTGCTGTTTCAACATCGGTTTCTGTTCCAGTTTTGAGAGGAATTTTGGCAGTCAGTCATCAGTTAAATTATACCTATCCTGAACTTTTTCAACGTCATTTTTTTGCTAACAACGCTACTTATCAATTAACGGATTTGGAATTGCAAAAAAGACAACAGCTGAAAATTAGTTTAAAAGATATTGTGAATAGTAAAGGTTTGGAAGTTTATTATTCATTTGTAAATTATAAAGACAACTACTTTTTTGACAACAATCAATTAACTTGGAGAAATGATTTTTCAATTTCATCAGGTACTTTTCATCAAATTGGAATCCAAAAGCCTTTTCGCTTAAAGCAAATTTATTTTTTACCTTCTTATGTCTTTAATGGTACAAGCGAAGAATTTAGAGTGATACCATTGCATCAACTGAATGCTCGATTAATGTTTAAAGGAGGAATTTTTAAAGCGAAGAAGTTGAAATTTGCTTGTGGATTTGATCTTTCTTTACATTCTAAGTTTAAAAGTTCAACTTTCCTTCCTTATTTGTCTATTTTTGATTTGAATACTTCAACAAATAATCCGTATCAAAATGCGTTATTTAATGCATCTTTTTTCAGTTCTTTTGAAGTTGAAACGTTTCACTTTTTCGTGCGAGCAGATAATTTCGCTTACTTCTGGTCGAATAAAGTAACTTCAATAGTTCAAGGATATACGCTTCCAAATACGCAAATAAAAGTCGGTATTACCTGGGATTTTTGGAATTAGAATGAATTTTAGTTGAACGAAAATAATGGTTTACTTCACAAAAGTGTAGCTCATTTTTTCCTTGAATTGCTCTCCTTTTAAGATAATTGTTGAACCATCAATTTTGCGATCCGAAAGCTCAGAAATATTGATTTTTAAATCCTTGTAAATGTAAGCTTTACATCTATCATTATTCGCATTATGAATGAGTTTAATACTTCTAATTGGAGGCATTGATTT
>VEQH01000102.1 GCA_018883325.1 Flavobacteriales bacterium | reverse complement strand
TGGAAATCGGGCTTAAATGATTGTGTGGTAACATCATCTAATATACTGATTTTCAAGGTTTTAAACAGATGTTTCCAAAGGTAATTTACTGACAATCAATTGTTTATTTTTTTGTCATGTAGTTAGATCATTACAATAAATTAATGCATTCAATTATTCATATTAATAATGGTAAATGGTTAGTTGCGACCCCTAGCAATTCAAAAATTAAAAAAGTCACAAATTTAGACACTCACGATGGAGGCATCAGACATGATTAGATTAAATTTAATTTTTATATTGATTTTTATTAGTCAAAACATTGTTTCACAACAAAATAAAAACAATTTTTTTGATTCAAAAATCGAGGAAATTATGAAAAAAACATATCTTGTTTATGTAAAAAATGATGGAAAATCAAATGAAATTAGAATATGTTGCGAAAAAATACTTATTGATAAAAATTCAACGAACTTTTATTATATTCAAAAGTTTAAGAAATCAAATAAAGTAATAGTTGCAAATGGAATTTGTAGATTAAATTTCTTTGGAAATAGCTTTACAATAATAGATGTTTTTATTTATGATTTACAAAGTAATGAATTTTGTAAAGCAAATTACAACAAAGGTCTTTACTCAATTAATTTTTGTATTGAAAACATTCAAAAACAGTTCAAAAACAGTAAGATATTTAAAGATAGGTTTTTGAATGATTGTCAACTGTAAAATAAGTATGAAATATAAGATAAAAAAATAATACAAATTTTATTACTTGTTAAATTTAATGTTTAAATTCTTCAAACTACTGGGCACAGCTACTCGCACCAAAAACTTAAAATAAGACCTCCGATACATCGAAGATCTATTGAAGATGAATGGGTAACAAGATTTTTGATTTTGATTTCAAATATCGAAATGGAAAGTAAAAATTATTAGTTCGAAGAAATGAATGAATCTCGAAGTAAGGAACCCACGCCCCCGATAGAAGCGGCATCCTCCGACACAAGCAGAATAAAAGCGTAGAAAAAGAGCGGTTTGTTTGTGAGAGAATGAATTAAAGCGAGAATGAAAAAGTCGGAGATACAGCGGAAAGCGGGATAAGGCGCAAAATAATCCCCTCTCACCCTCCTCACAGGCTCAACTGTTGAAGATGCCGTTTCAGAAAACTTATATGATTTGGCAGTAAATGGAACCAAAATGTATGTGGTTGGTCAAAACGGAAGAGTTATTTATTCGCCTTTCTTTGGTGGTTTGCCTTTTGGGAAACTAACCCAAGGAACCAACGATATCAAAAGTATTTGTGCTGTTCCTTCAACAAGCAAATTGATTTCAGTAAGAACAAATTCAAGTATGTTGCAACACGTAACTACTAATTTCGTTGCCAATAAAAATTTATTCTTACCTGAATTAACTGATGTTCATTTTTTAAATGGTGAAAATGGAAGCGTCGCAGCGATGAATTTTAATATCCGACAAACCAACGATGGAGGAACTACTTGGAAAACCATTGTTGCCAATAATTCGTCTCATGTTACAGCCATAACATCTTCAAAAGTATGGATGACAGACCCAAATAAAGTGATGATTTTAGGAGTTGGAACAGGTCCAATTCGTGCTACAAATGAAGTTGGGGTGCGCTTTAGTACTTCAGGATTGCCAACCAACGTAACTGCCGTTTCTAGGTATGGTAATTATTTGATTGTCAATAGTCAAGTAGGTACACAAACACAAATTAGAACCGTGAGTGTACTCAATGATTCTGTTCAAACTTTGTTTACCCTTAATTCCACAACAACGAACGCGGTGGAAGTTACAAGCACCAAAAATATTCTAATTGCAGGAAACAGTGGTGTATTTAGAAGTTATGCTTGGACAGGTGTTCCAAGTGCATCCTCTACCACCTTGTTACACACCACAACAGCAAGCAACTTAGGAAGCAAAAAAATAAACGATATTGAAGTGTTGAATACCAAAGAAATTGTTTTAGTAGGTGACAACGGGGCTTATTATCACTCAACAAGTTCGAGCATTAACACCAACGGTCAAATTACCAGTATTACTTGGGCAGCCCAAACAGGCGTTTACTCAAACACAATCGACCCTTACTTTGTTAGCGCAGCCAACCAAATCAACATCAAAACCATTGCATTTACCAACTCTAAAACAGGAGTGCTAGGTGGTGAATACACAGGAAGTTTCAATAGCAGTTTATACAACCAAGAGGCGTATGTGCGCTCTTTCTATGATGTGCCTAGCCGCTTTTCAGCTCGTTTCTATTACGATGGTTTAGGGCGTTTGGTAGTGAGTCAAAATACTCGTCAATACAATAATACAGATCTTTTAGGACGCAAATATTCTTACTCCCTTTACGATGCCTTAGGACGAGTTGTCGAAGCTGGAGAAAAAACTGAAAACAGCACCAACCAAGTGAAATTCAAAAGCATTTTTGGAGCAACAATTGGTGGTTATTACAACCCAAATTCTATTGACCAAACGAAATTGAATACCTGGATAGCAAACACAACTGGCGCACGAAAAGAAGTGACCAAAAGTTACTACGATGCAACAGTGATTACAAGTTTACCGGCAACGTTTACCCCAGATGTTTTGACCCAACGCAAACGCATCACGCATGTGACTTATGAAGAAACGTTTGATGGCAACGACCAAACTTATGACCACGCCACTCATTATGATTATGATATTCATGGAAATGTGAAAACACTACTTCAGGACAACCGAAAAATGGCAATCACCTTTACATCTTTGGCGTCACAACGTTACAAACGTTTGGATTACCGCTATGACCTAGTTTCCGGAAATGTTCACCGCATGAGCGTGCAGAATGGCGAAGTAGATCAGTGGCACCACGCGTATCAATACGATGCAGATAATAGAATCACCGCTGCTTACACCAACTCACAAACGCCAATCATCGAACACGGACAACTTTCTACGGCATTGGAAAATGAATTGGTTTATAACACGGATTGGGAAAACGATGCTAAATACTTCTATTATGCACATGGACCTCTTGCTCGAACTGAAATTGGGAACGATCAGTTGCAAGGTTTCGATTTTATTTATAACTTGCAGGGTTGGATGAAAGGTGTTAACGACATAAGAAATAAGTTTGACCCGGGTCAGGATGGATTTTCTGGTGTTGATAGCACCTTTGGAAGTGATTTAGTTGCTTTTAGTTTGGAATATTTTAATAATGATTATTTAGCAATTAATAAAAATTCAATTTTTGCTAATATTGAAGAATCAAGCCATCCAGCAACCAATAGTAGCGAATTATTTAATGGTAATATTCGGTATATGCAAACGCGATTGACCGACCCATCCCATTTGGACCATTTGCCAATGTTAAATGCATATAACTACGACCAACTGAACCGCTTGAAAGAATCACGATCGTATGAGCATGATTTCGATGGAGGCACATGGAATCCTACGACTTATGGAGATGAGTATTTCAACTCTTTTACCTATGATGCGATGGGAAACATCGAAAATCAAATTCGACATGCTCGAAATGGAGCAATGATTGATAACTTAACTTATCATTATCAAAAAAGTGGTGGAAAATTGGTTAAAAATAGATTGTACCATCTCAATGACGATGTAACTGATTCAAATGCTTTCGATGATGACATTGATAATATGTTAACATTTAGAGATGATGTTAATCGACTGAATGTAAATAATAACTACAATTACGACGAAGAAGGGCGTCTGATAAAAGATTCATCGGAGCGAATAAATAAAATTGTTTGGCGTGTAGATGGTAAAGTGAAAGAGATTCAAAGAAATGGAGGAAGTGCGAAATGGTTGCGTTTTGATTATGATGCGATGGGCAACAGAATTGCGAAACATGTCTATGCTAACAATGGTTCAACTCATGAACGATCAACCTATTATATTCTCGATGCACAAGGGAACCAAATTTCAGTTTATGATCAAGAGGAAGGTTACCGTGCCTCACAATTCAATCTGAAAGAACGCAATATTTTTGGTTCTTCGAGGGTAGGTTCAAAACAGGATTCGTTGGATATGTTAACTGCCACCTTAACACAAAACTATAAGCAAGTGCTTGGAAATAAGTATTATGAGTTCTCCAATCACCTTGGAAATGTGCTCACTGTGTTTAGTGATATTAAGATTTCATTGGATGAAAATAGTGATAACCTTATCGATGGCTTCCGTGTTCCTATACGAAACATAGCAGACTATTCACCGTTTGGGGTGCAGCTGGATGGGAGAACGATTTCGATGGATAATTATAGATATGGTTTCCAAAATCAAGAAAAGGATGATGAGATTAAGGGTGCTGGAAATTCTGTGAATTATAAATACAGGATGCACGACCCGAGAGTTGGGAGGTTCTTTGCGGTTGACCCATTAGCTAGTAAGTATCCATGGAACTCGACTTATGCTTTTAGTGAGAATAGGGTTTTGGATGCAATTGAATTGGAAGGGTTGGAAGCATATTTTATTCATGGTACTAAACTTGGAGAATATGCAAATCAAACTCACTCACTTACCATGAAACCTAAAAACTTGGAAAGAATAGGAAAAGTATTCGGTAATAAAACAATTAATCAAGGATTTAATTGGAGTGGTGGTAATTCTGATGAGGAAAGACATAAAGCTGCATTAGGATTAGCAATACACATTTTAGCTACTAGAAAAGGTGATGAACCAATAACTTTAATTGCTCACAGTCATGGAGGAAATGTTGCGATTGAAGCTGCTAATATTTTAATTAGAAATCATCAAATAAGTGCTGACCAAATCAATATTGTTGCTCTAAACACACCTAGACAATATGATATTGAGTTAGAGTACTCAGGTGTAAATTTATATGCCATTAGTGCGTTGAATGATCAGATTAAACCACTTGGAAGTGATTACGGGAATCATCTTCAACCAAGTTTAGATCTTGATGTTCAAAATAGAGATGCTTTAATAATGTATGAAGATCAAAATATAGAAAAATCTGATGAGATTTATGGTTTACAAATGAATCATTCAGGTTTTACAACAAACAATATTAATCAATGGCTACCAAAACTAGAAAGTAAATTGGCTGAAAATAAAAGTTTTGGTTTTTTCCAAGGCATCAAGGATAAAATGAAACAAGAAAATAATAAAATACAAAATAATTTACCAAAAGGTGTAATTAGAGATAATACTAGAACAGAATGAAGATACTTGTTTTATGTATAAATATCGCAATAATTATTACTTCTTGCAGTGATAAAAAAGTTTGTAAATCATTTGATTTAAAAAGAGTTTTTTATGATACATCATATTATTATTCTTCATTAAAATACATTAGTAATTTAGACACAATTGAATTAAAACGAGGTGATACATATATTTCTGATGAAACAAATTGGGGTGAATTAGGTTATGATTGTAATCCAAGATTTGAAATAAGACATTCAAGAGAAGATAATAGGTTCTTCATTTTATACTCTTTTGAATATTTTGATAATCAAAATGGAAATGATTCAACTTATTTATCCGTTATGATTAATGATTTTATTGTAGAATTAAATTTAGATACAATTAAAAATCGTTTAAACGAAAGTATATTCATTGATAAAATCGAAAATATTGGTAAATCAAAATTTTCAAATAAATTGAAAAGTGTTCTTTTTAAAAGAATGAAAATAATTGAAATGGTATTTGAAGACGGAACTGTTTACACTTTAATTCCTTAGTGATTTTCATTACAAACATGCAACTCAAAATAATACCTAAAAATAATACCTTCGATAAAAAAAACTACAGAAAAAACTCTTTAAAACCCACTTCTCTGTTACCTATAAAAAGTACATATCGCCCCATTCCCAAAATCCGTGTTCCTATACGAAACATCGCAGACTATTCACCGTTTGGGGTGCAGTTGGATGGGAGGACGATACAGGGGGATTTTTACCGAAGAGGATTTAACGGAATGGAGAAGGATGATGAAGTGAAAGGTGGTGGGAATAGTTACACAACTGAGTTTAGACAATATGACCCACGTTTGGGAAGATGGCTTTCACTTGACCCAATTGAAAAGAAATATCCTTCATTTTCTCCTTACTCAGCTTTTAACAATAATCCAATTTATTTTATTGACCCAAAAGGTTTAGAAGGTGAAGATCCTAAATCATCTAAAACAGAAAAAGGCGCTGGAAATAAAGAATTAAAACTTCCACAAGATGCCGTTGTGAAAGGAAGATTTGTTGATAAAGACAAAAATGGGGTAATCAATCATGGTAAAAAAATATTGGATGCAAAACCTGGTGATGTAGACAGATTTAGTGTTGGAGATAAAGATTATGTTCCAAATTTCAACAGTAAAGGAAAATTCAACGGATATGTTGATAAAGCTGGGGAGATGTATACATTTAAAGAAAATAAAGTTAAACAAGATTTAACTTTAAATATTGTTAGTTCTTCAACTGGAGTAAGTGTTGGAGGCTTAGGAGGAGAATTAGATGCTGTTGGATGGCAGTATTATGGTATCAATTCAACTACTGGAAAAGGGTGGGATGAAGGTTCACAATCTTTGAAAATGCACGATTTTTCGATATTAAATTCTGGCGGAGTTGGAACTTCGCTCGATTTAATCCCAAAAGAAAGTATTGAGGTCTTGGCAATTGGTGGAGGTGATTTACACTTAAAAAAAGAATATTTAAATAAACACCCAACAACATCTTTACTAAAACTATTAAACAATAAAAATATAACAACGATTTATGGTGGATGTGGTTATAAGGTCACATATCTTGAAATTTGGGATGATAAAGAAATGGAAATTATTGCAACAGGTACTATTCATTCCTTTGCATTATGTTTACCAGGAGCTGGAGCAAGGCAAGGTAAGACAAGTTTGTATAAATAACATTTAAAAATAAATATTCAAAATATGAGTTTACTTTTTCCTGTTTCAACACTTAATTTAACTTCAGATAAAAATAAGTTACAAACATTAACAATTATAAAAGAGTTTACAAATGGAGTTGTAAAAACCGAAATAGAATCAATATTTGGAATTTTAAATGCTAATTATTCAGGTGAAATTGATTATGATAAAATTATAATTACACGTTCAACAGGAATTTCATTTAGACTTCCAATTTACCCATCTGCAACAGTAACAATTGATGAGAAAAACAACAAATCTGAGATTAACATTTCTATTTGTCTTTCTATTTATTGGAAAATACTTTTTTATTTTACTTATATTTTGCTTTTAACATTTACAATTATCAAGATTTTTCAAGGTCAATCTATTCAAGAAATAATGTTTATTCTAATAAGAATTTGTGGTTCTTTTATTTTATTAATTTCATTGGTTTATTATTATCATTATTCTGAAACCAAAAATTTTAAGTTTATATTTGAATCAAGGCTAAATAATTGAACACAAACAATTCAGGTTGCTTCTACCATGAAAATCTTAATAAACAAATCTTTAACAATTTCAAAGAAAGCTCCGCAGGTTCGTTGCTACTCCCACGACAAACTTAAAACAAGACCTTCGGTGTATCGAAAATGTACTGAAAATGAATAGATTACAATGTTTTTAATTTTGACATCAACTTTCACATTGGAAGATGAAAATGGAAAATAGCAATTGAATAAATTATACTACTGATTTTCTGCTTTAATTGCACTTTCCACAGTTTGATTTTCTGTCTGTTTCAATTTTAATTGTTTGGGCTACCAAGCTAGGTCGCATTTGTAACAATTTCTCTTAAAGTTGGAGCTTTCACCATTAAAAAACGGCTCAAAGCCTTGTCAACAATACTCTGCCTATAATTTCGTCTATTGAATCTGTAGA
>VEQH01000101.1 GCA_018883325.1 Flavobacteriales bacterium | reverse complement strand
ACATATTTGGGCTTAGATGCACGGTTTTTCGATGTTTTTTTCATTTTTCCTTGCACTTGATTCCATAAAATTAACAGGAATCCTTTATCTGACAAGGATTTGTAGTTTTTCAGCAGACCCTAATTAAGATTTCTCGTTTCACTCGAAATGACTTATGAATTTGGAGGAGAATGCGAAAATGCTTCTCATTTTCGCTACCTAATCTAACTACTGTGTTTTTAAGACTAACAGGAGAAATCTTCTGAAAATCAGAAACATTGTATTTTTATCAATTGTTTTATCAGGTCAAAAAACAACAAAACTACAAATCATTTCACAAAAAAAAAGAGGAACATTTCTGCTCCTCTAATTTGTTTATTTAATTCAAAATCAAGAATTAATATCTGTAGTGTTCAGCTTTGAAAGGACCTTCAACAGCCACACCAATATAATCAGCTTGGTCTTGAGACAATGTTTCTAATTCAACACCGATTTTAGCCAAATGCAAACGTGCTACTTTTTCGTCCAAATGTTTTGGTAACATGTAAACGTCATTATTGTAGTTTGAGCTATTTTGCCATAATTCAATTTGCGCTAAAGTTTGGTTTGTAAATGAATTCGACATTACAAAAGAAGGGTGACCTGTTGCACATCCTAAATTTACCAAACGACCTTCAGCTAAAATGATAACATCGTGACCGTTTACGTTGTAAATATCAACTTGTGGTTTCACTTCATTTTTCGTGTGACCGAAGTTAGTATTCAACCAGTTCATATCGATTTCGTTATCGAAGTGACCGATGTTACAAACGATTGCTTTGTCTTTCATTTTCTCGAAATGACGACCAACAACGATATTTTTGTTACCAGTTGTTGTAACGATGATGTCACCTAAATGAACAACATTGTCTAATCTTTTCACTTCAAATCCGTCCATTGCAGCTTGTAACGCACAAATTGGATCGATTTCAGTAACGATAACTCTTGCTCCAGCACCTTTTAAAGAAGCCGCTGAACCTTTACCAACATCACCATAACCACAAACAACAGCCACTTTTCCAGCCATCATTACGTCAGTTGCACGGCGAATTGAATCCACTAAAGACTCTTTACATCCGTATTTGTTATCGAATTTTGATTTAGTAACTGAATCGTTTACATTGATAGCAGGCATAACCAAAGTACCGTTTTTCACGCGCTCATACAAACGGTGAACACCAGTTGTAGTTTCTTCAGAAAGACCTTTGATATCTTTTGTTAATTCAGGGTAACGGTCAAAAACCATATTTGTCAAATCACCTCCGTCGTCCAAAATCATATTTAATGGCTTACCATCTTTAAATGCGAAAAGCGTTTGTTCGATACACCAATCGAATTCTTCTTCGTTCATACCTTTCCAAGCATAAACTGGAATTCCAGCAGCGGCAATTGCAGCAGCAGCTTGATCTTGTGTTGAGAAAATGTTACAAGAAGACCAAGAAACTTCAGCTCCTAATTCTACTAATGTTTCAATTAAAACCGCAGTTTGGATTGTCATGTGTAAACATCCTGCAATTCTAGCACCAGCTAATGGTTTTGATGTTCCAAATTCTTCTCTAAGTGCCATCAAACCTGGCATTTCAGCTTCCGCTAAGATAATTTCTTTACGTCCCCAAGCAGCAAGACTGATGTCTTTAACTTTGTAAGATAATTTTTCTGTTGTATTACTCATTTTATTTGTTTTCTATTTTTAAGCGTGCAAAGTTACGAAACTAAAATCCAACCACAAAAAGAAAGTGATATTCACTAAATTAAAAGTTTAAAACTGAAAACTTAAAGTGAAAAGTGAAGAACTAAAAGTGAAAAATGTGCTAATATGCTAATTTAGAAATGTGCTAATGAAAGAGTTTAAAAATTAAAACTCCTGACTTCGAGCTATGATTCATTCAAATTTTCTTCGAGTTGAAATCTTGATTAAACATACACACTTCGGCAGGCTCAGTGCGAGAAATTAAAAATTCAACATTCAAAAAGCTCAATGCAAAAAATGTAACCACATAGAGACATAGAAAAAATAGGTCCGCTTTGCGGAGAAAAGTTGAAATTAAATACAAATTAAAAATCTCCCACGGTAAAAAGATTCACAACAATTTTCTTCGAGTTGAAATCCTAATCAAAAACCAAGCATCAAAAATCAAAAATCCTTTCTTCGCGTTGTAATTCTTTTTCAACATTAAATATTAAAAATTCAACATTCAAAGAGCTCAATGTAAAAAATGTAACCACATAGAAACATAGAAAAAATAGATCCGCTTTGCGGAGAAAAGTTAAAATTAAATACAAATTAAAAATCTCCCACGGTAAAAAGATTCACTCTAATTTTCTTCGCCCCAAAATCCTAATTCAACATTCAACATTCAACATTAAAAATTAAAAATTGCCTCGGTAAAACGATTCACCACAATTTTCTTCGACCCAAAATCCTAATCAAAAATCAAGAACTAAAAATCAAAACTCATTTCTTCGCGTTGAAATCTTGATTCAACATTCAACATTAAAAATTAAAAATCATCTAGATTCTCTCTCGAATCATTTCCTCCAATCCCTTCACAAACAAAGGATGATCGTTTGAACTTGGAACCAATTGCACTTTTTCTCCTCCGTGTTCTTCAAAAATTTCTTGGTATTCTGTACCGATTTCAATAATCGTTTCCAAACAATCCGCAACGAAAGCAGGACTAAATACCAAAAGTTTTTTCGCACCTTTTTTCGCTTGTTCTTCAACAACTTTATCTGAAAAAGGAGTCAGCCATTTTTTGTCTAGTCGTGATTGAAAGCAAACGGTGTATTGTTCCTCTTTCAATCCTAATTTTGCAGCAATCAAGCGAGTTGTCGCGTAAGAAGTAGCTTTGTAGCAGAATTTATTTTTATCATTAACTTCTGATTCACAAGGTTGATCGGTACATAAATCTGTTCCTTCGTAAACTTTATCAACTTGACGTTCAGGCAAACCGTGGTATGAAAATAAAATATGGTCGTAATCGCTGATATTGAAAGCTTTAGTTCGCTCAACAATAGAGTTTATGTAACCTTCATTATCCCAAAATTGGCTGATAATTTTAATTTCAGGAATTACCCACCATTTACGGATAATATTCATCGCTTTTTCAATCGCAGAACCCGATGAAGCACTTGCATATTGAGGAAAAAGTGGTAAAATGATGATTTGATCGTAATTTGCTTGATGCATTCTTTCCAAAACAGTATCCAAAGATGGATTTTGGTAACGCATTGCTAATTCGATTGTAACATTTTCGTTTTTGAAAATCTCCTTTAATTTATTTTGAACATTTACAGAATGTGTAATCAATGGTGAAATTCCTTTTCCATGTTCCCACAACTCTTTGTAAATTTTAGCTGATTTTGGGGCACGAAACGGAACAATTATTCCGTTAACTAGAATTTTTCTTGCCAACCAAGGAATATCAATAACGCGTGGGTCGTTTAAAAATTCTGACAAATAACGTCTAACATCACCTGTTCTCGGACTGTCTGGAGTTCCTAATTGGATTAATAATACACCTGTTTTCTTCATTCTTTTTTTTCTTTTCCAAATTGGAATTAGTTGCTTAACAACCAATCGCTATTTTAGTTTTGAATTATTCCAAACCCTTTACATAATTCTCTAAATACCTAAATCCTTCCGTTAATTCTCCTTGTAAATTTGTTTCACTTGCTTTTGCAATCATATTGTCTGGGTCTTCACCAAATAAACGCGGCAAAACATGTTTAAGTAATTCATTACCAAAATCTTCTGAAGCGTCTTTTGGAAGTTCACAAGGCAAATTATCGATTGCCATCACAGCAATTGAATTTTCAGCTTTAAAATCAACTTCTTTTCCTGTTAGTGGATCGTAGCCGTAGATTGGATCTCCAATTTTAGTGGAACGAATTGTTGCAGCGATTGGTCCATTTACATCACAAGAAATATCAGCGATGACAGAAATACGATTTTCTGGGCTTTTTAAATCTTCTTGCGTTAAAATAATAGGGGATTTCGCACTCCAAAAATGACAAGGAATATACATGTCAGTTTTAGAAACATAACGATTGAAAGTTGACTTATATATTTCTGGGTTGGAATAAAATTCTGATTTTGAGAATTCACCACCGTCTTTTTTACCGAAATAATCTTCAACCTCTAACTGTGCATAGATGGGTTCATCGAATTCTTTATTCAAAAATTCTTCAGGACTTACTTCTTTAATTGGTAATAAATCAATGATTTCTTGTGCGCCGTGACCAACTCGACCAAAACCTGTTAAAAGAATTCGGAAGTTTTGAGGTAAAACCACTTTTTTCAATTCATCTTCAACTTCTTTGCGGTCGGCACACAAATGAGCAGGTTTCAAATCAAATTTTCCAGATTTTAAACCGTAAGTTAAAAAAGCATTGTAGCAACCCACAATTCCTGCATATCGACCAAAACCAATTACACGTTTGTTGTATTTGTCTTTAATCACTTCGTAATCCACTAATTGAATTTTTTTCTCAAGTAATGCTTGAAGTAAAGCGCGATTATATGGCTGTTTTTTAATTGTATGTGAGAAAAAGAAAAACGTTTTGTTGGGAATCAAATCCGCAACTTGCACTTCTTTTACTCCAAAAATAATATCGCAATTAGCTAAAGAATCCACTAATTCAATTCCTTCGTTGGCGTATTCTTCATCTTTAAAGGTACGAATTGGACTTTTTTGGACAAGTACTTTAACATTAGGATAAATCGTTTCAATGGCTTTGCATTGCTTGGGTGTCAATGGAACTCGGAAATCCGGCGGCACTTTTCCTTCTTTAATTACTCCGATAGTAATGTTGTTCATGTATTAATTTTTAATGGATTGGTTCATTTAATAGGTAGGTGTCGATAAACTCGCGCACACAACCGTCCCCCCCTTTTTTTGTCAAAATAATATGACTGTTTGATTTAACAACAGGAACCGCATTCGCCGGACATATAGCTAAACCAACGTTTTTCATAACTTCTAAATCATTTATATCGTCTCCAATAATCGCAACTTGCGTTAGTTCAATACCCAATTCTGCACACCATTGTTGTAGAATTTGCAATTTTGGTTCTCTTCCAACATAACATTTTTTAATTCCCAATAACGCAGCACGACTTTGAACAATATTGGAAGTAAAACCAGATGAAATGATTCCAACTTCAACTCCTGTTTTCGCTAAATGCAACAAAGCCATTCCATCGTGGGTATGAAAACGTTTTTGCTGATCGCCATTTTCGGAAACATACATTCCACCATCAGTCAAAACACCGTCAACGTCAAGAATCAGCAACTTTATTATTGCTAATTTTTCACGAAACAAAGCTGGTTTAAACATTGGTTTGAATAGGAGGGAGAGTAAGTCAACTTCGTATTCTTCACAAATTGCTTGAAGGTCAAACATACTCAAATCGAGTACATTATCAGCATTTAAATCATTTAAAAATTCATTAAAATCAACACCAAATTTGGCACACAGACCTTTTATGTTTTGTTCTAAATGCATGTTAAATCATGTTATATCCAACACTCGCGGCAACAGGTCGTAGTTGGTTCAATAAACGCTCGAATTCTTCGTAGTTCAATTGTTGAGAGGCGTCAGATTTTGCCACTTTTGGATTCGGATGTGCTTCAATTAATAAACCATCAATTCCCATAGCAACACACGCTTTTGCAAGATTTGGAATTCCATAAGCGTAACCCATTGCGTGAGAAGGATCTAAAATGATTGGCAGATTTGTATGTTCTTGTAACCAAGCAACACCGCATAAATCCAACGTGAATCGAGTTCCTGTTTCAAAAGTGCGAATCCCTCGTTCACATAGAATTACGTTTTCATTTCCGCCAGAAAGCACAAATTCAGCTGCTTGAACAAATTCTTGTAAAGTTGTTCCGAAACCTCTTTTGATTAATACTGGCTTTTGTGTTTTAGCACAGGCACGTAAAATTCCTTGGTCGTACATTGCTTTTGCTCCAACTTGAATAATGTCAGTGTATTCAATTATTTCGTCAATGTGCGTTGCATCTCGCGCTTCGGTGATTACGTTTAAGCCATAATCATCACGCATTTTAGCCAGTAATTTCAAGCCATCTAAGCCCATTCCTTGAAAAGAGTAGGGACTTGTTCTTGGTTTGTAGCAACCGCCACGTAAAGTTGTAAGTCCAAGTTTTACTAATAATTCCGCAGAAGAACGAATTTGCTCTTCTGACTCAACAGAACAAGGACCACCGATTAAAATAGTGTTGTTTGTTGAACCTCCGATGCTTGTATTGCCAAATTTAACGGTTCGTTTTTCGCTTTTATATTTCTTGGATGCTAATTGCATATCATTTGGGAAAACCCAAGAAGTTTCTGTGAAAGTTTCTAGTTCAGCTGGAACTTCTTTCATTCCTGAGCCAGTAATTAAAACTTGAATGCCTTCACTTACAATGTGAAAAGCTTTGTGTTTCTCGGCTAGCGCTATTGCACTTTCCTTTGAAACGGAATTTTTGAGGTGAATAATCATATTTCTCCTTTGATAAGGTGGACAAAATTAATAATTCCAACGGCATTTCCTTGCTTGTCAACAACGGGAAAATACATAACTGGAAAATGACATTTTTTAATTAATTGTAAAAGCGCTACAACCGTTGCAGATGCTTCTATTTTAATTGGGTTGGCGTTGATTAAATCGCTTGGAATTATAGCACTTGGATTTTCTATTTTTCGCAAGAGCGCTTTTCGAATGTCGGCACTAGAAACGATTCCTTTAAACTGTTTGTTTTTATCAAGTATCAAAGTGAAGCCAAAATCTCCCTTTTCAACTGCTTCTAAAATTGATTTTGTTGTGCAGGTTTCGATGTAATCTTTTGGACTTTCCTCCAAAGGAATCATAAAATCTCCAACCGTATATTGCGATTCAATTTCGCGCTTGGTTAAATTCATCAACGCGTGACCAATACTTGGTGCATTAAACAAATAAGAACCTGAAACGGAAGAACTTACCCCCATATTTCGCAAGATGAACGAAACTTCGCCATTTACACCGCCATCAACGTGAATGGATTTGTTAGGATATTTTGCTCTAAATTGACGAATTTTTGAGAAATTCACTTTGTCAAAAACACCACCACTTTGTCCAGGAATTGTGGCCATAATTAAGATAAAATCAAAATGTTGGTAGGCTTCAAAAACGCTAATTGGAGTAGGAGTGATAATTGCTAAACCTTTCTTTCCAGCAATATCAGCAGGAATTTCTAAAGGTGATTTTAAATCCTCGAATTGAAAAGTCAAATATTCAACAGGGTTTTTGCGCAATAAATCCCAATATTTATCTGGGTCGTTGGTGATAATATGTAAGTCGATTGGCAGCGAACACCATTCACGAATTTTCTGAATATCTGTAAATACATTCAAATCGTCATTACAATCAACGTGTAACAAATCCACTTGGTGTGCAACGAGGTCTTCAATCACTTCTTTCAAAGGTCGAGCCTTATCGCTATAAATTGAGGCTGAAATTTTCATTAATTAGTTGGAATAAAAAGAGGATTGAAACTACCGTCGCAGATTACAATTCGACAAGTTTTAGGATTAAAAACAGCGCTATCTAATTTTGCTTTTAAATCTAAAAACAGTTTTATTTCCTCAAAACTCATTGTTTTTGGATCTTTATTTTTAGAAGCAATTATTTGTAAATCAATCGTTTTATTGTCGAATTTTAGAATTCGAAGGTGTTGATTTTTTTCTCCGTTAAGTTCTTCGCTAACCCAGAAATCAAGTGTTTTTTGAGCAATTTCCTTATGTGATTTATCCAAGAAATAAACGACAACATTTTCAGCTTCAACCTTATCACCGTATCCTTTGGAACAAGAAAAAAGCGAAATTAAAACGAATAAGAGCAAGCAATTTTTCATCGTGCGAATTTACGCATAGTTTTTAGAAAGAAACTTAAGAAAGTTGAACACTTAAAAAG
>VEQH01000007.1 GCA_018883325.1 Flavobacteriales bacterium | reverse complement strand
ACGCGGCATGGCTGGTTCAGGCTTGCGCCCATTGACCAATATTCCTCACTGCTGCCTCCCGTAGGAGTCTGGTCCGTGTCTCAGTACCAGTGTGGGGGACCACCCTCTCAGGCCCCCTACCTATCGTAGCCATGGTAAGCCGTTACCTTACCATCTAGCTAATAGGACGCATGCCCATCCTGTACCGTAACCTTTAATTTAAAACTCATGCGAGCTCTAAATACTATGAGGTATTAATCCAAATTTCTCTGGGCTATCCCTCAGTACAGGGTAGGTTGCATACGCGTTACGCACCCGTGCGCCGGTCGCCACCATCCGAAGACGTGCTGCCCCTCGACTTGCATGTGTTAGGCCTGCCGCTAGCGTTCATCCTGAGCCAGGATCAAACTCTCCGTTGTAAATAACTTTGAATTCTTTCCAAAAACTACAAGAATCTTTTTTTTCTAATCTTAATAAATTTGCTGTTTCCTTTTTTCTCAATACTTCAAAGAACTTCTTCTGTCGTTGATGCCAATCTCTTAACTTTTCAACTTTGTTTTGTTTAAAACCCAATCTCTTTCGTTTGGGGTTGCAAAGATAAATACTTATTTTTAATTAGCAAGCTTTTTTTTATTTTTTTTCAAAATTTATTTTTGAGCTTCAAAATTATTTAAGTCTTTATTTCAATTTTTATTCCGTGTTACCGTTGTAATCGGGGTGCAAAGATATGTACTCTTTTCTGATTTAGAATCCTTTTTTTGATGTTTTTTTTGAATTATTTTTGATTTGAACAATAAATTGTTAAAAATCAAAAAGTTATAGAGTGATATTTTTTATCAATTTCTCTTTCAATTATGGTTAATCACTGATTTTACTTAGGAAAATGCTAAGATTAGTAACTATTTCATGTTTGGATAACTCTGAAATATTCAATTTTAAAATAGTTTTTTGATCAATGATCCCCTTTAATGGATAAGTATAAACTGAATTTTCATATTCTAATGTATCAATAATAGAATCTGAATTAACAATTATACAATTTTTAAAGCTATTTAAATTAACTGCATCAGACAAAACAACAACTAAAGCTATATGAATAGAATCTAATTTTGAGTAATGCTCACCTGATTCATTTATAAATCTAAATCTCGCAAGTGTCAATGCAATTTTATCTTGCAATTCAATTTGTTCATTCGAAGAAAGCTTATTGAAATAAGGAAATATCCTTTTTAAATCAAAAATGTCATTTTTCGTTATTGGTACACGATTAACGATTTCTGTCTTTTGCTTTGCTACACTCATCCAAAACCTTAATGCAATAGAGGTTAATACTACTGTCACAACACCAGCTATTTTTGCAAGTACTATTAAATTGAAGTATATTAATACTGGAATAGAAAAGAGTGTAAAAAAAATTACCGTCAACCAAAGAGGAAAACGGTAATTAAGTGTTTTTTTATTAAAAGTCATAAATCAGTCAGCTATCCATTTATCATCAAGCATTTCGCCTTTAATAGTTACATTTTTTGTTCTTGCGTAATCTTCAGCTGCAATTAACATTTGTTCTTTCGTGTCCCTTCTAATTAAAATAGAACTTGAACCCTGTGATTTTACTTCTATATAAAATCCGTTCTTCAATCTCGCAGGCCGTGTTGGTGGTCTTCCCATTTCTATAAATTTAGTCAAATAATATTTAAATATAGGTATAATAAATGAATAAACGAAAGGTTTTGTGAAATTTTATGAATCTAGTAATATATAAGTGATGGTCAAACGTCAATTTATAAAGACTATTTTTGCAAAATGATTAATTTAGAAAAGTTAGGTTATTATCTTCCTCAAGGTTTTTTGTTTCACCAGATCAACCTTCAAATAAATAAAGGTGATAAAGTTGGTTTAGTTGGTAAAAACGGTGCAGGAAAATCAACTTTGCTTAAAATCCTTTCAGGATCAATAAAACCTACAGATGGTGCTGTTCACTTGCCCAAAGGATGTACAATTGGATACTTGACGCAAGATATTGTGATTGATACAACTCAAACAGTTTTTGAATACCTAAATTCTTCTAATGAACGCATCAATTATATTAGAGAAAAACTTGATCATATTAATCACGAATTAACTTCAAGAACTGATTACGAAAGTGAAAGTTACTTAAATATGTTGAATGAACTAAGTGACTTAAATCACGAGTTTCAAGTTATTGAAGGTTTTCAGTGGGAGGAAAAGATTAACTCGACGTTGAGAGGACTAGGATTTACTGACGAAGAAATTGATCAAAGCTTAAATACTTTTTCTGGCGGCTGGAAAATGCGCGCGGAATTAGCGAAAATTCTTGTGAACAATCCAGATGTCATTTTGCTTGACGAACCAACGAATCACTTGGATATAATCTCCATAAGTTGGTTGGAGTCTTATTTACAAAAATACGAAGGTGCAGTAATTATTATTTCTCACGATAGATTGTTTTTGGATAATGTCACAAAACGTACTTTGGAAATAAGTATGGGTAAGATTTTTGATTTCCCTTATGCTTATTCTAAATATAAAGAAGTAAGGGCAGAAGAATTAGAACGACTTGAAGGTGCAAAAAAACAACAGGATAAAGAAATTAAACAAACAGAGGAACTTATAAATAAATTCCGAGCGAAAAGTAGTAAAGCGGCTTTTGCTCAATCACTAATAAAAAAGCTAGATAAAACAGAGCGAATAGAAATTGAACGCAATCCTGTTTCAAAAATGCGTTTAACATTTCCTTTGAGTGTTCAACCTGGGAAATGGGTGCTTGAATTGGATGGTTTGAATAAATCTTATGGTGATAAAAATTTATTTAGAAATATCGGAATAACAGTTGGACGTGGGGAGAAAATTGCACTTCTTGGTCCAAATGGTGTTGGAAAATCAACTTTGCTCAAGGCAATCATGAAGGTAATTGACTTCACTGGTAATGTTGAATATGGTCACAATGTTAATGTTGCCTATTTTGCACAAGACCAAGCTGAAAAATTAGATGTCAATAAAACGGTATTTGAAACAGTCGATGACATAGCTAAAGGTGATATTCGCAAAGACCTTCGTACGATTCTTGGAACATTTTTGTTTAGTGGAGAAGATACGGAGAAAAAAGTTGGCGTTTTATCAGGTGGAGAAAGAACACGACTTGCTTTATGTCAATTATTGCTAAGTCCTTCTAACTTTTTAATTCTAGATGAGCCAACCAATCATTTGGATATTCAAAGTAAAGATGTCTTGAAACAAGCATTAACTAGTTATGAAGGAACGTTTATTGTTGTTTCGCATGATCGAGAATTTTTGAATGGTTTAACCAATAGAATTTGGGATATTGAAAACAAGCACTTGAAAATCCACCATTTTACCTTGAATGAATACCTTGACTATAAACTAAATAAAGGAGATAACCAAGTTGATAAAAGTGAAAAGCTGAAAGTTGAAAGCGAAAAGGTAAAAGTTGAAAACCAAGTAAAGAAAAACTCAAAATCGAACGACGAAAAGAATTTAATCGCTAAAGAGCTTAAGAAAATTGAACAACAAATAGAAAAAATCGAAAAAGAGCTGGTTGATGTTAATTATACAATTTCAACTTTAGACTTTTCTTCAGGCGAAACTCATTCAGAAATTCTAAAAAAACACGACGACCTAAATATAAAACTGAATGAATTGATGGAAAGTTGGGAAGCTAAAATGACCGAAATGGGAGATAAAGAGGCTGTTTAAATTTTATAAAACGAATTTGTTATAGTTTATTTTTGAGTGAGAAAAGGCGGATTTTGCAGTCATAATGGAATAGTTCTGAAGAAAAAAATCAACGAATTCGAAACCAAAAAGAAGCATAACAAAAAGATTAGATAAATTTTAAAAAGGCTCTAGGCTACAACTTACATATTAAGGTATCGAAAACGGGAGAATATCCTACCCAAACACCAAATGCTCCACCTTCGATATTTGTAGGAATATTGGTTGGAGTTGCAAAAGGATTTCCTGCAGAATAAATTTGGTTATACTTCTTTTCAAAAAAGTTGTATTCCTTTGGACCTATTTTTGAAAATTTAATTACTACCGTATCCCCTATTCTATAATAACCACGGAAATCTTCTGGATAAGTTTCATCATCGTAACTCATCGGATTGTCGTAACCGAATTCAAAAGTTAATCCATTAAAAAACTTATCATTGAAAAAAGGATTAAATGGTTTATTAAAAGAAAAATCCGAAATGTACTTCGTTTCCCATTTATAGGAATCTGATGTACTCGCATTATCGGATAAAATTGCCCAAGAAAATCCAAATTCTGTTGAAGATCCTTGAGGTTTCCAATATAAAGAGTCTAATGATTTCGGTGGATAAATCGTTGTATTTGAAGTATACGTTTTACCATCGTGAATAACTTTGAGAGAATACGTTTTACCAACTTCACCAACAATATTGGTTGAAATGTATGCACACAAATGCAATTGAACAAGTTGTTCAACAGGTATTCCAAAAAACGCAGCTGCTATTTCTTCAGTTCCTGCTGGTAATTCATCCGTACAAATTTCAGTTAAGGTATCAGTAATTGTACCATCGGAAACAATCACCGTCGCACCAGAAATAAATCCTTCAAGATAGGCATCTAAATTTGTTGGGGAATAAATATTATTAGTTGTAGAAAGCAAAACGATTGGTGGCTGACCAGTTTCAATACTTCCGTCAATGACTAAATTTTCTTTGTAACCAGGGATATCAATCTGAACTTCTTTGGTGCAAGAAACCAAAACAATTGAAAGCAATACGAAATAAAAGATACTTTTCATGGCTTATAATTCAAAGTTCCAAGTAACACTCGGTATGATTGGGAATAAAGAAACTTGTTTGACACTAATTTTAAAATTTCCACTTAGGAAATCTCCGTCATTATCGACATATAAGAAAAATGGATTCGCACGGCTATAAACATTATAGATTGAAAAAGCCCAATTACTTCTAAACTTCTTTTTAATTTGAATTTCATTACCTGTTATTGGATCTGTTTTAGTCTTGTAAGCCTTGTCATACCAAGTTGCAGAAATATCTAATCGGTGGTATGGTGCCATTCTTGTTGAATTTCTTTCACCATAATTAAATAATAAAGATTGCTCTTGAACATACCAAGAACTTGGCAGCGTCAATGTATTTCCTGTTGCATAAACAAAAGAAGTACTAAAAACCCAACGTTCGTTTAATTTATAAGTTCCGACAATACTCAAATCATGTCTTCGGTCATATTTCGCTGCGAATGTTTTTCCTTCATTTAAATCAGGAAAAGTTCTATCCGTTTTTGAAAGTGTATATCCAATCCAGCCTGTAAATTTTCCTACTGCTTTTTTAATGTAAAATTCAATTCCAAATGCGCGACCTGTTCCATAAACCAAAAGGTTATCTGTATTATCATTTACATTATCTCCTGGTAATGCACCTTCTTTAAACTCAATAAGGTTGTTCATTCCTTTATAGTAAACTTCCACTGAAGTTTCAAACATATCGTCCATAAAATTTCTGAAATAACCAACGGAAACTTGATAGCCTGATTCAGGTTTTGCTTTATCAGTTGTCGGATACCAAATATCTGTTGGTAAAGAAACTGCACTTAAAGAAGTTAAATGAACGTATTGATAATTATAAGCATATCCTGCTTTTATTGAACTTTTATCAGGTAAAAGCCAACGCAAAGAAAATCTAGGTTCTAAACCATTATAAAATTTAATCAAATCTCCTTTACCATATTGAATTGCTGTATCGGGTGTAGAAATCCCATCTCCTTTAATATATCTTGTAAATTCTCCAACGTGATGATACATACTGTAACGCAAACCAACATTAAGTTTTAAAGCTTTATTCAAATCAAATTCATCCAAAACATATAAAGCTGATTCGTGTGAGTATAATTTTTGTGCAGCTCCGGTGTTGAACACAACACTGTCTGTTTGAGCTGAAACACTTGTTGGTGTAAAGGTGTGATAAATGTAATTTGCTCCCCACTTAATGCTGTGTTTAGAATTCGGGAAATATGAAAAATCCATTTTTGCTCCAACATCTCTAACACCAGAAGCTAATTCAAATCGAAACTGATCTTGTTGTGAACCAAATTTGAAAAGGTAATCAGAAAAAGTTCCTGTTACATTCATAAATAACTTATTCGAAAACAAGTGATTCCATCTCAAGGCAGCTATTCCGTTTCCCCAAGGCATTTTTGCATTAAAACCTCCTTCTCTATCAGCGAAATTAAAAACGTCTTTTCCGTAGTAGCCACTTAAGAAAATTCGATCCTTGTCGCTAATTTTATAATTAAACTTTGCATTAAAATCGTAGAAAAAATAACTAGAACCCGCAAACGGAGAGCTATCAGGTATTGCCGCCTTCATGATTACATCAATGTAGGTTCTTCTTGCTGAAATAACGAACGAACCTTTGTCTTTTACAAGCGGACCTTCTAACGTAATTCTCGAAGAAATTGCCCCGATTCCGCCTGTTGCTTTGAATTTCTTGTTGTTACCTTCATTCATATTTACTTCCAACACAGAAGACATTCTTCCTCCGAAATTTGCAGGCATTCCTCCTTTGATTAGGTTCACGCTTTTAACAGCATCTGCATTAAAAACTGAAAAGAATCCAAATAAATGGGCTGCATTATAAACTACACCTTCATCTAATAATACCAAATTTTGGTCTGGTCCTCCACCTCTAACATAAAAACCTTGTCCTCCTTCAGAAACAGATGAAACACCTGGTAATAATTGAATTGTTTTTATCACGTCCACTTCACCCATAAAAGCTGGTAGCGTTTTGATTTTCTCCATTTCCAATTCAATTTGACCCATTTTTGTGGAATTGGTATTTTCACCCTTTTTAGCATTCACAACGATTTCTTCTAAATCTTGAACATTCGAGCCCAATTCGATATTTAATTTAACATCTTTGGTCAAATCAACTTTTTTAACCTCAACTGGATAAATTCCCGAGCGATATTCTACATCGTAATTTCCAACTGGAACTGTCAAAGAATAAAAACCATAGGTATTTGTGACGGCGCCTTGGTTTATTGATGGAATTACGACCTTCACACCAATCATTGCTTCGCCATCTTTACTGTCGTTAATATAACCCGAGATGGTTGCTTTTGACTGTGAAAATAAAATGTTACTTGCTGAAATTAGCAATAAGAGTAGGAAGTAGCGCATATCGTTTAAAGTTCGGCAAAACTACAAACAAGTTAGGTAAAAAATAGTTTAAGCGGTATTATTTTTACATAAAAGAAAATTTATTGAATTTTGAAATAAAATACAGCAGCTATTCAAATATCTTTCTCGCTTGCAACTAGTTAGAACAAAACCAATTCAAAACTAAAATAAACCTGAACCATTTTCATTTTTGATTTTATAGATTGATTTTCATTTTAGCTTATAAATTATTCGTAACTTCATATTTAAGCCGAATCACTTATGATGGATCATCTACTTTTATTTATTATTCTTGCCTTATTTGCTGAAATTCTTGGCACAATCGGTGGATTTGGATCTTCGTTGTTTTTTATTCCAATTGCAACAATGTTTCTTGATATACATTCTGTTTTAGGAGTTACAGCTCTGTTTCATGTTTCAAGTAACATTACAAAAATTGCTGTGTTTCGCAAAGGAGTTGATAAAAAACTAATTCTAAACATTGGAGTCCCTGCCGTGATTTTTGTAATAGTTGGTGCCTATTTTAGTAAATACATCAATGCGAAATTGATTGAAAACATACTTGCTGTTTTCTTAATTTTCACAAGTCTCACCTTCATTATTTTTAAAACCATTACTGTCAAACCAACAAAATTTAATTCAATTACTGGTGGAGTACTCTCTGGATTTATTGCAGGAATTATCGGAACCGGTGGAGCAATTAGAGGAATTACACTAGCTGCTTTCAATCTACAAACCGATGTTTTTATCGCTACTTCTTCAGTAATTGACTTAGGAATAGATTTAAGCAGAAGTGTTGTTTACTCTTTAAACGGATTTGTCCACAAAGACGACTTGTATTTAATCCCGATTCTTCTTGTTGTGAGTGTTTTAGGAACTTTAATCGGTCAGCAAATTTTGAAGAAAATAAATTCAGAACAGTTCAAAACAATAGTTTTGGTTTTGATACTGATAACAGGAGGGGTGAGTTTGTCAAAGAATTTCTTTTGACTTTTAACCTCAGGTTCTGTTATCCAAGAAAAATAAATCCTTAAGCCTTCTTAACAAATTCTGATTTAAGAGCCATTGCTCCAAAACCGTCAATTTTGCAATCGATATTGTGATCGCCTTGCGCCAAACGAATGTTTTTCACTTTTGTTCCTGCTTTGATAACAGGTTTCGGTGCGCCCTTCACAGGTAAATCTTTGATAACAACAACCGAATCGCCATTATTTAAAACAGCTCCATTTGAATCTAAAACAACAATTTGGTCAAAATCTACAGGTTCCTCAAGTATCCAAACGAATGAGCATTCAGGACACGTGTATTCTTTTTCCCCTGTTTCATATCCATAAGGTGACTGACATGATGGACATTCTTTTAATTCTTCTGACATGAGATTGCTGTTTTATTTTTTTTGCAAAGATAGAATTTTAAAGCTATAATTCATAAATTAAATCTAACACAATCATTAATTAAACTTATCAATCTGAAAACTATTTATATTAATCAGAATGTAATACATGATGTAATTAACCCATTAAATTTCTCTCAAATTACCCAATGCAGACTGCGAACATTTTAATACAAATCAAACCACACTATTTTCTCTTTTTAAAAATACTGAAAATGAGTATTCGCAATCGTATCAGAAAAAATACTTTATTCTGAATATCAATAATTTAATCGAAGTGAGAACTATTTTGTAATTATCAGCGAACAATTATCGGCCTTGAATTTCATGGTTTTAGCTACTGAACTGAAGTTGTTAATTTTTAAAATTTCTGTTCCGTCAGCTGACGGACTTCAAAAATTTCAACTTCAGGAAGGAGTTAAAATTGTTCGCAACGAGTTGTGATTAATTGTTAAATAATAATTTGCGAACAAAATAGAAATTCATCCGCCGCAGCTTGATTTTTGATTCTTTTAATCAAGCAAAAGAATGGCAAAAAACTTATTAGCTCAAACCATTATTTAAAGCTGATGAACTAATATTGTTAGTACAAAAGCGTATACTGAAATACAAAATAGTTGACTTCGATTAATAAACTACTTTTTCATTCCTTTTAGACACAAAAAAGGCTACCCGTCATTGACTGATAGCCTCTCGCCTATTTTGTTTGTAATTTACTTACAATTTCACGAACTTCTTAACTGCACCGTTGAGAGTTACTGTGTAAGTTCCTGCTGAAAGTGAATTTAAGTTTAATTGTTTTGCATTTGAAACGATTACTTCTTGTCCTAAAGCATTGCGAACAATTACTTTTCCTTCCAAGTTGCTTGCAATATTTAATTCTGCAGCTGCTGGATTTGGATAAATTTCAAATATATTTTCCAATTCGTTGATTCCTGCAAGCGCTCTAATATCAAAAACAATTGTACCTGGAGATACACCAACGTTGAAATTTGTTACTTCATCATTATTTGAATCATAAACATAAACTTTTCCATAAGTCACGAAATCTGTTGTGCTTGCATACAAATAGTTGTTTACTTCATCACCTGCCAATTCATAGAAATTCATGCTAATTCCAGCCACTGGACCAACATTATTCATTCCAGCATAATCAAATTCATTTAAAGATGATTCTCCTGAAACTTGATATACAATGTGTTCTTCAATTAAAGCAGAAGTTCCACAACCTGTACTTGCGTTTGCTAAATTCACAGTTGAAGCACTTGGATTCAACAAAGAAATTTTAGAAACTGAAGCTCCAGACCAATCTTTGTTGTTAACTGTATAAAGAAAATCTCCTGATTTCATTAAGTTGTCTGGATTTTTTCCGTCTGGACCTAAATCGATTTCGTTACCATATACCAAAGTTGCCAAATCTAATTTACCAACGATTCCTTTTTCATTTCCCCACTCGTAACCGTTATTTACAGCTATGTAAGCCGATGCTCCATCCATCACGATATTTTGCGCTGCCCATTTTGGACCCGCAACTGTATCAATTGCTTGAATTAATGTCAAATTTGTAGCGTCGTAAACATGCAAATAAGAATTAAAAGTTGTTTCGTATTCACCTCTTGTTGCTACTAATTTATTTTGGTAAATTCCTAAATTTCTAACTCCAGGACAAGAAACACTTGCTAGTTCTTGATGTGTGTTCAAGTCCATTTTGAAAATTTTTGAATCAGCCGCAACGTAATAATAGTTTCCAGAAATAATGATGTCTGACCCAAAACGCATGTTTTCAAGTGTATCCACAATTGAATAAACTTGAGTTGCCGGATTGTACGAACCAATCGTAACAGGTTCAACGATTACATTATTCGTGTAATCAAAATAGCCTTCATTCAAGATGACAGCTTGGTTCACGTAGCTTTGAGCTTGCGCGAAAGTTGTTAGGCCTAAGCCAAAAACGAGTAACATTTTTTTCATTCGTTCTGTTTTTAAACGGTTAATTAATAAAATAAAAACTAGAAGAAGAAAAAAGAGGGCAAGGTGGAAAAGTAGCAGTTTCCCAACCGAGTCCGACTTTGATCTGAAGTCTTCTCTCTGCTCTTAGGCAAGTCTTCTGGCTCACACCAACGCTAATTCACCTTCCCGTTCTGATAATCTGAACAGTGGTTCAAGAATCGCTTTCACAGTGCATACAGCTGCAGATACAGCTCCGGATTCACACCGGATTCCTTTTTAATTTCGATTACTCGAAAACCAAAGAACGGCGCAAAAGTAGTTAAATTAGTTGAAAACTGAAAGGTGAAAGTTATAATCGTAATTTCAATATTTTTGATAATTCCTCCGGATTAACTACTTGAATGGTGCTTTTTTGAAAATCCTTGACATTTCTGGTTACAATGAAATCACATGTAACAATTGATTCAGCACAATTAATTTGTAAAGCATCCTCAAAGTCTTTGTGCTGTGAAAGCAATCCCTTTTTTAAATTTTCAGTGTCAATAGTAACGACTGAAACAAAGTCTAAAAGATTATAAAGTATTGCTCGTAACTGCGTTTCGGAAACAAATTTTTTCAATAAATAATGTGTTTTGGCTATTGAATGTGAGGAAACAAACAAATTAAGCTCTTGTTTTTCAGCTTTATCAAATAATTCAATTGCGTACTTACTAAAAGGTTTTCGGTCGGCAATTAAATCCACAAGGATATTTGTATCAACAAAAACATTCATTTGTGTTTTTTCTCGAAATAAGATTGTAATTCTTCTTGTTCATTAAAATCTTCAGGAAGTTTAACACTCCCAACAAGCTTTTCTAATTTAGGAGATATAGCTGTTTGATTCGACTCTTTGGTAATGTCAGCTAAATAGTTCTCAATAAGCTCAGATAAACTTCTACCTGTTTGTTTTGCATAAAACTTTGCTCGTTCGATAATAGATTTATCAATAGTAAGCGTTAATTTCGTTGACATTACACGTGTTTTAAATTCAAATATACGTGCAGTAATTCAAATAACAAAAACTAATTAGCACATTTAACTTAAATTCAAAGTTTTAGTTTTCATTTTAAATCCAAACTCTTCACTACGAAGCAGCGGATTACTTTTCGTTTTCCACTAAATAAAGCCAACTTTTTTTCCCTATCTTTGCGCCAAAATTATCAGTAAATGCTTAATGTAAATAATCTTTCTCTTCAATTCGGTAAACGTGTTTTATTCGATGAAGTGAATGTAAAATTCGTAAACGGAAATTGTTACGGTGTAATCGGTGCGAACGGTGCTGGAAAATCTACCTTCCTTAAAATTCTAACAGGACATCAAGACCCAACAACTGGTCGCGTGGAATTAGAGCCAGGAAAACGTATGGCTGTTTTGAACCAAAATCACTTTGAGTTTGACCAAGTTCAAGTACTTCAAACAGTTATCATGGGGCACAAACGTCTTTATGAAATCATGGTGGAGAAAGATGCTTTGTATGCAAAAGAAGATTTTTCGGAAGAAGATGGTATGAAAACCGCTGAATTAGAAGGAGAATTTGCTGATTTAGAAGGATGGAATGCTGAAACGGACGCGGCAACACTTTTGAGCAACCTTGGAATCGAGGAATCGAAACATTATTTATTGATGGAAGATCTTTCCAATGATTTAAAAGTTCGCGTTTTATTGGCACAAGCATTATTTGGTAATCCAGATGTATTGATTCTTGATGAGCCAACGAATGACTTGGACTTGAAAACCATTTCTTGGTTGGAAGACTTTTTAATGGACTTCAAAAACACAGTTATTGTAGTATCACATGACCGTCACTTTTTGGATACTGTTTGTACACACGTTTGCGATATTGACTTTGGAAAAATCAATTTGTTTACTGGTAACTATAGTTTCTGGTACCAATCATCGCAATTAGCGTTGAGACAACGAGCTGATAAAAACAAAAAAGCGGAAGAGAAGAAAAAAGAATTGATGGATTTCATCTCTCGTTTCTCTGCAAATGCTGCGAAATCAAAACAAGCGACTAGCCGTCGTAAAATGTTGACGAACTTAGACTTAGAAGAAATTAAACCTTCTTCAAGAAAATATCCTGGAATCACTTTCCACCAAGATCGCGACGCTGGAAATCAAATTTTATCGATTAGTGACTTATCAAAATCAGTGGATGGTAACTATTTGTTTAAAAACTTAAACATCATTGTAAACAAAGGAGATAAAATAGCATTCATTTCTAAAAATTCTGTTGCATTGACAGCATTTTTTGAAATCATGAATAAAAGAATGAATCCTGACACAGGAGAATTTACATTCGGAACAACGATTACAACTGCTTATTTACCAAACGACAACCACGAATATTTCGAAGGAAAAATGAACCTTATCGAGTGGTTGCGTCAATATGCACAAACAGACGAAGAACGCGAAGAAGTTTACTTGCGTACTTTCTTAGGTCGTATGTTATTTACTGGCGAAGAAGTTTTGAAGCAATCATCTGTTCTTTCTGGAGGTGAAAAAGTACGTTGTATGTTGTCTAAAATGATGTTGGCGAAAGCAAACTTATTGATGATGGACGAACCAACGAACCACTTGGATTTGGAATCGATTACAGCTTTGAACAATGCGATGCGCGATTACCAAGGAACTTTGTTGTTCACTTCTCATGACCACGAATTGGTGAATACTGTTGCAAATAGAATCATTGAGATTACACCTAATGGATTGATTGACAAAATGATGCCTTACGATGATTATCTTGCTGATGATAAAATTTCACAGTTGCAAGAAGAGATGTACGCATAATCAACTTCCAATTTCAGGAATAACTAAATTTTACCACGAATTAACGAATACACACAATGAAAGTGAAATTCGTTAATTCGTGGTTTCTTTTTTTGTTTTAAGCCTAATCAGAATCAAATAATACAAGAAAAAATCTCAAAATTTTATTAATTTCAAGTTGTATTTCAAAACAAAAATCACAAAATCATGGGTAAAATAACTTTAGAATTTGATTCAGTAGAAGAAGCTGAAGATATTAGAAACGCATTAGATGGCTATAAGTGGAAATTGACTATTTGGGATTTAGATCAACATTTAAGAAATGAAATGAAATTTAATAATCTCTCAAATGAAAAATACAAAGCATTTGAGGAGATAAGAAAGAAAATCATTGCGGTTTTAAATGATTATCAATTACATCTTGATTAATGTTATTTCTAAAAACTGAAACATTAATATTCAATGATTTTTTATAAATAATTCTATATGTCAACTCCAACAATCAATTCACCCATTCATTATCAAATCACGACCGAAAACCCACAGCAACGTTTCGTTAAAATTCGTGCGGAATTTCCTGTAAAAGATAAAATTACAACGGTAAAACTACCTGCTTGGCGACCAGGACGTTATGAATTGGGGAACTTTGCGAAAAATGTAAAAGGATTTCGTGTTTTGGATGCAAATTCAAATGAATTGAGTTATCGCAAAACAAACAAAGACACTTGGGAAATTGCAAGTGAGAACACAGATTCAATTACTGTTGAATATTTATATTTCGCCAATGAATTAAACGCAGGTTCAACTTATTTCGATGAAAATCAATTGTATGTGAATCCTGTGAATTGCATGGTTTACGTTCCAGAATTGGTCAATGAACCAATTGAATTAAAACTTGAAATCAATACTGATTGGAAAATTGCATGTGGATTAAGACAAGAAAAAAACATTCTTTTTGCAAACAGTTTTGATGAATTAGCAGATTCGCCTTTCATTTGTTCTTCACAATTAGAATCGGCAACTTACGAAGTAGAAAATTATAAATTCCATATTTGGTTCAATGGCCTTTCCACTATTCCTTGGGAAAAAGTTGTTGAAGATTTCAAAAAATTCACGACCAAACAAATAGAACATTTCGGCCATTTTCCAACTTCTGAATTTCACTTTTTGATTCATGCCCTCCCCTACACTGCTTATCATGGCGTAGAACATTTGACCACAACTGTCATTACTTTAGGGCCAACTCACCAAGTTTTCAAAGATCTTTATAAAGAATTATTGGGCGTTTCATCACACGAATTGTATCACGTTTGGAATGTGAAAAGTATTCGTCCAACGGATATGTTGCCTTACAATTTTAGCCAAGAAAATTATTCGGAATTAGGTTTTGTTTATGAAGGCGTGACAACCTATATGGGGGACTTGTATTTGCTCAAAAGTGGTGTTTTTGATTTATCCAATTACTTTTTAGAATTCAACGATCAGTTACAAAAACACTTTGACAACGCTGGAAGATTCAATTATTCAGTTGCGCAATCTTCCTTTGACACTTGGCTTGATGGTTATGTCGCAGGAATTCCGGGTAGAAAAACATCGATTTATACAGAGGGTTGTTTGTTAGCTTTCGTGAGTGATATTTACATTCGTCGCGCTACCAATAACCAAAAAGGATTGGAAGACGCAATGCGCTCGCTTTATACTGACTTCGCCCAAAAAGGAAAGGGTTATACAAGTGAAATTTACAAGCAAATTTTAGAATCAACAGCTGGAATTTCCTTCGATTCACTTTTTACAAATTATATTTTTGGAACTGAAGATTACGAACAAATCTTGAATGAATGCTTGAATTATTTAGGATTAAAAATCGCCAAAATAGCCAGTAAATCTTACTCAGAAAGTAAGCTTGGCATGAAGACTTTACCAAAAAATGGAAACGCAGTTATTACTTCAATTGCGCCTGAAAGTCCTGCTTCATTAGTCTGTTCAATAGGAGATGAAATTTTGAGTGTAAACGCTAACAAACTTAATAACGATTTAGACAATTGGTTGACGTTTTCAGCAACAGAAACGCATTCACTTTCGATAATTCGCAACGGAAAACTACAAGAGATTTCTCTGTCAGCGAATGAATCAACTTTCTATCCCAAATACGAAGTACAACTTATAGAGGAACTTTCAGAAGAACAAAAAGCAGCGTTGAAAGCTTGGGCTGAAATTTAAGACTAATCGTTTGATTTCTTTTTAGGCTCTTTGTAAAAGTACATTATCAAAACGGGCAACAAGGTAAGGTCTAAAATCAAGGCTACAAAAAGCGTTATACTCAATAAAAAACCTAGATTGAATGTTCCATTGAAACTAGAAAGTAATAGTAACATAAAACCACTACACAAGATTAAAGTTGTTAAAATCATTGCTTTTCCTGTTACCAAAAATGCTGTTTGAAGCGCCTCCATTTTTGATTTTCCTTTCATTAACTCAAACTTGAATTTACCAAGTAAGTGAATTGTATCATCAACTGCAATCCCAAATGCAATTGTGAAAATAATTGCAGTACTCGTCTTAATTTCCAATCCTGTAAATCCCATCAAACCTCCAATCACAAGCAGTGGAATAACATTAGGAATAATACTTATAATCATCATTCGCAATGATTTATAGATTAATCCCATAATTCCTGCGACTATGAAAATTGAGAATAACAAACCTTGAATTAAACTCATCGATAAGTAAGAAATATTTTTATCCAAAATATAAGCTGAACCAGTCAAGCGGAATTCGAGTTTTTCTTCTAAGTTGTTTTCTTTCAAAAACTGACGAAATTTCGCATTTTTTGCCGAAACTTTATTGTTTCCCCAATCGCCAATTCCTCCAGTAATTCTTGTAATTCTTTCAGTTGAATCAACTATCAAACGAATCATTTGTCCTTGACCAGCAATTTTCAAAAAGCGTCTAAATCTTTTCAAACTGCGTTTATCTTCCGGCAACTTAAATTCACTTGGATTACCCGAATGAGCAGAACGATTCAATACTTTTAAGGAAAGAACCAAAGTGTTTTTCAGCTCAACGCCGTAAACATTTTCCAAATAATTTTCTACCTTATCAATTGTTTTCAAATATTCAGGATTCCAAATATTATCATCTTTATCTTTTACGGTAACTGCCAATTCAAAAGGGCGAAATCCTCCAAAATGTGTATCCAAATAATTAAAATCTTGTTTGATTTGTTCTTTTTCACTAATATCATCCATGATTAAATTATCAGCTTTGATGAAGTAAATTCCTGCCAAAGAAATTCCGACTAGAACTGCATTTGCAATTAAAACACGCTTTCCATTTCCGATAATCCATTCGTACCAAATTGGTAATCTTTTAGTCCAGAATGAATCATCTTGTTTTTTAATAATTTTTGGTGCAGATGTGTAATAAAACAAGATTGGTAAACAGAGAATCGTTAATAGGTAAGCAATCAAAACTCCAATTCCGACTACTAAACCAAACGTTTTTACGGGTTGAACATTCACAAAATAAAGCGACAGGAAACCAATTGAAGTTGTAAATGAAGTTAGAAATGTTGCTAATCCAACTTCTTTAAGTGTGAATAAAATAGCTTCAAATTTTGGGTGATTTTCACGCAAGGCATCTAAATAGCGCGAAACCAAGTGAATCACATCTGACATTGAAACAACAAATAAAATTGAAGGTAAAGTCGTCAACAAAATATTCATCGGAGTATCGAACAAGCCCATTCCGCCGAGAACCCAAACGACTGTACTTACGATTACAACTTGCGGGACAATAATTCCCCAACCTGAACGGAAAGCAATGAATAAGAAAAGTACAATCAAAATACCACTTAAAGCAGCAAACAAGATCAACTCAAAATTCATTTTATAGATGTAGTACTTCTGTCCTGCCGTAGTTCCTGCAATCCTTACCTTTTCAAAATTGTATTTTTTTGAAATTCGCTCAACTTCATCTACGATGTAATCACTTTTCTTTTTAGAAAGCACATCATCGTGTTTCAAAAACACACAAAGCGAAGTTCCATCTTTTGAGATCAAGGTATTAATCAATTCTTCAGAGCGATAAATGCGCATTGAATCTTCTTTAAAATCGAAACTTTTAAGATTGATATATGGTTTGGAAAATGCGCCACCTGTTGAATTGATAAATGTTTCCTCCTGATTTGTAAGTGCCCGAACAACTTTTACGTATTTAACAGCGCTCAATTCAGCACGAAAACGTTCTACTTTATTTAAAAAATTACGGTCAAAAACGCCTTTTTCACGTTGAACCGCAATCAATAGAAAGTTATTGTCAGCTTCAAATTTTTTACGGTGCGCATAAAAATAATCCGCATCCGCATCGTTTGCAGGGAAAAATTTCTCGAAATCATAATCAAAACGTAAATCAGTAATCTTATAACCTAAAAAAGAAGTTGTCACCAATAAAGCAACTCCAATAATAACTGACCAAAATCTAAACTTTTTCTCCATCCTAAAAAATTGTCGATAAAAGTAGTTTGAAAAGAGTTTTAAAACAGAATGTGTTGAATAAAATTTGGTAGAATTAATTCATAAAATGAAACATTCACTGAATTCTTTAGTTATTTTTGAGAGAATGATAAAATCAAGTGAATTTTTTGGGGTGAAAAATAGTTTTTTGGACAAAATCCTTTTGGCTTGCTTTTCATCTAGATTGATTTTATTGGCTTTCATATTAAGTCTTTCCGCTGTTTCTAAAGCACAAGTAAACACAAGTTTATCAGCTGAAATTAAATCATATTTATTTCACGTAGTTAGAAAAAGTCCAATCTTGGAGCGAAACTTCGGTTATGCTTTTGAATACTTTGGACCTAAAATCCCATTGAAAGACGGACAAATCAATTACGATTCACTTGAAACCATTATTATCAATGAACCTGAATTATTGGTTATCCGCAGTGCAGAAATTGCCAAAGCACCCAAAGGTTTAATAGTTGAACTTTCTAATAAAACAGCTGTTTGGATGCTGAATAAAACATTAAACTCAATTCAAACAGGTAAAAACGAAATTAATCAAGAAATTTTCGATAATTACCTTCGTGTTTTTTCAGATAACCTTTCAAAGCAAATCGAACGTTCGAAAAACTACGAAGCAATTTTTGATCCGAAGAGAAGTCCAATTTTTAATAGCAATCTTTCACTTTACGATCGCTGTGTTTTATTGGGGCAATTAGGTTTAATTTCTCCCGAAGAACAAGTTCAAATTCTGGAGGCACAACACAAAGCAATAAACGAAACAATTGAAAAATACACTTTACAAATCTTTCGCAATTTGGGTGGAAAATCAAGCGAATTCGAAAATTATTTACTTGCCGCAGGCGATGGAAGCTACACAGCTGGAATCTTAGCCGAACGCGAACGCGATGACGATGGAAATTGGAACAAAGGACTTCCGAAAGCGATCGGGCTTTTTCCATACGATGTGAAAGTTGAAAACAAAGAAGTTGTTCCTTATCGAATGATCAGTAGAACGATGGAAACCTGTGGAAACGGAAAACAAACTAATCTTCACTTTGATGTTTGGGGCTACAATACCACAAAACAAACTACAATCGTCATCGAAAAAAATGGTTTTACTTACCATCTTTTTGGTTCTGAAAAAACACGTTTTCTTTCTCCAGATTCAACTTTTTCAAAAGGTGCAACTTTCCAAAAAGTGATTAATGACTTGCATACCAACACTTTTAAAGAACTTGAAAATAGCTTAAAGGGAAAAAATGGCTACAACGAACAAGTTAATTCGCTTCAAAAATCGCTCGAAGAAGTTTACATTTTGATTCAAGAAAAGGAAGCAGAATATGGCGAACACACAAAGCAAAACTATCGCACGCCGAACCATTTAACTCGAAAAGACCGAAAGTTTAAAAAAGAAAATAGTTACGGTGGGCCAATCAATCAAACGCCCAATACGAAATCCAAGCGAAAAGCGCGTCATCGAAGACAAACCGAACTTGTTGACCTTTATTTAGAATACGAAGCAATTGAAGCTGAATTAAATTCCTTGATTGAGGAAAGAGCTCCTGTGCTTAAAGAATGGCAGGAAAAGAAAGCGATTCTTGACAACTACAAACGTCAAATGGGACTGAAATGGGTGAATTTCACCGAAGTTGATGGACTTTATATTTTTGATGACTCTACAACTTTTGATATTAAGACTCAAGAATTTATTTTTCCAGCTTCCGACAAAAAAGAAAGTTTTGAAATTCGCTTGATTGCAATTCCAGAAGATTTAGTGGGAGAAAATGCTGACGAGGTGATGATGCACGTTAGTAAAGTTGACATTGAACCTTTCTATGATGCAGATATTAAAATTGAATTCAAAGATTTATTTGAATCGGATGCATATACTTTAAGTAAAACCATTTTTCAAGAAAAAGATAGTTCGTTGCTGAAAAAATTCTTCCGACAAATCGACGACAGCCAATTGACTTTTATCTTTGAGATTAACGGAAACGGTGTTGGGAAATGGGAAAATGGTTCCTTGGTAAAAGATTTAGATGCAATCGAATTGCCCAATTATCCAGGAAAAACAACTGAGGAAATCAAAGTTGCAAGAGCAGACAGTGCATTTGCTAGTTTACGTAAAACAAATCTTTTCATCAAAGTTGACCGTTTGATTTACTTCCGTATTGATTCTTACACAGACCCTGTAGTTTCTAATCTTGTAGTGAAAAATCACAATAAAATTCAAGAACTGATTTCAAGTGGTAAAATCACAAAAAATGATGCTTTAAGTGCTTTTAGAAGTGTTGCAGTTATGAATCAATTAAAATTGGAGTTGAATATCAACGCTAGTAAATACCTCAGTCAGGAAAAAGCCAAAAAACTAATCGACCAACTCAATTCTTCCATTGAAAAAAGCCGCGTGAAAATTGGAAATGAAGTTTTGAGGTACAAGGATTTTAAGTTTTGAATTTGCAATAATTTACTCGCTCTCAAACCAATTTTCAAAAAACATCACCCCATCAACTCCTCTGGGAAGTTAACCAAATACAACTTTTTTGTAGCACGAGTGACTGCTGTATAAAGCCATCGAAGGTAACCTCTATTTTTCATTTCCTCAGGAATAAAGCCATAATCAATAAAAACGTGTTCCCATTGTCCACCTTGTGATTTATGAACCGTAATTGCATAAGCATATTTTACTTGAAGCGCATTGAAATATGGGTTTTTCAGAATTTGCTGATAGCGTTTGCTTTTATTTCGCTCGTGGAAATAGTCTTTTTCGATTTCAAAAAACAATTCCTTCAGCCTTGCCCGTGGAATGTTTGGTGACTCTGAAACCAATGCCTCTAATAAAATAATCACATCATATTCCTTTTCATCGATTGTGTCAGAAAACTGAATTCGAACATGAGCAAATTCAAATCCATATTGTTCTTCAAGTTTAATGAATTTGGTAATCGTAAAAATCTCACCGTTGGCAATAAAACCAATTTCACTTTGAGGATCGAGCCAGAAATAATTGTTTTTTACTACCATCATTCGGTCGCCACGTTCTAAAATTTCTTCACGATACAACAAACTTGCTCGAATTTCTTGATTCCACTTAATAGCTCTTTTATTCGATAAGGTAAGTAAAATACTTTGCTCCTGCCCTACTGCATCGTAAGACGATTCCAAAACTTCTTTCACTTCTAAACCAGTTATAGAAATCACTTCTTTACCATCAATTTCACAAAAAAGAGGCAATTGATAATCTTCAATACTTCTTAAATAAGTTGCATTTTCTAAAATTGAAGAAAATTCATCAGTTCGTACGACCTTTTCTAAAATCGAAAGGTATATAAATAAAAAAGGGAAATTTGTTTTCCAAAATTCAGATGAAAAAACGGGAGATTGTTCCTGTCCTACTGGAGGAAGCTGCCCATTATCGCCCAAAAAAACCAGCTTACAATTTTCGCCGTCTTGCACATAGGAAATCAAATCTTCCAATAAATTTGAACCTTCACTTGGGTCAAATCCTGCAATCATTGAGCATTCATCAACAAAGAAAATCGTGTTTTTATACAAGTTTTTTGCCTTACTAGGTTTGTTTCCTGTTAGCTCATTTCCAGAGAAATAGATTTGTTTATGAATCGTGAAACCCGGTTCATTTGCGAAAGCTGAAAAAACTTTCGCTGCTCGACCTGTTGGTGCAAGTAATCGCGATTTAATGCGATATGATTTTAAGGTTTTTATTAATTGTGCCACCAAAGATGACTTTCCTGTACCTGCATAACCTGACAAAATAAAAATTGAGTGTTGGTCAGAATCTTCAAGAAAAGAAATAAAATTTGTTAGGGCTACCGACTGATCCGAAGTTAGAACATATCCAAAATTTGCTTCTACATGTTGTTTAAAATCAGAGGGATTAAAGCTCAACATAAATTTTAATGTTTATTTTTTTTGTCAGAAAGCATCTGTAAAGGTAAATATTGTAGATTTGTAACGATAAAAATTTTTATAAGGTATGCTTAATATTTCAGTTATTCTAAAAAGATATTCAGTTCCAGCAATTTTCGTAGTGCTTGGAGTTATGATTTTGACCATTGCATTTAAAGAAAATCAGACGATGCAATTCAAATTATCAGGTGTTCTAATTTTGGTTGGTGCAGTCATTTCCGTATTAAGTTCATCAAGTTTAATAAACGCACTTACAGCTAAAATTATCGGAGGTTTATCATTGGTTACTTCAGGAATTTTGCTTTTTTATTCTTACCAAACTGTTGGTGAAACAATTGAATACCAAGAAAATTACAAAGCTTGTAAAGCTGAATCTATTAGAAACCTTTCTGACATTAGAACTGCACAAAAAGCCTATTTTGAGAATTACAATACTTATGCTGCTAGTTGGGAAGAATTAATCAATTTCATCAATACAGGAACTGTAAATACAGTTGTTGCTGAAGGCGAAAAACCATCAAGAAGAATTACTGAAGCAGAAAGAAATTACATTTATAAAGATTCAAGAGCAATTGACAACAATATGACTGACCTTGAAGCATACATTTTATCTAAATCTAAAATTTGTCCAGACGATTTGAAAGGATTTAAAAGAGACACAATTAAAGTATCTTTCTTGAAAACAACTTTCACAGAAAACATCAGCTACATCAAAGAAAGAAGAGAAAATGGATTTGGAAAATTTGATGTAAATAATCTAAAATACATTCCTTTCACTAATAAAAAATCTGAATGGAAAATTGCAACTGACAAAGTTCTTGTTGGTGTTGATTCTGTTTCTACACTTCGTATTGAAGGTGTTATTCCTTTCACTAAAATCGTTGGAAGCAAGAAAAAAGAAACTGTTTACATTGGTAAATTAGAAATGAATGACCTTTCGGGTTCTTGGGAGGAAGAATAATTAATTCAATGACCAATTTCTTTGATTTCCATAAAGATAAATTAGCAATTTATTCTAATGATGCTGAGTGGAATGAGATTGTCTTCAATTTTTCAAATTCCTTTTTTAAAGATGAAGTAATTTCTTTTATCAAAGAAAGAACAGTTAACGGAAATCCATCATCGATTTATTGGGAAACTCCAAATTTTACACTGATTCCTCAAAGTGTTTTTCATTCTAAACACATTGAAAACTACCTTCAACTTAATTTTGGTGAACTTTCTAGTGAAGATGACTATCATTTTGACATTCTTCATTCGCAACAAGCAGTAATCGTTTATTCGATTCCAAAATGGATTAAAGAACTAAAAGAAAATTATTTTCCAATTATTCCTTTAAAACACCATGCAGGTCAATTATTAGCTCGTTCAAGGGGCGAAATGAATGACTTTGTTTCCATTGTTGTTTACAAAGAACAGTTCCTGATTATCATCCTAAAAAATGGCAAACTTCAAATTTGCAATAGCATAGAATATCAAAATGACATCGATATTTTGTATTTTCTTATGCTTCATCACCAAAAGCTAGAATTGAGTTCAACGACAAAAGTGAATTTCTATTCTTTTGAAACCAATTTTCCACTCAATCAAATTCAAGATTCAATTAGTAACTTCAAGGAATTTGAAAACTATAAAATAAATTGGAGTTCAAGAGACGAATTTTATAAAACGATAATGTGCGTATAATCAGAGGTATTCTTAAAGGTAAACGTTTTGCTACGCCACCTAATTTCCCATCGCGACCAACAACCGACTATGCAAAAGAAGGCTTGTTCAACGTGCTTGAAAACGAATTGGAATTTGAAGATCTCAAAGTCTTAGATTTATGTGCAGGAACAGGCAATATCTCCTTTGAATTTGTTTCTCGAGGTGTGAATCACGTTTTAGCTATTGATAGTCATCCACGATGTATTCAGTATTTAAAATCAAATGTTGAACAACTTGGAATACAAGAAAAAATGCAAGTTTACAAATCTGATTGTGTGATTTATTGTAAAAATTCAAAAGAGAAATTTGACGTGATTTTTGCCGATCCGCCCTTCAATTTAACATTCCATGAAGAGCTTGTAAAAATGATTTTCGAAAAAGAATTATTAAACGAGGACGGACTATTGGTAATTGAACACGGAAGACAAACGAATTTAGAACATCTTCCCAACTTTGAAAAATGTCGTACTTTTGGTAATGTTCACTTTAGTTTTTTTGTAAATACCAATTCATGAAAAAAGGCTTATTTCCAGGTTCATTCGATCCATTCACAAAAGGACACGAAGCAGTTGTTTTGAAATCATTGGATTTATTCGACGAAGTTGTTATTGGAATCGGTATTAATAGTAAAAAAACATACATGTTTTCGCTTGAAAAACGAATTCAACACATAACTAAGTTATTTGAAAATCATTCAAGAGTCAGTATTCAAACATACCAAAAATTAACCGTTGACTTTTGCAAAGAAATCAATGCAACCCATATCATTCGTGGATTACGTGATTCTAAAGATTTTGAATACGAAAAATCAATTGGACACATGAACCATGCGATTTCTGGAATTGAAACCGTTTTTTTCTTAACCAATCAAGAGCATAGCGCTATTAATTCTTCGATTATTCGAGAGATGTATGCCAACAGAGCTAATATCAGTCCTTTTGTAACTTTGCCGGAAATACTCGTTTGATTTTGGCACTGTTTATGACAAATCAAATTTTATGTTTCTAAAAAAAATCACTTTCGTTTTTCTATTGTTTTTGACCTTTTTCACAAGTGCTCAAAATGTTTCTATCAATGGAATTACTTATGTTCCAAAGAAAAACAAAGAAATTCGCATTTACGAAGTTTCGGATTTCCTTACGAATACAGAAAAAGAAATTGGCCGAACTAAAATTGATAGTTTCGGACGTTTTTCGTTTTCAATTCAAACACCCGAAATAAAAAAAATCATCTTACGATTCGACAACAAATACAGTTGGATGTATATTGAGCCATTTTCAAACTATTACATTGACTTGCCTGAAACAGATGACAATCGCTCAAACTTCAAAAAAGACAATGAAATTGAGATGGTTTTTTACCGAATGGATACCACGGATATTAATTATAAAATTCTTGGTTTTGAAGCTTGGTTAGATGAAACACTTGCTGATTTTTATTACGAGAAAGAAACAAAACCAGGTGAATTCGTGAAGAAAATCAGTGAATTTAAAAAAGAAGTTGCCGCTGTATATGGTTCTGATACTTCTGAATATTTCATTAATTATCTTAAATATACAATTGGAATAACAGTTGATAATTTACAGTACATTGGTTCAATGTCGAAGGAAGAGAAATACAATTTCTATTTTTCGTTTTCACCTTTCCTTGTTAACCACGATAAGTACATGGAATATTTTCAGCTTTTCTTTGAAAAATATTACTACCACGCAGAAAAAGAAATTCGCCAAAAAATTTATAATTCTGTGATTAGAAGCGATGTAAAAATGTACCTCGACGCAATCAATGAAGACCCTTACCTTAAAAATAATGAGTTACGTGATTTGACTGCTTTATTGATCATTAAGGAAGAAATTGGTTCAAAAGAACTTCCAAAATCTAACTTGATTTCAATGCTTCGAAAATTGGAAGAAACATTTACGAATCCAGATATTGTATTGATTGCAAGTAATTTATTGGATAGATTTGAGGAATTAACAACAGGAATGAAAGTTCCAAATTATAAGTTGGATGAAAATACTCAACTAAGTAATTTTGGTTCTAAATTCATCTATTTTCATTTTTACGACCCATCGAATCAAAAGTGCATCGCGGAAGTTGCTGCCATTCGTAAACTAAATGAAAAATATTCAAAATATATTGAAATTGTTACAATTTATCCAAAACCAGTGGAGCCATTAACAGCAACTGAAAGAAGAAATCTTGATGCGCTAACAACGAATAAATTTGCACTTGATGATAGTCATCCAATATGGAATGATTTAAAAATCAATACGTTTCCATATTACATTTTGGTAGATGAACAATTAACGATTAAAAACATGCCCGCACTTGCACCTTCTCCGAATGGATTGTATGAAACGATTGAAAAAACTTTCTACGATATAAAGCGAAAAAAGGAAAATAATTAAGAACGATAAAATCCCCAAAAAGCTCCCATTGCTCCACCGAATAAGTGCGCAAAATGCGAAATTTGGTCGTTTTTAAAAGAGGAATAAATCTCTTGTCCGAGAAATAAGAAAACCACAAGAATAAATGTAATCGGAATATCTTTTCCTCTTGTATTCAATAGCGAAGTAACAACAATCAACATAAAAGCAATTCCGCTTGCTCCAATTAAACCATTATCCCAAAGTAAAGTGTGAAGTAATGCAGTTAGAATTGCGGTACTCACAATCATTAGGCTGAATTTTTGCCAACCAAATTTTAGTTCAACCAATGGACCGAGAAGTAAAATAATAGATAAGTTACCAATCACATGTTCAAAATCAGCATGGCCAAAAATATAAGTTAAGGTACTGATATACCAAACAGGATTCGATTCTTGAAAGTCGCCATTTAAAATAAAAATAGACCCTGATTCGGTTGAAGCATTGACAAAAAACAATCCTATAATACTTAAAGAAGCAAGAATAAGCGTGACTTTTGAATCAAATGTTATTTTCATGAAACTACTTTTTAATTGTACACAATTTTACCAATTGTTTTTCCGATGGTAAAAATGACTTTTACAGATGAAGAATACGATTTACTCAATTTTTGCGCTTAAACCTTTGTCAAGTAAACCAACACAAATAGGCTCTAAATCTTCGTAAATTCCATGTTTAACAACACATTTTCCATTCGTATGAACGACCCAAGCGCATTGCTCAGCTTGAATCATATCATGGTCGCAATATCGCATTAAACAAGAAATCACATGATCAAATGTATTGTAATCATCGTTGTAAAGAATGATAGAATATTCGGCGATTTGTTGCTCTAAAAGTTCAACAAGTGGATCTGTAAGTGTTTCAGTGTGATTATTCATAAATTGTAATTAATAATTCTTTTGCTATTCGTTTTAATTCTTCTGTTTCGTCATTTGTTCTTGGGAAGAATTGTATTTCTTTATTATTTAAAACGTTGAATTCATAAGGACAATGTAAAATCCAATTTCCAAATGAACCCGACCAATTACTTGAATTCAATGCAAAGGTAAGTGGTTTTATTTTTCCTTTTGCAACAATCACTTCGATCATATCTGTTACGGCACTAACAAACACAGTGTTTAATTGACTTTCTTTTAGGTGATTGGATGAAATTTTACCCGTTTCAGGATTATATGTAAAAATTCCATTTTGATTCAATTGTTCTAAAATTGTTCTCACATTTTCCTCGTCCACCGTTTGCTCAAACTTGACAAACTTCTCTTCCACAACTTTTTTCTGAAGTATCACAATTGGTTCACCCGAAGCAGAACCAGTTGAATTTGCAACATTAGTTTCGGTTTGTGATGATTCAACTTTCGGTTTTTCTTCAAAAACACTTGCTCCAAAGCGTGTAATTAGTTGATTTGCCTCTACAATTGTGATTCTTTTCCCTTGGTAATAAGCAACAATAAAAGCATCAGCAACTCCTTTCTCAACCGCTTCTTTTCTTCTTGTTTTAGCATCGTCAACTGATTGGAACTTTCCAGAAGAATAGCGAATTTGTCCTTTTGCTGATTTAGAAGTAAACAATTCTGTAAATCCTGGTAACTGCTCTTGTTTAATTGGTTTGTTGTAAACGCCAACTTGAACTGTGAAAAATAAAGCTTCCAACGATTCAACAGCTATCGCATCAACTGCACCTGGCGCCATATTGTAGGTTAAATCAACAATTGGTTTTTCAACTACTTGCGGATTTTGAACTACTGGATTGTTGGTTTCGTTCACATTCAATGTTGGCAAACTTTCCATCACTGCAATTTTCAATTCATTGTCTGTCAATGGAACGCAAGCACCTGAAGCTTCTAATGCTTTAGCTTCGGCAAATGAAATACGTTTTCCATCGCAATAAGCAACAATGAACGCATCTTTGTAACCAATTGTTCGGATTTCATTTTTGGCTGTGGAAGCATTATTAACATTGTTAAAATAACCAGCCATATAACACGTCAAACCATTCGGAAGAATATCGCCTGAAACTGGAGAAAATTCTCTAAAAAACTCATTTGGTACCGGTTTTCTAAATGCTCCAACTTGAACACGGTAAACCAAACCTCTTGGATTTTTAATATTAACAGGTAAAGGAACAGAAACATCAACTGCTTGTTTATCAATAATTTTGAAGGAAGTCTCTATGATTGGAGTTGTTGAAACAACATTAACAGACTTCGTCGGCATAGTTGCCTCAATCGAATTGTTAATCATCCATTCAAAATTTGAAGCTTCAGCAGTTTGAGCTAAATCTCTTGCTTTTTGGTTTCTTAAAGTTTGCTTTTCATTTATCTTCTTTTCGTTGGCTGTGATTTGAGTCAATAACTCTCTTTGTTTTGGACTAATTTCAACTTGTGTATCTTTATTAATTTCTTGATTTAAAGCTTTTTTTAGTGAATTCAAATCAGATTTTAAAGTTGTTAGTTCGTTATCTATCTGTGTAATTTCATTTCTTTTCACAATGTAATTGACATAGTTTTGCGAAGCTGCCTTTTTTGTAAGCTCATCATTATCCAAAACCTCCGATTCTTTTAAAACTATTGTTTCTTGCTCATTTTTCGTTTTAATAGTAATTGATTCTAAAGATTCAATTGAAGAATCGATTGTTGCAATTTGTTGGTCAAGAACTTTTTTATCTTGAAGAGAATTCGTTGTTTTTAAAGTTTGCTTAAGTTGTTCTTTTTCAATATTTAAACTTGCTATCTTAGCTTTTCTTTCCGATTCTGTCAGCACTTCATAAGTTGGAAATTCTTTCTTAATCGTGCTGTTTTTTTCGTTTACAAACGCTTGATTATTTTGTGTTTGAATTTGTGATTCCAAAGAACGAACTTCTTTTTCCAAACGAGTAATTTCGGCTTGATTCGTCGTATTCAGTAAGGCTTCTTTCTTTGATTTCAGTGCTTGATTCAAGGTTTTACTTCTCTCTTCATTTTGGCTTTGAAGATTCGATAAAACTTCAATTTGCTTTTGATTTTCTTTTTCAATTTCTTGATTATCACGATTAACTATAGGTTCAGTTTGCGTTGGTTTTACCTCAGTAGCAGCTTGAATTAAATTTGCTTTTTCTTGTTTTAAACCTTCCAAACGACCGTTACTCAACTGAATCAATTCGTTGATTTTCTCCTTTTGCTCCTCGTTCGTTTCCTTTGAGAGTAGTTGTTTAAGGTTTCGAAGCAAACTTTCTTCAATCGCTATTTTTTCATCTATTAATTCAATTGGCTTTAAATCTGTTTCAATTTTCGATAAATCAGTATTGTATTTCGCTTGAATTTTTGCAAGTTCATCAACAACTTCTGGCTTCACTTCTGGCGTTGGTTTTACTTCAGTAGCAGCTTGAATTAAATTTGCTTTTTCTTGTTTTAAACCTTCCAAACGACCGTTACTGAACTGAATCAATTCGTTGATTTTTTCCTTTTGTTCCTCGCTTGTTTCCTTTGCTAGTAATAGTTTTAGGTTTCGAAGCAAACTTTCTTCAATCGAAATTTTTTCATTTACAACTTCAATTGGCTTTAAATCTGTTTCAATTTTCGATAAATCAGTATTGTATTTCGCTTGAATTTTTGCTATTTCATCCACAATTTCAGGTTTCACTTCTGGCGTTGGTTTTACTTCAGTAGAAACTTGAGTTAAATTTGCTTTCTCTTGTTTTAAACCTTCCAAACGACCGTTACTCAACTGTATCAATTCGTTGATTTTCTCCTTTTGATCCTCGCTTGTTTCCTTTGCTAGTAATAGTTTTAGGTTTCGAAGCAAACTTTCTTCAATCGAATTTTTTTCATTTACAACTTCAATTGGCTTTAAATCTGTTTCAATTTTCGATAAATCAGTATTGTATTTCGCCTGAATTTTTGCAAATTCATCAACAACTTCTGGCTTCACTTCTGGCGTTGGTTTTACTTCAGTAGCAACTTGAGTTAAATTTGCTTTTTCTTGTTTTAAACCTTCCAAACGACCATTACTCAACTGAATCAATTCGTTGATTTTCTCCTTTTGTTCCTCATTTGTTTCTTTTGCTATTAATTGTTTAATATTTCCAAGCAAACTTTCTTCAATCGAAATTTTTTCATTTATAACTTCAATTAGCTTTAAATCTGTTTCAATTTTCGATAAATCAGTTTTGTATTTCGCTTGAATTTTAGCTAGTTCATCGGTTGAAGTAGGTAATGGATTAACTACAGCTTTCTCTAATTCAGCAATTTTCTGTGCTTCAGTTTGTGTAAAGTTTTTATTTTCTGCAACCAATTCAGTTAAAGTGGAATTATTAAACTTAGCAATATAATTTGAACCTGGCTTTTGTAAATCTTCATTTGGCACTTGTCCTGATTTGATGTTGATTGTTTCAGCCAAATCTCTATTTTCTTTAAACGCCAAATCTTTAAAAATCAACTCATCTACCGTGAATTGTGTATTTTCTTTAACTTGGCGAATGGTCTTCAGATTTTTTTCTTTTTGATAAATTACAGCATCAATTTCTTCAATTTGCTTCTTTGATTTACCTTCTTTCGATAGTTTCAAATCTTCAATTTCTATAAGTATTTTTTGTTCTTGAAGCTGGTAATCTTTTAATTCTTTTTCGCTTGTCGCTTTATTTGTTGCAACTGTGTTAGATTTGACAGTGATTAATTCTTCTATTGTTGGAATCTGCTTTTCTGTTACAGCACTAACCAATAATTGATTAGAAGTTAACAAATCCTTGACTTTTTGATTTTCCCCTTTCAATTGTTCTTCAGCTAAAGATTTGTTTAAATCAGTAAGTTTCGTTAGCAATTCTTTATTCTCAACAACTTGGCTTTCGCTCAATTCTAACTCTTTCAAAATGATTGTTTCTCTCACAATTTGATTCAATTCTTCTTCCTCAGATTTCAATTGTTCCAATATTTTCTTCTTGTCTTCAATTGAAGTTTGTTGACTTTGAGTTAATCGCAATGCAACTATTTCTTCTTGTTTTTCTTCAATCAACGTTTCATTTTCTCTGATCAACTGCTGAACTACAATTTGATTTTTTAGTTGATTTTCAATATCAATTTCCTTATCCAATAATGCTTCAACAAGCGGATTTTCTTTTGATTCAGTGTTGACTTCACCCTTATTTTCTTGTGAATCACTGGTTGAAGAAATTCCTTGTTGCTGTAAGGTTTGTGCATTTACTTCTAATTTTCCAACTTGTGTGAACATGAGTAAATCCATTTCATCATCGGCAACTTCATTTGTTATTTTTGAAATAATTGTCAATTCTTCTTTAGAATTAATCATTTCATATTTAATCTCTTGTGAAAACTGTTTTCCTTTTGGTGGAACCGTAATTTCAACATCTTTCGTGAAAACGGTTAACGAACCTGTTACTTTTGTTTGGAAGCTGTAAATTCCATCTTTGGGTAAGCAAATAAGATATTTTCCCTCTTTATTGGTGTAAATTGGGCCAAAAACTTCACCTGTTTCTTTGTGTTTTACACTAATTTCTAAATCTGTATTTTGAGAATCAATCAGGTCGGAGAAAATTCCTTTTACAAAAAGCATTTCAACCTTTTTTTGTTCCTTTTCAACTTTTACAATTTCAATTTTCGCCGTATTTCCATTTCGATTCGTTGCGAATAAAGCATTTGGCGTTCCATCATCTGGAATAAAGAAATAATCATCATTTGGTGAAGAATATGGAAAACCAAGGTTTACTAATTCAGCGCATGTATTTTCGTTCAGATTATACTTGACTTTGAACAAATCATAACCTCCAATTGAACCATGACCTTTTGAACTGAAATATAAAATCCCTTCTACCTCATCAAGAAAAGGAAAATCTTCATCAAAAGTTGAGTTGATTTCTGCGCATAGTTTTACAGGTTTTCCCCACTCCCCTTTCTCGTCTTTTTTCTGGATAAACAAATCTTTTCCATTTTCAGTGTTGTCAGAGTAGCTCGCAAAAATCCGATAGCGCATCCCTCTTAAAAAAGCATAGGTTGGCTTAAAGTTGTTTTTTGAATTTTGTTTTTCGAAAACATCATCAATCGAGTAAAAACTATACTTTTTTGTTGTAAAACTATAGTAAGTATAAAAATCAGCACCTGGTGAAATCGTTCGAGCTAAAATCTTTAAGGAAGAAGGTTGACCAATTGCCGCTTTGGCTTGTTTACAAAAATTTATTTCTGTTTGAGCATCAAAAGTCTGTTCCTTCTTTGGTTTTAATTCCAAATACTTAGTAAAAAGTTGAATCGCTTTGGTGAAATTATACTGATGCTGATATATTTTGGCGCGGTAATAATATGCATCGGCAGGAACTTCGGGTTGATTTAAAACCAAATCAAAATAGCGTGTTGAAAGTTTGATGTCATCCGTATGAAAAAGACAAGCGGCATATTTAAAATTGATTTCCATGTTCTTTTGATTTTGAGCCAAAAGTTGACGGTAATCGCTAATTGCCAACGCATATTGTTGATTTTGAAAATAGGTGTCGGCACGTTTTTTTTGCTCAATTTCCTTCTGTGCTTGAATATCAATGATAAAATTCAAGGCAAGGAATAACAAGAATAATCGCAAAATGCGGTAATTGAAAAGCAAAACGTACAATTAATTCGATTTGAACTAAAGATATTACGTTTTCTTTCTTAAAAGGTTCATTTTATTTTCCTCTCCTTTTAGCAAGCGAGAAATGTTTTTTCGATGGGCAACAATTACCAAAAATGATAATACAATTGTGAAAATAATCATGATTCGGATATCGTTTTTCAAGATGAAATAACTAACGAAAGGAAACACAAATGCTGCCGTTATTGCACCCAAAGAAACGTATTTGGACGAAATAAAAACAATAATAAATACACCAAGACAAATAGCTGCAGCTAAGGGATTTAAACCAATTACAATTCCTAAAGAAGTTGCAACTCCCTTTCCTCCTCTGAATCCAGCAAAAATTGGGAAAACGTGTCCAAAAACGGCACTAAAAGAAGCACTTAACTGCATAATTAACAATTCGTCTTTAAATCCAATTAGTTGACTTTGAAACCAATAAGGTAAAGTTGCAGCTGCAACACCTTTCAAAACATCAACCGATAATACAAACCAACCTGATTTTTTCCCAAGTACTCGAAATGTATTTGTTGCACCAGCGTTTTTGCTACCGTGCTCACGAATATCAATTCCATGAAAGTATTTGCCTACCCAAAAGGCTGTTGGAATTGATCCAATTAAGTAGGCAATTAATACATTGGTTAAAATCAGCATACTTTATCTATATAAAAAATACCCTTTAAATTTCGCAACTAGCGCACTTCCAATCGCTTCCTCAGCAATGTCAAAGGTAAAGTTTTTTGATTTACGTTTATCAGGTTTAATATCCATGATGGATTTGTTGAAAATATCATCGTTCGTGTAGAACAATAATGCCCCATCTTTTTTATCCATAGTATAGTTGACAAAATACTTTCTTTCGTTAGGCAATGACAAATTCCATGAAAAACCTTGTCCAGATTCTTTAGAGAAAGTTTGAAGATAGAACATATCGAAATCAACTACTTTCATAACAGCGTTACCATTCATTCCCATTACTCCAATTGTTGATTCTCTAGAAATAATACCTTTCTCGCTTTTTCTACCACCTGCGTTTGAAGAACCATAAGATTCCAAAACTAAACCAGTTAGAATAAAAGTATTTTCAAGACTCGATGGCATTTTTTTCAATTTTTCCTCATCGAAATCCTTAAACATTTCTTCCATTGTTTTTTTGTTTGTCCAATGTGCAAGTGTGTTTCGAAGATTGTAATTAGGATTTTTCATATCTATTTCAGGGAATTCCTGAACAACTTTCAGTTTGTTAGCCAAACCTTCAATAACTTCTTTCGCAATAACGAAATCAATTTTTGCGTTCGCTAAAATAGTCGTTTTTTTATCCGAAGGGTTATAATCGATTTTACCATACAAATCTGTTTTCATTTCTCCTAAATTGATTCCAAGTGTCATATCCCCTTCTCCACCAACTGAACATGTTCCAAGGTGTAATTTTAAAATATTCGTTAAAGAATCTTTTTTGTTCAAACGATCTTTACTTGCAATTTGGAACTCATTCGCTTTTTCGTTGAACTGAATATAACCAAAAGAATTAAATAACCTCGAATCAAGTTCACCTTCTTGTTTCGACATAAAAGATGGATAAATTCTAAGACTATCCGCTCGTTCGATATCTCTCCAAAGGAATCCATTAGAAAGTTTTTCACCTTTTGCATTAACTGGATTTTCTGCAATCGGTATTTGAATGTTTTTAGCTTGTATCGTATCTTTAAATGACATCCACGATTTTTCATATTTACAAGTATGATTCAAACGTGCCTGACCATCCAAAACAACACCTGTCAACTTAGAAATTACATTTATTTTACCGAAGTAATCGAATTCCTTGCTCAGTTTGAATTTACTTGCTTCAGAAATTTCACCTACACCTATTGTATATTTTCCGTTTGATTTAATGTTAGACAATTGAACTTTGGTCAACACACTGTCACGGTCGTAATACAAATATTTAGCATTTCCGTTAAATAATTTACTTGAAGTAATTTGAACATTAGCTTCAACAAACTTGTGGTTTTTTGTTATGGCGTCAGCGATAATTACTGCATTAGAAAAAGGATCCATAATACCTGCTTTTCTGATGTTTACTTTCATACTATCTGGATATAACAAAGCATCACCAGATTTAACGAAATCAACTTTGTTACAGAAAATCGTTTGTGATTTTAAGTCATACTTTGCGCTAAGAGATTTAAATCTAAGTGAATCTTGCGTATCAACTAAAGAGAAGAAATTATCATTAACTAAGTCAGCGCCAGATTCAAAGTTTGATTCTCCACCTTTATTTTTCTCAAACTCGATGGATTCACCGTCCATTAACCAAACGAATTTATCCATTTTACAATAGTATAAATTGGCTGGAAAACGTTGCGCTTTGTTTCCTGTAGAATTAAATGTTCCTTTTCTTTCTTTGAATGTAACATCAGCTTTTAAGCCTTCTGCTTGAATTGCAATTGGTTCTTCGCCAAATTTCGCGTAACGATTTAACAAGCTAAATGAAGTATTGTCAGATTTAATATTATCGTGTGTAAATTTGAATAAATCTGATTTCATAATAGCTTCCTTGAACTTCAAAGAGCCACTTCCAACCATTCCTTTTTTATCAATTGAAACAGTTCCTGTTAAATCTGTTTCCCCATTAAACATAGTAAGCGGAACTTCTCTGAATGAAGAGGCTAACAAGGTTTCTTTTCGCGGTTGGTAATTGATAAATGCAGATTCAGATACAACACTTGGATATAAAACTCCTGATGAAATTTCTTTGTTTGTGAATTTTGCAACTCCAATTGTAGAATCGGGCAAGAAGGTTAATTTATTAGAAACTGATGTTGAATGTAAGAAATTGATTGTTCCCGCTCCTTGAAGTCCGTTGTTTGAAAGAACAATTTTATTCTCATATTTCGTTTCTGTTCCATAAAAACTATATCCTCCAGCTGGTGCTTGTGTGAAAAAACCAAATGAGTAATCATTCATGATTTTTAGATTTTCAGCAATTTTCGGGAAAATGCCACCAGAATTTAATTCACCCACTAAACTGAAAGCTTTCTCACTGAAATTATCCAAACTATCTAAATCAAACGGTTGAACAGTATAATAAAAACGTGTGCTATCGTATGCACCTTTCAAAATATCTTTTGAGCTGTAAAAAACTTTTGTTTCTTGAACAGATTTAAGGAATGGGAAACCACCATTTTTACCAGCTTTCCCCGATTTTGATTCTTTATTATCAATCAACACCTCACCTTTCATGAAACTTAATGCACTAACCATAGGAATAAAATCAGTTCCATCTTCCTTTCTGAGTGGTTTTACTCTAAAAAATGCATAATCTGAAGAAGGAATATTTACTTTAAATTCTTTGTAATCAAAAAGCATGTCTGTTGAATGAACTTCCAATTTACCAGCGACTAACCAACCAGCAAATCGAATATTTCTATCTTTCTCAAAAACGATGTAACTAGAATCAGGATATAAATCTGTTTTTTGAGCCACTGAAATTTGCACTTCGTCAACTTCATTTACACGCATTGTTCTCTTATCAATGTCAATCAAAGCGTAAGCAATAACACGTTGACGTTTTGCTGTTTTTCTTTCATAATCATCTTTCATCGCTTGCAAATAAGGGTCGTTTGCAATTTCTTGTGCTGAATAAGAAAGTTTCAAAGGTCGTAAATCAGAAACAACTTTAATGTTATCAAAATCCATTTCTCCTGTCCCCGATTTTGCATAGTTGATTAATTTCTTTTCTACATGGATTAGGTTATTGACTGAATTATAAGTTAAAAAACCAGCTGCTGCTAAGTCAACTAACTCAGGTTTTGCTTGAGTGATTGTTTTATTCATCATTGTAGCCAAGTCTCCTTCTGTAAAATCGTATTTTTTCGTTGACTCACATTTATTGGCAATTGTATTAAATGGGTGAACATTTCCCATTCCTTTGAACTTTTGATAAACAGCTTGATCGTAGAAATTTTGAGAAACGATACTTGCCACTTTTTGCTCTTGGGAAGTTGCTATTTCGTAAGTAAAATAGGCAAGTGGCGTTTTCAATTTGTAAACAAAAACAGGTGCATTGATGAATAAATTGAAATAATAATCTTCAAATGGAACCAAATCGTAGCCTTTTTTTGCAGCAGTAACACTTAATTCTTGCTTATTTTCATCCAAGAAAACAAATGCTTCTTTAATGTAAAGAGAATCTCCATTTGCATAAAACATTTTCACAGAAGACTTGCGTGCAATAATTTTCGCTGGGTCCATTTGAAAATCAACAGATGCTACTTCAATTAATCTTTTGTTATCTCTTTTTAAAATAATTTTTGCAGGTTTTTCTTCGGTACCTTTACCAATAAATTCAGCACCTTCAAGCGTAAAACCACCATCGTAGTCTAAATTTTCTCGTAAGTCAGGGATTTTCAAGCGCTTCTCAAATGATATAAATTGAGGAGAACTTTCACCTTCATTCATTTCTAGAATTGTCTTGTCGGCAAGTTTTCCAAGAATCGGCGTTTTAAAATAAGGAGTCGTTAACTCAACTGTATCTACTTTTACTTGTGCCGATTTTAAATCACAACGGTAACCTCGGATTCGTGCAAAAGTCTTTTCTTTATCAAACTTCACTTTTTGCCAATCAACTACCCCTGCTTTTCCTTCCCATTTTTTTGCAAAAACATCCAAAACACCAGAAGTTCTGTAAACAATTGAACTATCTGCAACTCTTTTACCATCGTAAACTCTACAAACTAAATTTCCTTCTTGACAATTGATTGTAAGCTTTTTATCATTGTTCCAAGTCATGTTTCCTTTTTCAAAAAACCATTTGAAAGAATCTTCTTTATAAAAGGCTTTGTACTTAAACAAATCGTAAGAAAAGCTCATAAATTCCGTAAATTTCCCTTGATCTTTTGCTTGTAAACCTGTTAAAATTGAATACCATTCTGTATTAAAAACTGAAGGGAATTTATTCTCAATTTGATACAATGAAGAAGCTAAAAATTGATACAATTCAGGATAAACGGGCACTTCCTTGCTTTGAAGTGTGTTACAATTATCAACGATTTTTGAAAATTGACCATCGTTGATACTTGTTCCTTTCAACATTTTAGGTAACACTTCTTTACAGAAATAAGCAGCATCTGGATCAGTAACCAGCTTCTGCCACTCCTTTACAAACTTTTCTCTTTCTTTTGTAAAAGACTGTGCCTGTGTTTTATTAAACAATAAAATAGAAAAAGATATAAGTAGTAGTTTCGCAAATTTCATAGATTAGTTTTTATTAAATTTCAACATGGACCAATTTTCTTTATTTTCACTTTTCAGAAAACTAAGTCCTTCTTTTTCAGCTAATTTTATTAATTCATCATTATCAGTTGTAAAAAAACCACTTAATAACAATTCACCTTTTACTTTTAGTTTTGAGGCATAAAAAGCAATCTGCGACTTTAATACATTTTTATTAATATTTGCAAGAATTACGCCAAATTCTCGATTCGTTACAACATCAAAGTCTCCAAATAGAGAAGCTATGGCGTTACAATTATTGCGAACTGCATTTTCAGCACAATTTTCAGCTGACCAAGATTCAATTTCGACAGCCTCAATGTAAGAAGCACCCAATTTCTCAGCTAAAATGGACAAAACACCTGTCCCTGCCCCCATATCCAGAATGGATAAATCCTTTAAATTCATTGCCATCATTTCTTGACACATTAAAAATGTTGTTTGATGATGTCCCGTACCAAACGACATTTTCGGTTCTATCTCAACAATTAGACCATTAAAATCTATTTCTGTGTGAAAAGGTGCTTTTATTAAAAGTTGGTCATTCACAAAAACGGGTTCAAATTGAGATTCCCAAACGGCATTCCAATTTTGCTGTTTTATTTCTGTAAAGCCGTATTTACATTCCTCTAATTCATCCTCAGTTGCCAATATTCCTATAATTGAATCGATGTCATCTGGAATTAAATTTTCTGTTGGAATATATGCTTTCAAAATTGGATCTTCATCAACAAAACTCTCAAAACCAATTTCAGCAAGGTATGCAGTTACAATTTCGTTCCAAGGTTCATACGGTTTTAGATGAAAACTGTATTCGTAATAATCACTCATATTAATGCTTTGGCAATTTGGTTAAACGTTTCACTTTGTAAAGAGGCACCACCGATAAGTCCACCATCAACATTTGGACAAGCAAATAATTCTGTTGCATTTTTTGCATTACAGCTACCTCCGTATAATATCGAAATTTGATTTGCAATTGAAGGACTATAAACATAACTTAATGACTCGCGAATTGCAGCGTGCATTTCTTCTGCTTGTTCGGTACTTGCTGTTCGACCGGTTCCAATTGCCCAAATAGGTTCATAAGCAATTGCTCCTAACAAAATTTGTTTTTCGTCGAGGTGAAACAAAGAAGCATGTAATTGATTTACAACAAATTCTATGTGTCTTTCTGCATCACGGGTTTCCAATGCCTCGCCGCAGCAAAAGATAAATGGTGTATTCGATTCAACAGCCGCATCTACTTTTCTTTTCAATAAATCATCAGATTCACCAAAAATCTGTCTTCTTTCACTGTGTCCGATCAACAACTGACTTGCTCCGCAACTTTTAACTTGTGGAATACTCAATTCTCCAGTAAATGCTCCGTTTTTTTCAAAATAAAAGTTTTGTGCACCTATTTTGAAATCTGTTAGCTGTGAAATTTCAGAAATATAAAGCGAAGGGCTAAAAACCACAACTTCAATTTCATTACTTGATAATTCAACTTCTTTGTTGAAATCATTGATTAACTGAATAGCTTCATCGCGAAGCAAATTCATTTTCCAATTGGCTGCAAGGATTTTTTTACGCATTTACTAAAGTAATGCTTTTCGTTTTAATAGGTTTCCTTCTTAACCAATTTTTTAAGTTCTGCTTTATTAAATTTATCTTTCCCTTCTGTACCGTTGTAAAACTTTTGCACGTTTCCGTTCCATAAATAAACAACTCCAGGTGTATCTTTATTACTTCCTAAAGCTGTCCAAAATGCAACAATATCCATCACCATGTGCTTGTATTCAGCACCTGCAAACTTAAAAAATGCAGGAATTTCTTCAGGAGCTTCATCCATAAATATAATTTGTATTTCTGGGAAAGTTGGATCTGCTTTTCTTAATTCAGTTAATTCTTTTCCTGTTTGCATACAGTGCTCGCAAGTAGGTGCAAAAAAACATAGGATTTTTTTTCCTTCGTCTATTTTAGGAAAATACTTTGCATAACCAGAAGATTTTTTTGCTGGGCCTTTCGGTTCTTCTACTTTTACCTCTGTTGTTTGTTGCTCTCCTTTTACAGTAGTTGTTTTAACTGTATTGGTATCTACATCATTGTTTACGACAGGCTCACTAACCTCAATTGTTGTTGGTGTAACAGTTGTTGTTTTCTTTTGAATCGGAATCAGCATGAATAAGAAAAGGACACAAAAAGTAGTAATGTTTGTAACTGCCAAGAAATTATTATTAACGCGTATTCCGTCAGAAAATTTAAGTAACAATATAGAAAGCAAACCGATAGACAGTAGATTTTTTATCAACGCTTGTAAAGGAGTCATAGGTAAAAGACTTCCAAAACAACCACAATTTCCTGTGTTTTGTCCTGATAAAATCTCAATTGATAGGTGAATCGAAAAAACAGCCAACATGATAATTGTTGCTGGAATTACAATTTTCTTGATATTAAAAGGAAAAAGTAATAAAAACCCTAATGCGAATTCAATTCCAATCAGTACTCGAGAGAAATAAACAGCTAATTCTGGGCTAAAACCCATTGGATATAATTGCGAATATTCAAATTTTGTAATACTAAAGTAATAAGATGGATCTGGATATATTTTAGCGTAGGCAGAAACCAAAAACAAAGCTGAAATTAAAATTCTTATTCCCCAAGAAACTAAGTTTTTAAAATTAGAATTAGAGCTACTTGTCGAATCAATTATATTGTTTTCCATAGTTTTTAATTTTTCTCAAAAATAATCGTTAGAACTAAATCAGATTTTGTTTAACACACTTTTAACAAGCTGCTTCAAGGTGAATAAGTGCAAAAACAGAATAATTCAGCATATCAAAATAATTACCTTCCACTCCTTCACTAATTTCTGTGACTCCTTTATTATCCTCAATTTGTTTGATGCGTAAAACTTTCGTCAATATCAAATCGGTAAGCGATGTTACACGCATATCGCGCCAAGCTTCACCATAATCATGGTTTTTTTTCTTCATGAGTTCAAATGCCTCTGTTGAAATTTCATCATAAACCTTCATCGCTTCTTCCAATGTAAGCTGCTCATTAAAACCACTATCATTTCTCAGTTGAAAAATTGCCATGATGCAATAATTCACTATCGCCATAAAAGCATCTTCAAAGGATTCACCTACTTTGTTTTCGCCTGTTTCTTGCACAGTTCGAATTCGTTGCGCTTTTATAAAAATTTGATCAGTGAGTGAACTTGGTCTTAAAATTCGCCAAGAAGTGCCATAATCTCTCGTTTTCTTTTCAAAGATTTCTCGACAAAGATTGATTACATTTGTGTATTCTAAAGAAGTTTTTTCCATAACTGATGACAAAAATACATCAATTCAAGCAAAACAGATTCATAAATTTAAAAGGGAGTTTATACGATTTAAATTCACCAAAAATTATGGGTATCATTAATTGTACACCTGATTCTTTTTACGAAGGAAGTAGGAAAACACTTATCAATGACATTTTAAAGTCAGTTGAATCAATGCTTGAAAATGGAGTTGACATTATTGATATCGGAGGCGCGTCAACTCGGCCCAACGCAACTATCCCATCTATTGAAGAAGAAATTAGTAGAGTTTATGAACCGATTAAAGCAATTCGTAAAGAATTTAAAGACCTAATAATTTCACTTGATACGGTTCGCGCTGAAGTTGCAAAAATCGGAATTGAAGAAGGAATCTCCATTGTAAATGATGTAAGTGGTGGACTCTACGATTTAGAACTCATCAAATTAGTCGCTGAAAAAAAAATACCATACATTCTAACCTTTAATAATGGTAACGAAATTAATACCGTGCCGTTAGACTCAAAAAGAAATATTTTGACTGATTGTTTTGTGTTTTTTTCAGAAAGAATAAAAGATTTAAAAAATCAAGGTATTAATGATATTATAATTGATCCTGGATTTGGTTTTGATAAAACGTTGGCAGAAAACTACACTTTACTGAATAAACTAGAATTGTTGCAAATACTCGAAAAGCCCATTTTAATAGGAATTTCAAGAAAATCAATGATTTATAAAAAACTTGGAATAATCCCAGATGATTCCTTAAATGGAACAACGGTTTTAAATACGACAGCTTTTATGAAAAACGCCTCCATTTTTAGAGTCCATGATGTAAGGGAAATGCATCAAATTAGGCAATTATTGAGTGGTAATAATTGAAAATTTACCAATTTGAAACTTTTTTAATTACTTTCGTAAACAAAATTGATAAACTATAGACTATGAAGCACTACCTATTGTTTCTTTCCGTGCTGGTTACATGTAGTATTTGGTCGCAAACACCAACTGCTAATTTCACAGTTTCTGATGATTTATTGTGTGCAGGTGATTGCATTTCAATAACAAACAATTCCTCCTCTAATACACTTGCTTACGAGTGGACATTCACAGGAGCTTTACCTTCTACTTATTCTGGACAAAATCCTGGTTTGGTTTGTTTCAATAATGCAGGAACATTTACAATTTCACTTACAGTTACAAATACTTTTGGTTCAAATACTGCAACACAAACGATTACAGTAGGTCAAATTCCATCAATCCTTGTTACTTTATCTGACACAACTAGTCAATTTACAATACCAAATCCCGCAACTCCACCAACTCCACCAACTATTATTACCTATGACAATGACAGTCTTGAGTTCGTCGAAATTGCTGACACTACAGTAGATATGTTTCAAGAAGTTTATTTATACGCAGAAGGTTTTCCAGCTGGAGGAACACTTATGTGGTATGTAAGCTGCGTTGAAGCTGATAGTATTTCTGGATGTTATGGATGTGCGGGTGGAGATTCTTTAACTGCAACTCCTTTTGCTCCAACTTGTTATTGCGTTAGTTACACAACAGCAAATGGTTGTTCTGTTACAGATTCAATTTGCGTGAATGTTCGCTTTAGAGACAATGTGAAAGTTGTACTTCCAAACACATTTACACCAAATGAAGATGGTGAAAATGATGTATTTAGAATTCTTACAAACGTTGATATAGACAATGATTTTAACAACGGTTTCACCAAAGAAGGTGGAGCAATTGCGGAAATTGATATGCGTATTTACGATCGTTACGGAAAAATGGTTTATCGAACAACTGACCCACATGAAGGATGGGATGGAACTTACAAAGGCAAAAAAGTTAATCCTGCGACTTACACTTATTATGTTAGTTACAGAAGAATTGATGGTAGATCAGATGAATTGAAAGGTAACGTAACGTTAATTAGATAACACAAATGAAAAACATATATTTCGCTTCTTTATTCTCATTACTTTCTGCAGGTGTTTTTGCGCAGCAGGATAGAAATTTAAGTACATGGTATCAATCACCTGTGCTTTATAATTCCGCGGCTGTTGCAACAGGTGAAGAAGATTTCGGATTTTTTACCAATTTTAGAAGTCAATGGTTAACTATTCCTGAGCCTGGAATTGGTTTAAGAACAAATACATTAACGGCAGAATTTAAAATTCCAGATGGTTTTAGTGGTTCAAACAACTTTGGTATTGGTTTGAATGCATTAAATGACCAAACAGGTTCTGCTAAATTGATGACAACTAATATTTCTATTCCAATAAACTATACGCTTTCTTTAGATAGAAATAATAAAATTTCAATTGGAATTTCTCCTGGATTCTATCAACAGTCACTTGACAGAAATGCGCAGACTTTTGAAAATCAATGGAATGGTCAGCAATTCGTTAATTTACCAGATATTGAAATCGGAGTTAATGATTCGTATGCTTCTATTGATTTAGGAACAGGTGTTTTTTACCAATACACAATGAGAAATAAAACACGTTTCTACGGAGGTTTGGCTCTAAATCACTTGACTAGACAAAAAATTAATTTCTCTTTTGGTGGGGATAGAATTTACATGCAATCTGTTGTTCAATTAGGTGCAGATATTACAAGTAGAAAAAAAGACTTGAGATTACAACCTAGTTTCTTGTACTTCAAAACAGGTACAGGTTTTAATTTAATCACAGGTATGACATTTGAACACATCCTAAAAGAAAGTTCACAAATTACAACGATTAACAAAACTACTTGTGTGAACTATGGTTTTTACTACCGTCACAATGATGCATTAATTACAACACTAGGTTTTAAAATCAAAGGTATTCGATTTGGAATCGCATTTGATGCCAACCTATCTTATTTAAGTCAAGCTACATCAAGCGTTGGTGCGATTGAAGTTTACTTTAAAACGATGCATTTGTACAAAAAATCATCTTCAAGAACAAAATTGAAATAGTTTAACTATTCATCCAATTTGAAAGTCCTCCTGTGTGAACAAAGAGGACTTTTTTATTTCTTATATTTTTTGATTTAAGAAAATCAACAAGAGCAAACATCGCTTTTCCTGTGTAAACAGACTCAATATCGAAGGTGTTTTGCTGATTGAAATCTTTTACAAAATGCCTTAACAATTCCGTTGATTTCGAATAACCTCCAAAGTGATAATCATTTAGAACAATAAGTTGATTTTTGATTTTTTGAAATTCCTGTTCGCCAATAATCGCACTCATTTCCTTTTCACTGTCAAAGCCTTTTAAAACAGGAACAACAATTAATTTCGATTTTTTTGGAATTGATTGAGCAATACCAATGCTTGTTGTGGTTGTGCCTTGCGCTAAACAATAATAATCAAATTCTTCCTCTAATTCGGTAATGATTTCTTTGCATCCTTCTACCCCATTTAAATTACTCCCACCTTCTGGAATGGACAAAAACGACTTACCGTCAATTTCAACTATTCCATTTTGATTTTTAATTTTTGAAAAATAATTGCGTTCTAGAAACTCCAAATGCATTCCAAGTTCGCTACATCTTTTAAGAACAGCATTTGAATCTGCTTTAAGTTCATTTCCTCTCACTCTTCCAATAATTCGAATACCAGCTAGATTCGCTGCTGCAGCACTTGCTAGAAGATGATTGGAATAAGCACCGCCGTAGGTTACAATACCAGCTAAATTAGAATCAAAACAATACTTTAAATTATACTTTAACTTCCTGATTTTATTACCTGAAATTTCTTCATGGATAAGATCATCCCTTTTAATGAACAATTTACAATTCAAATCGTTTAACTTACTGTAAACGAAAGTTTCTACTTTTGTTTTATTAATTAAACTTTCAATCCAACCCATATCTCGCAAAATGTCAGATGATTTTTCTTCTTTCTCAAAACGTTCAAATTTAGACACTGAAGATTATTATTTAAGTAACGAAGGTTATATAGTTTTCACTGAAAAATACCATTTAAGACGTGGATACTGCTGCAAAAGTGGCTGCAAACATTGTCCTTATGGTTACGATAAAAAAACGAATACTATTAAAAAAACGGGAGGCTCTTAACGAACACCATTTTCAGGGAATCGACCTTGATAGTTTTTCATGATACTTTTGATGTATTCAATATCCTTATCAACGTCACCCGTTGGGTAAAATAAGGAGTGAAATCCACCTGTTTTCGTTTTATAGTCCATGTAGCAGATGTAAATCGGAACATTTGCATTTTGAGCTATGTAATAAAATCCTTTTTTCCAATTTGGGTTATAACTTCTTGTTCCCTCTGGAGAAAAGACGATGTACAAAGAATCTGCTTTGTCAAATAATTTTGCTGCCTCTTCTGTTAAATTACTTTTTTGTTTTCTATCGACAGGAATAGCGCCAATCCACTTTAAAAACCAACCTAAAGGAGGAAAAAAAAGTTCTTTTTTAACGAGATACCTTCCTTTTAAACCAAACAAAACAAATGAAAGTCTTCCAATAATAAAATCCCAATTTGAAGTATGTGGACCAACAACTATCACAGCTTTAGGTACTTCAGGGCCTCTTTCATCTATTTTCCAACCAAAAATTCGGAAAAGAAATCTTGCGATATTTTTTTTCATCTTCAAAAATAATCAATTCAACTTTGATGTACCTTTACTTTATCATGAATAAACTAAAAGAAATAAGTATTCTTGTGATTTTTGGATTGATTCTATTCAGTATTAATTCGATTACAAAAAGAAAAAACAGTGAAAAAAAAGAAATTACAATTTCACTTCCTAATACAACAATTCAATACACAAGAATCGAAAGTGTAAATCTGTTGAAAAAATTTATATACAACGAGCTATTTGTAATTAAGGAAAAACAAATAATTGAGAAATTAAAATCTATTACAGAAAATCAAGATTCTGATGATTTTTCAATTTCGGATTTGAATATCGATTTGGCAGCTCCAATTGAATTGATCAATCTCACATTTAAGAATGAGAATTATTCAGTCTTACGCATCAAGTCCGTGAAAAAAGGCATTGAAGGAAAACTTTCTCTACCCTATTTTGAAAATGAAAAAGAGAAATTCTTTGTCATTGAAGGAAAAAAGGACAATATTCGCTTTATTGAAAAACTATTTTCATCAACGTTCAATTACACTGTAAAATCAAAAAGTGATATTTCTATATTTAATTTTGAGAACCAAAAGTTAGTTCATTCGAATAATATAACGCTGCAACAAAAAAGAATTAAAATAAAGATTGGTAATCAACAAATTTCGCAAAAGAAACAACTTTTACTTAAGGAAGGTGGTTTGCATTTTTCATTGCCTACTAAAGAAGGATTACAACTTGATGAGCAACTTCAACAAATTCCAATTTTACCAAGAATCAATTTTCCATTTAAAGAAATCAGACATATCTCGGCAAATTATCACGGTTTTAAGTTCACTGAAAATGACTCAATTATCGGCATTCCAAAAATTGATTTGCTAATCACTTTTAATCAAAAAATGGCGGTTGACTCGCTCATTTCAGATTTAATGAAACAATTGAATGTGAATTTTTCAATTAATAAAAACACAATCAATTTAGGAAAAGAGCAACTCCATTTTTTACAAATTAATCCAACAACCATTTTCTTGAGTACTCAAACTGACATTGCCAACACAGTTGTTAGCACAAATTCTTTAAAGTTAAGTGGTGATTTAACTTTACTGACTAAACTTGAAAATGCCGGTTGGAAAGGAATGTTAATTGAAGTTAATCCAATTTTTAAATCGACAAAAAAATTATTTCAATCGACAAAAAAAGTTGAATTCAAAAAAACCGACGCAAAAACTTATGAAATCATAATCCCAATGAAAGAAAACAAAAATGTTTACCACGAGTTATTAAAACTCGCACTTTCATCAACTATTTGACGTGCAATTTTATACAAGAAAAAAACGTGTGTTAATTGCTTAACACACGCCTTCATCCATTTACAGTAGTAGATTATTATCTCGTAAACAGCATTTCTCTAAATTTTGGTAAAGGCCACAATTCATCGTCAACCAACAATTCAAGTTTGTCGGCATGGTAGCGAATTTGGTCAAAATAAGGTTTAACTTTATCACAATAAGCAAGCGCTTTAGCCTCAGCATGTTCGTGTTTATTCGCTAATTTTCGTTCCTCTAACATTGCGTCAGAAGCAGCTTTCATCGCATTGATGTGACCAGAAATCGTTTCTATTAATTCAATATTTGCCTTACCATTTTGTTTTCCAGCTTTTTCTCCAAAAATTGAAATTAAACCTTGAACATTTTGAATTAATTTATTTTGGTATTCCGTCGCAGCAGGGATAAAATAGTTTTGAGTCATATCTCCCATCAAGCGAGATTCAATTTGAATTTTCAATACATAATTTTCAAACTCAATCTCTTTTCTTGCTTCTAACTCTCTTGCAGAAAGCACATTCATCTCTTCAAACAATTCAGTAACTTTTTTATCTTCCCAAATTTTTAATGCTCTCGGAGTGTCTTTGTGGTTTGATAAGCCTCTTTTTTCAGCCTCAACAACCCACTCTTCACCATATCCATTTCCTTCAAAACGAATATTTTTTGAACGTTTAATTAAAACTTGAAGTTCTTTCAAAATTGCTTCGTCTTTTGATTCTCCTTTATCAATTCGTGCATCTACTGATTTCTTGAATTCTTTCAATTGTTTCGCCATAATTGTATTCAAAACAATCATTGCAGAACTACAATTTGCAGATGAACCAACAGCTCTAAACTCAAATTTATTTCCTGTAAAAGCAAAAGGTGAAGTTCTATTTCTATCTGTATTGTCCAATAAAATTTGTGGAATTTTACCGATATTTAATTTCAATTCGGTTTTGTCCTCTGGCGTCATTTTTCCAGCTTTCACATTTTGTTCTACATCGTCTAACAAAGCAGAAAGTTGCGTTCCAATGAATGCAGAAATAATTGCAGGTGGCGCTTCATTTGCTCCCAAACGGTGATCATTTCCAGCAGAAGCAATCGCAGCTCTTAACAAATCAGCGTTGTCATAAATAGCATTAATTGTATTTACGAAAAATGTCAAAAACTGAAGATTTGATTTGGGATTTTTCCCTGGAGCCAATAGATTAACACCAGTATTTGTACTCAAAGACCAGTTATTATGTTTTCCTGAACCGTTCACACCTGCGAATGGTTTTTCATGGAATAAAACTCTAAAATTATGTTTACGTGCGATTTTTTCCATCAAATCCATCAACAATAAGTTGTGGTCGTTTGCCAAATTACACTCTTCAAAGATAGGCGCACATTCAAATTGATTCGGTGCAACTTCATTGTGACGGGTTGTAACCGGAATTCCCAATTTAAGTGATTCGATTTCAAATTCGCGCATAAATTCTGTTACTCGTTCAGGAATTGAACCGAAGTAATGATCTTCTAATTGCTGTCCTTTTGCTGGAGCGTGACCAAATAAAGCTCTACCTGTCATTAAAATATCTGGACGAGCGTTGAATAAAGCTTGGTCAATTAAGAAATATTCTTGTTCCCAGCCTAAAGTAGCATTTACTTTAGTAACGTTTTTATCAAAATACTGGCAAACATCAACAGCAGCTTGGTCAACTGCATGTAAAGCCTTCAATAATGGCATTTTGAAATCTAAAGATTCACCTGTATATGAAATAAAAATAGTTGGAATACAAAGCGTTTTACTTATTACAAACGCTGGTGATGAAGGATCCCAAGCTGTATATCCTCTTGCTTCAAATGTATCGCGGATTCCTCCATTTGGAAAAGAAGAAGCATCTGGCTCTTGTTGAATTAACAAATCGCCATCGAAACGATCAATCGCTTTCCCTGGTCCAATCGGTCTTAAGAATGCATCGTGTTTCTCAGCAGTTGCTCCTGTTAAAGGTTGAAACCAATGCGTATAATGCGTTGCGCCTTTAGAAATCGCCCAATCTTTCATCGCTGAAGCAACTTGGTCCGCATTTTTACGATCCAAACGTGTTCCATTTTGAATTGATTCAACCATTGATTTATAAGTATCAGATGGAAGAAATTCTCGCATCACCTCAAGATGAAACACATTCACACCAAACAATTCTGATAGTTTACCATCATAATCTACGTGTTTTGGTTCTCTATTCAGAACATCTTGATAAGCTTTAAGTCTCTTTGTTGCCATTTTTATTCCTTTTTTCAGCAAAAGTACATTTTTTTGAGGGGTATTTCCAAATTTTTTATAACTATTTTCAATTCACCCCCTATTTTTTTAGATTAAAACTGAAAAATGTTGAATTTTTACTTTTTCATCATCTTTTCGTTTTTTTAGGTATTTTTGAAAATGATGCGAACAATTTTTCTATTCTTACTGGTTTTACCATTCTTGGTAGCGTGTCCTAACTCAAATGCTCCTACTCGCGACGCTAATGAATTGTATTCAAATAATATGGATTTTAAAAAATGGAAAAAAACAGAATATAGCGACATTACTTATTTATTGCCTCAGAAATTTGAATACGAAAGTGAATCAATTTATACGATAGAAAAATATTCCTCTCAGCAAAAAAGCATCCCTTCTCTTTCACTATACTTTAGCGTGGAGAAATTTTCAGACACAACAGCTACTTATTTTCAGTATGTAAACAATGAAAAATCGAATCTTCATGCGATTCAAAAAAACTACATCAACAGTGTGCAAAATTCATTAACTGAGGAAAATAGTATTGGATATAGAACTTCAGAAATAAAAAAAATTAATAATAAATGCCTTTCACAAGTTGTAATTCAAAATTTCGAACGTCAATACAAATGGGATTCCGACCTAACAAAAACTTACTTTATTGCCACAAAAAAAATCAATAAGTCATACTATGTCTTTCAGTTAATTGGTAAAACTGAAAATATGAAATACTTGCAAGACGATTTTTTCAAAATTGTAAATTCTGCAAAATAGCGAAACGTCGAACCTCGTTTAATGAATACAAAAATTTTAAAGCTTCAAGAAAAAATCAACAATAGTCTGCCAGGAATGGATGCACACATTGCTTTTTATCCGATGCGGTTTATTAAACAGAATAAGGAAGACTATTTGAATTTTAGGAAATCAGCTGTTGCTATTCATATTTATCCAAATGATGAATTTCTTGATGATTTTTCAATTTTACTAATCGAACGAGCTGAATATGAAGGAACTCATAGCAAACAAATTGCTTTCCCAGGAGGAAAAGTAGATTCAGAAGATGAATCACTAGAACATACTGCACGAAGGGAAAGTTTTGAAGAAGTTGAAATTCCTTTTGACGCAGGAACTCTACTTGGAAGTTTAACTGAAGTAAATATTCCTGTTTCAAAATTCAATGTGATGCCTTTCCTTTTTTTTCACGAAAAGTTGCCTCCACTAAAAAAGAACGAACGTGAAGTCAATGAAATTCTTACTATTTCAATTAAGGAATTAATTGATGAGAGAAATAAAACTACAACTTCAATAAAAGTGAGCAACGAATTAACGATGCCAAATGTGCCTTGTTTTATAATTCAAGAAAAAGTAATTTGGGGAGCTACCGCTTTGATTTTAAACGAATTAAAAATAATATCGAAAGAAATCTGGAACTTATAAGAAGCAAAAAGAGGAACAAACCGTAACTTGTTCCTCTTTCTGCTAAACCATGCTAAAACTATAAAACTCAAAAACTACAACTATGAAATGTAATTTTCTGGGGCAAAGATAGGCTAAGTATTTTGTTATGCAAGCATAATTATATTAAAATTATGTTAAATCTTCCAAGCAACTGTCATTTCTCGCTTTCCTGGAGGACCGGGAAGTGTTTCAACTTTCAAACCGAGTGCTTTCAAATCGCGTTTTAATTGACCTTTTGCGCAATACGTTACAAAAAGTCCATTTGGAGCTAAGAGTTGTATTGTTTTTTCAAGAATTTTAAAATCCCACATTTCTTGTTGAGCACGCGGACCAAAAGCATCGAAAAAAACACAATCAAATTGTTGATTAAGTTGCAAATTTTGAATTTTGGATTGGCATTTATACAATTGAAAAAAAGAATTTATGTTTGTTTCTATTTCCCAATTTGCATCAACTATTTTTGAGAAAAAATCATTTGATTCAGGAATCATTCTTGGATAATTCATTGCAAGGTTCATTTCGCGCTCAACTGGAAAAGCTTCTAATCCAAAATAAGTGACTTTTTGCTGGTTATTTTCCGCCCAAATGGCTGTTAATAGTGCGTTGAGTCCCGTTCCTAAACCCAACTCAAATACTGAAATTGTATCTTTCTTGGGGAAAAGTCTAATTCCATTTTCTATAAAAACGTGTTTTGCTTCTTGTAAGGCTCCGTGATAGGAATGATAATGTTCGTCCATTTCTGGAAGGTAAATCGTCATCGATCCATCTGCTGTTTCACGCAATTCTCTTTTCATTTGTTTAATCTTTGATTTTACGTGCTATCATCAAGCCATCACGAATTGGAAACAGTACATTTTCAACTCGAGAATCATTTTGATTCAATAAATTGTAGGCTCGTAACAATTCAGTGTCTTTATCTTTTTTACTTTCATCTGCCACTTTTCCCGACCACAAAACATTATCCGCAATAATATAACCTCCGATTTTAACTTTTGAAAACACCAAATTGTAATAATTAATGTAATTCATTTTATCAGCATCAATGAAAACAATATCAAACTGCTGACTCAATTCTGGAATAATTTTCATTGCATCACCAATTCGATACTCGATCTGCTCCTTGAATTCAGAATTTTGAAAATAATTTCTAACTCTCGTTTCTAATTCTTCATTCACATCAATTGTAATTAATTTACCGCTTTGATTCAAACCTTCTGCCAAGCACAAAGCTGAATAACCAGTGTAAGTACCAATCTCTAAAATTCTTTCTGGTTGAATCATTTTCGAAAACATACTTAAAACTCTTCCTTGAAAATGACCGCTTAACATTCGCGGTTGCAAAACTTCTAAATGTGTTTCACGATTTATTTTCTTTAATAGTTCACTTTCTTCAGAAGTATGAGCACAAACGTAATTATCCAATTCTTCAGCAATAAATTCCATTCTAATTTTTTAAAACAAAAGTAACACAAGTAAAAAACTAAATTACTTTTTTCGTTTCACTGTATGTTTTAACTTAACAAGTGCGAAATTAAACTCAATTGAAGTTTCAGTTTCATCAAGTTTCAAATCGTCTTGTATTATTTCAGCTATTAATTCAGTTCCTTTCTCAATTATATCTTGTTTCGAGCTTTCAGAATTATGAACATACAATGAATTAATGGCATTAGAAAACTGCTTCAATTTAGAATACGTTTCGATGATAGCAATTGTAGTTTCTGTCGCCTTTGGACTCTTCAAAATAGTTGCCAGCATATACAAACCTTTATCAGTGAAAGCCTTTGGACGAACAGTTGAATGTTTAAGTTTTTGGAACCGGTCGAAAATTTCGACCGGTTCATTTCTCGTTTCTAAGGTCGAAAATTTCGACCTTAGAAATTCAGTTTCTTCTTCATCCAAATAAATTACATAACCAGTTGGGAATTTCTCTGGATTATTTTTTACAGCTTCATTCACACGCTTCGTTTCAATACCATATAATTCAGCAACGTCTCTGTCAATCAATACTCTTTTATTCCGAATTTCAACCAATTTTTGCTCAATAATCGCCAGACTTAACATAATTCCATTTTTTGCTTTTATTCTAATTTAGGAAAAAATATCCTTTTAATAATCTCAAAAACTTAAAAAAACAATGTATTTACATCAAAAATGAACGCTCTTAATGAACTCTATCAACGTCAAGTGCATTCAATTTCCTAAATTTGCGCTCAAACAAATAATAAAATGACGGTTTCAGAAATTCGCCAACAATTTTTCGATTTTTTCGCAAGTAAAGGACATGAAATTGTTCCTTCAGCTCCAATGGTTGTTAAAAACGACCCAACATTGATGTTTACCAATGCGGGTATGAACCAATTCAAGGATTTTTTCTTGGGTTATCAAGTTCCAAAATACAAACGAGTTGCCAATTCTCAAAAATGTTTGCGTGTTTCAGGTAAACACAATGATTTAGAAGAAGTTGGGGTAGATACATACCACCACACTATGTTTGAAATGTTGGGAAATTGGTCATTTGGTGATTACTTTAAAGAAGATGCAATTGCTTGGGCTTGGGAACTGTTAACTGAAGTTTACAAAATTCCAGTTGATCGATTATATGTAACTGTATTCGAAGGAGATGCAAAAGATGGTGTTCCAAAAGACGAAGAAAGTTTCGCTATATGGAAAAGATTTATCGCTGAAGACCGCATTATTTTAGCTTCTAAAAAAGACAACTTTTGGGAAATGGGGGACACAGGACCTTGTGGGCCTTGTACCGAAATTCATGTGGATCTAAGAGATGAATCTGAACGTCAAAAAATAAATGGTCGTGATTTAGTGAATAACGATCACCCACAAGTAATTGAAATTTGGAACAACGTTTTCATGCAATTCAATAGAAAAGCAGACGGTTCGCTTGAAAATCTTCCTTCAACACACGTTGACACAGGGATGGGCTTGGAACGTTTAGCAATGGCTTTGCAAGGAAAACAAAGTAATTACGATACCGATTTGTTTCAAACGTTAATCCAATACACTGTTAAAGTTTCTGGAATTTCTTACGGAAAATCGGAAGAAACAGATATCGCTTTACGTGTGATTGCAGACCATGTTCGCACGATTGCTTTTTCAATTGCTGATGGACAATTACCTTCCAATACTGGTGCTGGTTATGTGATTCGTCGAATTTTAAGACGAGCTGTACGTTATGGATACCAAACATTGGGATTAAAAGAATCATTTTTAAGTGATTTGTCGTTGGTTTTATGTGACTTAATGGGAAATCCTTACGAAGAATTAATTCGTCAAAAAGAATTGATTTCCAAAGTGATACGCGAGGAAGAAATTGGTTTCTTTCGTACGTTAGAGCAAGGAATCAAACGAATGGACGATGTAATGCAACTTTCGAAAAGTAAGTCTGAAACAATAATTACAGGTTCGGCTGTGTTTGAATTATACGATACGTATGGCTTCCCTGTTGACTTAACATCATTGATTGCTAGAGAAAATGGATTAAGTATCGACGAAGAGGGTTTCCAAAAAGAATTACAAATTCAAAAAGATCGTTCACGTGAAGCAACTGCTGTTGAGACAGACGATTGGCAACAAGTGAACCCAGATGTTACAACAGAATTTATTGGTTACGACCAAACAGAAGCTACTGTTCAAATAATCAAATACCGCAAAGTTTCTCAAAAGCAAAAAGCATTCTATCAGTTGGTTTTGAATCAAACACCTTTCTATCCTGAAGGTGGTGGACAAGTTGGAGACAAAGGAACTTTAAACAACAATGATTCAACAATTTACATTTTTGACACCAAAAAAGAGAACAACCTCATCATTCATTTAACTGAAAAAATTCCTGCTAATTTAACAGGAGATTTCTCAGCTAAAGTCGATGCTCCCAAAAGAGAAAATGCAGCCAAAAATCACTCTGCAACACACTTATTACATCATGCTTTACGTACTGTTTTAGGAACGCATGTAGAACAAAAAGGTTCTTTGGTTAATCCTGATTATTTGCGTTTTGACTTTTCTCATTTCTCTAAAATCACAGACGAAGAATTGGCTAAAGTTGAATTATTAGTGCGACAGGCAATCGAAAGAAATGAATTACTTGATGAACGTCGAGCTTGTCCAATAGAAGAAGCGAAAGCATTAGGTGCAATGGCATTATTCGGAGAAAAATATGGAGACAGTGTTCGCGTCATAAAATTTGGCGATTCCATTGAATTGTGTGGTGGAATTCACGTTCCAAATACATCAAAAATTGGTTTATTCAAAATCACTTCTGAGTCGGCAGTTGCTTCTGGTGTAAGAAGAATTGAAGCTATTACAGGTGCAGCTGCTGAATCCTTTTTCAGAGAAAAAGCTGAAAAATTAGATACGATTAGTCTTTTACTTAAAAATCCAAAAGATTTACAGAAAGCGGTGGAAGACTTAATGCACAAAAACAATCAATTAACGAAAGAAATTGAGCAATTGCAACGTGAAAAAGCGAAAATTATGAAAGCTGAATTGAAAGCGAAAATCACTGCTGTCAATGGCATAAACTTCTTAGGCGAAATAGCGGATGTTGACACCAATTCAGTAAAAGATATTTTGTTCCAATTAAGAACAGAGACAACTGATTTTGTTGGAATTATTGGAAATACTGATGGCGACAAGTGTGCTTTAAGCTTAATCATTTCAGACAATTTAGTAGAAGACAAAAAATGGAATGCCTCACAAATCATTCGTGAAGTTTCAACTCATATTCAAGGTGGCGGTGGAGGGCAAGTTTTCTTCGCAACAGCTGGAGGAAAAAAACCTGAAGGATTGACAACAGCGATTGAAGCAGTAAAAAACAAACTTTAATATTGAAAAAAGCTTTAATCATCACGTATTATTGGCCTCCAAGTGGTGGAAGCGGTGTACAGCGATGGTTGAAATTTGTGAAATATCTTCGTGAATTTGGAATCGACCCCATTGTTTTGACTGTGGATCCTGCTTTTGCTACTTTTCCAAATTACGATTATTCTTTGTTGGAAGAAATTCCACAAGGCATTGAAATACATACCACTCAAGCTGCAAGTCCATTTGAATTGTATAAAAAAATTCGCAAAAAAGAAGTGCCTCAAGCGGGGTTTTCTGCAGATAAAAAAGTAGGACTTACAGAAAAATTAATGCGCTTCATTCGTGGGAATTTTTTCATTCCAGATGCTCGAATTGGTTGGAATAAATTTGCCTTAGAAAAAGCCAGAACAATCATTCAAGAAAACGACATCGATTGCATTGTAACTACTTCTCCACCCCACTCTACGCAATTGATTGGTTTGGAATTAAAAAAAGAATTTAAGCTTCGATGGATTGCTGATCTTCGCGATCCGTGGACAGAAATTTATTACAATCAAGAACTTTTCAGAACTTCATTTGCCAAAAGAAAAGATTATAAATTAGAACAAGCTTGTTTGAAAAATGCAGATAAAATTGTGGTTGTAAGTCAAGATATCAAACGACATTTTGGTGCTAATCGTTCAGAAATTCTATCGAAAATTGAAGTCATACCAAATGGATTTGATGAAACAGATTTTTTGAAAGTGAAAAGTGAAAAGTTAAAAGTTAAAAGTGAAGAGATAATAGAGAAAAGTGAAGTTGAGAAGGGAAAACTGAGAGCTGAAAGTTTATCAAGAAAGGTGATTAGTTACGTTGGAAACCTAGGAGAACAATATCCTGTGAGTGGTTTTATAGAAGCTTTTGCCGAAATTGTAAAAAAGGATGAAAATTGGAAATTACAATTTGTAGGAAATTGCCATGGAGGCGTAAAACAAATGGTTGAACAATTAAAAATTTCCGAAAATGTTGTATTCATTCCGTACGTTTCTCACACAGAAGCAATTGATTACATGTTGAACGCAACAATACTTCTGTTAATCATTCCAGAAATTGAAAACAACAAAGGAATCTTAACGGGAAAACTTTTTGAATACATTGCAACTGGAAATCCGATCCTAAACATTGGTCCAAAAGATGGCGATGCAGCGGCAATTTTGAAAGAAAACGCTATTTCAACAACATTAAATTCAAATGAAAAACAATCAATTATCGAATTTATCTTAAATTCAACCACCAATCAATTTGCAGCAAATGACCTTTCTAAAAATAAATTTTCAAGAAGAAATTTGACGGGAGAGGTTGCTAAGTTAATTTTAGAATATAGGTAATTTTACCTATGAAAAATCATTTATATAAACCTATCTTTGTTTTATTTTTGATTTGAGACACTTTTTCATTTTAGTTATATTTATCAATTCATTTTACATTATTTGCCAAACAGTAAATTCAGGTTTTTCTTGGTTATCGACAAGCCCAACTACTACTGTTACAAGTCCGAGTTTTAATAGTGGAAGTTGTTCAAACATACAATATACTATTAGTTCATCTGAGACTTTCAGAGGAGTATTTAATGGCTCCCCCTACAACAATAACAGTTTAATCTTCCCATCAAATATTAATATTACTCCTTTATTTGTTGATATGACAATTACTTTCAACCAACCAATTAGTAATTTAAAAATTAGATTTATTGATTTAGATGAAAATGTTAATGGTTTCACTCAACCTGAAGAATCTGTTTCACAAATCAACCCAGCACCATCAAGTGTAAACTTATTAGGAGGAAATATTAATCCAATTTTTTTAAATAATGGAATAGTTACACCATTTGACAACAATCCAAATAACAATAATAATGATGCTTCTGGATGGGTAAATTGGAGTGGAAATTTATCTTCAGTTAGTTTTAGATATAATAGACCTGGAGCACTTTATGCCTTAATTATAGATTCAATTTATTTTGATTGTCCAACAAATTGCCTTGTAAACGCAAATGCTGGACCAGATGTATCAATTTGCACAAATCAATCTACAACATTAAACGCCAATAATTCCAATGGCAATCAATTTATTTGGTCAAATGGTTCAACAGCCTCATCTATCAATGTATCCACTCCAGGAACTTATTGGGTTTCAGTATCCAATGGAACTTGTTCAGACATTGATACAGTAATTGTTAGTCTTCAAAATTATCAACCAAATGTGCTAAATAATTCTTTAACAATTTGTTCAAATAATACTTTATCTATTAATGCATCAAATTCAAATGTTAATTCTTATTTGTGGAATACTGGTCAAACAACTTCTTCTATAAATGTAAATAATCCTGGAACTTATTGGGTGCAAGTTTCAAACGGTTCTTGTTTCTATAATGATACAGTTATTGTTAGTGCTCAAACCTATGAACCTGATGCATTAGAAAATCTACTGGTTATTTGTCCAAATTCATTATTTACTTTAGATGCTTCTAGTACAATTTCAACAACCTATTTATGGAACACTGGAGAAACAACTTCTTCAATAAACGCTAACAACATTGGGACTTATTGGGTACAAGTTTCTAACGGAAATTGTAGCTTTAGAGATTCAATATTAGTTTCTAATCAAATAGTTAATTTTACTCCATTACCAACTCTAGATTATTTATGTGACAACTCAACTCTGACAATTAACGCCTTTGACAATTCAACTGTGACTTATTTATGGAATACAAGTGAATCAACCTCTAATATAAGTGTTAATCAACCAGGAAATTATTGGGTTGAAAGAACTGATGCTAATGGATGTAGTTTAAAGGAGTTTATTACGATATTAGAAATAATCAATCAGAATACAGAATCAAGTTTTGTTAAGTGTAAAGGAGAGTCTGTTCTATTAACAAGTTCACAGAACAATAATTCAAATTATTTATGGAATAACGGGACAACAATTGGATCACTTGTTGTAAATGAATCAGGAATTTATACTGTTACAACTACAAATAGTTGTGGAGTTTCTTTAGATCGATTCACTGTTTTATTTAATGATTGTGATTGTGGAGTTTATATTCCAAATTCATTTACACCAGATGAAGATGAATTTAACCAAGTTTTTAGCATAAAAACAGATTGTAGTTTTTACGATTTCCATCTCGAAATTTACAATAGATGGGGAGAAATTATTTTTGAAAGTTTTGATCCAAATGAATATTGGGATGGAAATTATGGCGCTAAAAAAGTTCAAGATGGCATTTATACCTATAAAGTTTCCTATATAAATAACTTAAATCCTGAACGTATCAATTTAACAGGTCATATTTCTTTGATAAAATAGTTTATTATGTATTTAATAAAGTCATTAATTCTTTTCCTTTTCATCTTCATTTGTGGAAACAACAAATCACAAACAGTAAATTCTGGAATGTCGTGGCTTTCTAATAATCCAGTAACAACCGCTACAAGTCCAAATTATAACACTGCAAATTGTTCAACTATTAATTACACCATAAATTCATCGGCGTCTTTTAATAAGGTAAGTAATGGACCTCCTTATTCAAATAACTGTATGTTATTACCTTCAGACATAAATATCACAAATAGTTTTATTGATGTTTCAATCACTTTCAATCAACCTGTTAGTAATTTAAAAATTCGATTTGTTGATTTAGATGAAAATGTAAGTGGTCTTTCACAACCAGAAGAATCAATATCTCAAATAAATCCTACTCCTGCAAGTATAAGTCCACTTGGTTTTGTAAATCCATTCTTTTTGGTTGGAGGTGTAGTCACCCCATTTGACAATAACCCTGGAAATAACAACAATGATGTTTCAGGTTGGGTAAATTGGACAGGAAGTCTTTCTAGTGTTAGTTTTAGATATAACAGACCTGGTAGTGCATACGCGTTAATTATTGATTCTATCTATTTTGATTGCCCTATAAACTGTTCAATAATTGCTGACGCAGGTCAAGACGTTGTTTTGTGTAATTCAAATAATACAACTTTAAATGCTTTCAACGCAAATGCGACAAGTTATTTATGGAGTACAGGTTCTACAACCTCTAGCATTTCTGTTAATACACCAGGGTTATATTGGGTTGAAGTTGGAGATAATTCATGTTCTGATATTGATACAGTATTAGTTACAAACTTAAATAGTCCTTCGGTTCAACTTGGAAATGATACCACATTATGTTCAACTTTAAGTTTATTGATTCATCCAAACGTTCAAAGTGGAACAGTTTTATGGTCAAATAATTCAACAAGCCCAACATTAACGGTAAATCAAACAGGATCATATTGGGTTCAAGTAACAAATAGTTGTGGAACAGATCAAGATACGATAAATGTTACTTTTGAATCACCTCCAATTCTCGATTTAGGAAATGATACTACAATATGTTTAAATGAAGTTTTGGTCCTAAACCCTGTTCTTTCAAATGTTAATTATACATGGCAAAACAATTCTAATCAACAATCATTTACTGTTTCTCAGCAGGGAAATTATTGGCTAACCGTTACGAACGGTATATGTACTGTGAGTGATACGATTTTTGTCAGCTATTTATCTCCACCAACAATTGAACTTGGAAATGACACTTCTGCTTGTAGTAATCTAATTACAGAACTTAATCCTGTTTTTGGTGGTGGAATTGGAACTATAATTTGGAATAATAATTTAACCGATTCTACATTGATCGTTAACAACTCTGGAATCTATTGGGTTGAAGTTGAAAACATTTGTGGCATTGAAAGAGATTCTATTGTCGTAACAATCGAAAACCAGCCAATTCTTAACTTAGGAAATGATACAACTATTTGTACAAATTCTATTTATGTCCTTAATCCGATTATTCCAAATGGCAGTTATATTTGGCAAGATAATTCAATAAATTCGAATTTTACAATAACTCAACCTGGAACTTATTGGGTTTCAGTCTCAACTTTGGCTTGTTTTGTATCTGATACAATTCAAATCACTTATTTATCTCCACCTACAATTGAACTTGGAAATGATACTTCTGCGTGCAGTAATTTAATTACAGAACTTAATCCTGTTTTTGGTGGTGGAATTGGAACTATAATTTGGAATAATAATACTACAGATTCTTCATTGATCGTTAATAACTCTGGAATCTATTGGGTTGAAGTAGAAAACATTTGTGGCATTGAAAGAGATTCTATTGTTGTTACAATTGAAAACCAACCAACAGTTAACCTTGGTAACGACACTACAATTTGTGTCAATTCTACCTTATTATTAAATCCTGCAGTTTCTAATGCAAGTTTTTCATGGCAAAATAATTCAACTCAATCTAATTTCCTTGTAAATCAAGCTGGAATTTATTGGGTAGATGTAGCAACTCAAAATTGTTTGGTACGAGATTCAATTATTATTGCAATTCAAGATATACCAACAGTTAATTTAGGAAATGACACCATTATATGCAATGGTTTGAATCTTATTTTGGATGCAAGTTATCCCGGCGCAACTTATACTTGGCAAAATAATTCAAATGCTCCGACTCTTGCAATTAATCAACAAGGTCTGTATTGGGTTATTGTTTCCAATAATTGTGGATTCGATTCAGATAGTTTGAATTTAGAAATACAAAATCCACCACAAATCAATTTTACAAATGACACAACTATCTGTATTGGTGAAACATATACTTTAAATGCAATTACTCCTAATGGTACTTATTTGTGGAGTAATAACTCGACAAATTCAAGTATTGAAGTTAATCAAGCTGGCATTTATACGGTGATTGTATCCGTTGGAGTTTGTCAAATTCAAAATGAATTTTTGATTAATGCTAAGTTATGTGAATCGGAATTTGAAATGCCAACTGTTTTCACTCCTAATGGTGATGGTACTAATGATTTATTTTCTCCTGTATCCTATCAAAAAATCAAATCTGCCAACATCATAATTGTAAATCGTTGGGGAAATGTGATTTATAATAGTAGCAATTTAATTAGTGGTTGGGATGGAACATCCAACGGCAAAGAATGTGTTGAAGGAGTCTATTTTTGGAAAGTTGAATACGAAGATTTCTATTTGAATAATTTTACTGAACAAGGATTTATTCATTTGTTTAGATAAGCTAAAATCAAATAATTCCTTGAGAAGCAATTCTTGATAAGTAAAAATTGTTAGGGCTCAAATCATTATCATCTAGTTTTTTCCAAACTAAACCAATTCCTCTATTTAAATAAAATAACCCAGCCTTATTAAACACTTCTATTTCATTTTTATTCAAATCATTTGTATCAAACAACCAATTTCGAACAATTATAACACCTTTTTTAAACAAGTGATTTGTTACAATTCGGATCATTTTTGACTTTTCTTGGTCATCAATTTCTGCTAAAAACACACTTTGATTTATGTAAGCGACTTTATTCTTTGTTGTATTTGTTTGAAAAAAGGCAATTAAATTTCCATTTTTATCTTTAAAAACAAAAGAGTTACGTTGATAGTAATTTGGGTTTGAATAGATTCTCCAATTTTGAAAGGATTCATTTTGATGAATAGAAAAAGTAGAAGGATTCGCTTCTAAATTTGAAAAGATTAATTGTTCAACAATACTAGAATTTTCAATTAATTCAATGAATTCGTATTTATAAGACTTTTCAATAATATTCAATTTAAATTTCAGTTTAGAAAAAAGACACAAAGCAATAATCTTAACTTTATCGAGAAACTTATTTTTTGGATTTAGCGTGATAAGGTAATTATAACTATTTAAAACATAATTTACTGCAAGTCCTTGATGATGATCATAAGGTATTTCAAAGCCTAATTTTTCAAATGGTTTATTTGCTGAAGTGAAGCCCCAAATAACTGAAACTCCTTGCTTTTTGCATTCTTCAAAGAGAAATTCATAAATGTTATTGAATATATTTTGTCCTCTATAAGTTGGATCTACTAATGTGTCCTCACTTTTTCCAGATTTATATAGATTACCATTTGAATCAATTAGATTAATAGGGATGACGCAATTAGTTCCGACAATTTTATCTCCATCTTCTGCAACAACATAAATGGACGGACCAATTGGACCATCTCTAAATTCCCAATAAAACTGTTCCATAGTTCGATTTGGTTTATCAATTCGATTATGAAAAGCATTTATATTTATGTAATCAGCGGCAGTCGCCAAACGATAAGTCACCATTTTATTTTGTTTTCTTCAATTAATTGAACTGGAGATAGCACCTCAATTTTATTTTCGTAAATGTAAGTAAGTATTTTTTTATACTCGGTAAGGTACGAATTGAATTTATAATCAGTAAAATAAGTATTATGCCACAACAAAGAAAAATCACAATTTAATGGGTTTTTCTCATAAAAATTAATAATAACTTCTCCAATTTTAGAAATCGGTGTTTTTAGATACTGATGAAAAGTGGTATCCATAAAATGTAAAGGGGCTTCGATAAAATCAAAGGGCTTATCATTTTTCAAATCATAAGGTTGAAAAGCTTTACCGTAAGAATTTCTAAAACCATAATGTTCTGCAAATCCTAAACTACAGTCCAATTCAATTTTTGAATCAGAAATTACTTTCCAATCCTCAGCGGGTAAAAATTTTAAAAAATGATATCGATTGAAAACTGTATCCAATTTGCTTTTTTCTAACTCTAATTCGAAAGAATCGTTCGAGCAGGATTTATGTATTCCGTTAAAGGAACCAGATTTTTCTACTAGGTTAATTAAATCAGTTTGCTTATTAATATCATAATCAGAATTTTTAATATTGGCTAAACCAACACCTTGATTTACTAACCAAAAAAAAGTAGTGTAAACATCGTATTCGCTACTGATTTTTAGAATTTTATCAATATTTCTCCAATGAGGTTTTCTTGAGATTTCATTAAAAATCAACTTAAAGACAACTCCAACTTTTCTGTTTTTTACAGCCCAAAGCCCATCTTGTAGAAAAGAACCATTAATTGTATCAATATCATGAGAAATAAAAAATCGACTTTTCTTATCATTTCCACGTAAATTATTTTCAATAAAAAAAGTATCTATTTCTTGTTGGACTAAGTTTTCTTCAATTAATCCAAATTTAAACTGATAGGAAGATGTGTAGCAATAACGACCATATTCATCTAAATCATCAGTGCAACCAAATTCTTGTAAACAATTGACTTTATAAAATACACTCGCTATGAAATCCTTTTTCCCTGATTCATTTTGAATAACAATCTCTTTATTTATTTCAAAATCAAACTTGTCTTCATCAATTAAATTATAAAACTCTAAGTTTAAAAACTGACTATTAGTGTCTATATGATCCCAAACCAGATTTACACCAGTTTTTTGATTGCGAAATTCAAATGAAATGGATTTATTTTTTTCAATTAATTTCAGAATGTAAATTACAATATTTGTATACTTCTCACCTTCTCTTACATAAACTGGAATCATTTTCAACTTGATTTTGCAACATACGAAAGTACAAATTATTTAAGCTTTCAGTCAATTCAAATTTATAATCATGACTTGTGTTAGTAAACAATTGCGAATCATTAAAATTAGAACTAATCTTAAGCTGTATTTTTTTTAGTTTTGTTCCTCGCTAAAATTCAATGTAGAATATGTGTGGTATACACGGTTTTGTGAATAATAACATTTCGTCTCAAGATGGTCAGAAGTTAATTCAATTAATGACAAATTCTACATTACATCGTGGACCTGATTACTCAAGCACTGATCAAAAAGACAATTGCTATTTTGGTCATAATCGCTTAAGTATTTTAGACTTGTCAGAATCAGGAAATCAGCCAATGTTTTTCCAAAATTACTCCATTGTATTTAATGGCGAAATATACAACTACAAAGAAATAAGAGAAGAGCTAAAACAATTCGGTTATGAATTTGTATCCGATTCAGACACTGAAGTTATCCTTAAAGGCTTTGACAAGTGGGGTTCGAAAGTTGTAAATCGTTTTATTGGAATGTGGGCTTTCGCTATTTACAATTCTACCTCCAAGGAGCTTTTCTGTTCTAGAGATCGATTTGGAATTAAACCATTTTATTACATTTTTGATGGAAGTTCTCTATACTTTGCTTCAGAAATAAAATCATTAAAAAAAACACCAGCATTTTCAAATGAATTGAACTTAAACCAAATAAGTCGGGGCTTACAATTGGGTTGGATGTCTTATCGAGATGAAACCTATTTTACATGTGTAAAGTCTTTAGAACCTGGTAAAAATATGTTTTACAAGGAATCAAAAATAAAATTTGAAACCTATTGGCAGATTACATCGAATACAAATAAAGATTTAAAAATCACAGCAAATTTCAAGTCACTTTTTGATGAAACTTTAGCTTTACACATGCGAAGCGATGTTCCAGTTGGGGCATCATTAAGTGGAGGACTAGACAGTTCAAGTATTGTTTGCAGTATAATTGAGCAAAATTTATCATCTGACTTGCATACATTTTCTATTTATTACGAAGGGAAAAACACTGTAGATGAAAGACCTTTTATATTTGAAATTGAAAAAAAATATAAGGATCGATATACATCAAATTATTATTCACCTGCAACATCTGAAGTGGCTGAAAATTTCCATGAAATTGCTATGATGATTGATTTTCCAATGTCTGGATCATCATGTATTTCTCATTACTCATTAATGGAATTAGTTGAAAGAGATGGAATTAAAGTGATTATTTCAGGACAAGGTGCTGATGATTATATGGGAGGATATCTACACAGTTACTATCGTTTTTTTGCAGATAAATTCACCAAACTTGAATGGTTGGAATTAATTAAAGAATTTAATTTATATAGAAAATACCAAGAAGCAAATTTTGGTGCTTTGACTCAAGTTGCTTTGAAAAGCTTACTATCTGTTTTCTTATCTGAAAAGTATCTTTATACTGTTGAGTTTAAAAACTACATGCCATTTTTAATGAAAAAAGGAATAAGTTCAACAGAAATTCAATTTGATAATTTTAAAGCTTCTCGTTTAGATTCTTTTCACCAAGTATTAATGAATTATTCAAGTTTACCTACAATTTTACATTACGAGGATCGAATTTCAATGGCAAAATCAGTAGAAACTAGAGTTCCTTTTTTGGATCATCGTTTGGTTGAAATGATGTTTAATAATCAATCTGACTCTAAAATTAAAAATGGATACACGAAACCAATTTTAAGAAATGCAATGCAAGGAATTATTCCAGACAAAATTCAATATAGAAAAGATAAAAAAGGTTTTGTTACTCCAGGAGAAGTTCTTTGGCTTAGAGGCTGCCTAGAGTATTTGCTTGAAATAGATTATGAGTTATTGCATTTTCTTGATAAACAAAAAACAAAAGCAGTGATTGAAGATTTCAAAAAAGGAAATAATAAATTTGCCAAATTAGTGTGGCGTGTTGCTTGCTTAAATTATTGGCTAAAAAACTGAAAATAAATGGATAACGAAAAATATTATGAATCATTCGATTGGTCAAGTTTTAAAGACTCATCAAGCAATTTTAAAATCATCGCTCAATTAATACCTGACAATGTATCATCAATTATTGATATAGGTTGTGGAAATGGACTAATTACCAATGAATTAGCTAAGAAATATAAGGTTGTAGGAGTTGACCGAAGTAAAGCGGCCTTAGAGTTTGTTAAAGGAGATAAAATTGCTGCAAGTTGCGACTCTGTTCCTGTTGAAGATCAATCATTTGACATGGTTCTTTCAAGTGAATTATTAGAACATTTAGACGCTCCAACATTTGAAAAAACTATTCGCGAATTAAAACGAATTTCAAAGAAGTATATTCTTATAGGTGTACCAAATCAAGAAAGTTTAAACAAAGGAAATATACAATGTCCAAAATGCAAAACCTTGTTTCACAGATGTTATCATCAACAAAGTTTTAGTGTTTCAAAATTTGAAAAATTATTCCCTGAATATAAGGTTGTTGACTCCAAAACTTGTGGGATAAATGTCAGAATTTACAAAGACTCGATTGCCAATATCAAACAAAAACTAACACCTGCAACTGCATGGATTCCCTATTATTGGGCGAAAAAAGGAGAAAGAAATGCGCATTGCCCAAATTGTGATACTGCGTTTGAATATGATTTTAAATTTAATCCAATTGCATTTACTTTAGATTGTTTGAATGTTGTATTGACAAAGAAAATTCCTTTTCACATGGTTGTCTTATTAGAAAAAAAGTAAGCTGATTTTTATGAAAAAAATGCTTCTGATTTCTTTTTCGAACCTAAAAAGTGACCCTCGTGTAAAACGTCAGATTAATTATTTCAAAGAATTTTATGAAATAACAACAATTGGTTTGGCTGATTCTGAAATTAAAAACGTAAAACACATTCCAATTTTTGCTCCTTTTAATAAGTTAAACTTTGTGATTCCCTTACCTAAATTATTAATGGGAATGTTTGAATCTTATTATTGGAATTTAGAGGAAATCAAGCAAACGATAGAAAAAACAAATGGACTTTCGTTCGATTTTATCATTGCGAATGACGCCGATGCTTTACCTGTTGCTTTGAAAATAAAAGGAAATGCAAAGGTAATATTTGATGCACACGAATATTCTCCTGAAGAAAACAATGACAGTTTGCGTTGGCGAATTTTATTCAAAAAATATAAAACCTACCTCATCCAACAATATGCACAAAAAGCAGATTTCATGTTAACGGTTTGTGATGGAATAGCTAAAAAATACAATTCAGAATTTAGTTTAAACCCAATGGTATTAACAAATGCCGCTGATTACTTTGAAAACATGAATTCAATGGAAGTTGGTTCAAAAATCAAAATCATGCACCACGGATTGGCTTTACCACAGCGAAAAATCGAAAACATGATTGAAATGATGGATTTTGTGGACGAACGTTTTGAATTGGATTTAATGCTTATTTTTAGAAAAGAAGAATATAAAAAAGAGTTGGAGCAATTGATTGGAACAAAAAAGAATGTTCGTTTGATTCCTCCTGTTTCAACAGATGAAATCATTCCTTTCATTTCACAATACGACATTGGAATTTATCTACTAGAACCGAATAATTTCAATAACAAACATGCATTGCCAAACAAATTTTTTGAATTCATCCAAGGACGTTTAGCTATTGCAATTGGTCCATCTCCAGAAATGGCCAAGATTGTCAAAGATTACGATTTAGGTTTAGTTTCCAATAATTTTGAAGCGAAAAATTTAGCAGAAACTGTTAATTCATTTACTCCAGAAAAAATCATTTATTTCAAACAAAAATCTGATTTAGCTGCTAAGGAATTGAATGCACAGAATAGCTACAAAAAGCTTCATGAAATAATTAAAACATTGAAATAAAACTGCTGACCTCATAAAATTCAATTGGCAATAAATCAGGATCTGCGATGAAGGTAAAACGTCGATTTGTGTATTCGTCTGTTCGGATTGGCTCAACTTCGATTCCTTTAGTGGTTAATTCTTGAACCAAACTAGTCAAATCTGATACTGCAAATGCTAAATGTCTCAAACCACATGCTTCTGGTCTCGAAACACGTTTAGGTGGATTTGGAAACGAAAAAAGTTCGATAACATAGTTCCCATTTAAAGCCAAATCCAACTTCCAAGATTGACGCTCTGAACGATAAACTTCTTGAATAATTTCTAAACCTAAAACATCAGTGTAAAATTGTTTAGACCTATCGTAATCAGAACAAATTATTGCTGTATGGTGAATTGATTTAAACAATTATCAAAACTGTTTTAAGATTCCTTTTCTGATGAAACAAACTTATTTTTTAATTCCAAGCCTGTTACACCAAAGAACAATAATAAAGTTAAGATTGAAAAAATGGACGCATAACTTGAACCTTTAGCGTAAGATTCTGGTTCAAATCTCCATTCAATCGTGTGTTTTCCTGCTGGAATTATTGCTCCACGAAGTATGTAATTTGCTCTAAAAGTTTCAATTTGCTTCCCATCAACATAACAATTCCACCCTTTTGGATAATAAACTTCACTGAAAATTGCTGGTAATTCTGTTCTTGAATTTGAACTATATTTTAAAACATCTGTTCCGTAACTTGTTAATTTAATCGAAGCGGTAGAATCTTTCTCGTATGCTTTTTTCATTGCGATACTTGGGAAATCTTTCGTGTTGAAAATTGCCTCGTTTTTAGAATTCAAACCTTCCAATGCTTTCATTTCGTCGTTGGAAGAATTAACCATTTTAACTGTTCCAACAAACCAAGCTGCGCCATTGGCATTTGTGTTTTTTACTGGATTTTTTGTTCTGTCTACAATTAGATACTTGGTATTCAACATATTCAAAACAGCGTTTGAGTCAGAGACAGCAATTTCGTCAATTTGAATGGTGTCAAAAACTTGCTTCGCATTTTCATTCGTTACAATTCCTGTCATTCCATAAGCTTGAAGCTTTACATTTTTTGCCATTCCGATTTCGCGATTTATACGATTCAACTCGTCAAAAACATAGAAATCAGCAATTTCTTGGTAACGTTTTAATTTTGCACCGTGATAACCTCCAATACTTTTATGGAAATAGCTTGTTGTTGTTTCAGCAAAAGGATTTGAAAAAGACAACACACGGTAATCTGTATTCAAATTCAATACACCAAAAGCTGCAATTGCTCTACGCGTTTGCTCATCCGTAATTTGTTTGTATTGGATAGATTCAAGCATTTTTGACTGAAGTTCTGAAATTTTAGCTGAGAAATTTGCAACTGTTCCAATTTCGTTCGATAAAATTCGATTATCGGCTAATGATGGAAGTGTAGGGAATGCTGCTGCATCAATTGGTTCATAACTTTTGTAAACACCACCTTCTTCTTCATTGTTCAAGTATCTTTTTGAAACTGAAATATTGTCAAAAGCAACAATAGCAATTGCAATTCCTGTGAAAACAAAATGTGACAATTTTGTATAAACGGAGGCTAGAACAATTCCACAAGCTAAAATCACTAGCAATAATGCGCGTCCCATATCGCCTTTGTAAAGTCCGATTCGCGTTTCTATCAATGCGTTTTTCAATCCATTAACGAAAGTAACTTGATTTGGATCTTGAGATTTGGCTGCTTGCGCAAACATTTTCACTTCGTCTGCTGAAATAAATGAACCTGAAAGTGATGGAATAATATATAAAATGGCAATTAAGAAAGTAACGCCACCAGTTGCGTATAGCCAAATTTTCTTGTCGCCAATAATTCCTTCTTTTTTAAAGAAACGATCTAAGAATAAAACTCCTAATGCAGGAATCATCACTTGCAACAACACCAAAATCATTTTTGAATCTCGGAATTTGTTGTACATAGGAAATTTATTGATGAAAAAATCATTGATTCCACCTGGATCATTTGAAGCCAGTAAGATTACTAAAATAGAAATCGCCAAGAACGGCCATTTTAAATTATCCTTCAATAAAATCAATCCCAAAAGGAATAAAGCAATCATAAATGCACCAAAATAAAAAGCTCCACCTGTAAAAGATTGACCTCCCCAATAGCGATTCATTTGTGCGATTTGTTGTGCATATTGGCTATCCACATTTTCCATTGCAGCTTCATCATTTCCCAAATAATCACCTCTTTCGCCTTTCGCATTTGGAGCCAGAATTGACAAAAACTCACCTGGACCAAAATTATATTCCAAGATGTAATTTTTATTCAATCCTTCTTTCTCCTGAACATTTGTTGGATTTTTTGGCTTAATTGTTAAGTCTGTAGTTCCACGTGTTGTGTATTCACTGTATTCTAAAGTTGTCAATAAATTACTTGCGGAAGGTAAAATTCCAAATACTGTTGCAAGTGCGAGCGCTCCAATTGTTTTACCAAGTGTTAGAATTTCTTTCTGAATTAACAAACGGATGCTTTCACCAATTGCCACAGCTACTAATAAAAATGCAAGGTAATAAGTCATTTGTAAGTGATTCGCTGTGATGTTTAATCCTAGAAACAAAGCAAAAATCCCGCTTCCTAATAACCATTTCCCTCTAAAAGCTAGAATCATTCCTCCAAGGGCAGGCGCCATATAAATAATTGCATTCACTTTTGTAATGTGTCCGCCAGCGATGTAAAGAATATTTATAGATGAAAAACCAAAAGCTATTGCTCCCAAAATCCCAAGCCATGGATTAACACGTAAACAAAGTGCAAAAATGTAAAAACCGAGCATTGCCACAAACAAAATTCCAACGGGGGTTGGCAAACCAAGTTTCATCATACGATCCACGTAAATTAACACATTGGAATCGTGAGCTACAGAAATTTGATAAGCCGGCATTCCACCGAACATTGAATTTGTCCATAAAGGTTCCTTGCCATCATTCATCAAACGGTAATCAACAATTTCTTTTGCCATACCTTGAAATTGTTTCACATCACTTTGGCGCAATGCGTTTCCTTCAAATAATGGTGAGAAATACATCGAAGCCAATCCAATGAAAACAGCGATTGCAACTACGTGAGGAATTAATACTTTGAACTTTGAATTCATATTTTATATGTTAAGTTTTAAAAATTAGGCTTGATGTTTTGGGTTAGCGTAAAGAGCAATGTCATCTTCTTGAATTTCTTGTCCACAAAGAATTACCAATCTTTCAACGATGTTTCTTAATTCTCTAATATTTCCCGTCCAATCAACATCTTGAAGCGCTTTAAGTGCTTTTGCTGAAAACGTCTTTTTGGCAATTCCGTGTTCGTTGCAGATCAAGGTTAAAAAATGCTCCGCCAACATAGGAATATCTGTTCTTCGGTCATTTAATGATGGCACATGAATCAAAATCACAGCCAGACGATGATATAAATCTTCGCGAAAACGTCCTTCTGCAATCTCTTTTCGTAAATCCTTATTGGTAGCCGCAAGTACGCGACAGTTCACTTTCACATCCTTCTCCCCTCCTACTTTTTGAATGACATTTTCCTGAAGCGCACGCAGAACTTTTGCTTGAGCGCTTAAAGTCATATCACCAATTTCATCGAGAAATAAAGTGCCACCCGATGCTAATTCAAATTTTCCTTTTTTGTCTTTTACCGCAGAAGTAAATGCACCTTTTTCATGTCCAAACAATTCACTTTCAATTAATTCTGACGGAATTGCAGCACAATTTACTTCGATAAAAGGCATTTTATTTCTGTTCGATAAATCGTGAAGTGAACGCGCAACAAGTTCTTTTCCTGTTCCGTTTTCACCTGTAATTAAAACGCGAGCATCAGAAGGGGCAACTTTTTCAATCATTGCTTTGATTTTCTGAATTCCTTCTGATTCACCAATAATTGAACTGCCTTTTATTCGTTTTACAGTTGTTTTTAAAATTTTTGTTTCTTGAACTAGTGAATTTCGGTCTTTCACATTGCGTAATGTCACCAAAATACGGTTTAAATCCAAGGGTTTTTCGATGAAGTCAAAAGCTCCTTTTTTGATTGATTGAACAGCCGTTTCAACCGTTCCGTGTCCACTAATCATGATGATTGGTACTTCATTTCCGTCTGCAATTAATGCTTCTAAAACCTCAGTTCCATCCATTACGGGCATTTTTATGTCACAGAAGATTAAGTCAAGCGCATTACTTCTTGAAATTTCCAAACCTTCTTTGCCATTTTCAGCCTCTAAAACTGTACAATCTTCAAACTCTAAAATTTCTTTCAACGCGCGACGGATTGCACGTTCATCGTCTATAATTAATACTTTCATTTCTGAGAATTAACTTTGTGTTCAAGCATCGGAACGAATTTAAAAGTACCATACTCTTTCAAACTAACTTCACCTTCATTCAATTTTACAATTTTAAGCATTTTTTGCTCTGCGCCTTCACCAACTGGAATCACCATAATTCCACCAATTTTTAGTTGTTTAACTAGTTCATTGGGTATTTCTGGGGCTCCACAAGTCACCAAAATCTTATCGAAAGGTGCATAAGCTGGACTTCCTTGGTAGCCATCGCCATAAAAAAGCTTTGCACTCAAATTAAAGAAATCAATCATTTCTTTTGCCTTTTTATGCAATGACAAATGTCTTTCAATGGAAAAAACCTTGGCACCAAGTTTACAAAGAATACAAGTTTGAAAAGCAGAACCAGTACCAATTTCAAGTACTTTTTCTCCTTTTTGAACCTCCAATAATTCAGTTTGGAATGCTACAGTGTAAGGATGAGAAATTGTTTGACCATCACCAATTGGAAAAGCGATGTTACTGTATGCTTGGTCTTCAAAAATTGAATCAAAGAAGAAATGCCTTGGAATTGCATCAAACGCACTCAAAATTCGTTGGTCTGAAATTCCGTTTTCTTCTAGTTCAGAAATAAGAATTTTACGTTTTCCTTTGTGCCTATGCGTATCAACTAAATGTTTCATTATGTAATTTTCAATAAATTTTGAATGTCTTTATTACTTCCATAAATTACCATTATATCGCCTTCTTCCAAAACCGTTTGTGGCGAAGCAACCCCTTGCACTCTTGTTATTTTATTAAAAAATCCTTTAGAAATCTCTTGATTTTCATATCGCAATGTTGTCAAAACTACCAAATTCATATTTTTTCGGAAACCAATTTCTTCCATTGTTTTCCCCACGTATTTTGCAGGCGTATTCACCTCAACTATACTATATTCACCATTCACTTCAAACGAGTCAACGACACCTCTTAAACATAATTTCTTCGCCCATCGTTCAGCTGTTTCTACTTCAGGATTCACAATTTCAGTGATTCCCATTGCTCTTAAAACATTTTCATGCATCGGATTAATTGCGCGACTAATCAATCGTTTAACATTCATGTTTTTCAGTATCGCAGTCGCCATTATGTTAGCTCCCTGATCTTCACCAATTGCAACAATTACGATGTCAGAATCCTTCATTGGCAAACCTGTCATTGTATATTGATCAGTGGCATCCATACAAATTGTGTATGAAATTCTATCCTTTAAAGCTTCCACTTTATTCATAGAACTATCTACTCCAATAACTTCATTTCCTTGATTTGTCAATTTCATCGCGAGTGAAGAACCGAAGTTTCCCAATCCGACAATTATATATTTCATCATACTGCTATCAGTTTATCAGAATTTCTTCTTTTGGATATTTATAATTTTTGTATTTCGTTTTTCTAAAAATTGCAATCAACAGAGTTAAGGTACTTATTCGACCAATAAACATTAGGCAAATCAAAACAATTTTTCCTCCTTCACCAAAACGCGGTGTTAAATTGATACTCAATCCGGCGGTACTAAAGGCAGAAAATGCTTCGAAAGACAAGTGAATAAAGTTTTTGTCGGGTTCAATTTTTACCAGAATCAAAACGGCTAATCCAATGACCGCAAGCGAAAGAGAAATTATAGCAAATGCGCGACGAACCGAGATATCTGCAACTTCTCTTCTATTAATTTCTATTCTATCTTTTCCTTTCGCTAAAGAAATAAAATTCAATGTTGCAATCGCAAAGGTACTCGTTTTAATACCACCACCTGTTGATGCAGGCGAAGCACCAATCCACATTAGCAATATTGTAAACATAATAGTTGGGAAACTTAAATCTGCCATGTTTACAGAAGAAAAACCTGCAGTTCTGGGTGTTACAGCAGCAAAAAAAGCAGTAACGATTTTTCCGAAATCATTATGACCATTGAGAACACCATTATATTCAAAAAAGTAAATGACAACAGTTCCTACCACTAATAAAATGAAAGTTGTAATTAATATGATTCGTGTGTTTAAATTGATAACCCAAGGAACGTGTTCGACTTTTTTTACGTCGAAAAAACGATTAAATAATAAATTCAATTTATACTTAAAGAAACGGATAACATTGAAAACAATTGGGAATCCTAATCCACCGAAAATAATTAAGCAAGCAATTATAAGCTGAAAAGAGTAATTAAACCTTAAAGTATCATCATAGACCCCAGCAGACAAGGTTGAAAATCCTGCATTATTAAAAGCCGACACACTATGAAAAACAGAAAAAAACACGTGACTTAAAAATGAATTGAAATTCTCAGATGGCGTTGTGAAGTAAATACTTACAGCTCCAATTAACACAATTAAACTAGTTAGAATTAAGATTTTTCTTATCGTTCTGAAAACTTCTCCAATTTTATTTTCGCTGGTTAATTCACCCAAGACTAATGTGTTTTCATACGAACTAGAACCTTTGAAGAAATAACTAAAATAACTCGCAAAGGTCATAATTCCAAGTCCTCCTATTTGAATAAGTATCATAATAATAACTTTTCCAAAAGTGGTAAAAGTATATTCTGTGTCAACAACATTTAATCCTGTTACGCAAACTGCGCTGGTTGCAGTAAAAAGTGCATCTATGAAAGAAATTTTTTCAGTTGTAGCATTTGGAAGTTGAAGACAGAAAGCACCAAGAAAAATAATTCCTAAGAAACTAATAATAAATAACTGTGCTGGATTTAGAACTTTCCTTTTATAGTTAATACTTAAGGTTGAAAATTCTCTTATAAACAAAAATAAAGCACCAAGAACAAAAGACAAATTGCCTTTGAAAAATGAAATGGAATGGTTCTTGTTGAAAATAATAAGCAGAAAAAACACTAAAAAGAATACGTCGGAAACTAAAACGGAAAAATCAAATTTCCTTTCTTTGAAGTAGCGAATTAATAAGGTAACTACACCAAATGCTAAACCTAATTTGATAAAAAGCTGGAAGTAAAAAGTGACTATTGAATCGACCTTAGATCCAAAATAGAGAAACACACTGAATAAACAGAGCAGACTTATAACAGTTGATGAACTGTTTATGATTTTTACAACTTTCATTATCAGAAACAAAATTAAGCTAATCTTTATATTTGAGTAATGAAAGCACGATAAAATCTTTATATTTGCAATGGCTTGAGCTTATGAATGATAATTTTTCTACTACAAAATCACTTGATAACCTCAAATGGTATGTTATTAAGACAAATTCTCGAGCTGAGAAAAAAGTAGAAGAAAGATTACTTAAACAAGGTTTTGAAGTTTTTTTACCACTTCAAACCACCATAAAACAATGGAGTGATCGCAAAAAAAAGGTTTCAACCCCTTTGATTTCGTCCACTTTATTCATTCATTCGTTAGAGCAAGAATTGAAACATATTTACAACACCCCAGGTTTTCATTCGGTATTACATTACCAAAGTAAGCCAGCAGTTGTAAGAGACTTTGAAATAAACAACTTAAAAATTATTCTTCAAAATGATAATGATTGTCAACTTGAAGAAACAACTAGCATCGAAAAAGGTGATTTAGTGGAGGTTGTAAAAGGTCCGTTTCAAGGTTTGATTGCTACTTCGATTGAAGTTAATCGCAGTCATAAATTAATTGTAGAAATAGAAAGTTTGGGACAAAAATTTGTTGTTCATGTCTCAAAATCTTTCGTTAAGAAACTTAATTAGTTTCTAAATGTTTAAATTTATTAATTGGTGACTTTCATCAAATATGTTAGTTACCACGGCGAAGCCATATTTATTTTAATATATGAAAATAGTAATTACAGGAGGAGCAGGATTTATTGGATCAAATACTTGTGAAGCATTCGTCAATGAAGGATTAGAAGTTATTTGTTTGGATAATTTTTTAACCGGAAAAAGAGAAAACATTGCTCATTTAATGGATTCACCTTTATTCACACTAATTGAGGGAGATATTCGAAATTTAGAAGATTGTAAAAAAGCAGTTGAAGGAGCTGATTTAGTTTTGCATTTAGCAGCTTTGGGTTCAGTGCCTCGTTCAATTGCAGATCCAATTACTACAAATGACATCAATATTGGTGGAACATTAAACATGTTAGTTGCCTCTAGAGATGCTGGAATAAAACGATTTGTTTATGCTGCGAGTTCATCAACTTATGGAGACTCTGAAATTTTACCTAAAGTTGAGAATGTTATAGGTCGCCCGCTTTCACCTTATGCAATTACGAAATATGTGAGTGAACTTTACGCTGATGTTTTCGGAAAAACTTATGGTTTGAATTGCATTGGATTGAGATATTTCAATGTTTTTGGAAGAAGACAAGACCCTAATGGAGCTTATGCAGCTGTGATTCCAAAATTTACAGCAAATTTGTTACAAAAAGAATCTCCTGTTATCAATGGTGACGGTTCATTTTCAAGGGATTTTACTTACATTGACAATGTTATTCAAATGAATCGATTGGCTTTGTTTACTGAAAATGAGGTGGCATTGAACGAAGTTTACAATGTTGCTTTCGGAGAAAGTTCCACTTTAAATGAATTATACTATGAATTGAGAGCTAATCTTTCAGAATATGACTCAAGTCTAGCTTCATTAGAACCGATATATGGACCAACAAGAAAAGGAGATATTCCTCATTCTCTTGCATCTATAGACAAAGCAAAAAATCTTTTAGGTTACGACCCTAAATTCTCTTTGAAAACTGGTTTGAAAGAAACTGTTAAATGGTATTGGGAAAATGTTGTTTCCTTAGATTTAAAATAACTGAGGGACAACTATTTAATTTTCTTTTCGATATATAGAAAGAGCACTAAAAGGAGAATAAAATTACCTTCGGTGTTCTTTTTTTTGTTTTACAACACTTCTGCAACTAAATGAAAAAAGAATCATTGGAAATAAATTTAATAGGCTACTCAGGACACGCCTATACAGTTATAGATGTTGCAAAAAAATCTGGATTTAATCCAATCGGATATTTTGATTTAATAGAAAATTTAGAAAATCCATTTCAATTGACCTATCTAGGTAATGAATGTGAATTTGATTTTTCACGTTCAAATTCTTTCGTATTTCCTGCTATTGGAGACAATCGTTTAAGAATGAAAATTCACAAATTTATTTTAGCTAATAATTTAAAGGAATGTCAACTTATTCATCCAAGTGCGATTATAGGTTGTCAAGTAAAGATCGAAAGTTCAACACTTATAACTGCTGGTGTAATTATTAATCCGCTTGGCAAAATAGGTTTTGGATGTATATTAAACACAGGATGTATTATTGATCATGAAGCAATAATTGAAAACTATGTTCATATTGGTCCTGGATCGACGCTTGCAGGAAATGTTACTATTGGAGAAGGAACATTTGTTGGTGCAAATTCTACAATTATTCAAGGTGTAAAAATTGGGAAAAATTGCATCATTGGTGCCGGAAGCGTTGTGCTTAAAAATGTTGAAGACAATACAATTGTTGTTGGGAATCCCGCTAAAATATTAAGAAATAATGACTAAAGTTTTAATTATTGCAGAGGCAGGCGTTAACCATAATGGTGATTTTGAAAAAGCAAAAGAACTAATTAAGGTTGCAGCAGATGCCGGAGCTGACATCGTTAAATTTCAAACTTTTAAAGCTGAAAAATTAGTTTCAAGTTCAGCCAAAAAAGCTGAATATCAAAAGACTAATTTCTCAGAATCCGACGATTCTCAATTTAATATGTTGAAAAAATTGGAGTTACCTTTTGAATGGCATCAAGATTTAATTGATTACGCGAAAAAATTAGGTGTCCAATTTGCTTCAACGGGATTTGACGAGGAAAGCATAGATTTTTTAGAAGATTTAGGGCAAACTTTTTTTAAAATTCCTTCGGGAGAAATAACTAACCTCCCTTATTTAGAGCATATTGCAAGCAAAAAAAAGCCAACTATTCTGTCTACAGGAATGGCTGATTTACAAGAAATAACGGAAGCAATTGAGGTACTTGAGAGGGCTGGTTTGACAAAAGAAAACATAACTGTTTTACATTGCAATACGGAATATCCAACTCCAATGGAGGATGTGAACCTTAATGCAATGATTCAAATAATGCAAGTTTTGAACGTGAAAATTGGATATTCTGACCATACATTAGGTATCGAAGTTCCAATTGCTGCCACAGCCCTAGGCGCAACAGTAATCGAAAAACATTTTACTTTAGATAGAAAATTGCCTGGGCCTGATCATTCCGCTTCCTTAGAACCTGATGAGTTGAAAGCTATGGTTCAAGCTATTCGAAATATTGAAAAAGCGATTAGTGGAAATGGAAAAAAATCACCAAGTCAATCAGAAAGCAAAAACAAAATTGTCGCAAGAAAAAGCATTTTACTCAATAAAAATTTAATTGCAGGCTCAATTATAACAAAAGAAGATTTGGTAATAAAACGACCAGGAAATGGTATTTCTCCAATGAAAATCAATGAGGTTATTGGAAAAAAATTAAAAAACGACATGCCTGTAGAATCGATTTTAAGTTGGGAGGATTTAATATGAAAATTGGTGTTTTAACAAGTTCGAGAGCTGACTATGGAATTTATCTTCCGCTTTTGACAGCTTTAAAAAAAGACACGCGATTTGAATTAAGCATCATTGCATTTGGTTCACATACACGTCCTGAATTTGGTGAAACCATAAAAGCTATTTACGCAGATTCTTACACTGAAGTAATACCAATTGACAATTTGCTTGTTGGTGATTCACCAGAAATCATTGCAAAATCTTATGCGAACACTGTTTCTATTTTTGCTGATTTTTGGAGTGAACGAGGGACAGAATTTAATTTAATTTTTTGCTTAGGTGATCGCTTTGAAATGGCTGCTGCTGTAAATGCAGGAATCCCATTTCAATTAAAGTTTGCTCATTTTCATGCAGGAGAAATTACGCTTGGAGCGATTGATAATATTTATAGACATCAACTTACTTTAGCATCGCATTTGCATTTTGTTAGCTTGGAAATTAACGCGGAAAAAGTTTGGCAATTAACTGGTCTTAGAAACACTACGACTGTTATTGGTTCATTGAGTTTATTAAATCAAGTGAATCTTCCTTTACTTTCGATTTCCGAATTTTATGAAAAATGGAAGATTGATTTGTCTATTCCAACGATTTTAATCACTGTGAACCCCGAAACAGTTAACTTCGAAAAAAATGAAGCTTATGCCGAAATAACAGTTAATGCACTTCGAACTTTGGCAAGCGAATTCCAATTGGTAATCAATCCTCCAAATGCTGATACAAACGGCTCAATATTTAGAAATGCTTTTTACGAACTTCAAAAGGAAAATGATTCAATAAAAATTGTAGAAAGCTTTGGTTCGCAATCCTATTTTTCGTGCATGAAGCATTCTGCTTTACTTTTAGGTAATACTTCAAGTGGAATTATCGAAGCCGCTAGTTTTCAAAAGTATGTGATAAATATTGGCGATAGACAAAAAGGGCGATTTGCACCTGAAAATGTAATTGATATTGAATTTGTTTACAATCAAATATGCGATAAAGCAAGAACTTACATTAACAAAGAATATTTAGGGGAAAATCCTTACTTTCGTTCCGACTCAATCGAATTGACAATTAACAAACTACTACAAACGGAAAATGACTTGGAAAAAACATCTGATTCAAGAAGATACAACGATTAAACAAGCCTTAAGCCTTCTTGATGAACTTGCTCAGGATGCGCTACTTTTTATTGTTGACAACGAAAATTTATTAAAAGGTTCAATTACCGACGGCGACATCAGAAGAGGACTAATAAAAGGTATTTCTATTGAAGATAAAGTGCTAACAGTTGCGAACCTTAATCCAAAATACTTAATCGAAGGCGATAATCAATTTTTATTAAAACTGATTGAATTCAGGGAAAAGAAGTTGAAAATTGTACCTATCGTTTCTGAATCGAAAAAAATCATTGACTGCATCAACTTCCGAACAAAAAAAACAATTTTACCTATTGAATGTGTAATTATGGCTGGAGGAAAAGGTGAACGTCTTCGACCTTTAACAGAATCAACGCCAAAACCACTATTAAAAGTTGGAGATAAGCCAATAATTGAATACAATATTGACTCCTTTAAACTTCATGGAATTTCTAAATGTTGGATTTCTATTAATTATCTAGCTGATCAATTAGAACGATTTGCCAATGAAAAAAAGAATGAAAATTTTGAAATAAGTACAATTCGTGAAGAATTCCCAATGGGAACTATTGGTTCAATTAAACTAATTAAAGAGTTTGATAAAGAAACAATTATGGTATGCAATTCAGACTTATTAAATAATGTAAACCTAGAAGCTTACTACTTAGACTTTATTCAATCAAATGCCGATTTATCAGTTGTAACGATTCCTTACACAGTAAATATTCCTTATGCAGTTATGGAATTGCAAAATGATTTTGTAACAGATCTTAAAGAAAAACCAAGTTATACCTATTATTCAAACGGTGGTATCTATATTTTCAAAAAACAATTACTTGAATTAATTCCTGAAAATCGCCCATTTTCTGCAACAGATTTCATGGAAAAAATTATTGCCAAAAAACTAAAAATAAAAAGTTTTTCGCATCATGGATATTGGTTAGACATAGGAAAACATGAAGATTATATTCGTGCAAATGAAGACATTAATACCTTCAACTTTAACCTATGATTAACACAAATAAATACTTAGTTGTAATTCCTGCAAGAGGTGGCTCCAAGGGAATTCCAAGGAAAAACATTAAATTACTCAACGGAAAACCTTTAATCCACTACACAATTGAAGCGGCTCAAGCACTGTTTGAAGAGCAACGAATTTGCGTTTCTAGCGAGGATGAAGAAATCAATTCAATTGCGAAACAAAGAGGATTGAATTATGATTATGTTCGTCCAACAAGTTTAGCAAGCGACACAAGTTCTTCTCGTGAAGTTATTTTAGACGTAATTGAATATTATAAAAAGCAAGAAATAACCTTTGATTCGATCATATTACTACAGCCAACTTCTCCTTTTAGGACTTCTAAGCACATTTTAGAAGCATTGAATACATACGAGACATCAACAGCTTGTGAAATGGTTGTCAGCGTAAAAGAAACAAAATGTAATCCTTACTTTAATTTATTTGAAGAAAATGAATTGGGGTTTTTAGGTTTATCCAAAAAAGGAAATTTCACAAGTAGACAAAGTGCACCAAAAACATACGAATACAATGGTGCAATCTATATATTTTCAGTAGAAACAATTCAATCTAAGCAATTTTCAGAATTCACAAGCATTAAAAAATATGAAATGTCTGCACTGGATTCAATTGATTTAGACGAGCCTTTGGATTGGAAATTAGCAGAATTAATCATTAATGAATCTAACCATTGAGCTCACTTAAGAATAAAACAATTAAAGCGTTTTCTTGGGATATACTTGGACGTATTTTTATTCAAGGGAATAGCTTTATTGTCTCTATTTTTCTAGCGAGACTGTTAGGTCCAGAACAATTCGGGCTAATCGCAATGGCAATGGCTTTTATTAGTATCAGTAGTGTTTTTATCGATATTGGATTTTCATCAGCTTTAATTCAAAGCCAAAAAAACACACAAACGACCTATAGTTCAATCTTTTTCTTCAATGTTTTTGCTGGTGCAATTTTAACAATAATCACTTTCTTATCGGCTCCTTTAATTGGGAAGTTTTACGGAAATCCACTTGTCACTGATCTAGTTAGATGGTTATCATTGATTTTTATTTTTAATTCTTTTAATCGTGTTCAAAACACAATTTTAAACAAAGAGTTAAACTTCAAAGCTTTGACTTTAAGAACATTTGTTGCTTCTATCGTAAGTGGAACTTTAGGTGTTATTTGCGCTTATCAAGGTTGGGGCGTTTACAGTTTAGTAACTCAAACATTAAGTTTTGGATTCTTCAGTACGTTATTATTATGGTCAACTTCATCTTGGAAACCGAGTTTTCATTTCTCAATGGACGAAGTTAAAAGACTAATGGGATTTAGTATTTATGCATTTTTAGAGCGAGTGTTGAATAACATTTTCATACGACTTGATGTGCTTTTATTGGCAAAAATATTTTCGCCTGCGACAGTTGGTTTTTATTCAAGATCGTCCACATTGGTGGATCAGGTTACTAAATATTCTTCAACATCGATTATTAGGGTTTTATTCCCTGTTTTAAGTAAAGTTCAGGATAATGAAAGTGAATATCAAAAGATTTATTTTAGGATGTTTTCCATCATTTCTTTTTTAAGTTATGCTTTATCTGGACTGCTTTATTTCATTGGTCCTGATATAATTCTGTTGATTTTTGGAAATAAATGGCAAGCATCTGTTCCTATCTTTCAAATATTAATAATTGCAAGTTGTAATATCCCTCTAAATTCCTTGATGTGGAATGCATTGATGAGTAAAGGTAAAGCAAAAGAGAATTTTTATTACGGTATATTGCGTAAATCAGTTGGATTACTCCCTTTTGTCTTTGCGTTCTTCCTTACCATTTGGTGGTTTACAGTCACGTGGGTAATCTCTAAATTTATCGTTTCATTTCTGAATATCATTGTTCTTAAGAAACATTCAAACCTTTCAATTTTAAAGCATCTTTATCATCTCTTAAATGGATTGTTTTTATTAATTCCTGGATTTTTACTTTTTGAATATTTAGATTTAAATCAATTTGCAACTCGAATAATTTTTGCAATTTCATATTTACTTGTTTATCTTTTTGTCAATTGGATTATCAAAAACGAAGGATTAATTTACATTGTTAGTACTATTTCAACTATAAAAGGAGTTCTTAACAAACGTTTACTTAGCAAATTTTAAACATACAACATTCTATTTATTCAACCTGATGCCCGACAAACTCACGATTAACAAACCAGTAATTGAAGTTGAAAATACGGTCACACTAAATCCTAAAGTTAGTGTCATCCTCGTTACATATAATCACGAAGATTATATCGCTCAGAGTATCGAAAGTATTCTGAATCAAGAAACAGATTTTGACATTGAAATTTTAATTGGTGAAGATGATTCAACTGATGACACGAGAAAAATTTGTTTGGAATATGCAAAAAAATATCCTACTAAAATTCGTTTGTTCCTTCACAACAAGGAAAACAAAATAGCAGCAAACGGAGTTCCAAATGGAAAATTCAATCTACTTTATTCAATTCAAATGTGTAGGGGTGAATTTATTGCTATTTGTGAAGGAGATGATTTTTGGCACTTTCCTCAAAAACTGCAAATTCAAACGAATTTTATGGTTAGTAATCCCGAATTCAAAACAATAACTACAGATTTCACGAAATTATACGTTCACAATAATTCTAAAAAAACCGCTTTCAACAAGGTGGTGAAAATGGAATTATCAGACAGAACGATTGAGCCTGTTGATATTTTTAAAACGCAGGTTAAAATCATGAGAATGTGCACCTATTTTTTCAAATCTGAACTTCTAAAAAGTTTTTACCCATTGATAATGGAAACTGCAGGTGATATTCAAATAATTCTTCATGCCTTTCACTTTGGTAAAGTTAAATACCTTGCTGTTGACACGGCAACGTACAGAATAATGAATGAATCAGCTAGCAAAACCAAAGATTTTTCAAAACGACAACGATTTTTATTGAATTACATTCTGTTTATGGAGAAAGCTATTGCTCATTACAATTTAGGAAATAGCGAAAAAACATACCTCAAAAAACAAAAACTGATGTATGAAATTAGAGAATCTTCTGAACAGAAACAATTTTTCAAAACAAGCTTAATAGGTTTAAAAATGCTTGTGAACGGTTATTTTTCAAAAAATATTTTGCGAAATATTAAAAATTCACTCAGAAAATAAATGAAAAATATCTTCTACTTTGTACGCACACCTCTTCAATATCTAAATGCTGTTGAAGCAAGGAATACTGATAAATTTATAGCAGCGGAACATCATTTAATTGTTTTAAGCGACTTTCACAGAACCTTGTCTCAAATAGAATCGATAATTCAAAATGAATTATGGACTAGTATAGATTTTCCTTGGAAACAATTCAGCGCAAAAAAAAACAATCCGTTTTTCAATGCTTTAAATGTTTTTAAGCGCAAAAGAAAATTAGACAAAATTATTTCATCAATTCAAGTAAATGATCTCATTTTCTGGGGTAACTTGAACTCCAATTGGTTTTTCTATATTTATGAAAATACAAAATCACTCATTTACATTTTAGACGATGGTTTTGTTTCCATAAGTACAATATTAAATATTGATATCAAATTATTAAAATCAACATTAGTTGGAAATAAACTCGGCAAGATTGAACGTGTAATTTTAAGACTTAAATATTCCGTCAATTGGGAAAGAATTTTATTTTTTACCAATTTTGATTTACCCCAAAGAAATAGAAAAATTGAACTTCACTCTTATGAATACTTAAGCAAACAATTCAAAAACAACACTTTAAATAATACTGTTTTTTTCATCGGTCAACCATTGATTTTCCAAAAAATGATGAAGAAAGAAGTTTATGTTCAATTAGTCAATTCAATTTTAAAGTACTACGAAACTAAAAACTTTAGCGTTTTTTATATTCCACATCGTTCAACAACGATGGACTACATTCCGAATCATTGGTCAATTAAATCATTCAATAAACCTTTGGAATGCATTTTATTTGATGAAAAAATTGAAAAACCTATAATTTTTGCATCTTTTTATTCCTCTGCTTTGTATAATATTGCAATGATGGATAAGAATTCTATTTTCGAATACAATTATTGGCAATTTGATGAAAGTGATTTAACAAACTTTCCATACAAAATAATTAATGAAGTCTATGACTTTGTTCAGTCACAAAATAAATCTAACATTCGTTTTCTTCACAAATCGGTAGCAAATGCCTAAAGAAAAACTAGATAATATATTTTACTTTTTTCTTTTCATTCCGATTCTGAATGTTCTTTCTTCTATTGCTACCCCATTTTTTCCAGGTTCGTTAAATCCAGGAGTAATTCGCGGTGTAATTTTGACGCTTTTTTTAATTTGGTTTTTCATCAATAAATACCAAAGTAAACCTGACACAAACTTAGTTGTTGGATATACATTTTATATTTTTATACTTTGTTGGTTTTCTGAAGAACCAGCCACCTCGTTTTACATTTTCAATAAATTTGCAATCTCCAGCCTAATGTTTGTGGTTGGTTTTTATTTTATCAAAAGCCCTCTTCGTTTCTTATACTTTCAAAGGTCTATTTTAATAAGTGTAATCTCAATTATCATCTATTTTGCTTTCTCAAATGTTTTAGGTGTAGGTAAACAGAGTTATCAAGACGATTCTGTTTTCTTTGGTGAATCAGGTGTAAATATTACAAAATCTATTGTCATTTTTATTATTGGAATTCCACTTTACTTACGTTTTGAGACAAATAATCAATATAAGACGATTGCCTTAGTCGCCTTATTAGTTGGAGTAATTACCGTTTTACTTGGTATGAAAAGATCAGCAATTTTAGCAATGAGCTTTGGTTTTTTCTTCTACACTTTATTGACACCTTATAAATCGAGATTAGTAAGAAGTGTTCCTGTAATCGTTTTGTTACTCTTTTTAGCATCTCCTTACTACGTTCCAATTATTGAAAAACGATTTGAAGCAAGACAAGAAAGGGTTTCTATGACGGTAGATCAATTGCAAGAAAACGAAAGTGAAGGAAGACTTTTAGAAATTCAATATACTATTGAACAAACTTTTGTAAGTATCGATAGGGTGTTTTTTGGTTTTAACGTATTCATGAAAAAGGACTACCAAGGTCGAAAAAGAATGTTGCATGTTGATTATTCAAACATGTTGGGGGGTGCAGGAATTATAGGACTTTTACTTTTCATAGGAGTTTATGTGCACATCATTCAACGGCAAATATTCTATAAAAGATTATTGGGAGATTCTCAAATTTCAAAAGAAATTTTAGCCACATCAGCCGCGCTGGTTGCAGTACAAGCTTTTCTATCTATTGGAGGAACAATGCAAGGTGTAAATCAACGAGGGTATATACTTCTTTACCTTGGTGCACTAATGGGATTATCTTTAACTTTGATAAAACAAAAAATCATTCAAAACCGTGCAACCAAACAAGCTCAATAACGCATTATTCAGTCTATTTCATCACGATGTAAGTACAACTTTAAATGAGGAACCTCATCTTTCAGATAAATTATGGAATAATCTTCAAAAAGCTGTTTCGATTTCCGAAAATGAAATTGGTGAAGAAATTTTAGCAATAATAAAAAGGAAAACATTAAATATACCCAATCAGGAAATAGGTCTAACCTTAACTGGAGGTTTTGATTCAAGAGTGATTCTTGCTGCGCTTTTACACCTTGGGATTAAACCCATTTGTTTCACGTATGGAGATGAGAGAAATCGAGACATTCAAATTGCTAGAAATATTTGTAAAAAACTAGGTTTAACTTATTTCAATGTAGCTAATACAAAACCAACTAAAGAATGGTATTTAAAATGGGTTGATCAAACAATTAATCTTGATGAAGGAAATGCACATTTACATAGAGCACACCGAACAGCGGCAATTGCAGAACTTACCGAAATACACCCGCTAAAGGTTTTATTTACTGGTCATTTGGGAGGAGAAAACATCCGCGGACTTTCTTACAATGATTATTTTGCTTCTCCATTTTTTGAGGATTTCAATGAAAATAAATTATCGAAAGATGAAAATCTAAGAAATCAACTAAAGCGTTATTTTATCGAATTAAATGAATCAGAAACAATTCAGCTGATGGAAATGGTAAATTCTTTGCCTTGGATGACGAAGGATAAAAATAGAAATAAATTATACTTTTTAAATGAATTAGTTGGGAAAATACACCACAATCAAGATATTCGGATTTATTCAAAATTTGTAGAAACTGTTGTCCCAGTCTATTTACAAGAATCCTATTTAGAAAAGTTGACGCTTTCCAAACATCATTTTATGCGGAAATTGGACAAAAAAGTAAGTTTCTTGGAACACCCTAAATTATATTGCCAACTAATTTCCAAATTCTACCCCGCCCTACTCGATATTGAGTTGTCAAATGGCTATGCACCAAAAGACTTTTTAAAAGGGAATTTGAATTACATCGTCAAAAGAATTTGGCAGAAATACATCAAAAAAATAAAAAACTACCCTTCTTTCTCTTACAATGATTGGTTTATTGAATTTGTCAATGAAAAATCAAAGGAGATTTCCGATGAAATTTGGACGATTTACAATAAAGAATTGTATTTTCAACAATTAAATTCGACAGAACTAAAAACAAACGAAGGATTTTGGCATAAATTCTCAAATCCAATATTTTTTGACCTAATAAACAAAAACAAACTACTACCGTGAAATTTGTCATCTTAACAAATGAAATTGCAGGCTCAGAACAAAAATGGAAAATTGCCTGTGAAAAATTAAATCTTGATTTTATTGTCGTTGATGTTAGCAGAGCAAATTGGCTTGAGCAAATCGAAAACTACAAACCAGATATTTTATTGACAAGACCTGCTGGACTAACTTCTCCTTTTAAAATCCTCTACGATGAGCGTTTAGAAATATTGGTTAATGAACTAAATTATTTTTGTTTTCCTTCATTAAAGGAAGTTTTGATTTATGAGAATAAAAAATACTTTTCGTATTGGCTGAAAGCAAATAAAATTCCACACCCAGAAACATCAGTTTTTTACTTCGAAAAAGAAGCGCTTGATTGGGTAAATTCAAACAAAATAAAACTTCCTATCGTTGCAAAAACAAATATTGGTGCTTCAGGAAGTGGTGTTGTTATTCTCGACACAAAAGAAGAGTTAATCAATTATATTCAATCTACATTCTCTGGGAAAGGAGCTACAAAAAGAGTTGGACCAAACCTGAAGAAAGGTCGCGTTTTACAAAGAGGAATAAGATTGTTATCAAAACCAAAAGCTTTATTTAAAAAAATAGACGTTTACAAAGCTAGAGCTTTAGACGTTCAAAAAGATTTCGCTTTATTTCAAAAACACATTCCCCACTCATTTGAATGGCGCGTTGTGAGAATGGGAAATTCTTTTTTTGCACATAAAAAACTGATGTTAGGCAATATGACTAGCGGTTCGTTGCTGAAAGATTATGGAAATCCTCCTTTGGAGCTATTAGATTTTGTAAAAGCAATTACCGATAAACACCAATTATTCTCCCAAGCTGTTGATGTTTTTGAAACTCCGAAAGGATATTTAGTTAATGAAATGCAATGTATTTTCGGGCAATCAGATGCATATCAAATGAAAGTTGATGATTGTGTTGGTAGATATTTATATGAAAATGAATCTTGGAAATTTGAGGCTGGTGATTTTAACACGAATGAATCTTATGATTTAAGACTACTGTCGGCAATTGAATTGTACACAAAATAAAAAAATAGTTTGAAAGTATTATTTGTTTGTAGCGGAAATAAATCAAAAGGAAAACCAAGTATCCTCGTAAAAAATCAAGCAGATAGTTTAATTGAAAAAGGATTAGACGTCAGCTTCACCCTCATTTCACAAAAGGGTACTCTTGGGTATTTGAAAGCCGTTATCCCTATCTATAAATCTATAAAAAAAGAGCATGTTAAAGTTGTTCATGCGCACTACTCTTTAACGGCTTTTGCTGCAAGTTTAGCTGTTTTACTTATTTTAAAAAACAGACCCAAACTTGTGGTTTCACTTATGGGAAGCGATGCACAAATGAAAGGTTGGAAGCGAAAACTTACAAATTACTTCTCGGAAAAATTGTGGTTTGAGACAATCGTGAAAAGTCAACAAATGGCAAAAGATTTAGGTTTAAAAACGTTCACTGTAATTCCAAATGGCGTTCAAATTGAAAAATTCATTAATCATGAAATATCAATTGAGAACAAAGTATTATTTGCCGCAGATCCATCACGTGAGTCTAAGAATTTTGAACTAGCAAAAAGAGCAGTTGAGATTGCAAAAAAAACAATTCCTTCAATCAATTTAGAAGTTGTATTCAATATTGAACACAATGAAATCATAAAAGAAATTAAATCTTCAGCATGTATATTATCAACCTCAAAATGGGAAGGTTCGCCCAATATCATCAAAGAAGCGTTGGCTTGTAATCGTCCTATTGTTGCAACAAATGTTGGTGACATCGCTTGGCTTTTAGAAAATGTTGAAGGTTGTTTTGTCACTAACTTCGATGCTGAAATTATTGCTGAATCAATTCTAAAAGCAATAACTTTCAATAAAGAAAAAAAATACACATTGGGCTTAGAAAAAATTAAGGAATTAGAACTTGATGCTCAATCTATCGCTAATCGAATTTTGAAAATATATGGATACTAAACCCGGGGTAATAATTATTGAAGGACATGTTCAAGGTTTGTCGAATGTTCGAGCACTTGGTGAACAAGGGATTCCTGTTTGGGTAATAGATAAATCCGATTGTGTTGCGAGACACTCTAAATATTGCCAAAAATTTCAAATCTGTCCAGACTATGATAGCCCATTATTTATTGATTTTCTGTTGAATTTTTCAGAAAAAAACAATCTAAAAAATTGGTTATTACTACCTTCAAACGATCACGCAGTTTACTCCATTTCTAAAAATAAAGAAAAACTTAGTACTTGTTTCAAAATTATAACCGAAGACTTAAATACCGTTCTTAAAATCTATGATAAAGTTGAATTACTTAAAATAGCAGCGGAAATTGGAGTGGATTATCCATTATATGAAACATATAATTCAATTTCAGAATGTGATCAAACAAAACTGAATTTTCCATTAATTACTAAAGGAAATAATGGCTTAAGTTTTTATAAAAAAACAAAAACCAAAGTTTTAATCTCCAATACAAAGGAAGAACTTAGTGATAATTTAAAAAAGATAGAAAGTAAAATACCGATTAAAGAAACTTTCACTCAAGAAATTCTTCCATATAGTGAGGAAAACAAAACAATCTCGTTCACTTGTTTTTCTGTTAAAGGCGAAATCAAAGCCCATTGGGTAGGAGTCAAACTTCGTGAACATCCACTTCGATTTGGAACAGCAACATTGGCAGAAAGCATCGAAAAACCAGAATTGTATATTCCATCTAAAAAACTTATGCAAATACTTCAATACACTGGTATTTGTGAAATAGAGTACCTATTAGATGTTAGAGATAATAAATATAAATTAATAGAAATAAATGCTCGTTCATGGCTTTGGGTTGGACTTGCAAAAGCTTGCGGAGTTAATTATGCAAAACTCGCATACGATTACGTGAATGGAGTTGAAATAAAGGAATCAAAATCTTATCAAGTAGGAACAGTTTGGTTCAATCCAATTACGAATATATTTTTTGGAATTAAAGGACTTTTGTTAGGTCGTGTTAAATTAAAATCTATATTTGAAAACATACCAAAAAAGAAAATAAACGCACTTTTTCAAAAAGGAGATCGAAAGCCTGGGTTCATGTATTTCCTTCTTCTATTTAAAATTTTTAAAACCAGATGACAGTACTTTTCGTAACAGGACATCCTGCCCAAATTCATAATTTTAGAATTGTAAAACAATTACTTGAAGCCAAAGGTCATAAAGTTGTTTGGGTTTCAAGTAAAAAAGATATAAGCTTTGAATTATTAGCATTATACAATATCAAAGCCTATGAAATCACACGACCTAATAAAGGATTTTTTTCAAAACTAAAAGCGCTTTTCGTTAATACTGCCATTATTTTTAGGATAATTAGAAAAGAAAAAGTAGATTTCATTGTGTCGCGTGTATCACCCTTTGCTGCAATTGCGGGTAAACTTTTGGGTAAAAGACACATTGCGCTTGCTGACACAGAAAGTTCTGGTATTTACGATACAATTTTCACTAAATTCTTAGATTCATTAATTACATCTACCACTTTCAAAAGAGATTTAAGAAAAGATCAAGTACGAATAAAGAGTAATATTGAATTATTTTATCTTCACCCCAATCATTTTCGTCCAAACGATTCAATTTACGATTACCTTAAAATATCAAAAGATGAAAAGTTTGTAATTCTCAGATTCGTTAGTTGGGAAGCTTACCACGACAAAGGTTTAACAGGTTTTAATGATGAAAATAAAATTAAAGCTGTAGTTGAGTTCTCAAAATTTGCAAAGGTTTTTATATCAGCAGAAGGAAGTTTACCCGAAGAAATTGAAAAGCATAGAATTAAAATTCCTTTTGATAAAATGCACGATGCGCTTTACTATTCATCACTCTTTTTTGGAGAAGGTGCATCTATGGCTGCTGAAAGTTCTGTTCTTGGTTCACCAGCAATATTTTTAAATGATAATTGGTCAGGAAACGCATTGGATTTAATGAAATATGAACTTTTCTATTCTTATAAAAGTAACATTGAAGACCAATTGAATGCAATTAATAAAGGAGTTGAATTATTGAGTAACCCTGATTTAAATTCTAACATGCAGGAGAAATTATCAAATTACTACAAAGATAAAATCGATGCCTCGAGTTTCTTAACTTGGTATATTGAAGAATTTCCGAAATCTAAACAAATAATTGCAAAAGATATTACCTATCAAAACAACTTTAAATAATGGATTTTACCGTTAAAAAATATAAGAATTTACTTGATTCGATGAAAAATGCAGGTTATGAATTTCAAACCTATCATAAATTCATTATTCAACCAAAAAACAAAGTAATAATATTGCGACACGATGTTGATTTAAATCCAGAAAATTCTTTATGTTTTGCTGAGCTTCAAGCAGAACTTGGAATTGAAGGAGTTTATTACTTTCGAGCAGTAAAAGAAAGTTGGAACGAAGAAATTATTAAAAAAATCAGTGCATTAGGTCACGAAATAGGCTATCATTACGAGAATATTACAACAACGAATGGCAATGTTGATTTAGCTTTTAAAGACTTCACTAAGAACTTAGATTTACTGAGAAAATTAGCACCTGTATCAACGATTTGTATGCATGGCAGCCCTATGTCTAAATACGACAGCAAAGACCTTTGGAAAACAAACGATTATAAAGCACTTGGAATTATAGCAGAACCGTATTTCGATACCGATTTTAATAAAGTGTTCTACTTAACAGATACAGGCAGAACATGGAATAGTGAAAAGTTTAGTGTAAGAGATAAAGTGAGTACAACCTTCACTCAAAAGTTCTCTGAAACAGATGAAATTATAAAAGCATTTGAGCAAAATAAATTACCAAATCAAATCATGTTTACTTTTCACCCACAAAGATGGAATGACAACCTGATGAAATGGTTTATTGAACTAAATAGTCAAAACGTCAAGAATATAGTAAAACGAATATTGATTAAAATTAGAAAGTAGCAAGAAGCTAACATAACAAAAAAGGACTTTGAATTCAAAGTCCTTTTTTGTTATATATAAGTTTGTAAT